>JAFDVJ010000038.1:0-109421 GCA_018269075.1 Acidobacteriota bacterium
CGCGGCGGCAGGCTGACAGCCTACCGTACAAAATAACTTCCTAAACTTCATATACGCAAAAACGTATCTGACAGGATCATCGTAATCCCGTTTGTCGGATATGTCAAGACATATTTGAGATGTGTTATAATATTTTCGTGATGAGCAAGGAAAAGCCTTTCGATATGGAATTGTTTTTTGCCGCGCTGGCCGACCGAACGCGGCTCCGGCTTCTCAATCTGATCGGCAATGAGGAAATCTGCGTCTGTTTTCTGACCGAAGTGATCGACACCAACCAGCCGAAAATCTCACGGCATCTGGCTTATTTGAAAAGGGCCGGACTGGTCAGCGTCCGGCGCGACTGGAAATGGTCGCATTACCGGATCGTCAAACCGCCCCACGAAGGCGCGGCGAAAGTCCTCGAAGCGACGCTGGCCTGGATCAGGGACGAACCCGAAATGCAGCGCGACCGGCAGATGATGGCCAATATCGGATGCCGGCTGTCGGAGATCATCATCGGCAGCAAAACCGTTTAGAATAATTCGCATTTATTTTTCGAAGAAAGTCGGCCCGCGGCAATTGCCCGGAACGGCGGCTTTCCGGCCGGCCGGATTTTTCTTGATTATTTCCCGGTTAATTGATAATGTTTTGACCGGTTAATTGCTTCTCGCAGCTCTTTAATCGACGACGTCGATTCCCCCCGACCGGAATCGCGAGCTTTTCGAGTCTGCCGTTGACCGGCGGACGGACGGCGGGACTATGAAGTGGATCATCAATAAATTGATCAAGAAAAAAGACGTTTACCTGCGGGTCACGACCTGCGAGCGGCTGCTCGTCGACGATCAGCAGCGAATGTTCAACGAGATTTCGGCGCTGCCCGAATGGACCGACGGGATGCCGATCCTCTTCGACAACCGTCTTCTGGATCTGAGCGTCAGCGATTCGAACCTGATCCGCGACTCCGTCCAGGTGCTCCTGAATTTCTGCCGGAAAAATCCCGCGACCAAGATCGCCGGGCTCGTCGATTCGACCGTCAATTTCGGCTTCGGACGCCAGTTCGAGATCATCTTCGAGATCGAGGGCGGCGTCAAATTCCACCTCTTCCGCGACGAGATCCAGGCCCTCGGCTGGCTGATGCAGCCGGAACTGGGCTCTCTCGAATAAAGCCCGCCGCGATTCGCCCGGCAATCCGCATTCATTCTCCGCGCCTCCGCGCCTTTGCGTTAAAACTCAAGTCTCTATTCGGAAGTTTCCGCGTTGAATCTCGGAGGTTTAACGCCAGAGCGCAAAGTCGCAAAGATATTCGAAAGCAAAAATCAAACCGGCAGATATTTCGCCGTTTCGTCCGGCTTTTTCAATTAAGATCGGTTTCAAAATTGCGGCCGCTGCCCGTAGGTCGTCAGATCGAGGCGAAAGGCCAGTCCCTGCCAGTGGGGATCGCCGCGGGCGTGACGTTCCGTGTTCTCTTCGGCGATCCGGCGAAACAGGCGCAGGGCCGCCGCATCGTCGAGCGCCGACGTGTCCGCCGCCAGATGTTCCCGGAACAGCTCGACGCGCAGGGCCCGCACGCTCGCCGGATCGTGAAAGGCCGCGTTGAGCTCGGCGTTGCCGAACAAAGAGTAGTGATGCAGATTGCACGAGCCGACGGTCGCCCATTCGTCGTCGACGAGCATCAGCTTGGCGTGGACGTAGACGGGCCGGCGCGCGCCGTCGTCGGCCACGCCGGCAAGGCCGCACAGCGTGAAGTTGTCGGAGCCGGCGAGCCGGGCGCGTTCGGCGAGAAACGTCCGGCGCGCGGCCGTTATCTCGGCCGCCGCCGCGAGCTGCGGCACGGCCGGCAGCAACAGGACGACCGCGACCCCGCGCGCGAGCGCGGCGTCGAGCGCGGCGACGATCTCCGGCACTTCCAGATACTGGTTTTCGAGATAGATCGTGCGGCGCGCCGCGCGAATCGCCGCGCAGTATTGATCGAGATTCGTCTGCTCACCGGCGGCGCAGTCGAAGTAACTGCCCGGATGGATCGTGCGCTGAATCTGCACGTCGGCCGTCCCCTGCACGGGCGGCGTCCGGATCGGAAAAGCGAGATCGACCTCGCTTCCCGTTCCCCAGCGTCCGTCGACGGCGGCGCGCTCGCTCGCCCCGTTCCACCTTTGCACAAAGTTATGCTGGACGTCGGCCACGGCCGGCCCGGCCAGCTCGACATAGACGTCGTGGTTATGGCCTTCGCCCCGGTGACCGGGCATCACCAGCGAATGCGGGTTGAGATTGATGCCGCCGACGAAAGCCGCCGCCGTGTCGAGATCCGCGTCGATGAGCCAGCTTTTTTGATGCTGGCAGTAGCCGGGCGCCGCTCTGTCCCAGCGAATCTTGACGGACGGATAATGCCGGGCGAGCATCTTGAAATGATCGGCCGATCCCCAGAAGGCATTGGTTCGGAGACCGGCCGTTTCCTCGTCCGGCCGCCAGCAGATAAGGCGCACGTCGATTCCCCGGCGGGCGGCGCTTTCGAGCACGTCGAGCGGCGCGCCGCGTCCGTCGGGCATCCGAAAAGAGGGCCACATAAAGGTGATCGTCGCCCAAACGCCGTGCCGCGCCGCCTCGATCGCCTGACAGATGCGGCGAAAGGCCGGTTCGCCGTCGATCCACGGCCGAACGCTGTTACCGCCGCGCGTCGGGTAGCGGCCGCTGTCGACAAAAGGCCGTAAAGATCTCGTCATAAAATGATGTCCGTTGGTTAATTGTAAATTATAGTTAGTGACAAAACCTGTTGGAATAATGAACGTTAAACCCGCGAACGGTTTTTAATCGATCCACTAAACACACTAAAAACACGAAAGAAATTTAGTGTGTTTAGTGTGTTTAGCGGAAGATCAAAAAAGCGCACGCGACCGGAATCGCCGGTTTTTCCAACAAGTTTTGTCACTAACTATAAATTACATTATGAGACGTTCAGAACGCCATCGCACGCCTTCGGCCGCCCCGGCGCGGCGGACAGCCGCGTTGACGGTTTTCCGGCAGAGGCGCGGAGATGGAGAGAACTTCGACCTTCCCCCGAAACTCCCCTCCTTGCGGGGAGTTTTTTTGTCCGATTCGGTCATTGGAAACCCGTCCGAAACGGGTTTGCCGCCAACCTTCGGACGGCCCTTTTTCGAGCCGCTCGTCGGGCCGCCGTCGAGCGGTCGCCGACGCCTTCGAAATCGCCGAAAAATTTCGCCTCCGAAAACCGGACTAACGGACAACCGACTCCGCTCTTTTCTCGCCGGGAACTTATTAGCAAAACTTAAAAAACTTACAATAAACGACTTACAGCTTCGAAAGAGGCAAAAACTGTGGATATCCACAGTACCCATACTGTGGATATCCACAGTGGGGTACTGTGGGTACCCACAGTATGGTACTGTGGGTACCCACGTACTAATTTAAATAAAAATCCGCTACGATATTTTCGTTCGTCTCCCGGATCGTCTCCCGCACACCGCTTCCGAAGCCGAACGCAGTACAGAATTTCAATAATTTGGAGCTTAGAAAACGTATGAAAAATGTAAAAACGAACCAAATCGAAAACACAACTGCGGTCACCGAAAACAATGTCGCGATGCCCGCCCCCGAAAAGAAAACCAGACGCCGTTCCGAGAGCGGTTTCGCCAAGGTGCTCGAAGCCTTCGCCCGTCTGCGGGCGCTCGCCGTCCACCTCGACCAGACGAGGCTCGGCCCGCCCGACGACCTGACGCTCGAAGCGCTCGAACGCGCCTACAACGAAGCCTACGCCCTCCAGACGGCCGTCGGCAACGCCCGCGCGGATTTTCGCACCGCCGCCCTCGACCGCCAGCTGCTGATCGACCAGTTCGACGCCATCGCGGCGCAGGCCGTCGGCCAGCTGGCGGGGCGCGGCGCGCATCCCGAAAGCGTCCGCGACGCCCGCGGCTACGTCGGCAAAATGCGCGGCAAGCGCGTCACGCCGAAAGCCGAGCAGAACCCGGCCTCGCCGCATTTCGACCCGACGGCGCGCAACATCTCGGCCTCGCAGACGAGCAGCGCGGCGAAGATCCACACCTTTCTCGAATTGATCGACTTTCTCGAAGCGCAGCCCGTTTACGCGACGGTCAGTCTGGCGGGCGTCACGACGAGAGAGCTGCGGGCGACGGTCGAACGCGCGCAGTCGCTTCACCTGCTGTCGATCGACAAGGCGGCCGACCTCAAACGCGACCGCGGCCGCCGCAACCGGCGGTTCTACTTCGACGAAGACAGCCTCTGCGAGCTCGGCCTGCGCTACAAAGAGCTCGTCAAGGGCGCTTACGGCGTCAGAAGCAATGAATACAAGGCCGTCCGTTCGATTTCCTTTCGAAAACGTTCCGAATAAGGATCTTCGACGCCCTTCCTTTAAGCTTGTTGGAAAAATGAGCGTTTAAACGATCCGCTAAAAACACTAAAACCACTAAAGAAATTTAGTGGTTTTAGTGGAGCAGAACATTATGACGGCGTTCCTTTAAAGCGCCGTCAGGTCGAGATCGGCGAGCGTGTCGGTCAGGCTGGCGAGCTGCGGCGCGAATTCGAGGCCCTTGGCGCGGACGGTCAGGATTACCGTCTGGCCGCTTTCGATCCCGGCGAACTTGTAATAGCCGAAGCTGTTCGTCCTCACCGAAAGCGTTTCGCCGTTTGCTTTCGTCAGCGTCACGGTCGCGTTGGCGACGGCGCGGCCGGTGTTGGTCGCGACGCGGCCGCCGACGTCGACCGCGGCGGCCGTCGGGACGAGCGTGACGGGGAGCAGGTAATTGATCTGCGTCGTGTTGCCGCCCTGCGTGACCTGCACGGTGAAATTGTAATTGCCGGTGACGGTCGGCGTGCCGGCGAGCGTCACCGGCGCGGCCGGCGCGAAGTCGGCGGCGTCCTGCTTTGGCAGCCCGGTCAGGCACGGCGCGACGCCGGAGATGCCCGCCGGGAGCGCGCCGCTTGTCAGGCAGACGGTCGTGCCGGTCGCGTCGGGGATCAGCGTCTGCGAATAGCTTTGATTGAGGAGCGCGTCCGGCAGCCGGCCGCGGAAAGCGCCGCCGTTGAGCGTGTTGTTCGCTTCGAACGCGCCGATGTCGACCGCGCCGACGCGCGCCGCGCCGCGCTGGTCGGAAGCGAGCGCGACCGCCGGATTGTTCGCCGCGCAGCTCAGATCGGCGACGCAGGAATTGCCGTTGTCGATGGCCTGAGAGCCGGCGAGCAGCGGAAACGTCATCGTCAGACCGCCGTAGAGTCCGAGCGGGCCGAGCCGCGGGTCGAGCGGCGCGGCGGCCGTGCCGGTGCGGTCGGTCGGCTGTGTGAATGACGTCGAGCCGTCCGTCTTGCCGATCAGGTTGCCGCCGAGCGAAACGAACGAAAGCCTGACGTCGGGGCCGTTGGACGCCGGCACCGAGTTGTTGGAGTTGCCGGCGACGATCGTGTTTCTGATATTGACGGGGCCGACGGCGTATATTCCGCCGCCGCTGTTGATCACATTGCCGGCGGTCGAGTTGCCCGTCACCGTGCAGTTCGTGATGTTGAGCGTGCCGGCGGGAACTGATATGCCGCCGCCGAGCCCGTAGAAGACGGTGCTCGACGCGAAATTGCCGGAAATCGTCGTGTTCGCCAGGTTCGAGGTCCCGCCCACGATGAAGACGCCGCCCCCCTGTCCGTTTCCGGAGTCGCCGCCGATCACCGTGTTGCCGAAGATCGCGCTGTTCGTTACGGTGCCGGGACCGTTGATGTAAAGGCCGCCGCCCGCGGCGTTGCTGCCGGCGGCCGCGGCGGTGTTGTTCGAGATCGTGCTGTTGGTCACGAGCAGCGTGCCGGCGCTGTTGTAAATGCCGCCGCCGTTCACGCCGAGGCCGGAAGCGGTATTGCCGGAGATCGTGCTGCCGGCGACGGTCAGCCGCGCCGCCGCGCCGGAGTTGGAGATCCCGCCGCCCAGAAAATCGGAGGAATTGGCCGAGACCGTCGAGCGCGTGACGGTCAGCGTGCCGGAGTTGAGGATCCCGCCGCCGTTCCCGCTGCCCGTCACTTTGCCTTCGGTGACCGTCAGCCGGTCGAGCGAAAGGTTCGCGCCCGCCGCGACGTTGAAGACGCGGACCAGATTGCCGCCGGAAATCGCGAGCCGCGTCGCGCCGGGCCCGTTGATCGCGAGCGTGCCGCTCGCGCCGGCGACGGAAAGCTGGCCGAGCGCCGAAGCGAGCGTGATCTTCTGCGAGCCGGCGAAAACGGCCGCGTCGAAAACGATCGTGTCGTCGGCGGCCGAAGAGTTGGCCGCCGCGATCGCTTCTCTTAAAGAGCAGTCGGCGTCGCACACGCCGTCGTTCGTGTCGGCGAGCTTCGTCACCGTCAAAGTTGCGGCCGCCGCCGGGCCGAAACAGAAAAATAAAACAAGTGCAGTCAGTAAATATCTCATAGTAAAACAGTCCTGATTTTCGACTTCTAATAATATAAACGAGATTGCCGGGCGAAAACTGTCATAGCCTGAAAAAAATTTTCAGGCGGCGAACATCCCGTTAACCGGTGATCTCTGAAACTCTGAAGCGGCCGCGGCCGGCGTGTTCGAGAAACATTTATAGATTCCCGATTCGGACCACCCTCGAAAAACGGGGAGTCCCGCCGGACGGCAAAGACGGAATGAGTTTAAAGCGATGCAGGCGGAAAAAAATAGAACGCGGATGACGCGGATGACGCGGATTTACGCGGATTATTTTATGGGTTAAAGCAGAGAATTAAAGAAAAGATCCGCGGTGATCCGCGTCATCCGCGTCATCCGCGTTCTATTATCGTTATTGACAAAACGATTTGAAAAATCATCCGATTTAAGCCATCGGAGATGGCGACAGCATAAAGCCGCGGGCGGCAGCCCACGGACGGAGTACGACAGGATTCAGAGCCCGTGAACACGGGCGACGGCCTGATCGCCAACGGCTGTTTTCCCGATAATCGAGTCAGAACGCTTGGGCAGCGAGTTATATCGTTATGGCAATGAGTTAGAACGCTTTGGCAATGAGTCAGAACGCTTTGGCAATGAGTTAGAACGCTTTGGCAATGAGTTAGAACGCTTCGGCAAGCAGTTATATCGCTATGGCTACGAGTTAGAACGTTAAGGCAAGGAGTTATATCGTTAAGGCAAGGAGTTATATCGTTATGGCAAGGAGTCAGAACGTTATGGCAAGCAGTTAGAACGTTATGGCAAGGAGTTAGAACGTTATGGCAAGGAGTTAGAACGTTATGGCAACTAGTTTAAAAATCGCGGCCGGAGGGAACCGGAGCGGGGCGGTTGGTGTCTAAGGAGGGCGGCGGGGTCGGGACGGCTTCGGCGGGAGGGAGAACGGGATGAGACGTTTAATGGTTTATGCGGCGATCGGGGGGTTGACCTGCTGGCTCGGGATTCTGGCGGCGACGGGGCCGCGGTTTGTGCGGATTTTCGGGAACAACTTCAAGTCGGCGGGCAGTCCGGCGGTTTTTATGGACGATTGTCCGGGGTGCGGCGAGATCGGCAATATCCGGATCGATGACGAGCGGGCGGATCCCGCGCGCGGCGTTTCGGTCGGCGGCCGCTGCGGGCGGCGCGGCGAGCGGATCGTCGAGCGCGGGCGGGTTTTCGGGCCGGACGGGAAGATTACCGGCGAAAGATGCGTCGCGCTCGCGCCGGGTTACGCGAAGATCGTCCGGTTCGACGGCGAACGGGTGCTGACGATCACCGTCGCGGCCTTTTCGGAAACGCACCTCGCGCTCGCGCGCGAGTTCGAAGCGAGCGCCGAATTCGAAAACTGGCTGGCGCGGCGGAAAAACTGAACCGGGCCCGCGAAAAATCGGGCGCGCGCGAAAAAACGGCGGCGGGCGGCGAATAAGTGAAACTTTTCCGGCGCGGGTTCCGTCTGTAAGGGTAAATCTTTTCAAGATATTTTCAATTCTTAAAATTCAGGAGAAACCATTTAGAAATGTTCAGACGCAAATTTATCAGCGCGTTGTTGCTGGCGGCGTTCGTGCTGCCGACGGCGGCGCTCGCGCGCGGCGGGGCGGTTTATCAGGCTCCGAAGGAAACGATCGACAAGATCAAGGAAGAAGGGATGAAGAACTCGCAGGTGATGGAGACGCTCTCCTACCTGACGAACGTCATCGGCGGACGGCTGACCAACTCGCCGAATATGAAGCGCGCCAACGAATGGACGCGCGACCAGATGACGAAATGGGGAATGCAGAACGCGCATCTCGAATCGTGGGGCCCGTTCGGCCGCGGCTGGGAGCTCAAACGCTTTTCCGCGCAGGTCAGCGCGCCCTACTCGTTCCCGCTGATCGCCTACCCGAAAGCGTGGTCGCCGGGCATCGCGGTCGCGCCGCCCGCGCCCGCGCCCGATCCGAAGGGCAAAAAGAGTAAAATGGACGCGCCGACCCCGCCGCCCTCGACGGTCGTGACGTCGGACGTCGTCCTGTTCGACGCGAAGACCGAGGCCGACTACGCGAAATACAAGGGCCAGCTCAAGGGCAAGATCGTCCTGATGTCGGACGTCCGCGAGATCAAGGCCGATTTCGACGGCTACGGCACGCGGCTCGGCGACAAGGAGCTGCTCGCGATGGCCAACGCGCCCGACCCGGCGAGCGTCCAGCGGCCGACCGGCGGCCAGCCGAATATGGCGGCGATGCAGTCGCGGCTCGAAAGATTTATGAACGGCATCAAGCGGACCAAGTTTTTGATCGAAGAGGGTGCGGCGCTGGTCGTCGACAACAGCGGCAACGGCTCCGGCGGGACGATCTTCGTCTCGGCCGCCTCGGTCGCGGCCGACGTCCCGGCCAATCCGATGGATTTCTTCACGCAGAAACGGCTCCAGCCGTGGGATAAAGAGGCCGAATCGAAGATGGTTCCGCAGATGACGGTCGCGACCGAAGACTACAACCGGCTGGTGCGGATGATCCAGGCCGGCGAAAAGGTCCAGATGACGGTCGATCTCGCCGTCCAGTATCACGACGAAGACACGATGGCCTACAATACGGTCGCCGAGATTCCGGGCACCGACCCGACCCTCAAGGAAGAGCTGGTGATGCTCGGCGGACATATGGACTCGTGGCATTCGGGCACCGGCGCGACCGACAACGCGGCCGGCGTCGCGGTCGCGATGGAGGCCGCGCGGATCATTCAGACGTTGGGTCTCAAACCGCGCCGGACGATCCGCGTCGCGCTCTGGTCGGGCGAGGAACAGGGCCTTTTCGGCTCGTCGAATTACGTCAAACAGCATTTCGGCGAGATGATCGGCGGCCCGAACATCTTCGGCATCCCGCAGCCGAACGCGCCGAAGCCCGAACTGAAAAAGGGCGCCGATTACGATAAGCTCTCGGCCTATTACAATCTCGACAACGGGACCGGCAAGATTCGCGGCGTTTACACGCAGGGCAACTCCGAGGTCTGGCCGATCTTCCGCGCGTGGCTCGCGCCGTTCGCCGATCTCGGCGCGACGACGCTGACGATGCAGAACACCGGCGGCACGGACCATCTCTCGTTCGACCGGATCGGTCTGCCGGGCTTCCAGTTCATCCAGGACGAGATCGAGTACGACACGCGGACGCACCACTCGAACCAGGACGTCTACGACCGCATTCAGCCGGACGATATGAAGCAGGCCGCGACGATTATGGCCGCCTTCGTCTACCAGACCGCGATGATGGACGAGAAAATGCCGCGCAAAGCGATGCGCTGAGCGTTTTGAGTTCCGCCTTCAGGCGGCATTTCGTTTCGCGCGATCGTTCCGAGTTCCGCCTTCAGGCGGCCTTCGTTTCATTTCGAATTTATTTCCATTTGAAACGAAAGCCGCCTGAAGGCGGAACTCGAAACTTTTGCGATCCGCAAAAAACCGGACACCGGGCAGTCAAGTTATTGGATCTATTGGATATTTTTTATTCGTGAAACAATTATGAAACTGTCATTATTGATGAAAAAACTGGGCTGGCTCTGTTTCGGCCTGATGTGGATTCCGTTCGCGATCGTGATGATCACCGGGCCGCTGCGGGTGGGAAGAGGAAATCTCGGCGGCCCTTCGTCATCGGCCTCGGTCATTATGGGCGTCTCGTTCTTCCTGTTCATGGCGATGTTCGTCGGGGCGTTCTTTTTCCTGATCGGCTCGCTCGTCGTCGCCGGCCTCGCGAACCGGCGCGTGCTCGCGACCGGACAGGACGCCCGCGCGCAGATCGTGGCGCTCGCCGACACCGGCACGCGGATCAACCGGCGGCCGGTCGTCCGGTTCACGCTCCAGGTTCATCCCCAAAGCTCGCCGCCGTTCGTCGCGCAGACGCAGAAAACGCTCTCGATCTTCGAACTCTCGTCGTACCAGCCCGGCGGCATCGTCCACGTCAAATATATTCCGGGCACCGATCAGGTCGCGGTCGTCGGCCCGCACGTCGAACAAACCGCCGCGCCCGGTTTCGGGCGGTTTTAGAGCTGAAGTGCGACTGTCTGTCAGCATCGCGCATCGAACGACCGGTGCGCCGGAAACTCGTTTGCCGAAAACGCGGCGGCGGACTGGAGCGCAACCGTCCCCGGTTGCCAACGCCGCGCCAGCGGTGTCAAACGCTTCACCGGCTTAGAATATCGAATAAGGCGAAACGCTTGTTCGCGCTGGCGCGCTCATGGCAACCGGGACGGTTGCGCTCCAGTCCGCTTTCGCGCCGCTGATGAACGGGACGGCCGGCGCTCCAGTCCGCTTTCGGGCTGCCGCGAACGTGTCCGGCCTGATGACGATCCGCCGGACATTCAATCGAAATCCGTCGTCAGATCCTTTTCGAGATAGAGCGTTTCGCCGTAAGGGTTGTGATAGTAGGCGGGAATCGGGTAAAAGCCGTAATGTTCGTAGAGGCCGACGGCTTTGCCCATCTTCGCCGGGAAGGTGTCGAGCCGCATCTTCCGGCAGCCGAGCGCGCGGGCGTCGGCGAGGATCTGCTCGATCAGCGCGACGCCGAGCCCGCGGCCGCGAAATTCGTCGCGGACGTAAAGCCGCTTCATCTCGCAGATGCCGTCTTCGAGCCGTCGCAAAGCGATGCAGCCGGCCGGCCGGCCGTCGGCGAGCGCGAGGTACAGACGGCCGTCGGGCCGCGCGTATTTGCCCGGCAGGCCGGCGACTTCCTCGTCGAAGTTCTGAAAACAGAGGTTCATCCCGAACCACGCTTCATACTCGCGAAAAAGCGCGCGCGCCGTTTCGATCTGTTCGGGGCTTTCGGCTTCGATAATCTCGATCATCCTTTTATTTTCGCCTTTCATCGGCCCGGCCGGCAACTGCGGCGGGCGTTCGCGGCTCCGCGCCCTTGCGTTTCGTTTCCGCAAAGACGCGGAGGCGCCGAGCCGCGGAGATCATTTTTTCTCGATCGTCAGGAGATAGACGTCGTTTTCGCGCAGATCGAGCGTCTCGGCGAAAGTCTGTTTCGGCCTGATCCGCAGTTCGAGCGTCCGGATCGGCCGGCCGTCGTTGCGGTCGGCGAGCGCCCTGACCTGCTCGCGCGTCAGCGTCGGCGGCGCGCCCATTTTCAGGTAATCGGTGTAGACGTCGTTGACGCCGTAGCCGACGCGGTAGACCTTCAGGCGGTATTCGCCCGGCGGCAGATGACGAACCTCGACCGCGACCCGCCCGGCGTCGCGCGTCGGCTGATCCTTTTTGAAATAGACCTGATCGCTCTCGGTCGTCGACGGCGGCGTGTAGTTCCACAACAAAACCTGCGCGCCGTTCCTGCTGCGCGTCGCCGTGCTCGACGGATCGCTCGCGACGAGCTCTTCGTCGCCGAGCCGGTTCAGGAATTGATACGCGTAGAACGACGGCTTGCGGAGGCCCTGAAAGTTGATCAGCCCGAAACCGCCGTGAAAAGCGTTCGGCACCGGGCCGCCTTCCTCGAAGATGTCGGTAAAGGTCCAGTAGGACATCGAATCGGCGAAGCCCTCGGCGCCCTTGAGCCGCGAGACGATGTAGGCCGCCGAGAGATACGAATCGTGAACCGGATCGACCTGCGAATAGGACGTGCTCCACTCGGTGTAATGCAGCGGCAGCGCGGGCATCGCCGACGCCTTGATTTGCGCGCGGACGTCGCGGACGCCGTCGATGATCGCGCCCGGCCGCGTATCGAGAAAGAGCTTCTGCGAACCGTTCTCGTCGAAGCCGCGGCCCTCGACGCCGTAGTCGTGCGTCGTGATGAAGTCGAGCGGAACCTTGTTTTTCGAGGCGAAATCGATCGTCTCTTTGATCCACGCGCGGCCCGCCGTCGCCGGACCGCCGACGCGGTAGTCGGGCGAGACGCGCTTGACGGCGCGGGCGGTCGTCTCGAAGAGCCGGAAATAGTCGGCCTGCGTGCCGGTGAAGAAAAAGTCGAGATTCGGCTCGTTCCAGATCTCGAAATACCACGTCTTCACCTCGGCTTCGCCGTAGCGCGCGGTCCAGTGGCGGACGAGCGCCTCGACGAGCCGCGACCACTTGTCGTAATCCTTCGGCGGCGCGATGTTGCCCTTCCACCAGAAGATCGTTTTGTCGTTGCTCTTGAGCGCGTCGGGCATAAACCCGAGCTCGACGAAGGGCTTCATCCCGGTGCGCAGGATCGCGTCGTAGACGGCGTCGATATACTGGAAATTATAGACGGCGCGGCCCGCCTTATCCTCGCGGTAGACGCCGAGTTCGTCGTGGAGCAGGCCGTGAAAGCGGAGATAGCGGAAACCGCATTCCTGCCGGACGACGGCGAGATCGCGCTGCCAGTCGGCGCGCAGGCCCTCGGCGGCGCGGCCGGCCCCGACCGTCAGATTATAAAAGCGGTCGGTCGGGCCTTTGACGGCGTCGAAATCGACCGTGATCGTCCGCGAAAACGCGGCCGTCGCGAGCGTCAGAACGAGAACGGAAACGAATATGTTTTTCATCATAGTTTACCGGGCGGCGAATTCGAAAAGCGGCTCCCGGCGCGGCGGCCGGGCGGCTTTTCGCGCCTCAAGTTTATCATATCGGGCCGTTTCCGGACACTAAACATTTCCCGCGCGGTCTGCTATATTTGAGCTGTCGACACGCCGCCCCGAACGGTTCACCGCCGGCTCGCCCCCAGGGAGAAGGAAATCAGTGAAAAACAAAGCTCTCGGAATTGACGCATCGGAAACCGGAACAGTCGAACCGGCCGCCGGCGGGCCGCGAATCGTCATCCTGCTCGTCGTCCTGCTGCTGGCCGCCGCCTCGACGCCCTTCGCGCCGGGCCAGAAAGCGTCGTCGATCGTGATCCACGACACGACCGCCGCCGGCGCCGGCGGCGAGAACGCGACGGCCAACCTTCGAAACGAATTCAAAGCGGCGCTCGAACGCGAAAAACCGTGCGTCGAGACGATGGACGATCAGGATCTCCGCGACGCGATCGAGGACGAGCGCTCGCGCGCGCTGCTCGAGGGCGGCGATTCGAACGACACGCTCGCCGAGATCGGAAAGCTGCTCGGGTCGGGGATGGTCGTTTCGGTCAAATCGCAGCCCGGCGCGGGCGGATCGTCACAGCTCTCGGCGTTCGCGTTCGACGCGCGCACCTACCGGACGGTCGACCGCGAATCGGGCGACGCGAATTCGGCGAAACAGATGGCCGAGAACCTCGTCCGCAGTCTCGGCCCGTATCTCGCCGATCAATGCAAACCGCACTGGGCGGGAACGGTCAATTACGTCTCGACGATCGACGAAACGAAGACCAAAACCGACGCCGGCGCGATGCGCGCGGCCGCGCGCAATCTCAAACGGACGCTGACCGAAACGTCGACGATGACGGACACGATCAAAGCGTCGCTCCTGCCGCCGAAAGACGGCGAATCGGTCAACGCGACGAGCGCCCGCGTGATGCACCGCACGCGATTTATTTACACGAAGAAGTCGAGCACCGCCGGCGAGCTCTACTGCCGGCTGCCGAACCGCAACCCGTTCTGGAAGGGCTTCAGCGAGGAATATACCGAGACGACGACGCAGCTCGGTCAGGGCACCGGCACGATGCCGGTCTTCATCTCGATCGACGACGACGGCAGTTATACGATCAAGGTCAACGCGGCGGCCGGCCCGCTCTACGGAAAATTCGAGACGAAGCGGACCGCGTCGGGCTGCGACGAGACGCCGCCCGCGCCCGCCGACAACGCGATTTCGATGCCCGAGGGGCGGCTCGAAGCGACGAGCTTCGAGGCGGCCGGCAAGACGAACCCGTCGAACCGCAGCACGCTCGCGGGCTCGCAGACGCTGCCCGACGGGCGCACGAAGATCACCTGGAACCTGCGGCTCGTCAAGCCGAAGGGAAAATAAGGAAAAACGCCGCTCGCCCGCTATTTGACGAACCCGAGTTTGGCGAGCTTTTCGATCGTGATCGATTCTTCGGGCGCGCGGCCGTAGAGCAGGATGCGCTCGACGTATTTGGCGATCACGTCGGCTTCGAGATTGACCTCGTCGCCCGTCCCGAGCGTCGACAGATTCGTCAATTGCCAGGTTTTCGGGATCACGGCGATCTCGAAATGGTCCGCACCGAGATTAGCGATCGTCAGCGAGATGCCCTCGACGGCAACCGAGCCCTTGTAGACGAGATACTGTCCGATCTCGCGCGGAAACGCGACCCGCACGGTCCAGAAATCGCCGCCCGGCACGGCCGCGAGAAATTTTCCGCGGGCGTCGACGTGACCCTGCACGATGTGGCCGCCCAAACGCGTCGCCGGCGTGACGGCGCGTTCGAGGTTGACGCGCGCGCCGGTTTTCAGACGCCCGAGCGTCGAGCGGTCGAGCGTTTCCTGCGAGACGTCGGCCGTGAACGAATCCGGCCGGACGTCGAGCGCCGTCAGGCAGACGCCGTTGACGGCGATCGAATCGCCCTCGTGCGTGCCTTCGGTGACGAGCCGCGCGCCGATCCTGATCTTCGCGCCGGCGGCGTGTTTTTCGAGCGCGGCGATCCGGCCGAGCTCCTCGATGATTCCCGTGAACATAAATTTCGTCTTTCGGCTGATGAATTAAACTTTCATTATGAGCTTATCCGAAAACAATGTCTAAGGCCGGATCGCCGATAAAAATCTTACTAATAAATCTATTTATTTAATATTATTCAGTCTTAACATTTCGGCCCGGCAGTCTTAAATTAGACTTGTCAGCCGGGAAAGGGTTGACAAAATTTGAAAAATATCAGGAGGTAAGGCGTTACAAAACGCAAAAACCTTGGATTGTTAGCCACAATTCATCTTTAATAAGTTTAAGTTGTTGTACCCAAAAACTAAAAAGGCTTTGAGCGATCAAAGCCTTTTTTCTTTTGGCCGCGAGTGACGGGCGGCCGGCTATTTGACGAGCTTGTCGAACAGCTCCATCGCTTTTTCGATGTTGTCGGGGTTGCGGTGAAAGCCCCCGTGATCGCCGTTCGGGTCTTCGAGCGCGAGCTTGACCGTGCCGCCGTATTTCTCGACGAACTTCGCCGACCGCCGCATTGCCGGGCAGCCGTCGCGGTCCGGGTTCTGATCGCGCGCGCCGCAGAACGTCATCCATCTGACGCCGTCGAACGGTTTCGCGCCGAATTTGCCTTCCGTGATCTCGCGGTACAGCGGATAATCTTCGCCGGCTCCGCCCGCGTTCGAAAGCACGAGGCCGAAATAATCGTTCTTCGCCGCGTGGTCGAAGAGCGCCAGATAGTAGGAATTGGCCGACCCGCGGCTGAAGCCGTGAAACAGCGCGCGGCCTTTTTCGATCTTCAGCGCTTTGAGAGCGGCCGCCAGATTGTCGTAGGCCTCGCGCGGCGAGTAATAATCCGCCGGCGGGCGATTGCCCTCGAACCACCACTGCAGCGCGACGATTCCGTGGCCGTGTTTTTCGGCCTTTTCCTTCCATAAAAAGAATTCGTCGAAGGCGTAGCTCAGACTGCCGTGCATCGTCGCGATGACGGTCTTTTTATCGGCCTTCGGCGGGAACCAGACGAGATAAAAGCTTTTCCCGTCGGCCGTCGGGTAGATCTTCACGCCGTTGTCGAGCGCGAACCGGTAGCGCTCGGGATTATGATCGCGGCCGCGTTTGACGAGCTCCTGCACGCCGGCCGGCAGCTCCGTCTGCGAAAAACCGCTGCCGGCCAGCGCCAGCAAACCGAATAAAACGAGCAACACTTTTCTTAACATAAACTTACCTCGTTTCCTTTGACGCGCGGGCCGGATCGAAAGTCGAAAAAATTCGCGGCCGCCGTTTTATGTATGCTGCGTTACAGACCGCCGTTTCCCGTTCGCTCTATCATTTGGACAATTGAATTTGTTTATTTGGTAGAAAACCTTGAATACGGGCTTTGTCGGCGAGACAGAGCCCGATTTTTTTCGGATGAGACGACTCTGGACGGACGGCGTTTCGATCGCAGGTGCGCGGCTTCAGGCTTTTTCGATCTGCGAGAGCTTGCGGACGTCGATCGTGATCGGCTCGTCCGGGCCGGTCTGGTTGTAGATATTGGAGAATTTATAGCCGAACCTGATCTCGTCGACCTTGTAGGACGTGCGGGTGTGAACCGACTGCGCGAAGGTCTCGTCGATGCCGCTGATGAGAACGATGATCTCGGCGTCGTTTTCCTGAAAATCCTTTTCCGTGCAGCCGTAAAGCGGCGAGTCCTCGTCGATCGGATGGACGATCGTCCACGAGAGCGGCAGAAACGAAACTTTTTCGCGTTCGAGTCTGAGCAAATCGAAGCGCCGCGAGAGACTGCCGCCGTCTTCGACGAAACGCGCGTATAAAACCTGCGCCTTGAGCTCGATGAGCTGGTTGTTGCGGTTGTTGACGAGCCGGAACATCAATCCCGTGAGGCCGCGATACGGCGCGACGATCGCGTTTTCGCTGAAGATGATCTTCGCTTCGGGCCGCGAAAAACGCGCGAAGACGAGTCCCGTGATGAGCGCGTTGGCGAGCAGGCTGTAATAGGATTCGAGCGTCACGAGGAGGTTCGGCACGATGCCGACCGGATGAATCGTCCCGTAGCCGATCGTCGCGAACGTCTGCACGCTGAAAAAGAAACCGCGCAGGAAGACGTTCTGCATCGGCAATTCGGACGTGTCGATCAGCGCGCCGTCGCCGATCACCGCGTACAGCGTACCGAACACGAGATTGCTGAAAAAATACAAAAGCAGGACGAGCAGCAGAAACCGCGTCCACGACATCGTCAGCAGATAATGATAAAGATTGAGCACCGACGCCGCGCGCAGACCGCGGCGCTGGACGTTGAACGAACCGTCGCGGTTGAGAAACCGCAGCCGCGTCTCGCGCGCGACCTTGTCGCCGAAGCCGAGATCGCGGTCCTGTTCCGAGAGGCTCGTCCCCATCGCCGACGTCCGGCCCAAAGAGATTTTCTGAACTATTGCTTCTTCTTCGGTCATCGTATCGAATTTACAATTTTCGACCGGATAAAAGCAAAAACGCCTTCTCCCCGGGCCTCACGCCGGAAATCGCGGCGTCGAACCGGCCGGCTATTGTCCGTCCAGTTCGGCGGCCTTTTTCTCGTCGGCTTCGGCGGCCGAAGTTTTACCGATTTTCCGGTAAGCCATCGCGCGGTATTTGTAACCGCTCGCCCGGTACGGCACGAGCTCGATCGCGCGCGTAAAATCATCGATCGCCGGCGCGGTCCGGCCGAGATAAAAATAGCTCAGACCGCGTTCTTCATAGCCGTCCGCCAGATACTCGTCGCTCGCGTTGCCGACCGAAATATAGCGATCGAGATCTTCGATCGCCTGCTCGTACTGGCGCGAGCGATAATAGCAGACGGCCCGGTTGTAGTTGGCCTCGACGTTTTCGGGTTCGAGATCGATCGACCGGGTGAAATCGGCGATGCAGGAATCGTAATTCTTCTGCCCCATAAAAGCCCGGCCGCGGCCGAAATACGCGCCGGCGTTTTGATAGAGCCGGATCGATTTGTTGAAATCATCGATCGCGGCGTCGAGCTGCCCGAGCTGAACCTTGCAGTTTCCGCGGTTCCGGTAGCCGTCGGAAAGATATTCCTTGTTCTTGATGTTGAAGGCGACATATTGCGTGTAGGCCTCGACCGCCTCAGCGTACTGCTGATTTTTCTGCAGCGCCAGACCGAGATTGTAATAGGCCTCCTCATCGTTCGGATTATTCCTGATCAGTTCCCGATTGTATCGGATCCGGCATTCATAATCGCGGTCGGCGCAGTCGCCGTTTTGCGCCGCAACGAAAAAGGCTCCGCCGACGATCGTCAGCAAGAGCCCGGCAATTTGCAAAAACCGAGATTTTTTCATAATCGTTTCACTCCCATTAATCAAATAAAGCCACGATCGGGGGAAGGTAAACGCTGTTATTATTATATTTCTTATCGCCCCGCAAAGCGAGTTTTATCGCACCGCCAGGCAGTAAATTTACGGTATGAAAAGTTGGGAAGTTTAGGAAGTTTGGGAAGTTTGGGAAGTTTGGGAAGAAGACGTACAATCGGCTGTCAGCCGGTTGACAGGCGACAGCCTGTAAATACGCTTCACACCCGCGCGGCACGGCGACAAACCAACAGTTTGTCGGATAAAAAAAGGAAGTTCGGGAAGAAATCAACCAACTTCCCAAACTTCCCAAACTTCCCGAACTTTTAAACGGTTTGCGCCGCTTCCTGTTTGAAGATCCGGTCGAGCCACATATTGGTGAGCTTTTCCTGAATCGAATTGGCGCGCAGCCGGTCGTTGAGATTTCGGAAATCGACGAAATCGAGCTGCTGATCCTGATTGAAGCAGGAAAAGACGAAAAATTCCTCGCCGGTGTGCGGGTTGACGTGCCGCTGGAGACACTGCGCGCAGACTTCCTTCATCATACACTGCATCGGCGAGTTGATCGACCCGATCGCCGTGTGGTTTTCCTTCAGATAAGGCTTCAAAACCGTGTAGCGCGCTTCCTTGACGCCGTTCATCATCCGGTCCGAGCCGATCGCGATGATCCGGTCGACGTCTTTGAGCTCGACGGTTTTCGCGCCCAGCTTCCCTTCGGCGTAGGCGATCATCGCCTGCACGATGTTGCCGCGAAAATGCGCGTCCTGCGGCCGCTGCGGTTCGATCTCGACGCCGAAATCGGTCGACCAGATGACCTGATCGGTCGCGTTTTCGATCTCTTCGCGCTTGTAGAGATCGGCGCCGTTTTTGTAGCCGGCGAAATAGATCACGCGGTTGTTCTTTTCGCGCAGCGCCTTCGCGATCGAGAAGAGCACGGCGTTGCCGAGACCGCCGCCGGCGAGCAGGACGGTTTCGTTTTCGGGGATCTCGGTCGGCGTGCCGGTCGGGCCCATCACGACGACTTCCTCGCCCTCCTTGAGATGCGCGCAGAGCCGCGACGACGTGCCCATTTCGAGCACGATCATCGAGAGCAGTCCCTTTTCGCGGTCGACCCACGCGCCGGTCAGCGCGAGGCCTTCCATCAGCAGCCGGCGGCCGCCGATGACCGGCGCGGTCGTTTCGAAGTTCTGAAGCCGGTAAAACTGTCCGGGCTCGAACTTGCGGGCCTGGAGCGGCGCTTTGACGATCACGTCGACGATCGTCGGCGTCAGCCGCTCGATCCTGACGACCGTCGCGCGCAGCTGTTCGTCGAGCGTCGCTTCGAGCCGGTCGAAGATCGCGTCCTTCTCGGGCTGCGGCAGCGCGCCGCGCGCCGCGAGCTCGTCGGCGAACAGATCGACGACCCGCCGGTAGCCGAATTTGGCCGAAGCCATCGCCTTGACGACGTTGCCGGCGTACTGCGGGTGGTTGTCGCCGTAGTAGGAGATAAACTTGCCGTCCTTTTCGTAGGACGTGAAAAAGCCGGTCTCGCCCTTCGCCGCTTCGACCGCGTGGAACCGGCCGTCGCCGTTCTTTTCGAGCTTGAACGGCCGGAAAAACTGCCGCCATTCGTCGAGCTCGAACGTGCCCGGATTTTCCTTTTCGTAGATCACGTTCGGACTCGTCCCGGCGGCGACGCAGACGGTCCGCGCCGGAAACGTCTCGAACTCGCCCGTCCGCCCGAACTTGCCGGTTTCCGGATCGTAACTCTGCTTTTCGAAAACGAGCGCCCGGACCGCGCCGTATTCGTCCGGGACGGCCTCGGTCGGCGACATCAGCTCGACGAAATCGATGCCCTCTTCGAACGCTTTCTGGATCTCCTCGTGGTTCAGGCGATACGCCGGCGAATCCTGCAGACGCTTGCGGTAGACGAGCGAAACGCCGCCCCAGCTCTTCAAAAGCGGCACGAAATTCGGCAGCTCGCCGGCCGCCGCCGCGCGCTTGCGTTCTTCGCGGAGCGCCCGGCCGTGGACGAGAAACTCGCCGAAGATCTTTTTCTCTTCGTCGTCGAACGCCGCCCACGCCGCTTCCTCGCCGCGGTCGTCGCAGACCGCTTCGAAGTTTTCGAGCATCTTTTCGACCTGCACCGGATAGTAGGCCAGCAGTTCGGTCGCCGTGTCGATGCCGGTCAGACCGCCGCCGATGACGACCGCCGGCAGCCGCACCTGCAGGTTCGAGAGCGTGTCTTTCTTAAACGCGCCCGTCAACTGCAGCGCCATCAGGAAATCCGACGCCTTGCGGATGCCGCGGATCAGGTTGTTCTTCATCGGGACGATCGTCGGCCGGCCCGCGCCGGTCGCGATCGCGATGTGATCAAAGCCGTAGCTCCACGCGTCGTCGATCGACAGCGTGCCGCCGAACCGGACGCCGCCGTAAGCGCGGAAACGCTTGCGGCGAAACAGCATCAGCTGCATCATCGTCAGAAAATTCTTGTCCCAGCGGACCGTGATGCCGTATTCCGAGACGCCGCCGAAGCCCGAGAGAATCCGCTCGTCGAGGTCGCCGGCGATCTCCGAGATCTCGCGGATCGGCTTCGGACAGGTCTTGCCGAGATCGCCCGTCCAGGCGACCGGCAGCGGCTCGATCTTGAGGCCGTCGATGCCGACGACGCCGAAGCCTTCGTTGAGAAGATAATGCGAAAGCGTGTAGCCGGCCGGCCCGAGGCCGACGACGAGCACGTTTTTGCCGTTGTACGGGAGCTGATACGGGCGTTTCGCGTTCAAAGGGTTCCAGCGCGTCAGCAGATTGTAGATCTCGAAGCCGTACGGCAGATCCAAAACGTCCGTGAGGCTCGCCGTTTCCGCGAGCGGAATGTTGACCGGCTCCTGTTTCTGGAAGATGCAGCCCTTCATACAGTCGTTGCAGATGCGGTGGCCGGTGCCGGCGCACATCGGGTTGTCGAGCGTCACCAAAGCGAGCGAAGCGATCGAGTCGCCGCGCTTTTTCATCAGGTGCATTTCCGAGATCTTTTCGTCGAGCGGGCAGCCCTCGGTCTTGATGCCGAGCGGGTTGCGCTTCGGCGCGCCGTCCTTTTCGCGGAGGCCCGTCGAGCACGAATCCTTGTCGCGCTCGTGGCAGATCATACAGTAATCGATCTCGTAGAGCGCGTCGCGCATCGTGCCGCGGTCGTCGGTCAGCTTAAAACCGTCGCGGCGGCGCATCGCTTCGTCGCGGCCGCGCATAATGTTGTGGAGCTTCGGCTCGGGATGGATCAGATGCACGAGATTCTGGTAATCGAGCGGGTGCGGAACGCGGAAGGCGTGCCATTTCTTTTTGCGGCCGTGAAACTGGATCGCCGACCACGCTTCGAGCATCTGAAGAACGGCCTTGATCTGAAGGAGCTCGCCCGCGCCTTCGAGCTCGATGATCAGACGCTCGAAAACGCGGCCGAAGGTCTTGTCTTTGAGCTTGTCGTACGCCTGCACGATCCGGTTGAGCGTCGCCCGGACGTCGGCCGTGATCTCCTGATTCTTCGTCAGGACTTCCTCGGCGGCGACGAGCTTGTCGACGATGTAGGCGACCGCGAGCTCTTCGTCGTAAACGAGCGCTTCGTCGAAGGCCGCGAACTTCAGCTCGCGCAGCGCTTCCGACAGCTCGGCTTCATCGAGCGCGGCCGCTTTTTCGGCCGGATATTTCTTGATCGCGCGGCGCTGGACGAAAAACTTGTACTTCCAGATCGGATCCTGCCCGGTGATCTCGCGTTCGAGCTGCTCGCGCTCGCGCGTGATGCCGAACATCTTCGCAATAAAGCGCGACAGGTACGGCGCGGAATCGGTCAGGATGTTCGATTCGACGCGCTTTTCGTAGCCTTCGCCGGCGGCCTCGATATATTTGGTCAGCGCTTCGTGCAGCAGCGCGTTGTCGGTTTTTAATTCGTCGTAAAACTTTTCGGCCAGCTCGCGGAGCCTGCCGGCGTCGAATAAATCTGAAAATTTAAAGCCGGCCACGCCGAGATCGAAATCGTGATTTAAATAAGTTTCTTGATCGGAAATCGCAGTCATATAAGTTTATAAATTGAAAAATGCCAAAAATTTGCCAAACGAAAATTATACCATCGCGGCTTTTGCGCGAACAAAAGGACGGCCGCGCGCGAGGGCGATTTTTTTTGCCTTGAGCGCAAAAAAATTGTATATTTTCAGATATTTGTTAAAAATCGACGGATAAAGCCGGGGCAAATGTGTTATAAAAGTAGTTTTGCCGCTGTGCGTCGAAAATTTTAGAGTTTTATCGAGTAATTATATGGACAAAGACGAGCGACTGATTCCTGTGCCGACGGCCAAGGAAGTGCAGCTTTCCACCCACGAATATCCGGCGGCCTACTCGCCGATCTACGAAGAGGACGGTTTCAGCGAACAGCGTTCGCTCCGCGAATATTTCAACGTCGTCTACAAGCGGCTCCCGCTGATCCTCGCGCTGTCGATCGTCGTCACGTCGATCGTCGCGTTTTATATGTATCGCCAGCCCTCGCAGTACGAATCGTCGACGACGCTGCTGATCGAGCCGCCGCGTCCGAAGGTGACGTCCAAAGATTCGATCAATATCAACTTCGGCGGCGACGCCAACTACACCAACACGCAGCTCAAGCTCCTCCAGAATCCCGATCTGATGCGCGACGTCGTGATCCGGCTCGGACTGCACCGCGACCCGAATCTGTTCGCCAACCAGAACAAAGGCATTCTGGCGACGCTGCGCGCGCTGTTTTCGGGCGACAAGGCCAAGACCGAAAAGGAATCGTCGCTCCCGCTGCTGACCGAAAACAACGATTCGTCCGACTCGAAAAACGAGGTCCAGCTGACGACCGAAGAGCGCGAGCGCGCCGAAAACTACGCGGCCATTCTGCTCGGCGGCCTGCGCATCGAGCCGGTCGAAAAGACGAATCTCGTCAATCTCAGCATCCAGAGCACGAACGCCGATCTCTGCCCGAAGGTCGCCGATATGACGGCGGATCTCTTTATCGAGAAAAATGCCGATCGCGAAATGAGCGGCGGCAGGGCCAATCTCGAAAAGCTCACCAATTCGATCGACGAGCTGCGCAATACGATCACCAATCAGGAGTCCGAGCTGATCAATCTCCTGCGCGGCAGCGATCTGCCCTTGCAGGAAAAAGGCGGCGACTTTCGCAACAGCGCGCTGCAGACGCTTTACACGCAGTATCAGGACGCCAAAAACGAGCGCCTGAAGATCGAAGCGCGCTATAACACGGCTCTTCAGGCCAACAACCGCGGCGAGGGCACCAATATTCCCGATCTGACCGACAGCAAGATCTATCAGGAAACCGTCCGGCTCAACACCGAGCGCAAGGCCAAACTGCAGGACGAGATCCGCAACGTCGACAAGCAGATCCAGGACGAGGAAACCAGCCTCGCCGCGCTCCGCACGAAATACACGGACGATTATCCGAAAGTCCGCGAAACCATCGCGAAAATCCAGAACCTCAAAGACTATAAGGTCAAACGCGAGCAGGAAGTGACCGAAACGATCGCCCGCGACCAGAAAAAAATGGAGAAGGACGCCGTCGGCGGGGCGCTGGTCGCCTTAAAATCGCAGCTCGACGCCGCCCAGAAACGCGAGGCCCAGCTTTACGCGGGCTACCAGAACGAAGAGCAGAAAGCGAATTTCGAAGGCCAGCAGGAAACCAAGCTGATCACGCTCAAACGCGAGATCGAAACCAACCGCGGCCTGCTCGACACCTACACGCAGCGCCAGAAGGAACAGGAGCTCGCGATCAGCAGCGGCAAGCCGGAAAATCTGAAGGTCACGACCAACGCGATCAAGCCGGGCGGCCCGATCGGACCGCAGCGGACGCGCAACATCATCGTCGCGTTTCTCGTCTCGCTCGCCGCCGGCATCGGTCTCGCGTTCCTGCTCGATTATCTCGACGATTCGATCCGCACGTCGGACGACGTCGGCCGTCATCTCGGCCTGCCGACGCTCGCGCTGATCCCGCACCAGACGTCGAACGAAAAACGCAAGCTCGCGCTCGCCACGAAAAACGGCGGCAACACGTCGATGGCGCTCGTCGCGCTCGAAGACACGCGCTCGGCGATGGCCGAAGCCTACCGCCACCTGCGGACGTCGCTCCTCTTCTCGTCGGCCGGCAAACCGCCGCAGACGATCCTCGTGACCTCGTCGCAGCCCTCGGAAGGCAAGACGACGACCGCGATCAACACCGCGATCACGCTCGCGCAGTCGGGCGCCGACGTCGTGATCATCGACTGCGACCTGCGCCGCCCGCGTCTGCACAGTCATTTCAACCTCGAAAACTCGGTCGGTCTGACGAATTATTTGTCGGGCGAGAAGAACACCGAGCTGATGATGAAGCCGTATCCGGGCCTGCCGAAGATGAAGATCATCACGAGCGGCCCGATCCCGCCGAACCCGGCCGAGCTTTTGAGCTCACACGAGATGAAGAACCTGCTCCAATTCCTGCGCGGCAACTTCAAGCACGTGATCATCGACTCGCCGCCGGCGATCTCGTTCACCGACGCGGCGATTCTCTCGACGCTCGTCGACGGCGTCGTGCTCGTCGCGATGGCCGGCAAGAGCTCGATCCACCTGATGCGGCGCTTCAAACAGCGGCTCTCGAACATCGGCGCGCGGATCTACGGCGTCGTCCTCAACGGCATCAAGTCCGACTCGGTCGAATACGGCTATTACGGCTACGGCTACACTTACAACTATTACGCGACGCCCGAGGACGATTCGACGCCGCTCATGGAAAACGTCGAAAAAGCGGCGTCGATCCACGACACGAAGAGCTAGAAATGGAGAATCCCGAGAAGGGGAGAAAGAGAGAAAGGGAGAAAGGGAGAAGGGGAGACGATCGAATGTTTCGAATCGTCTCCCCCTTTCGCATTGTATTTTTTTGGTCGAAATTGTCGTCTCGGAAATGTTCCGACAACCCGGATTAAACGAAAATCAGCCGGCTCCAAAAACACAGCTTCCGACTCCAAAAACACAGCCTCCGACTCCAAAAACACAGCTTCCGATCGTAAAAACACAGCTTCCGATCGTAAAAACACAGCCTCCGATCGTAAAAACACAGCTTCCGAATGCCAAAACACAGCTTCCGAATGCAAAAACACAGCTTCCGACTCCAAAAACACAGCTTCCGACTCCAAAAATACAACCGCCGAATCAAAAAAAACAGCTTCCGACCAGAACTGTTCGGCACGATCATTGCTCAAACGCAGTTTTAATGATTTTTGAGACAAAACGCCGCCAAATTTGCCGGGAACTGAAAAGCCCGGCCGGCGAGCGGTTGTTTTTCGGTCCACCAAAAACACCAAAAACACTAAAAAGACACGAAACAAATTTAGTGTTTTTGGTGTTTTTGGTGGATAAAACCAGTTGTTCGCCGTGCTGACGAATCAAATTAAATCGAAAACGCGGTTCCCGAACGAATCGCTGCGCCGGTCAATTACCGTGCCGAACAACTCTGGCTTCCGACTCCCAAAACACAGTCGGTAAATAATCCTCGAATCAAATCGATTGAAAGAGTTTTTGAAACCGCCGCCGGCTTTCTTCGGAAACCCGATCGGCCGGCCTTGTGCCCGCTTCGCTTTAATTTACAGGTCGCACCCAATCTTTTATCATTGACTGATCCAACGGAAAAGCCGGGCAGGTCAAATATTTACCGGATGTCGGATTAAACCTTACGAAGTTTGTTTTTTTTAACAATGGATTTGTTCCGTTACATTTCAGCCGGGCAGCCGCGGCATTCCCGCCGCAGAATTCTGTTGCGGATAAATTTCCTGCTGCTTTTCGGTTTGCTCCAGTTTAATCCGGAGGTTTCGGCGCAGTATCGCTTCGATCGATGGACGACCGACAACGGATTGCCGCAAAATTCGGTTTATTCGATCCAGCAAACGGCGGACGGTTATTTATGGCTCACGACGCTCGACGGGCTGGTCAGATTCGACGGCGTGAGATTTACGGTTTTCAGCAAAGCCGATTCGCCGAATCTGCCGTCCAACCGGTTTATCAAACTGCTGGCCGACGACGAAGGCGAAACGATTTTCGCCGGCACGGACGAGGTCGGACTGGTGCGGCGGCAAAACGGCGAATTTCGCACTTTTACGGTCGCCGACGGTTTGCCCGCGAACGGGATTCACGACATTCAAAAAGACGCGGACGGCAGTATTTTGATTACCACTCACGGCGGCGCGGCGCGGCTGCGGCGCGACGGGAGCCTGACGGTCGAGCGCGAACAGAGTTTTCGAGAATTCAAAATTTATCTCGCGCCGTCGGGCGCGCGCTGGGAGCTCGACGCCGGCGGGCTGCGAAAGATCAGGGACGGGCAAACGACGCATTTCGATCTGCCGTTCGAGGTCAAACCCGGCGGTTACGAGCTCGGTTTCGTGCCGCTCTTCGAAGACCGCGAAGGCGCTTTGTGGCTGCCTTATGAAGGCCGGATCTATCGATTTAAGGACGGCGCGATTTCGGTTTTTGCGCGCCCGCAGCAAACGCCGGCGAGCGCGGTCCGAAGCATCGCCGAGGACCGGGCGGGAAACGTCTGGTTCGGCACGGAAAAAGAAGGCGCGTGCCGGCTGGCGGAAAATCGTTTCGAGTGTTTCACGACCGCCGACGGGCTTTCGAGCAATTTTATTCACAGCATTTTTCTCGACCGCGAAAAAACGCTCTGGTTCGGAACGAACGAGGGCGGCCTCGACCGGCTGACCGACCGCGTCGTTTCGCCGCTTTCGGTGCGCGACGGTCTGGTCAATGAAAATGTTTATCCGCTGCTTGAAACCCGCGCGGGCGATGTCTGGATCGGCACTTTCGGCG
The DNA here is from genome assembly GCA_018269075.1 of Acidobacteriota bacterium. Classification (GTDB taxonomy): domain Bacteria; phylum Acidobacteriota; class Blastocatellia; order Pyrinomonadales; family Pyrinomonadaceae; genus JAFDVJ01. Next base: position 27,032 of record JAFDVJ010000038.1, read on the forward strand.
GTCTGTCGCATTACGAAAACGGCAAAATCACGAATTACACGAAACGCGAAGGCCTGCTTTACGACGCCGTTCAGTCTTTATACAGGGACGAAACGGGACGACTCTGGATCGGCAGCGTGGGCGGCGTGCAGTTTTTGGAAAACGGGAAATTCACCGATTTCACGCGCGATCTGAATTTCAAAATCGGCGAAACCGATTTTTGGGACATTCACCGGGACCGGCACGGCACGCTCTGGTTCGCGACCCGCAGCGGGCTGATCAAATTTGCCGGCGGCACGGCGACGCGGCTGACGACGGCCGACGGTTTGCCGCATAATAACGTCAAGATCATCGACGAGACGCGCAGCGGCGAGCTTTGGATCGGAACCGACAACGGTCTGGCGAAAATTTCCGAATCCGGGGTCGAAGTGCTGGGCGGCCTGGCCGGAAAAAGCGTCCGCACGATTTACGAAGACGCGGACGGGACGGTTTGGATCGGAACTTACGAAGGCGGATTGACGCGGCTCAAAAACGGGACCGCTCCGACCAATTACACCGCCGCCGACGGTTTGTTCAGCAACGGCGTCTTCGCGATCATCGAAGACCGCCGCGGCAATTTCTGGATGTCGAGCAATCAGGGCATCTACCGCGTCGCCCGCCGCGAGCTCGAAGACTTCGCCGACGGGAAAATTAAAAAAATAACCTCGACGGCTTACGGCAAATCCGACGGAATGCTGAACGTCGAATGCAACGGCGGACGACAGCCCGCCGGCTTTCGCGCCGCCGACGGACGGCTCTGGTTTCCGACGCAGGACGGCATCGCGATCATCAATCCCGATTCCGTCCCGTTTAATCCGAACCCGCCGCCCGTCGTGATCGAATCGGTCAAAATCGACAATCTATTGGCGGAAACGCCGGCGGCGAACGGTTCCGGCATTGTCGTTTCGCCCGATCAGAATAATCTGGAAATCGCTTACACGGGTCTGAGCTTTATCAAACCGGAGCAAATTCGTTTTCGCTACCGGATCGAAAATCTGGATGCGAACTGGACCGAAGCCGGAACGCGGCGAACGGCTTATTTTTCGCGCCTTCCGCCGGGCGAATTCACGTTTCGCGTCGCCGCCGCCAACAGCGACAACGTCTGGAACGAACAGGGCGCGGCGATCAGGATCGTCGTTCTGCCGCCGTTTTATCGAACCTGGTGGTTCACCGCGCTGACGGTTCTCGGCTTGGCGGCGGCCGGCGTTTTGTTGTATCGTTTTCGGGTCGATCAAATCAAACGCAAATACGCCCTCGAAACGGCTTTTTCACGAAAACTGATCGATTCGCAGGAGCGCGAGCGCAAACGCTTTGCCGCCGAGATGCACGACGGGCTCGGACAGAGCTTCGTGATCATCAAAAACCGCGCCCGTCTGAGCCTGAAGCAGATCGACAACGAGGCGGCGACGCTCGACCATCTGGAAAAAATTTCGGAAACGGCGTCGCAGGCGCTCGAAGAAACGCGCGAGATCGCTTTTAATCTGCGCCCGCACCTGCTCGACCGCTTGGGTTTGACGAAAACGATCGAATCGATGATCGATAAAGTTTCGAGCGCGAGCGGGATCGAATTTGAAACGACGCTCGACCCGATCGACGGGCTGCTCGACAAGGATTCGGAAATTCTGCTTTACCGCATCGTGCAGGAAGCCGTCAGCAACATCGTCAAACATTCCGAAGCCGCAAAAGCGACGGTGACGGTCGAACATCGCGCCGCGCAGATAAAGCTGCAGATTTCCGACGACGGGCGCGGTTTCGATGCGGCCGGCGAAAACGATTTGTCGAAGGGCGGTTTCGGTCTGGTCGGAATTGCCGAAAGAACGCGGCTTTTGAACGGCCGAATGCGCGTCGAAGCCGAAGCCGGAAAAGGAACGCTCGTGAGCGTCGAAATCAATTTGAGAAAATGAATTCAGAAATTCGCATTGTCATCGCCGACGATCACCCGATCGTGCGGCAGGGACTGCGGCAGATCATCGAAATCGAACCGCAAATGAAAATCGTCGGCGAAGCCGGAGACGGCAACGCGGCGCTCGCGATGATCGAAGAACTGCAGCCGGATGTGGCGATTCTCGATGTCGATATGCCGCATCAGGACGGCTTCGAGGTCGCCCGCCGGCTGTTGGCGGCGCGCAGCGCGACGAAGATAATTTTCCTGACGATCCACCGCGAAGCGGCGATGTTTCACGCCGCGCTCGAACTGGGTGCGCGCGGCTATGTCCTCAAAGACAGCGCGATCGACGACATCGTCGCGGCGATCAACGAAACGAACGCGGGCGGAAATTTCACGAGCCTGCCGATGAGCAGCTACATCCTCAAACGCGGTTCGTCCAATCAGTTTCCCGACAGTCAACCGCCCGGTTTGGAGCAGCTGACGCCGACCGAGCGCCGAATTCTGAAACTGCTCGCCGAATACAAAACCAACAAGGAAATCGCCGGCGAATTATCGGTCAGCCCGCGCACCGTCGAAACTCACCGCGCCCGCATCTGTCAAAAACTGAACCTGAGCGGCTCACACGCTTTGATGAAATTCGCCCTGCAATTCAAATCGCTTCTTTAATTTCCGCATTTTGTCCGTAGAAATTACGTAGTATTACTGACAAAAATGACGTAGTTCTCGGTCTATCCATCCGTATCGGGCCCGCTTACAATTTCTCTACTGTTCGGTAAATGCCTGATGACAAACAGAGTTTTAATTGTCGAAGACCAGGAGCCGATGCGTGAGCTCTTGAAATTGACGCTCTCCGGCTGCGCCGAAATCGTCGGCGAATGCACGGACGGCGCACAGGCGCTGGCCGCTTACCGGCGGCTTCGTCCCGATTGGGTTTTGATGGATGTCGAACTGCCCCGGCTCGACGGAATCGCCGCCGCCGGACAAATTATTGAGGAGGATCCGGCGGCGCGCGTCGTGATGGTGACGAATCACAAAGACGCCGGTTTACGCCGGGCGGCGCGAACGGCGGGAGCCTGCGGCTATGTTCTCAAGGAGAATTTACTCGAACTGCTCGATATTTTGGAAGGCCCGAAAAGATGAGAAAAGAATATATGATTAACGGAAATTTTCGCTCTCTCGCAATCGTCGCAGCGGTTTGGACGGTGGTCGGCGCGAGTGTTTGGTTCAGTTTGCCGCAATCCGCGGCAAACAAGCCGGGCGCGCCGCCAATCGCCGATCAGAATCTGCCGGACCAGCCCGACACGATTTATCTGAACGCCCGGCCGATCGACGTCAAATCGGAAGAAGCGCAGAATTTGCGCCGGGCATCGCCCGCGGCGGCGGGCGGACGCGGTTTGCGGCTCGTGAAATTCGCGGGCGCGATTCGGCCGGAATGGGTCGAGGCGGTCAAAGATTCCGGTTTTGAAATCGTCGATTACATTCCGAATTCGGCTTATCTCGTCTGGGGCGACGAGGATTCGGCGCGGCGGCTGCGCGAAGCGAATTTTCTCGAATGGGACGCCGCCTATCTGCCCGAATTCAAACTTCAGCCGGGCCTTTTGGCGGCGGAAGAAAACGCGCCGCCGAAATTGAAAACCGAAAAAATTCAGATTCAGCTGTACCGCGACGAAACGGAAAACGCCGCCACCTTGAAGCTGCTCGACAACCTTAAAACTTCCGAATTTCTTCAACGCACCGACATTTCGCATTACGTCGATCTGATCGTCGCGCTCGACGCGGACGGCGTCCGGCAGATCGCCGACCGCGCCGACGTGATTTCGATTCATTCGTGGATCGAACCCGTAAAAAACGACGAACGGCAGGCCCGCATCGTCACCGGCTTTTTGTCCGGCAATCAGCCCGTCGCCGGAAATTATCTCGATTATCTGGCGAGCAAAGGCTTTACGCAGCAGCAGTTCGACGCCGCGACGTTTGCGGTCAACGTGGTCGATCAGGGGATTGACAACGGCACCACTTCACCGAATCATTTCGCGCTCTACCGGCTCGGCGCGCCGCAAAACGGGACGCGGATGTACTTCAGCCGCATCGTCGGCACGCCCGGAACGGACGGCGGGCACGGCTGCCGCGGACACGGCACGATCGACGCGCACATCATCGGCGGCTACGTTCCGACGGGCGCCCCGTTCAACGCTTTCCCGCATTCGGACGCGAACGGTTTTCGCTACGACCTCGGCATCGCGCCGTTCGTCAATCTCGGCTCGTCGGTGATTTTCGACCCCAATTGGACGAATCCGAATCTGAGCGATCTCGAATCGCAGGCCTATCAATCTTTCGCCCGCATCAGCAACAACAGCTGGGGCGGGGGCGCCGACGGTATCTATGACGCCGATTCGCAGCTTTACGATTTTCTGGTGCGCGACGCGCAGCAGCCCGACTCGACTTTTCCGACTTTGGGAAATCAGCAATACGCCATCATTTTCGCCAGCGGAAATGCGGGGCCGAACGCCTCGACGCTGAGTCGAGAATCGTCGGCGAAAAATGTCATCTCGGTCGGCGCGTCCGAAGGCGTTTTGTCGCTCGGCGGCACGGACGGATGCAATTTAACCGATTCGGGGTCGGACAACGCCAGTGAAATGGCGGGCTTTTCCTCGCGCGGACCGACCGCCGACGGGCGCCGGAAACCCGACCTCGTCGCGCCCGGCACGCGCATCACGGGCGGCGTTGCCCAAGCCTCGCCGCCGATCGTTCCGGTCTCGGGCAACGGCGCGGCGGACACGTGTTTTGTCGGCGGCAGCGTGTGCGGCGGCACGGGCGGCGGTTTGTTCTTTCCGGCGAATCAGCAGTGGTATACGACTTCTTCGGGGACGAGCCACGCGACTCCGGCGGTGTCGGGCGGCGCGGCTCTCGTCAGGCAGTATTTGAGCAACCTGGACGGGTCAACGCCCTCGCCGGCAATGACCAAAGCGATTTTGCTGAATTCGGCGAGCCGTCTGACCGGCGCGGGCGCCAACGATAATCTCTGGTCGAACTCGCAGGGAATGGGTTTGATGAATCTCGACCGCGCTTTTAATTCGATGGCCGGAAACCGGATTCTGCGCGACCAGGCCGACATTTTCACCGCCTCGGGACAAACCCGCTTCTTCAGCGGGCTGGTTTCGGACCCGGCGCAGCCGATCCGAATTTCGCTCGCCTGGACGGACGCGCCCGGCTCGACGGCGGGAAACGCCTACGTCAACAATCTCGACCTCGAAGTTTACCTGAACGGGCAGCTTTACCGCGGCAATAATTTCAGCGGCGGAAATTCGGTGACGGGCGGCACGGCCGACGCGCGAAACAACGCCGAAAGCGTTTTTCTGCCCGCGCAGCCCGCCGGCACGCGAATCAGCATCATCGTCCGCGCCGCCAACATCGCGGGCGACGGCGTGCCGGGAAATCCGGGGACGCTCGATCAGGATTTCGCCCTGTTCGCCGCGAACCTTACCCAATCGTCCGCCTCTTTCCTGGAAAACACGGATCTTTCGATCGTCGCCGAATCGGTTTCTCCGGCGAATAACCAGCCGGATATCGGCGAATCGCTGACGGTCAATTTCGAGCTGAAAAATTTCGGCGGAGTCAATACGCAGGCCGCGATCGTTACTTTGCGCAGCACGGGCGGCATCACGAACACGAGCGCGGCGCAGAATTACGGCGCAATCGGGGCCAACGGCGGCACGGCCGCGCGGCGGTTCAGCTTCAGCGTCCCGACGCTCGCGGGCTGCGGCAGCTCGATCACGCTGACCTTCGACGTGCAGGAGCAGGACAACAATTTCACCGTCACGAGAACTTACCAACTCCCGACATTGGGAACACAGCAGCCTTTAGCCGAAAATTTTGACGGCGTAACCGCGCCCGCCGTGCCTTCGGGCTGGATCTGCACGCCCGGAAACGGGACCTGCCAGACCGACACTTTTCAGCCGAATTCCGCGCCGAATACAATCGAAATGCACCAACTGGCCGGGGCGGCGGGCATCACCGTTTTGGAATCGCCCGAATTCAACGTCAACAGCGCCGTCGCCACGCTCGATTTCGTTTATCGGAACAATGTCTTAACCGGCGACGGAATGGTGCTGGAGATAAAAATCGGGGCGGCGGGCGCGTATCAGGACATCATCGCGGCGGGCGGCGCGTTCACGGCCGGCGGTTACAATACCACGCTGCCCGCCGAGAACCCGCTTGCCGGGCGGCAGGCGTTCGGTGTTTCGGGTTTGACCTTTGTTCCGGTGACGGTGGCGCTGCCGCCGTCGGCCGCCGGCAACGCCGTTCGCCTGCGCTGGCGCGGCGGGTTTAATCAACGCCAGTTTAACCGGCGAATGTATGTCGACTCGATTCGCGTCGCCGACAAGCTCTGCGCGACGCAGCCGGGCGTGATTCTGGCCCAGCCGCCGACGGCCTGGTACACCGGCGACGGCGACACGCGAAATCATTTCGGCGCGAACGACGCCGTCGCCAACGGCACCGTCGGCTACGCGCTCGGCAAAGTCGGGCAGGCGTTCGATCTGACGAACACGGGCAATTCGCTTTCGATTCCGGCGGCCGCCGTTCCGTCGGGCGCGGCGCCGCGGACCGTCGAATTCTGGGTTTATACGCGCCCCGATTCGTGGGGCACGGTCTCGGTCTCCAAAACGCTTTTTGCACACGGCACGACCGGCACGCGCCGCGGTTTCAATGTTTATCTGGACAGTTTCCCGAATCTTGAATTTACGACCTTTGACGGTCTTTCCACCTTCACCGTCGACAGCGGACTCGCGCAGCCCGAAGGCTGGTGGCACGCCGCCGCCGTGTATGACGGCGCGACGACTCTGCGGTTCTACGTCAACGGCGTCGAGCGCGGGTCGCACGCGCTCGGCGGGCCGCTCGATACGGCCGTCGCGAATTTGAGCATCGGCAGCGGAGGCTTTTTGACCGGCGAGTTCAACGGCCTGATCGACGAATTCACCATTTACAATCGCGTCTTGTCCGCGACCGAAGTCGCCGCGATTTACAACGCCGGAATCAACGGCAAAATCAAACAAAAACCGACCGCCGCCGGAGCGAACTCGACGGTGCGGGTCGGCGAAGCGACCGCCGTTTTCCCGACCGTCAATCAGTTTGGCGACACTTCGAGCATCACGCTCGACCCGGCGACGCTGCCCGCGCTGCCCGGCGGATACACTCATTCCGGTTTGGCTTACGAACTCGAAACGCTGACCGATTTTTCCGGCACCGTCAATTTGTGTTTCAATTTGCCGGCGTTCAACGACTCGGACCAATTCGACAGATTCCGCGTTCTCCACCGCGAAAACTCGAACTGGACGATTCTGCCGACGACGCGCAATTTCGCCGGTCGTCAGATCTGCGCCCCGACCGGTTCGTTTTCGCCCTTTGCGCTCGCCTTCGCATCGACGCCGACCGCGGCGAATGTGTCGGTCGGCGGACGGGTTTTCACGGCCGACGGCAGCGGCCTGGGCTCCGCCCGCGTCACGCTGACGGATGCAAACGGCAATGTTCGAACCGGCCGGACCAATACGTTCGGCTATTTCCGCTTCACGGAAGTCGCGGCGGGCGCGGTTTACGTCGTCAATGTCTCGTCAAAATGCTGTCAATTCGCCCCGCAAGTCGTTTCGGTGAACGAAGAGATCATTGATTTGAACCTGTTTGCCGCGCCGTAGACTGAAAAATCCCTGACGGGCACGATCACGGATCGCGCCCGTCAAACCGGAGCGAATCTCAAGTAAGCCCGACCGGTCTTCCGGATGAAAATCGTCCCGGAAAAACGTTGATGATTTCCGTTTGCCGATTTCCGATCATCAATAATCTCTAAACCGGCTCATTTGAGAAATTCGGCGAGCGCCGTTTCCCAGTGCGGGAGCGGGGCGAGACCGAATCTTTCGCTGAAAAGACAGGCGAGCTTCGATGATTTCGGACGCGGCGCCGGACGTTTCAGGCTGTCGGCCGCCGCCGGTTTGAGGAGCTTTTTGTTGTAGCCGCGGAGCTCGCAGACCTTTTCCGCGAAACCGGCGTAGGACGTCCCCAGACCGGAGTTCGTGACGTGATAGATCGCCGGCAGATCGAGCTCGACGAGCTCGCGCAGGCGGCGGGCGAGATCGTTCGCGAAGGTCGGCGTGCCGTAGGAATCGAAGATCGCCTTGACCGGCTTGCCGTCGGCCAGCAGCTTGTCCATCACGCTCAGGAAATTCGTTCCGCCGTGGCCGTAGATCCAGCCCGAACGGACGATCATCGTCCGCGCGTAGGCACGGTGCGCGAGATTTTCGCCGAGAAACTTCATCTGCCCGTAAACGCCCTGCGGATTCGGCGTGTCGCGCTGCGTGTAGAAATCGGTCTTCGCGCCGTCGAACACGTAATCGGTCGAGATCGTCGCGAAACGGCAGCCGATCTTCTTCGCGGCGTGCGCGAGATTCTCGACGCCCGCGACGTTGGCCGCAAAGCATTTGTCCTCTTCCTTTTCGCTGCCGTCGACGTCCGTATAGGCCGCGCAGTTGATGACCGCGTCGAATTTTTCCTCTTCGAACAGCTCGAAGACCCGGAGCTGATCGGCGATGTCGAGCTCGTCCCGCGTCAGCGCGACCGTCTCGTCGCCGATCGACCGGCAGAATTTCGCCGTCGCCCGCGCGACCATCCCGTTCGCGCCCGTAATCAAAATTTTCATAATTTTTATAGCTGAGGAAGGTTTGGAAGTAAGGGTCTTTGCTTCCGTAATTTCTCAGACTTCGATCGGTTGTGCGGCGGGCTGTCGGCCGGCCGCGCATCGTTTGGGTGCGAAGCGTTTTTTCAGGCTGTCGCCTGTCAACAGTCTGACAGACTGTTGTACGTTTTCTTCCAAAACTTCCAAAACTTCCAAAACTTCCAAAACTTCCCTAACTCAATTCCCCGTACATTTTCCGGTAATAATCCCGATACGCACCGTTGCGGATATGATCGACCCAGGCCTGATTTTCGCGGTACCAGTCGATCGTCCGGCGGAGGCCGTCTTCCCAACTCGTCAGCGGCCGCCAGCCGAGCTCGTTCTCGGTCTTGTCGGCCTCGATCGCGTAGCGGCGGTCGTGGCCGAGCCGGTCGGCGACGAACTTGATGAGGCTGTGCGGCTTGCCCAAAATATCGAGAATCGTCTTGACAACGTCGATGTTGTACTGCTCGTTGCGCGCGCCGATGTTGTAGATCTCGCCGGCGCGGCCGCGCTCGCAGGCGAGCCAGATCGCGCGCGCGTGATCCTCGACGTAGATCCAGTCGCGGACGTTGCGGCCGTCGCCGTAAACCGGCAGCGGTTCGTCGTTCATCGCGTTGGCGATCATCAGCGGGATCAGCTTTTCGGGAAACTGGCGCGGCCCGTAATTGTTGCCGCAGCGCGTGATGACCGTGTCGAGCCCGAACGTTTCGCGGGCCGCGCGGACGAAATGCTCGGCCGCCGCCTTTGACGCCGCGTAGGGCGAATTCGGTTTCAGCGGCGAAAGCTCCGTGAAATACAGATTGCTGTCGTCGGGCAAACTGCCCATCACCTCGTCGGTCGAGATCTGGACGAATCTTTTCACTTTCTTCGCGCGCGCCGCGTCGAGCAGGACCTGCGTGCCGAGGACGTTCGTCAGCACGAACTCGCCCGCCGACGAGATCGAGCGGTCGACGTGCGATTCGGCCGCGAAATTGAAGACCGCCTCCGCGCCGTCCGGGAGCGCGTCGAGCACGGCCGCCTTGTCGCAGATGTCGCCCTTCACGAACCGGTGCCGCGCCGGGTCGAGCCCCTTCAGGTTCTCGGGATTTCCCGCATAGGTCAAAGCGTCGAAATCGACGATCTCGACGTCCGTAGTCGTCTCCAGAATCAGATGAATAAAGGCGGAGCCGATAAAGCCTGCGCCGCCCGTGACGAAAATGGTTCTCATAATGATTGGTCTTTGTTCAAGAAGGGGAGAAGAGTTTCTGAGAAGAGGAGAGGAGGAGAAGAGGAGAAGAGGAGATTTGGTCTGTAAATCGAGACCTGCATTTATAATTTAAAAGCTTTCACAAAGAAAATCTTCTCTCCCCTTCTCCTCTTTCTTCTCCTCCTCTCCTCTTCTCCTCTTCTCCTCTTCTCAGAAACTCTTCTTAGAAATTCCCTTTCTACTTATCAAGCAGCCGCATCTGCTTGAGCAGCGCGTCGGCGTATTTCTTCGGGGTGTTGATGTTTTTCAGGATGACCTTGCCGCCGTCCTCGCTCGCGTTGTCGATGACGAGATTGCCGAAGCCGAGCATCCGCTGGGCGATCGTCGAGGCGACCGAGACGTCCTGGATCGAGCGCAGCGGAATATTGCGCGAATTTTGAAAGATAAAGCCCTCGTCGATCTCGACCTTCGCGTCGGTCAGCGTGTAGCGGACCATCTTCTGCCGCAGATGATAATAAGCCGGGATCAGAAAGAGCGCGAGCCCGAGCAGGACGGCGAGCCACGTCGGCACGACCGGCAGAAAGACGCTGAAAAAAGCGACCAGCACGAGCGCGCCGAGCGCCGCCAGCACATAGCCCAGCTTGACGAACATCAGCGTCGGGCTGATCGAAAAGACCCTGACCTCCTCGCTCTCGACCGGTTCTTCGGAAGTCGATTTACGCGCGATCCGCGTTTCCTCCTCGGCTTCGAGCGCGGTTCCGCATTTCTGGCAGTAAATTGCCTCGTCCGAATTCTTTGCGCCGCATTTCGTACAGAACATATCTTTTTGAGTGGAGAGTGGAGAGTGGAGAGTGGAGAGTTTCAGACAAAATCCTTTACTCTCCACTCTCCACTCCCCACTCGCTACTCGCCTATCATACATCAGTTGAGATTTTCGCACAAAAAAAGCGGCCGGCAGCGCTGCCGGCCGCGAGTCTTTTTCAGACAAGAGGAGAAGAGACCCACACTCTCCGCGTGAAAGACTTTGAAAACTATCCCGTTTTGAATAAATTATCCCGCATTAAAACTTCTATCCCGTCCCGTTTATTTTAACCGCCGCGATCAACCTAAATCCTCTCAATGCAGACCAATCCGAAATCCGAAATCCGAAATCGACATTATTGGTTGACGAGCCGCATCCGGCCGTCGGGCATTTTGATCGCGAGCGCGTTCGGTTCGTAGACCGTCAGCGGCTTTGACTCCTTCTGCTCGAGCTTGACGGCCTGCTGGATCGACACTTTCTTGACCGATTTGATGTAGTTCGGGTTCGTGATCGAGCTGTAGCGCGCCGTGATCCGGCGGACGTATTCCTGCGTTTCGCGAAACGGCGGCACCTGGTTGCCGTAGCGCATCACCGCGCCTTCGCCCGCGTTGTAGCCGGCGAGCGCGAGCACGACGTCGCCGCCGAACGTGTTGAGCAGCCAGCGCATATATTTGACGCCGCCCTCGATGTTCTGCTGCGGATTGTAAATGTCCGTCACGCCGAACCGCCGCGCCGTCGCCGGCATCAGCTGCATCAAACCGCTCGCGCCTTTATACGAAGTCGCGCGCAGCTTGAACGACGATTCCTGATGCATCTGCGAATAGATCAGCAGCGGATCGATGCCGTAGCGGCGGCACGAATCGACGATGTAGGAATCGATTTCCTCGCTGCCGGTCGTGAATCCGCGCATCGCGCTGCCGGCGGCCATCGTCATCTTCGTGTAGCTGGCGTTCGAGATTTCCGGCTTCGCGCCGAGACCGTCCTGGACGTTCATCGTCTGGACGGTTTTCTGAACCACTCTTTTTTCGCCCGTCTTCGTTTTCTTGGTTTTAACGGCCGGCGCCTGCGCGATGGTCGGTCTGGAAACGACCTGTACGCCGCCCGTCGTATCGAAATTGTCGAAAACCCGGGAACGTGTCTGAGCCGCTGAGGAAATTGTTAAAATAAAGCCGACAGTGATATAAAGAAGGGTCTTTTTCATATATGCAATTTTGATTTCTACTATGGGGTTCTAGCCGGTTTTGGTGATTGGATTTTATTGCCTGAAGCGCCCGAATTTTCGGGGCGTCTATTTATTTAACATTGCTAAAGCCGCCCGAATTCCACAAAAAGGCCAACCATTTTAAACATTTTTGGCAAAAATGATTTTTTCTTGGTCATATCGTACGTTTCCGCCATTTCTTTAATAAAAAATCACTTACCGCGAAAATTTTTTTTCGCGCCTGCTTTCCGATCGCCCGGTCTTCGACTATTCTTAAACTGTAGTCTTGAGTCTTGAGTCTTGAGTCTTGAGTCTTAAGTCTTGAGTCGGTCGATAACCGCGAAGATCTTCGGAACTGCGGGCAATCGAAAAAAGACTCAAGAGATAAATCTTCAGGTTTTTGAAAAAATAATGCCGTTTTCAGCCATCGAAGATGGCGACAGAAAACAAATGCGCCACGCCGCTCTGTCGCCCGTTTCACGGGCTCGGATCATTGTTGCGATCTGACCACGGGTTGCACCCGTGGCTATTAACTGGTGCCCGTTTCACGGGCTTTTAAGGAATACTTTATTGACGGCTTTTATTTTTCGAAGACTCAAGACTCAAGACTCAAGACTCAAGACTCAAGACTTAAGACTCAAGACTTAAGACTTAAGACTCAAGACTTAAGTCTCAGGACTCGGAATTCCAATGCTCTACCTGTCGCAAATTCTAGGCCGCCCGATTTACGACGCCGTCGGCGACAAGATCGCGTCCGTGCGCGACGTCATCGTGCGCTACGGCGATGAGGATTACCCGTCGCTCGTCGGCGTCGTCGGCCGTTATCGCCGCCGCGATTTCTTTATCTCGCGCCGGCGCATCGCGTCGATCGCCGAGACCGGCGTCCGGATGAATTCGGAAAAGATCAATCTCAAGCCGTTCACGCGGCGGCTCAACGAGGTGCTGCTCGCGAAGGACGTGCTCGACAATCAGCTGATCGACGTCGACGGCAAGCGCGTCGTCCGCGTCAACGACGTCCAGATCATCGACGTCGGCAGCGAATGGCGCGTTTCCGGCGCCGATGTCAGCCTTCAGGGTTTTCTGCGGCGGCTGATGCCGAAAGGGTTTTACGGCAGCCGGAAAACGGTCGAGGTGATCGACTGGGCCGACGTCGGCTATCTCGCGACCGATTCGTCGTCGGCGATCGTCAAGCTCAAATCGTCGAAGGACAAGCTCTCGCGCCTGCACCCGGTCGAGATCGCGCAGCTCGCCGAATCGCTTTCCCCGGTTCACCGGACCGAGATCGTCGAATCGCTCGACGACGAGATCGCCGCCGACACGCTCGAAGAGATGTCGACCGAAAATCAGGCCCGCATTCTCGAAGAGATGGACGAAGAGCGCGCCGCCGACATTCTCGAAGAGATGTCGCCCGACGACGCCGTCGACGTGCTCGGCGAGATGGACGAGGAAAAGGCGCAGGAGCTCTTCAACCTGATGGAGGACGACGAAAAGGCCGACGTCGCCGAGCTGATGGAGTTCGACCACGACACGGCCGGCGGTCTGATGACGACCGAATTCGTCACCTTTCCGAAAGATCTGACGGTCGGGCAGGCGATCGCGCGGCTCCGCGAGATGGCGGAAACGCCGAATATGATCTATTACCTCTACATCGTCGAGGAAGAGAATTCGTGGAAGATCTGCGGCGTGATCTCGCTCCGCGGGCTGATCCTCGCCGATCCGACGCTCCCGCTTTCGGAAGCGATGCGCGCGCAGTTTCAGTTCGCGCACCCGGACGACGACGCCGACGAAGCGGCGCAGATGATCGCCGAATACAACCTGCTGGCGCTGCCCGTGATCGACGACGAAGGCGACATCGCCGGCATCGTCACCGTCGACGACGCGATGGAAATCCTCCTCCCGAAAAACCTCGGCCGTCGCCTACCGCGGCTTTTCGGTTAATAGATTCAGATAATGAACACTTAATTCTCCGCCGGACCGACCTTCGCGAGCAGCTCGTCGAAGCGCGGATCGGCGCGGAGGCTGTCGACGACCGGTTCGACTTTGAGAAACGGGAGAAAGCCCGAACGTTCGCGCCGCGCCTGCTCGAACCATTCGAAGGCCCGGTCGAAATCGCCGAGACCGGCGTGGATGATCGCGAAATTATAGGCCGGCACGTATCTTTCCTTGTCGATGTCCTCGAGACTCGCCAATACTTCGAGCGCCTGCACGCGCTTGCCGGCGACGGCGTAGGCGAAGCCGAGATACGATTCGAACGCGAGCCCGCCCTGCGAGAATTTGACGGCGTCGCTGAGCGCCGCGATCGCTTTTTCGAGCCGGCCCTGCTGAAGATAGGCGAGCCCGAGATTGCGGTGCGCGAAGGTCGAATTCGCGTCCATTTCGAGCGCCTTGTGACATTCCTCGATCGCCTTTTCGTAATCGCGCGCGAAATAATGGGCATAGCCGAGACTGATGTGCGAGAACGGCGACAGCGGATCGAGCTGCTGCGCGCGCCGGCAGTTTTCGATCGCCTCCGCGTGACGGCCGACCGCCTTAAGATAAAACCCGTAGCCGTCGTAGGCGTTCGGAAAGTTCGGGTTGAGCCTGATCGCGCGCAAAAACTGGCTCTCCGCCGCCGGCAGATCCCAGTCGTACAGAAGCTCTGCGAAACCGAGCGAGCAGTGCGCTTCGGCGAGCCCCTCGTCGAGTTCGAGCGCCTTGAGCGCGGCGGCCTTCGCGCGCGGGTAGGCGTCGTGCGGCCGCCAGCCGCCGGTCGACGAGGCGAGCAGCCCGTAAGCCTCGGAAATTCCCGTGTAGACGAGTGCGTAGTTCGGATCGAGCTCGACCGCCATCTGAAAATATTCGATGCCTTTTTTGATCCATTCCTCGGTCCGCTTCGAGGTCACGAAATAACGGCCCTTGAGATAGCAGCGATAGGCCTCGGTGTTTTCGGTGTAATGCTTGGCGAGCTGTTTGCGGTCCTCGCCCGAGAGCCGGAGCTTGAGTTTCTCGCTGATGTCGGCGGCGATCTCGTCGAGCAGCGTGAAGATGTCGGTCATCTCGCGCCGGTAGCTCTCGCCCCAGAGCTGCGCCTCGTTGGCGACGTCGACGAGCTCGGCGTTGACGATCAGCGATTCGCCGAGCTGCTGGACGCGGCCCGCGAAAACGGCGCGGACGCCCAGTTCTTCGCCGATCCGCTGCGGATCGGCGGGCCGGCCCTTGTAGCGAAAGACCGTGCTCCGCGGCACGACGCGCAGTTTCGGCAGCTTCGAGAGCGAATTGATGATGCCTTCGGTGATGCCGTCGGCGAGATATTCGGTCTCGGCGTCGGCGGCGCCGTTGACGAGCGGCAGGACGGCCAGCGAATCGATCGCCCGGCGCGTCCGGACGCGGCGCGGCGCGGGCGCGGCTTTCGGCAGCAGCCGCGTCGCCGGCTCCGGCGGCTGAAGTTCGCCGCTCACCGAAAACGGCCCGTTCGAGATGTGAATGCGCTGCAGCTCGGTCTCGAATTCGAGCCGCTGGCGGAGCTGCCGGAGCTCGTCGCCGAGTTCGCTCATCGTCTGAAAACGCGCGCCGCATTCCTTATTGAGCGCCCGGCGGACGATCCGCTCGAAATCCGGCGGAAGCTGGGCGGCGCTGCCGGCGAACGGCGCGGGCTCGGTCGTCAGAATCGCGGCGATCACGTCCGGCACGGTCGCGCCGGTGAACGGCAGTTTCCGCGAGATCATCTCGTAAAGCACCGCGCCGAGACTGAAAACGTCGCTCCGCGCGTCGAGCTCGAGCCCGCGCGCCTGTTCGGGCGACATATAAAACGGCGTCCCGAGAATCATTCCCTGCGCCGTGATCGGACGGGGCGGCGGCGCGTCGGCCGTTCGTTCGGCTTCAAAGCCGGTCAGCTTGGCGATCCCGAAATCGAGCACCTTCACGTAGCCGTCGCGGCGGATCATAATGTTTTCGGGCTTGACGTCGCGGTGAATGATGCCCGCTTCGTGGGCGGCGACCAGCGCGTCGGCGGTCTGAACCGCGATGTCGAGAATCTCGTTCGGGCGGAGCCGCGCATTCTGCATTTTGCGGCGCAGCGTTTCGCCCTCGACGAATTCGGTCGCGATAAAATGCGTCCGGTCGTGCTCGCCGATGTCGAAGATGGTCAGGATGTTCGGATGATTGAGAGCGGACGCGGCATAGGCCTCGCGGCGGAAACGCTCGATCGCCGAGGCGTCCTTGAGCAGGCTTTCGGGCAGGATCTTGATCGCCACGTCGCGCCGCAGGCGCGTGTCCGAAGCGCGATAAATCTCGCCCATCCCGCCCGCGCCGATCGACGACAAGACCTTGTAATGCCCGATTTTTTCCCCGATGACTATCACGCTCTTGAGTCATCGATTATACCACTCATTTCACGGATGAAACAGTTTTAAAGTACGTTTTTTCAGCCGCTCCGAACGCCGCTTTTTCGGGCGCGGCGGAGCCCGGCCCGCCGGTTTCGATGTTTTCCTCTCGTCATTTAAAGGCTTTTCCATCGCTCAGCTGTTTTTTTGACGCTGACACCGTTTTTTTCGCGGCTGACAGCGTATTTTCCGGCGCTGTCGCCGGTTTTTATGCGATTGACGGTTGTTTTTTGGCGATTGCCGGTTGTTTTTTCTCATCTGACCGCTGTTTTTTTCGATTCGTCGACTGTTTTTTTGCGTCTGTCGGTCGTGTTTCCGCATCTGTCGCCGGTTTTTATGCAATTAACGGCCGGTATTTCCCGCTGCCGGCGAATTTGACTCGCCGGTCGGCGTTTTTTTCGCGATTGATGGCTGTTGTTTCGCGATTGACGGGTGTTTTTTTTCGATTGACGGTTGTTTTTTCGGGGTTGACGGTTGTTTTTTTCGATCTGCCGGCCGTGTTTTCGTATCTGTCGATCGTTTTATGCAGGTGTCGGCGGATTTTATGCAGGTGTCGGCGCTTTTTACTCGGTTGTCGCCGCTTTTTACGCGATTGTCACCGCTTTTTACTCGGTTGTCGCCGCTTTTTACGCGTCTGTCGGCGTATTTTTCGAATCCGCGGTCTCGAATTTCAAATCATCGTTCGAGTTGCGAACGATTGTTTAATCGTCCACGAAAAACACGAAAGACACGAAATCGTTTCGTGTCTTTCGTGTTTTTCGCGAATAACGCTTTTTTTCTCAAAAACCATAAGACTCAAGACTTCAGACTCAAGACTTCAGACTCAAGACTTCAGACTATTCGATCGTCACTTCCTTGAACTCGTCGTTCGAATTGCCGGCGTAATCCGTGACCGTGAAGCCGATCAGGTATTTGCCGGGCGCGACGTCCATCCGGCCGACGGTGATGTCGTCGTCCTCGGTGACGTTGAGAATGTCGTCCGCATCGTCGGACGCGATCAGCTCGATTTCGCCCTTCGCGTCGACCGCGACGTAGACCGGCCGGAGCGCGTCGCCCGCTTCGACGTCGACCTCGCGCCCGCGACTGCCCTTATATTCGAAGGCGTAGACGAATTCGCCGACGACCTCTTCCTGATTGAAGTCGAGATAAAAGTAGAGCGTGACGTCGTGCCACTGCTTCGTGCCGCGGTAACGAATCTGCGCCGGGACTTCGACGTAGAAGGTATCCTGTCCCTCGTCGAGCTCCTCGAACTTCGTGATCGGACAGATCATCTCCTTCTTACCGTCGCCGATCGAGAACCAGCTGCCGTCCCATTCTTCATGCAGCAGGCCCTTCTCGTCCGGCTCGGTCGGGACCGCGCCGATGATGATCGCGCCGTCGTCGTGCGATTCGGCGAGCACGAACGTCGCTTCGTCGATGTCGTCGGCCTTGACGTGCGCCGTCACCGTGACGACGTCCTGTTTGGCGATGTCCGTGTCGGAGCTCTCGACCGGCGCGAGCTCCGGCGCCTGCTGGTCGCCGGTCGTGATGCCCATGAATTCGCCGATGAACGGCGTCCATTTATTGGTCTGCGAAAAGGGCGTCGTCAGATAGTCGCCGTTGGCCTTTTTCTGGTCCGGCGGAAAATAGATCGACATCCCGTTCGAGTTAGGCCGCGCCGTGCCGTTGATCTTGTAGACGACGGCCGCCTTGACCGCCGCGATTACGCCGTCGGCCGCCTTGACGGTCTCGGCGTCGGGCTGCCGGCGCTTGATGTTCTCGGCGTAATCGACGAGATCGTAGTAGTAGAGATGATACGCGCCCTGAATGCCGTATTCTTCGGTCTTCGAGCGCGCTTCCGACGTCTTCATCCAGTTCTGACGCCCCGCGCCGGTCTTCATGAACGACTGGCCGGCGACGGCGAGATTGCCGGTCGCGGCTTCGAGCGCCGGGACCTTGTCGAGATCGATCACGCCGAGCGTCACGCTCAGCTTGCGGTTGCCCTGCTTCGGCCCGAGATAATAATTCTTGTAAACGTCGACGATCGTGCGACCGAGCGCGAGGCCGTCCATCTGCGGATTTTTGGCGAGCGCCGTCAGGATCGGCGTGTAGTCCCAGCCGTTGCCCGGTTCGAGCTCCTCGGACGCGACCATCGCTTTGCCGTAGGGCGCGATCGACTTGGCGGCTTCGAGGTTCGCCATCAGACAGGCGTCGAAGCCGATCAGCTCGAATTTTCCGGTCGTCGCCGTGACGTCCTTGAAGACCACCGGCAGCTCGGCCGCCGTCAGCGAGTCTTCCCCGGCGCTCTCGTCGTGGACGATGCCCATCCAGCCCGCGCCGTGATCGCCGAAAACGAGGCCGTAATGTTTGGCCGGAAACTCGGCGGTCGCCGTCAGCAGATATTTCCTGAGCGTCGCCGGATCGCCCATGTTCGCCTCGCCCCAGTCGGCGAGCTCGCGGAGACGGCCCTTTTCGATGACCATATATTTGGCGGTCGTCCAGTTTTTGAGGCCGCCGACCGGGCGGTCCGTGTAGCCGTCCTCGTCGTCGCCCTTCGCGCTCCGGTCGCAGAGGACGATCAGGTTGACGTTCGGCGTCGTCCCGACCGCCATCATCTCTTCGAGATCGTTAAGCTGCGGCGCTTCGAGATTGTTGTCCGAATCCATATAAAACAGGATCGTCCATTCGGCCTTCGCCGCGTCCTGCGCGAAGGAAATCTGGGACAGCGAAAAAATCAGCGCCGTTAAAACGGCGACCATCCATTTGCTTTTCATATCATCTGCTCCTCGTTTTTCCCGCCCGGAAAACGCCGTCCCGCTTTGCGGAGACGCTTCGTCGATCGGGGGTTTTGGTTTCGACCCCGGGAGAAAAAAATGGCCCGCCCGGCGAGCGGGCCCGGCGAATCCGGCTAGTTCTTCCGGTAAACCACGCCGTTCAGCGTCATTTCCGAACCTTCCGGCTCCTTGTCGATGTGGAAGGTGTTGCTGATGCCCATCAGCGAGATCGTAAAGGTGTGGTTCGCCTCGTCAAACTCGGCGCCGCCGCCGTCGACCGACTTGCCGCCGATCTTGAAGCCGGCGCGGCCGTCGCTGTTCAGATAAAGCGTCGACCCGTCGGCGCCCGTCCAGTTGCCCTGATACTTGACCGGCGCCGGCTTTCCGCCGCCGCAGGCCAGCACCAATCCCAGAAAGAGCGCGAAAATAATCGCTAAAACCGTCGTGTTTTTCATAATTTCTCCCTCAATAATTTTCTTCGACAATACAAGTTTCGGTCTTCGGTCTTTGAACCCGAAGATCGAAGACCGGTTTCCGTTATTTGGCCGCCGGCCGCAGCAGCCACGTAAAGAGAATCGTCAGCAGGCCGAGCGCGAGAATCACTTCCGCGCCGAAAAACGCCCCGTAATCGCTGTAGGTCCCGACCGGCGGCACGCCCGGCTGGGCGTTGCGGACGGCGACGAACGAGAAGATCAACGTCGCGATGAACGAAAACATCGCGATCTCGACCTTGCGCCCGCGGATGACGACGCTCAGAACCAGCAGCAGGACGGCGATCGAAACGCCCCACATCAAAATCATCACGAAGATCGAGAAGAATTTGACGAGCGGCGCGCGCGCGATCGTCATTTGATAATCCATATAGGTTTCGTCGCTGTCGGCCGATTTTTTCGTGTCGATCTTGAAGCCGGCCAGCACCGGGGCGAAATCGAACGTGAAGGGTATGTCGACCTCGTCCTCACCATCTTCGGCCTTCGGCTCGGGCTTGGCTTCGGGTTTCGGCTCGGCGGCCGGCGTTTCGCCTTCCGTCTTCGGCTTGTCGGCCGGTTTTTCGGCCGCCTTTTCCGGCTTGGCCGTGAACCAGAAGATCAGATCGGCCTTGTGCGAGTCGAACGGGTAATCCGAGACTTCGCTGTCGTACATATTCAGCACGACCTCGGTCGGCGTCATTTTCTTGCCCTTGTCGAAGCTCACTTCGCTCTTCCCGTTCGAGCTGTTGACGTCGAGCTTCAGACTGCGCGCGAGCGTGCCGTCTTCCTTCTCGAACTTGCCGTGCGGGATGAATTCGAGGCGGACGCTGACGTCGCCCTTGATCGGGTCGATCGACAGGATCTTGCCGATCGTCTCGATGTAATTCCCATCTTTCGGGCCGTTGGTCGAAGGTTTGGCCGGACTGCTCTGCGGCTGGGCCTGAAAAGAATTGGCGGCGGTCACCAGACCGAGCGTCAAAGCCAGCAGTAAAAATACGCGGATCGGCTTTATCCCGCGTCCGAGTTTGAATGACATAACTGAAAAGTTTCCTCCTGATGTGTTCATATTCAAAAATTAAACCGGCAAAATCTGCCGTGATGCTTAAAACCGAACCGATTGAACCGCCCGGAACGCGTCGTCCCGACTGACCTTCAACCGGCTAAACGATATCGAAAAGAAAAAAGGGTCATCGCCGCGAAAAAAATATTATCCCGCGACGACCGCCGAAAACGGCCTCTGAAATTCCTCGGGCGCCCGGACCGCGACGGGTCGCGCGGAACGGGCGAAGGCGAAATTCGACGGAAAATCACCGGCAGCCGGAACGTTCGCGAAACGCTCCGACCGGAAAGGCGCAAGAACTTTTTCCGTCGTTCGAAAAAGCCGCATATCGATTGTTGTATTGAAATCGGTTAAAACTTGTCTTTCAGTATAAGCCGAAACTCGATTTTGTAAAGGAAAATTTTGCGCTTTGCGCCCGAAAACGCGGGAACCGGCGATCGATCGCCGGCGGCGTCGAAACCTTTCGCCCGGTTCGCGCGTAAAAGCCGAAAAACTTGTCTTCGCAAGGCCCGCATTGGTAAACTGAGAGCGATTTCGGATTTCGGATTTCGGATTTCGGATTTCGGATTACTCGTTTCGGCGAAGACGGTTCGGTTCTACTTTAAATCTATTGGCAAGGAGTTTAGGAATATGAAGCGGAAAAGCATTTTACTGGCGGCCCTGCTGGCGGCCTTCGTTTTTGTGTTGGGCGGCGACGTCGACGCGCAGCAGACCTTTGCGGTCGGCGCGAAGCTCGACAATTTCAAATTGAAGGACACCGACGGCCGGGAACGCTCGCTCGACGAGCTGAAGGGCGAAAAGGGCACGGTGCTCGTTTTCCTGTCGGCGCAGTGTCCGGTCGTGCGCGGCTACAACGAGCGCATCAAACAGATCGCGGCCGATTACGCCGGCAAGGGCATCAACTTCGTCGGCATCAATTCGAACGCCACCGAATCGCTCGACTGGGTCAAATCGAACGCGGCCGAGATCGGCTACAAATTCCCCGTCCTGATCGACACCGGCAACGCGCTCGCCGACCGGCTCGGCGCGAGCGTGACGCCCGAAGTCTATTTTCTCGACGCGCAGAACGTCCTGCTCTACCACGGCGCGATCGACAACGACAAAACCGGCCGGGCGATCACGACGAACTATCTGAAAACGGCGTTCGACGCCTCGCTCGACGGCCGGAAGATCGAAAAAACCTCGGCCCTCGCGTTCGGCTGCAGCATCAAACGCAAAGGGGATTAGGGATTTCGGATTTCGGATTTCGGATTTCGGATTTGGCGTGATGGGGCGATTAAGGCGGCGGATTGAGCCGCCGCGCCGGGCAATTATTGAGAAGTTGTTTGAAGACTTCGGGAATGAAAGACCATCAATTATCAAATCTCAATTATCAATTTATTCAGAGGGCGGGAAACGTATCAAACCCTCTGAAGTCAATTGATAATTGAGATTTGATAATTGATAATTTTGATTCGCGACTTTGCGAGTATTCAAACGGCTTCTGAGCAGAAATCGATGAAAAAAAACTTGATCGGGGCTTTTAGAGTGTTGGTTTGCGGGGTTTTGAGCGGGTCGCTGCTGGCGGCGGGCGCGGCGGCGCAGACGAAGCCGCGGCCGAAAACTTCGCCGAAACCGAAGACGAAGATCATCAAGCTGCCGCCGCGCGAGGTCGTTTCCGAGGTCACGCAGATCGACGAGGCGGGCCTCAGGGCGGCCGTCAAACCGAACGGCAAGCCGCTGCTCGTCAATTTCTGGGCGACGTGGTGCGACCCGTGCCGCGAGGAGTTTCCCGATCTCGTCAAGATCGACGCCGATTATAAAGGCCGGATCGATTTCATCACCGTCTCGCTCGACGATCTCGCGGAAATCAACCGCGACGTGCCGAAATTTCTGGCCGCGATGAACGCGCCGATGCGGGCTTACCTGCTCAAGGTCGAGGACGAGGGCGCGGCGATCGCGGCGATCACCAAAGACTGGCAGGGCGGCCTGCCGTTCACGATCCTCTACAACGAAAAGGGCGAGATCGCCTATTTCCGGCAGGGAAAGATCAAAATCGACGTTCTGCGCGGAGAACTCGACAAGCTCGTCACGACGGCGTCGAAATAATCTCCGAAACAATCCGTTTCTTCAGCTTGGTTTTCGCCTGTTTTTATGATAGTTTCATAGCTGCAACATAATTTCATATCAACATCGACAGGAGCAGATTTCTATGTATCGAAAAATCGAGGATTTTCAAAACGAATGGGCTTATGAAACGGAGATGACGACGAAGCTGTTCAATAATCTGACGGACGCGTCGCTCGCTCAAAAGGTGACCGACGAGGGCCGCACGCTCGGGTTTCTGGCGTGGCACATCGTCCTCACGGTCGGCGAGATGCCGTCGCACGTCGGCCTGAAAGTCGAGGCTCCGGCCGAGGACGCGCCGGTTCCGACCGCGGCGCGGGAAATCGCCGAAGCGTTCGCAAAGGCCGCCAAGTCACTGGGCGAAGAGGTCGCCAGAAACTGGACCGACGAAACGCTGCTCGCCGAGGACGAGATGTACGGCCAGACGTGGAAGCGCGGGATGACGCTCCGCGCGCTGATCAACCACCAGACGCATCACCGCGGTCAGGTCACGGTGCTGATGCGGCAGGCCGGCGTTCCGGTCGTCGGCGTTTACGGCCCAACGAAGGAAGAGTGGGAAAAGATGGGGATGGCCGCGCTGGCGTAGGTCGAAACCGGCCGGTTCGGGACGAAGCGTGAAGTTTAACGAAAACTTCACGCTTTTCTTTTGGCGACATATTCGACATCGCGGGCGAAAACGGGTTAAAATGACAGTTTCATTTTTCGCTCAGAAACCGAACCGATGACCAACGAACCGAAAATCACGCCCGAAATTGTTGCGCAGCACGGGTTTACGCCGGAAGAATACGAAAAAGTCCTCGCCATTATGGGCCGCGAGCCGTCGATGACCGAGCTCGGCATCTTTTCCGTGATGTGGTCCGAGCACTGCTCTTACAAATCCTCGCGCGTGCATCTCAAACGCCTCCCGACGAGCGGCGAGCGCGTCATCGTCCCGCCGGGCGAGAACGCCGGCGTCGTCGACATCGGCGACGACTGGTGCGTCGCGTTCAAGGTCGAATCGCACAATCATCCGTCGTTCATCGAACCGTTTCAGGGCGCGGCGACCGGCGTCGGCGGCATCCTGCGCGACGTCTTCACGATGGGCGCGCGGCCGATCGCCTGTATGAACTCGCTCCGGTTCGGCCCGCTCGACGATCCGAAAAACGGCCCGCGCAACACTTCGATCCTCAAGGGCTGCGTCGACGGCATCGCCTTTTACGGCAACTGCTTCGGCGTCCCGACGATCGGCGGCGAGGTCGTCTTCGACGAATCCTACAGCCTCAACCCGCTGGTGAACGCGTTCGCGCTCGGGATCGTCCGCAAGGACCAGATCTTTTTCGGCAAGGCCGAAGGCGTCGGCAATCCGGTGCTCTACGTCGGCTCGAAAACCGGCCGCGACGGCATCCACGGCGCGACGATGGCGTCGGCCGAATTCGACGAAGAAGCGCTCGAAAAACGTCCGACCGTCCAGGTCGGCGATCCTTTTCTCGAAAAACTGCTGCTCGAAGCCTGTCTCGAAGCGATGCGCTCGGGCGCGATCGCCGGTATTCAGGATATGGGCGCGGCCGGCCTGACCTCGTCGTCGGTCGAGATGGCGGCCCGCGCCGGGACCGGGTTGGAACTCGATCTGTCGCTCGTCCCGCAGCGCGAAACCGGGATGACGGCCTACGAGATGATGCTCTCGGAATCGCAGGAGCGGATGCTGATCGTCGCCAAATCGGGCCGCGAGAAACAGGTCGTCGACATCTTCCGCAAATGGGAGCTCGACGCGGTCGTCATCGGCAAGGTCGTCGAGGGCCATCACCTGCGCGTCTTTCACAACGGAATTCTCGAAGCCGAAATCCCGGTCGACACCGTGACCGACGCCGCGCCGAAGTATGAGCGGCCGATGGCGGCGGCGGTGCGAGAAGGGGAGAAGGGGAGAAGGGGAGAAGAGGAGATCAGATCGCGGATCGAAAATCGAAGATCGAAGACCGAAGATCAGACCGAAGATTTGAAAAGGCTGCTCGCGAGCCCGAATATCTGTTCGAAACGCTGGGTTTACACGCAGTACGACACGATGGTCCGGACCAACACGGCCGTGCTGCCGGGCGCGGACGCGGCCGTCGTGCGGGTCAAGGAAACGCGCCGCGCGATCTCGATGTGTCTCGACGGCAACGGCAAATTCGCGGCGATCGATCCGCGGACGGGCGCGAAGCTGATCGTCGCCGAATCGGCGCGCAACAACGTCTGCGTCGGCGCGCGGCCGATCGCCGTCACGAACTGCCTGAACTTCCCGTCGCCCGAGCGGCCCGAGATCATGCGGGCGTTTTCCGAGGTCATCGACGGCATCTCGGAAGCCTGCGAAAAGTTCGAGACGCCGATCATCTCGGGCAACGTCTCGTTCTACAACGAAACCGACGGGCGCGGCATCCTGCCGACGCCGACGATCGGAATGGTCGGCCTCGTCGAAGACGTCCGCAAGCTGATCACGCAGGGTTTCAAGGACGACGGCGACCTGATCGCGCTGCTCGGCGCGACGCGCGACGATCTCGCCGCGAGCGAATACGCGCAGACCGTGCTCGGACTCACGACCGACGAATTGGTCGCGAACGGCGTCGTGCCGGCGATCGATCTCGATTTCGAAAAGCAAGTGCAGGACACGCTGCTGAAAATGGCCGACGAATTTCTGCTCAAATCGGCGCACGACTGCGCCGACGGCGGCCTCGCGGTCACGATCGCCGAAAGCTGTTTCTCGTCGCTCAACCGCGCGGCCTGCGGCGCGGAAATCGCGCTCTCGAACGCCGGCGGAATCCCGGTCGAATCGCTGCTGTTCGGCGAAACGCCGTCGCGGATCGTCATCTCGTTCGCGCCGGAAAACCTCGAAAAAATCAAAGAAATCGCCGGAAACTGCCCGCTCGAAGTGATCGGCCGCGTCGGCGGCGGCGATCTCAAAATCGCGATCGACGGCGAAGAAAAAATCGCGGCGCCGGTCGCCGAATTCGAAACGGCGTGGCAGACCGCGCTCGAACGCCGGCTCGAACGATAGGCGCGAAGACGCGCGCCGCCCGCGAAAATTCTCTCCGAAAACGCTTTTCTCGCGGGCGGCGCGCTCCGCTCTTCGTTAACCTCTTTCCCTTCTTCAAAAAAACTTCAGAAAAACTTCAGAATAATTTCAGGAAATACTAAAGATTCGCGCGCGCGTTCGGGCTTATCCTGACTTCACCACACGATAAGGTTTTCGATTTCTTTCCGATTATTGCCGAGGTTTTTATGATGAGAAACTTTTTTGTTCCGGGCTTTTTTCTGGCGTTTTTTCTTCTTTTGACGGGCGCGGCGCGCGGCGCGACCTTCACGGTCACCAACACCAGCGATTCGGGCGCGGGCAGTTTCCGGCAGGCGATTCTGGACGCCAACGGCGGCGGGATCGACACGATCAATTTCAACATCCCCGGCGGCGGCGTCAAAAAGATCGCGCCGCTCACCGAGCTGCCCGACATCATCGGCGGATCGGTGATCATCGACGCGACGACGCAGCCCGGCTGGTCGGTCGGCAACCTGATGATCGAGCTGAGCGGCGAAAATCTCGGCGCGAATACCAGCGGGCTCCGGTTTGTCAGCGTTTTCGTTCTGAG
Organism: Acidobacteriota bacterium; assembly: GCA_018269075.1. Classification (GTDB taxonomy): domain Bacteria; phylum Acidobacteriota; class Blastocatellia; order Pyrinomonadales; family Pyrinomonadaceae; genus JAFDVJ01. Next base: position 53,173 of record JAFDVJ010000038.1, read on the forward strand.
CGGCACAACGCCGCAGAGCTTCGTCCGAGGCCTCGCGATCACCAATTTTCAGAATGACGGCGTCTACATCCAGGATTCGGTCAACATCACGATCGAGGGCTGTCACATCGGCGTCGATCCGAGCGGAACGGTCGACCGCGGCAACGAGGTCGGCGTCGAGATCCGGGTCGGCGGCTTTTCGACCAACAACATCACGATCGGCGGCACGACGGCCGCGACGCGCAACGTCATCTCGGGCAACAATTTTCTCGGCATCGAGATCTTCGGCGGCAACAATTATTTCATCAAGGGCAATTACATCGGCACCGACAAAAGCGGCGTCGTCGCGCTGCCGAACGGCGTCGCGATGCAGGTGACGGCCATTCTGACGACGATCGGCGGCGCGACCGCGGCCGAACGCAACGTCATTTCCGGCAACAACGGCCGCGCGATCGTTCTCGACAGCTCGCAGAACACCGTCCGGAACAACTATATCGGCGTCGCGGCCGACGGCTTCACGCCGCTCGGCAACGGCAGCAAGGGCATCGACGTCATCAATTCGATCAATCTCATCAACATCGGCAGCCACCTGCTCGCCGACAACGTGATCGCCAACAACAAGGGCGCGGGCATCGCGACGTTTCCGGGCAACAACCGGCCGACCGGCGTGCGCATTTCGGGCAATTCGATCTACAACAACCAGAACGGCTTCGGCGCGGACGAGCTCGGCATCGACCTCGAAGACGACGGCGTGACCGAAAACGACGCGGGCGACCCGGACACGGGGCCGAACAATTTTCAGAATTTCCCCGTCCTGACCGCGGCGACGGTCGGCGCGGCCGGCACGACCGTCACGGGCACGCTCAACAGCACGCCGAACACTTCTTTCCGCGTCGAATTTTTCGCGAGCGACACGAACCTTCGCGAGGGCAAAAACTTTCTCGGATTTCAGAACGTGACGACCGACGCCGGCGGCGATGCGGCCTTCAGCGCGACCGTCGCCGGTTTCGCGTATTTCGGCCAGTTCGTGACGGCGACCGCGACGCGCAATGCCGCGCCGCTCGACACCTCGGAATTTTCCGCGCCGGTCGCCGCGCAGCTGACGACATTCACGGTCACCAACACCAACAACTCCGGCGCGGGCTCGCTCCGGCAGGCGATCATCGACGCGAACGCGGCGGCCGACCCGAACGTCATCGAATTCGCGATCACGCCGATCAACACGGCGGTCAAAACGATCAGCCCGACCTCCGCGCTACCGACGATCGTCAATCCGGTCGCGATCAACGGTTCCAGCCAGAGTTTCGCCGCCTGCGGAATCCCGAAAGTCGAGCTCGACGGAACCAACGCCGGCCCGTCCGCCGACGGCCTGTTCGTGACCGCCGACAACGTGCTCGTGCAGGGACTCGCGATCAACCGTTTCGGCGGCGACGGCATCACGCTTTCGACGAGCAACAATTCGACGCTCAAATGCCTGCTCGTCGGCACGAACAGCGGCGGCAGCGCGATCGCGGCCAACGACAACAACGGCATTCTGGTCAGCAGTTCCAACAACAACGTCGTCGAAAACAACACGATCTCCGGCAACGGCCTGTCGGGCCTGCGGCTTCTGAATGCCGACAACAACATCATTCAAAACAACATCATCGGCCTCGACCGCCGCGAGCTTTCGGTCATTCCGAACTCGTCGAGCGGCGTCTTCATCACCGGCAGCTCCAACAACAACCTCGTCGGCGGCACCGAAACCGGCACCGGCAACACGATCTCCGGCAACGCCGTGACGGGCCTGACGATCTCCGGCGCGACGGCGACCGGCAACTTCGTCAAGGGCAATTTCATCGGCGTCGATTCCTCCGGCGGCGGAACCGTCTTCGACAACGGCGGCCCCGGCGTTCTGATCACGGCATCAGCCGCCGGCAACGACATCGGCGGCACCGAAGCGAGCGCGGGCAACGTCATCGGGCAGAACGTCGGCGAGGGCGTCTGGGTCGACACGACCGGCGGCACAGGCAACCGCATCTTAGGCAATTCGATCTCCGGCAACCGGAATCTCGGGATCGATCTCGGCGCGGCCGGCGTCACCGCCAACGACGCCGGCGACCCGGACACGGGCGCCAACGATCTGCAGAATTTCCCCGTCGTCACGGCCGCCGAATCCTTTTTCGGCGGGCTGCAGGTGACCGGTTCCCTGAACAGCGGCGCGAATACGGCTTACCGCGTCGAGGTCTTTTCGAGCCCGTCGTGCGACGGCTCCGGCAACGGCGAGGGGCAGAATTTTATCGGCGCGTTCGACGTCGCCACCAACACGAGCGGCAACGCGTCGTTCACCGAGACCTTCAACACGGCGGTCGCCGTCGGCCAATTCGTGACGGCGACCGCGACGCGACGCTTCGCGCCGACCGACACCTCGGAGTTTTCCGTCTGCCGGGCGGTGACGAGCCTTTCGATCCCGAGCCTGACCGTCACGAACACCAACGACACGGGCGCGGGCAGTCTCCGGCAGGCGATCACGGACGCGAACGCGACGCCCGCCCCCGACGAGATCGTCTTCAACATTCCCGGCGCGGGCGTTCGGACGATCAACCTCAATACTTCCCTGCCCGCGACGACCGCGCCGGTCGTCATCGACGGCCTTTCGCAGCCGGGCGCGACCTGTTCCGCACCGCTCGTCGAAATTCTCGGCGTCGGTGCGGGCGCGACCGCCGGCGACGGTCTTCATATTTCCGGCTCGGGCTCGATCAACGGCCTCGTCATCGGCAATTTTTCGGGCGACGGCATCGAGTTCGACACGGTCGGCCACAACATCGTCAAATGCAGCCGGATCGGCACCGACGTGACGGGCCTGATCACGACCGGTCACGGCATCGGCAGCAACGGCATTTATCTCAACGAGGTCGGCGACAACGTGATCGGCGGCCCGAACGGCGACGGAAACGTGATCCACGCGGCCGGCAATTCGACGTTTTTCGACGGCGACATCCGGGGCCTGTTCTCCGGCAACAACATCATTCAGGGCAACATCATCGGCGGTCGGGCCAACGGCAATGCGGGCAGCGGCGGGCGCACCGGCATCATTCTGACCAACGGGACGGGCAGCCTGATCGGCGGGCCGACGGCGGGCGCGCGCAATTTCATCAGCACGGTTCAGACCGGCGTTTTTCTGCAGAACAGCGGCGGTAACACGGTGCAGGGCAATTACTTCGGGCTGAATCTGGCGGGCGAGACCGCCGGCGCGGGCCAGAACACGCGGGTCGGCGTCGACATCGACAACGCCGCCAACAACCAGATCGTCGGCAACGTCGTTTCGAACACGCGCGGCAGCACTTTCAGCGCCGGCATCGAAGTTTCCGGCAGTCTTTCGCAGAACACGATCGTCAAGGGCAATCTGATCGGCACCAACGCCGCCGGCACGACCGACGCCGGCAACGTGATCGGGATCTCGATCACCGAAGGCTCGTCCGTCATCGTCGGCGGATCGGCGGCGGCCGACCGGAACGTCATCGCCGGCAACGACACGGAAGGCGTGACGATCGGCAACGTCTCGGCCAATCTCTTCACGGACGCGCAGATTCAGGGCAACTACATCGGGCTCGCGGCCGACGGAACGACGGTCCTCGCTAACGGCCGCGGCATCCACACGCAGCTCAACGCCTCGACCGTCATCATTTCCGGCAACGTCATCGCGGGCAATACCGCGGCCGGGATCGAGGTCGAAACAAGCGGCGTGCAGATCCGCGGCAACCTGATCGGAACCGACGCCGGCGGCACGCTCGCCCGGGGGAACGGCACCGGCATTCTGCTCGATTCCGGCTCGCTCGGAACGAAGATCGGCGGCCCGAGCACTTCCCTGCGCAACGTCGTCTCGGGCAACGGCGTCGGGATCGATATGCCGGCCGGGTCGACCGCCGCCGACGGCAGTCTGATCCAGAATAATTTCATCGGCACGGCCGCGAACGGGACGGCCGCGCTCGGCAACTCGGGCAACGGCGTCGATCTCGATTCTGACAATAATTCGATCCTCAGCAACACGATCGCCTTCAACGGCAGCAAGGGGCTCGTCGTCCTCGCGAATTCGACCGGCAACCGGATCTCGGCCAACTCGATTCATTCGAACACGAATCTCGGCATCGATCTCGGCAACGACGGCGTCACGCCGAACGATCCGAACGACGCCGATCTCGCCAATAACCTGCAGAATTATCCGGTGCTCGCCTCGGCCACCGCGACCGCCGTCGCGGGTACGCTCAACAGCACGCCGAACACGCAGTTCACGCTCGAATTCTTTCTCAGCCCGACGGCCGACCCGACCAATTTCGGCGAGGGGCAGACCTATCTCGGCGCGCTCGGGGTGACGACGAACGGCGCGGGCAGCGCGACCTTCAGCTTCACGACGCCGTTCGCCCTGCCGAACGCGCAGTTCGTCGCGGCGACGGCGACCAACAAGACTACGAACGACACGTCCGAGTTCTCGCAGGTCCGCCAGGTGCTCGTGCCGACCGCCGCCAACCTCGGTCTCGGCGGCCGCGTCGTCAATGAAACGGGCCGCGGAATCGCGCGCGCCGTCGTCACGCTCGTCGGCCCCGACGGCGTCATCCGGACGACGCAGACCAACCCGTTCGGCTATTACCGCTTCGCGGATCTGCCGGCCGGGCAGTCCTACGTCCTCGGCGTCGCGCATAAATCCTACGATTTCGAGCCGTCGGGCTTCGTCCTCGTGCTCGACGAACAGCTCGACGATTTCACGATCGCCGGCCGCCGCCGCGCGCCGCCGGACGCGAAAGCCGACGAGGAAACCGCCAATCCGACCCGCGAACAATAAAAAAAAGAGGCCGTCGAAACGGCCTTTTTTCATTTTTTACGCTTCCGAAAACTCAGAAAATCCGAACGAACGGCACGAAGCCGGCCACGCGCGCGGAATATTTTTCGTAATCGTCCGGAAAAGCCTCGCGCAGGAGCTTTTCCTCGGCGACGGTGCGGATCTTCGTGCCGACCAGAAAAATCGCGACCGCCGCGATCGTCACGAGCCAGTGACTGAGCGCGAACGCGGTCGCGACGAGCATCCCGAGCATCGCCGCGTAGATCGGATGGCGGACGATCCGGTAAACGCCGCTCGTCACCAGTTCGTGATCCTCGATCAGCCGCGCCCCGAAGCTCCACTGCCGGCCGAGCTCGCGGATCGCCGAATTCGCCATCCAGACCGACCCGAGCGCGAGCGCGACGGCGACCAGCTGCAAAATAACGTTCAAAACGAACTGCCCGTCGACGAACGGCGAGAAAACCGGCGTCCGGCGAACGGCCCAGACGAGCCCGAACGCGACCGCCTGCAAAGCGATCCCGGCAAAAGATTTCGGCGCGCTTTTCGCGTCCTTTCCGGCCTCCGGCTTTTTCCGGAGCAGAAAAGTGCCCGCAAAAACGAACCACGTCAGGATCAGGATGCCGAACGAACCGAGCGTCGCGTAATAAGAAATCAGTTCCATAATTTTTTCTCCGTCGAATGACGGAAATTCTTTACGGCACGGATTTATTTTTGTTCCGGGAAAATCGCCGCGATCGACGGACGGTCGTTAAACTACCGGGATTTTTTCAACGCCTGAATAAATTTCGACTGCCGCAGACGGTCTTCGATTGCGGCGCGGGTCTTCTCGTCGCCGATAAATTTGTCAAAGGCTTTCCACGCCCCGCGTTCGTCGCCCAGATAGAACAGGTCGACGACATAGGCTAAAGAGGTACGGTGAAAATCCAGCCACAATCCGGGATCGGACTCCTTATTTTGTTTTTTATCCGATTCCAGTTTTTTATTGGTCTCGATGAGCCATTTTCCAGTTTCCGCGAAATTTTCCTTGACGAAATCCTGCTGAAGATTTTTGGCCGGAAGATATTGGCCGGCTCGTTCGTCGTATTTGAAAACGGCACGCGGTTCGGGCGAACAGGAGCCGCAGTCGTCCATAAAATAGCGAAACGCGGAATCGAACTGAACGAGCTCGTAAACGCCGTCGCCGTCGGCATCGAAGATCTCCATCGGATCGCGAAACCTGCCGAAATCCTCGCTCCGGAAAATGCTGCGCGGCGTTCCGTTCGAAATATCGGTGATCCAGTAATTCGTGCAGCAGACGCCGCCCGGCCCGAGCGCGACGACATAAATTTCCTTCGATTTCGCGCCCCGCAGATGCGAGACGCCGATCAGATTCGAATGATAATCGTCCGGCGTCAGCGTCGTAAAGCCAAAGATCGCCTTTCCTTTTCTGTCGATCGTCTGCGGCGCGAATTTTTTGATCGTCACCTGAAATTCGTCGGCCTCGATCGAATAGGTCTTCTCCTTGAAATCTTCTTCCGTGAAATTATGCTCGGCGATAACGGGAAATTTCTGGTCGATCGTGACGCCCGGATAGGATTCGTCATCGTCCGGCGGCGCGGGTGTCGGAGTCTCGTTCGGGGAAGCGGCGATGTGGTCGGCGGCCGTCGTCTGAGCGGATAAATCGGCCGGTGCCGGCGGCTGATCTTGAACCGCCGGCGTCCGGCAGCCCGTCTGCAAAAACAAAAAAGCGAGCGCGAGGAGTATTTTTTTCACTTTTCAACCTCCGGGATTCAACCTCATTACAACATAAATCCGACTGCCGGACAAGATCTTTTTTCGCGGCAAAATGATAGAATTCAATTGATGAAAGCCGGCATTTATCTTCACGTCCCGTTCTGCAAATCGCGCTGTTCCTACTGCGATTTCGCGACCGACGTCTACCGCTCGGCGGAAGCCGTCGACCGCTACGTCGACGCTCTCGTCCGGGAAATCCGAAATCCGAAATCCGAAATCCGAAATCCGAAATCCGAGATCGACACCGTTTATTTCGGCGGCGGCACGCCGTCGCTGCTCGCGCCGTCGCAGCTCGAACGGATCGTCGGCGCGCTTCACGAAAGATTCGCGGTCGACGCGGAGATCGAATTCACGCTCGAGATGAACCCGGCGACGGTGACGGCGGAAAAGCTCCGCGATTATCGAAGCCTCGGCGTCAACCGCGCGAGCTTCGGCGTCCAGACGTTCGACGACCGCGCCCTGAAATTACTCGCGCGCGGCCACGACGCCCGGGACGCGCGCCAAACGTTCGAGCTTTTGCGCGCCGCCGGTTTCGACAACATTTCGTTCGACCTGATCGCCGGTCTGCCCGGCCAGACGCTCGAAGATTGGACGAGGAATCTCGACGAGGCGCTGCGGATGAAGCCCGAGCATCTCTCGCTTTATCTCCTCGAAATCCACGAGGGCACGCCGCTCGCCGAACAGGTCCGGAGCGGCCGCCGGCCCGCGCCCGACGACGAGCTCGCCGCCGCGATGTACGAGACGATGCTCGACCGGACGGCCGCCGCCGGCCTGCCGCAATACGAGATCTCGAACTTCGCCCGGCCGGGTTTCGAAGCCCGTCACAACTCGAAATACTGGCGCTGCGAGCCGGTCTTCGCGTTCGGCGTTTCGGCGCATTCGTTCGACGGCCGGACGCGCCGCGCCAACGAACGCGACACGAACCGCTACGTGTACCTGATCGAGCGCGGCGAATCGCCGGTCGTCGAGGAAATCGAGCTCGACGCCGAGCAACTTTCCGCCGAGTTCGCGTTTCTAAGCTTACGTCTGACCGAGGGATTGAATTTCAAAGACTACCAAACTCGCTTCGGTATTGATCTTAACCGCCAATACGCGCAGGAATTTGAGCGTCTCGAAGAATACGGTCTGATCGCGATCGATCAGGGCGTTTTACGACTTACACAAAAAGGAATGGTCTATTCAAACGAGGTTTTCTCGGTTTTCGTTTAGGGGAAACCGCTTTCATTGATCCGACACCAGGAGAAAAATTATGCAACACAGAAATTCGAAAACGATGCTGCAGCGCCTTCTGCTGATTGCTTTACTCGTCGTTTTCGCCATCACACCGCTCGTCGCGCAAACGCAGGCCGAGCTCGACGAAGCCGCGGAAAAAGTCGGCGTTTTGTTCAAACAGCAGAAGTTTACCGAAGCACTGCCGTATGCCGAAAAACTCGTCAAGGCTTATCCGGACGACGCCGATCTGCAGTTCATCTACGGCTTTTGCCTGCTCGGCAAATCGAAAAACACGGCCGACAAGGAAGAAGCCCGCCAGCTCGTCGTCAAGGCGCGTCAGGCGTTCGTCAGGGCCAAACAGCTCGGCTCGAAGGAAAACATTCTCGACGCGCTGATCGCTTCGATTCCCGAAGACGGCGTGGTCGGCGGCAAGTTTTCCAAAAACGAGGAAGCCGAAAACGCAATGAACGAGGCCGAAGCCTTTTTCTCGCAGGGCAAGATGGACGAAGCGCTCGCCGCTTATCAGAAAGCGTTCAAGCTCGACCCGAAGATTTACGAGGCGGCGCTTTTCAGCGGCGACGTTTATACGCAGAAAGGCGATTACGAAAACGCCGAAGTCTGGTATAAAACGGCGATCATCATCGATCCGAACCGCGAAACCGCTTACCGCTACTCGGCGACGCCGCTGATGAAGCAGAAGAAAATCGAGCAGGCGCGCGACCGCTACATCGAAGCCTATATCGTCGAACCGTACAGCCGGTTCGCGATCAGCGGACTGACGCAGTGGGGACAGGCGACGGGCACGCGGCTCGGCCACCCGCGCATCGACGTGCCGGAAATCACGATCGGCCCGGACGGCAAATCGAAATCGACGATCAACGTCAACCCGCTCGCCGACGACGGCTCGATGGCGTGGGCGATGTACGTCGCGACCCGCGAAATCTGGCGTAAGGAAAAATTCGCGAAGACCTTTCCGAACGAAAAAGCCTATCGTCACAGCCTGCCGGAAGAAGCCGAAGCGCTGCGCGAGGTGATCAGGATGGTGCAGTCTCAGAAAGCCAGGATCAAAAAGCTCGATCCGCAGCTCGAAACGCTGATCAAGCTCGATCAGGACGGCGTGCTCGAAGCCTACATCCTGATGGCGATGCCCGACAAAGGCATCGCGCAGGACCACGCCGAATATCTCGCGAAAAACCGCGACAAGCTGCGTCAATACGTCCTCAAATACGTGATCGGTGCCGGTAATTAAGAAAAGCGAAAAGCGGAGTCGAAAAACTCCGCTTTTCCGTCTCGTTATCCATAACGCGATCAGCGCGCGTAGCCGAGCAGCGACAGATATTCCTTAACTTTCCGCCGGGCTTTAAAACATCGTAAAAAAGCCCAGACCGACGGGATCAGAAAGAACAGCCCAACCGGCGTCATCTGAAAAAACGACGAGCGGTCGCCCGAAAAAAGCGCCATCAGGTCGATCGCGATGCAAAACACGCCGATGCCGCCGAAAACGACGCTCGCCGCGATCCATTTCGCGCCGCTCCGGTTGAAATAATCGTCGCGCGCGATTTTCCGGCAGCAGTTCAGACAGGTCGGAAACTGGAGCCGCGTTTCCCGGTAGGTGAGCAGCACCACGTAATAGCCCGTTAATTTGCTGTCGATGAATATTTCCGAAGTCGTTTTGGCGTATGATTTCCGGCAGATCGGACAGGTATTTCGCATAATCGATCAATGAGTTTTTTTTGTCCGGCTCAATGCACCATCTCGAACTGCTGGCGCGAGTAGACGAGCTCGGCGACGACCGATTGAAACGACGAGATCTCCTGTTTCTCCATCAGCGAGCGCTGGCGGAGGATTTCCCAGTCCTCTTTCGGGATGACCTTGAACGCCTCGACGATCAGCGGATCGAACTGCGTGCCGGCGCAGCGTTCGAGCTCTTCGAGCGCCGCCTGGTAGGAGCGTCCGCGCCGGTAGACGCGGTCCGAGACCATCGCGTCGAACGCGTCGACGACCGCGAAGATCCGCGCGCCGATGTCGATGTCCTCGCCGCGCAGGCCGTACGGGTAGCCGTCGCCGTCCCAGCGTTCGTGGTGCTGCGCGACGACGCGCGCCGCGCCTTCGAGAAACTTGATGTTCCGGAGAATCTTCTGACCGTGAAGCGGATGGAGCTTCATCTTCGCCCATTCGTCCTCGTTGAGCTTCGCCGGTTTTCGCAGGATCGCGTCCGGGACGCCGATCTTGCCGATGTCGTGAAGCAGCGCGCCGAGTTCGAGATCGCGCAGCTTTTCCTTTTCGAGTCCGAGCTCGTAGCCGAGCCGCAGGCTGAACGTGACGACCCGCTCGGAATGGCCGTGGGTTTCGAAATCACGCGTTTCGAGCGCCTGGACGAGCGCTTTGAGCGTGATCCGGTACGAGCTTTCGATCTCTTCCGAAGCGCGGTCGATCTCGGTCGCGCGCTCGGCGGCGAGATTTTCGAGATGAAACTGGTAGCGGTCCTTGAGACATTTCGACTCGTAATTCTCGGTCGCGCGTTTGAGCGCCGTTTCGATATTTTCGAATTCGAGCGGCTTGAACAGGTAATCGAAAGCGCCGGCCCGAAAGGCTTTGACGATCTCTTCGGCCGGAACTCGTTCGCCGAGCAGGATGACCGCCGAATGCGGCGCGATCGTCCGCATCTGCGGGATGATCTGCAGGCTGTCGGATTTGAGCAAACTCGCATTGCACAAAACGACGCTGTACTCTTTTTGCCGGAGCTTCCATAAAGCCGACTCGCTCGTCTCGACCCGGTCGCAGTTGTAATTCGACCGCAAAAGCCTGCCCAAAAAATTCGCCGTTTCGACATTTTCATCGACCAGCAGAATATTTTTTTCAGTTTCGATTAAATCGAACATAGATGAATGATCCAGGTATTTTGGGATGATTACGATGCGGAAGAATTTTGATAAATCGGAACGCTTTAACGATACAGTTGCTAAAAAGGCAAGACAACTATGCAAAGTTTAATATAAAACAACATAGTTTTGCAACAGGTTTTTCGAGATCCAAATTATTCCGGGAAAGGTTGACGCCTGTTGCGAATAGTCTTATCATCTAAATTCGCGCCTGGGTGGCGAAATTGGTATACGCACTAGACTCAAAATCTAGCGGGCTTCACGCCCATGTCGGTTCGAGTCCGACCCTAGGCATAACCGAATTTTAACTGAGGAATTATGAATCCGGCCATTCGTAATTCCTTTTTTCTTTCTATGCTGATCTCAGATTTCGATTTCGAACTTCCCGACGAGCTGATCGCGCAGGAACCGCTTGCGGAGCGGGCCGGGTCGCGGATGCTCGCCGTCGGCCGCGCGGATAATTCCTACCTGGACGCGCGGTTTGCCGATTTCCCGCGATTTTTGAAAAAAGGCGATGTCGTCGTCCTCAATAACACGAAGGTTTTTCCGGCGCGGCTGTTCGGGGCGAGCGAAACCGGCGCGCGGATCGAGCTTTTTCTGGTGCGCGAAGCCGGCGAGAGCGTCTGGGAAACGCTGGCGCGGCCGGCGCGGCGTCTGAAACCCGGCAAAAAGATCCGGTTCGCCGACGATCTGACGGCCGAAGTGCTCGAAAAAAACGCCGACGGCCGCGTTTTCGTGCGGTTTTCGGCCGTCGGCGATTTCGACGCGATCCTCGACCGCATCGGCAAGACGCCGCTGCCGCCGTACATCAAGCGCGCGGACGCCGGTTTCGACAACGACCGCGAGCGTTATCAAACCGTTTTCGCCCGCGAGCGCGGCGCGATCGCCGCGCCGACGGCCGGTCTGCATTTCACGCCGCGAATTCTCGAGGAAATCGCCGCGGCCGGCGCGGAAATCGCCGAGATCACGCTCCACGTCGGCTACGGGACGTTCGAGCCGGTCCGCGTCGAAGAACTGTCCGAGCACCGCGTGATGGCCGAGCGCTACGAAATTTCCGAAGCGACGGCCGCCGCGCTGAACCGGGCGAAGGCCGACAAAAAACGGATCGTCGCGATCGGCACGACGACGACGCGGACGCTCGAAAACGCGCTCGCCAGACACGATCGCTTCGTCGCCGAAAAAAATCTGGCCGAGCTGACCATCACGCCCGGGTATGAATTCCGGGCGATCGACGCGCTTTTGACGAATTTTCACCTCCCGCAATCTTCTTTGCTCGTTCTGGTTTCAACTTTCGGCGGTCACGAACTTATAATGAAAGCATACCAGCACGCCGTTTCGGAAAAATACCGGTTTTACAGCTACGGCGACTGTATGTTTATAGTTTAGGAAGTTGAGGAAGTTTGGGAAGTTAGGAAAATTCCCCGAACTTCCCAAACTTCCTCAACTTCCCGAACTTCCCTAACTTTTTTATGGCGGTTTTGCAGCTCATCCGAAATTTCTTCATTTCGACGGAAACGGTCGAGCCGGAAGTCATCGTGCCGGCGCCGCCGACCGTTTACGAGATTCACCCGCTGACGGAGAAACATCTCAAGGAAGTGATGCGCGTCAATCTGCGCTGCTTCAAAAAGGGCGAAAACTACAACAAGCACACTTTTACGTTCCTGCTCAACGACCCGGCGACGCTCAGCTACCGCGTCGCGACGCCGACCGAGCCGATCGTCGGCTTCGTTTTCGTGATGGCCAACAACGGCACCGGTCACGTCACGACGATCGGCGTCGCGCCCGAGCACCGGCGGCGGCGGCTGGCCGTAAAACTGCTCCTGCACGTCGAAGAAGCGCTCCGGCAGCGCGGCATCGCGACCGTTTCGCTCGAAGTCCGCGTCAGCAACATCGGCGCGCAAAGTCTTTACCGCAGTTTGAATTACACGATCGTTCAGCGGCTCGACGGTTATTACAACAACGGCGAAGACGGCTTTTTGATGGTCAAATCTCTTTATCGGCCTTGAAATTCACGCTACCGAAAATTTATCCGATCACCGACCGACGGCTGACCGGTCTCTCGCACGCCGCGCAGGTCGAAAAACTGCTCGCGGGCGGCGCGCGGCTGATTCAGCTGCGCGAAAAACACGCGGCGCCGAAAGCCTTTTACGAGGAAGCCGAAGCGGCGCTCGAAATCGCCCGCCGGAACGGGGCGCGGATCATCGTCAACGACCGCGTCGATCTCGCGCTCGCGCTCGGCGCCGACGGCGTGCATCTCGGGCAGGACGATCTGCCGCCCGAAAAAGCGCGCGAAATCCTCGGGCCGGACGTGATCATCGGGTTTTCGACGCACAGCGTCGAACAGGCGATCGCGGCGGCCCGGCTGCCGATCGATTATCTGGCGATCGGGCCGGTCTTCGCGACCTCGACCAAGGAGAACCCGGACGCGGTCGTCGGTGTCGAAGGCGTCGCCCGGGTGCGCGCGGCGATCGATGATTTTCCGCTCGTCGCGATCGGCGGCATCACGCCGTCGAATTTTCGCGCCGTCGTCGAGGCCGGCGCCGATTCGCTCGCCGTCATCAAATCGATTCTGTTTCCGCCCGGCCAAATCGCCGAAAATCTCAAGACTTTTGAAATGTAAAAGATAAAAATGACAAAAATTGTTTTTTATAGTTAAATTTTGCTTGCTTTTTTACCGCTTATTGCGTCAAAATAGAAAACTGACAGAGCGGCTCGAATGGCGGCCGTTAAACTCAAACCCTGTTCCTACCATCTTTTTTATTTTTTTCCGGGAGTTAATCCAAATCAATGAGTTTGCTTGATGTAGCACCGATAATTGAGCAGATGCTGCTCATTTCCGATAATGTCAGCGACCTTAACTTTTCCTGCGGGCAGAAACCGCAGGTCGAAATCAACGGTGTCCTGTATTCGGCTTCGCCGCTCGGTTTAGGCAAACTGACGGGTTTTCAGACCGAGATGATCGCGATGTCGATCCTCCGGGACAATCCCGAAGCGGCGCTCCATCTCGCCAAATTCGGGACGGCGGACTTAAGCTACGCGCTGCCCGGCCGCTGCCGTTTCCGCGTCAACATCTTTCAGCAGCGCGGTTCGTATTCGATCGTGATGCGCGTCATCCCGCACGAGATCCCGAGCTTCGAATCGCTGCATCTCCCGATGCAGCTCGCCGAGATCTGCAATCTGCGCAACGGCATCGTGCTTTTGACCGGCCCGACCGGCTCCGGCAAATCCTCGACGCTCGCCGCGATCATCGATCACATCAACGAAATCAAAAGCTATCATATCGTGACGATCGAGGACCCGATCGAATTTCTGCATTCGCACAAAAAATGCACGATCAACCAGCGCGAGGTCGGCTCCGACACCAAAGATTTCGCGTCGGCCCTGCGCGCCGCCCTGCGGCAGGCGCCGAAAGTCATCCTCGTCGGCGAAATGCGCGACCTCGAAACGGCCGAAATCGCGCTCGAAGCGGCCGAAACCGGCCACCTCGTGCTCTCGACACTGCACACGATCGACGCCTCGAAGACCGTCGACCGGATCATCGGTCTCTATCCGAAAAACGAGGAAAAGGTCATCCGAATGCGGCTCGCGCAGTCGTTCCGCTACATCGTTTCGCAGCGCCTGATCCCGCGCGCCGACGGCAAGGGCCGGATCGCCGCGGTCGAGGTTCTGAAATCGAACCCGCGCACCCGCGAATACATCGAAAAGGGCGAATCCGAAGGCAAGTCGCTGCTCGACGCGATGCGCGACGGCGAGATCGACGGAATGCAGGATTTCGACACCGTCATCCGCAAGATGATCGAAACCAAGTTGATCACGCTCGACGACGGTCTTTCCTTCGCGACCAACCAGAACAATCTTCTGCTCCAGCTCAAAGGCCTCTCGGCGGCCGACGATTACGCCAACGCGCTCCGGAGCCAGCAGCCTTCCCATAATATGCTCAACACGCCGCCGCCGTCGCCGCACGTCGCCGGTTCGGTTCTCGATTTGATTGAATAACAGAGTTTCGAGTGGCGAGCGGAGAGAAAAAAAACTTTGACTCTCGAATCTCCGCTCTCGACTCTCCACTAACCCTATGATAATTCGTTGCGACAATTGTTCGGTTTCCCTGCAACTGGACGAAGCCAAAATACCGACTCAGAATTTCACCGTCCGGTGCCCGCGCTGCCAGAATCTGATCCGCGTCCAGAAAGGCGCGCGCGGTCACGGCTCGGCCACCGTCCAGCAGCTCGAAGCCAATAAACCCGCGCCGGCCGTCTCCGAGGGCGCCCAGCAGTTTTCCGCCAAGGAATCGGAATTTCAGATCAACTCCGCGATGCGCGCGCTGATCGCCGCGCTGGAAAAGGGGAAAACCGGTCTCGATACCGACGACGAGAAAAGTGAAAAGCCGCGCCGCGTCCTGCTCTGTCTCGGCCAGCGCCGCGACGAGGTCGGCAAGGTTCTCGTCGACGCCGGTTTCAAGGTCTACGTCGCCCAGACGCCCGCTCAGGCCAACGAGCGGATGCGCGAGGGCAAGACCGGCATTCTCATCTTTTCGCCCGATTTCGCGGCCGAATTCGGCGGCGCGGCGATTCTCCAGCAAAAGGTCAACGCGATGTATTCGTCGGAACGCCGCCGCCTGTTTCTGATCTCGCTCGAAGACGCCGGCACGACGATGAACGCCCACGAAGCGTTTCTGCGAAACCTGAACCTGATCGTCAACACCAGCGACATCCCGCAGCTTCCGCTGATTATGAACCGCGCGCTCCGCGATTTCAACGAGCTTTACCACTATCTCAACCGCGCGATGGACATCGAGCCGATCTGAGATGAATTAAAAATTAAAAATTAAAAATTAAAAATGCAAAAAGCGTCCGGCTGAGTATCAATCGATTCGGCCGGACGCTTTTTTAATTTTGCATTTTTAATTTTTAATTCACATCGCCGCCGCGCGCGCGCGGATCGCGTCGAGCGTGTCGTCAACCAGCAATTCACCGTTTTCAAAAACCGTCCGCAGCTGCGAGTTGTCCGCTTTGCGCTGATCGACGTCTTCGAGCTTGACGGTTCGATACTCGCCGTTTTCGTCCCTGATCAGATCGAGCCGGCCGCGCTTGCTGTTTTTGCCGGCGTCGGTGATCGGCTGCTTGTAAACCTCGCGCAGCTCGCCGCCGGTGACGATCGCCGAGCATTTGTAGGCGAATTTCAGCGTGTCGCGGTCGACTTTCTGGAGCAGGCTGCCGCCGATCCCGAACGCCACGTTCGACGCCGAAAAGCCTTCCGATTTCAATCTTTCGAGAATCTGCCGGATCGAATTCTGGTTGACGCCGTCGCCCTGAATGATGCGGACGTTCTTTAAAACCTTGTAGCCTTTCGAATTGACGTCGAAGCCGAATTTGCCGGCGAGGATCGCGGCGACGCGCGAGACGACCTCGACCGGCTCGCCCGAATCCGGCCGGATCACGACCGTCGCGCCCGAATCGACGACTTCCTGCCGCAGCTCTTCGCCCCAGATCTTTTCGACCGCCTCGTAGATGTTCCACGAATCGGAAACGACCGCGACGAGCGCGCCCGGACGCGCGAAATTCCTGAGCATATTGCGATAGGCTTCGGCTTCGTGGCCGCGGCCCCACGACGTGATCGTCGAATGTTCGGCCGCCGGGATCGAAAAACCGGCCATCGGCGCGTGATAAAACCGGCGGTGCAGCAGCAGCGCGGCCATCGTGTCGGTGCCGAGGAAATTGACGAGATGCGCCGCCCCGCCGATCGCCGCCGTTTCCTGGCTGGAAACGCCGCGCGCGCCGAAATCGTGGACCTTGAACGAGATTTCCGCGTCGGGATCGTCGGCCGTTTCGCGCAGAACCTTGTAAACGTCCTTCTTGATCTGGAACGACTGGCTGCAGACGGTGATCGCGTACCAGACGCGCATCAGCTGCGTCTCGAACCAGCTGCCGAGCCACGCAAACTCGTCGTCGGTCGTCTCGACCGTCATCAGGACGTTGTGCAGCGGCACGACCGAGCCTTCCGGCACGGCGCGGATCCTGAGCGGCAATTTTCCGCCGTGTTTTTCTATGAGCCGCGTCCAGCCGTCGTAATTGAACGGCTCGCCGTGCGCGGTGATGACCTCGCGCGCCTCTTCGACCATTCCTTGCGTAAACGGTTCGAGAAAATAATTCTTGAGCAGATACTGGAGGCCGAAGAAAACCGTCTCGTGCCAGTCGCGGTCCGAACCGCGCGATTCGAGATAGAAAAACGCCCGCGTCGTGTCCGGCGGGTATTGCAGATAATGCGATGCCTTATACGAATCCGTGTCAATTATACCGTTGATTTCAAACATTTTATTTTATTCTCCTATGTTCGGTTTTCTCCCCGAAAACCTACTTCGATTTCGATTTTATCGATGTCGGACGGCGGATTTTCCGCCGTTCATCCGATTTTTTTACTTCGCGAAAACCTCCGCGAACGCGCCGTAAACCTTCTTCTCCGGCGTGCGGTCGTAAATTGCCATAATTACACGTTCGAAGCGGTTTTCAAATTCGCCGGCGAACAATTCGTCGAAAATGCGCGCGATCTCGGCCGGGTAATTTTGAAAAACGCCGCAGCCCCACGCGCCTAAGACCAGCGTCTGGTGCCGCTTTTGATTCGCGATCCACAGAAATTTCCGCGCGCGTTCGCGGTTGACCGGCTCGATCCGCGCGACGTTGTGCGGCTCCTGCCGCCGGACGACGCCGGCGTTGACGGCGGGCGACGTCAGAAAGGTCGCGAGATACGGTTTCTGCAAAAGACTTCCGTCGTCGTTGCGAAAAACCGGCACGCGCGGCGAGTAGATCATCCAGTCGGAATATAGACAGGTCGCGCGGCCGCGGTTGTATTCGTACAGTTCGAAAAATTTTGTCAGCGTCGGGTAGAGCGCCGACGACCGCGCGAGCGATTCTTCCTGCGCCTCGGCGCCGCGCAGAAAACCGCCGCCCGGATTTTTCGCCGACGCGAAATTCAGGACGAACGGGTCCGCCGCCGCGTCTTCCCGGCAGATTCGCTTCGCCGCTTCGAGCGTCGTTTCGTCCGTCACCTCGAACCGCGTCGCGGTCTCGTTTCCGGCGGGCGCGAGCGTTTCGGGAAAATCCCCGTCGCGGAAAAGCTCCGCCGCCGCGACGGCCGCCGCCGTCTCCGCCCCGATCGAAACCGTCTCGCCGAGATTGTTGCGATAGCTTCCCTTTTCGATGACCGCCAGCGTGTCCGCCGCGATTTGTTTTCTGGTCGAACTTTTCATAACCTTCAATATTGAGCCTTCTTAAATTTCAAATTCCAAATCACTTCCGAAAAAAAACGGCAGCTCCCCATCGGCGGACAATCCGAAATCCGAAATCCGAAATCCGAAATCACTGAAGCTTCAGCCTGAGAATCACCGTCTCCTTCAGTTTGTCTTCGGCCAGCCGGCCGTCGTCGTCGATCAGCGACCACTGGCTGTCGGCGACGAAATAAAAATCGCGGCCGACGCGGACGCCGAGCGTCGGTTCGTCGAAATCCGGGTTGTTCGCTTCGAGCGTTTCGCTTCGAACGATCGCGGTCAGTTTTTTATCGAGATAAAACCGCGCGACGCGGTGCGGGCGAAAACCGTTCTGAATCGCGACGAGATTTCCGCGGTCGAAATAAAGTCCGTCGATCGCGATCGCGTTCGTGTTCGGATCGACCGCGAGCGGCGCGATTTTCCGGCCGCGCATCTCGATCCGGAAAACGCCCTTCGAGTAATCGGCCGCGAACAGCGTTTTTTCGTCGTCCGAAAACGCGAGGCCCTGCAGCGAGGCGAACTCGTCGCTCGTCAGAAAGAGTTCGAGCGCGTCGCCGCCGGCCGCGATCCGGTAAATGTTCGGCGCGGCGCTGTCCGACGCGTAAACGTCGCCGTTTTTCGCGATCGTCAAATCGCCGAGCGCGTGTTTGCCCGCATCCGGCACGAAGAATTTCTGCAACAGCCGGCCCGTCCGCAGATCGTATTTGAAAACGCCGGAGCGGCCCTCGTCCGTTTTTCGATAATTTTCCATCTGCGGAAACGCGGTCGTCGTCGCCCACAAAACGCGGCGTTTTTCGTCGACGCGCATTCCCGAAACGCTCCATAAGCCGTCGTCGGGCCGCGAAAAATCCGTCACGCGGCCGTCCGCGTCGATCGCGACGATCCGGCGTTTGTGAATGCTGCCGGCGAAAAAACGCCGCGTCGCGCCGTCATAGGCGAGGCCCTCGACGATCAGGTCTTTCGGCGGGATCGCAAAAGCGCGCGCGGCGCGGCCGGTCGGCGTCCGATTCCGCGCAAAGGCGTCGCGCACTGCCGCAAAACGCGGCTCCGCGAACAGCGATTTGAAATCGTCGTCCTTTTCGACCGCAAAGACGAGGCCCATCGCCGCCAGTCGTTCGAGAATTGCGAGCGCGGCGGCGGGTTTATCGTTGAGCGACTCGGCCGCCGCGAGGTTGTAAAGCAGCCGCGCGTGATTCGGCCGGAGCGCGGCGGCGCGGTCGATCGTTTCGAGAAACTTCGCGTAATCGCGCGCCTTGTAGGCGGCCGCCGCCTCGCGTTCGAGCCGCGCGCTCTCGCGCAGTTCGGCCGCCGTCTGCGAATGCGCGGCGACGGCGCAGATCAGTAAACACAGGCTTCCAATAAAATTTCGGGTTCGTAACAAATTCATCGTCCTTCTCCTTTTTTTCGTCGGTCTCGCGACGGATTTCCGGCTTGGACGGCGATGGGTTCTGACAGGTAAACGTTTGATTCCGAAACCGTCGCCCGCGTTCGTCCGCGCCGGAAATTTTCTCCTACAGCCCGAGAAAATAGCGGATGATGTGAATGTGATCCTCGAAAAATTCGTCTTCTTTTTCGCCGAGCGCCGAGAGCGGCAGCCAGAACGCTTTTTTCGCGTCGTCGCCGCCCTTCACGCGCGGCAGGCCTTCCTTGAGATTCGGTTCGAGCTCGATGTGATAGGCGAAGGTCACCGTCCGCCCGCGCAGCGAGCGTTCCGGGTAGTCGAAAACGTGCGACGCCCGGATGCTGCCGCGCAAAACCGGCACCGGCACCCTGATCTGCGTCTCTTCCTTTAATTCCTTGATCGCCGAATCTTCGAGCGTCATATTCTCGGCGAGAAATCCGCCCGGCAGCGCGAGCAGACCGCGGCCGGGCTGAAAGCCGCGCCGGATGACGAGAATATGGCCGCTCTGGACGACGACCGCGTCGGTCGTCAGAAAGACCGGCTTGTACGGCACGCCCTTAAACTGCGTGTCCTCGCGGTATTTTTTGAGATATTCGAACTCGCCCCGCAGGTTCGGGTAATAATCCGTCCGCCGGAACGCGTCGAGATAACGCGCGACCGCGGGCGATACGAAATCGCGCCATTCGTCGTCTTCGGCAAAATACTTGTCGCGGATCGCGGTCGCGTTGAGCGCCAGTTTTTTCTTGTCGGCGCAGTAGAATTCCTCGAAATCCCACTGCGGGAAAAGATTCAGGTAATAAGAGCTCTTGTCCTTGAAAAAGCCGACGAGCGCGACGCGCGCGTCGGCGTAATCGGTCGTTTCGTTGACGACGTTCTGGACTTCGGTCGTCCAGACGTGGTCGTTGTACGGGTAATCGCGGACGGCGCGAAAGACGAGGCGCCCGGCATCCGCGGGGAAACAGGCGCGAATGATCTCTTCGCGCATCGACGGCGTAAAGGGATTTTTGACGTCGGGCGCGCTCCGCGCGGAACCGAGGATGACGATCACCCTCTCGGCTAAAGTCAAACTGTATTCGATCAGATCCTGATGGGCCAGGTGCAGCGGCTGGAATCGTCCGATGACGATCGCGTATTGGTATTTCCTCATTTTTCTCAACACTCTCCGTGTTCTCAATTTTCATCGTTCGACCCGAACGACTAAGCGATAACCATAACGCTTAACGAAATATATTGCAAATCGGTTCCCGGCAAATTAGACTGTTATTACCACTTTAAGTTTCGGGTTATTCATTTAAAATTCTGGAATGATATGAAATTGACGCTTGAACGCCAGATTCCGCTCGGGTTCGTGATCGCCATATTTTTGCTGGCGATCACCATTTTCTTCGCTTTTCGCAGTATGAACGCGACGAACGAAGCGTTGAGGTGGGAAAAGCACACGCAGGAAGTCCTGCTCCAGCTCGACGAGATGCTGCTCCTGATGGTCAACGCCGAGACCGGCGCGCGCGGGTTTATGATCACGCAGGACGACGCGATGCTCGAGCCCTACAACCAGACGCGGCTGACGGTCGACGAAGACGTCAGAAAGCTGCGGACGCTGATCGACGAGAATTCGGAACAGGACGCCCGGATCACGGAGCTCGAAACCATCATCGACGAACGGCTCGCCTATCTCGAACAGCTGATCGCGCTGCGCCGGACGAAAAGCATCGAGGAAACGCGCGCGCAGCTCGGCGCCGCGCGCGGCCGCGAGCTGTCGAACAAGGTCCGCGCGATCATCGGCGAGATGAAGGACGGCGAACGCCGGATGCTCGCTCTTCGCGAAGCCGATCTCAATCAGAGTTTGCGCACGAATTACATTATGCTCTTCGTCGTCGGTCTCGGCGGCCTGCTTTCGCTCGGCTTTGCCAATACGACGATCTATCGCGAGATCGGCAAACGCCGCAAAGCCGAGGAAGAACTGCGCGACACGAACCGCGATCTCGAAAGCCGCGTCGAAAACCGGACGCACGAGCTGCTCCGGAAGAACGAAGAGCTGAACGAACAGATCCACGAACGCGAGCAATCGGAAAAACGCCACCGGCTCGCGCTCGAAGCCGGCAAT
This sequence comes from Acidobacteriota bacterium, assembly GCA_018269075.1. Taxonomy (GTDB): domain Bacteria; phylum Acidobacteriota; class Blastocatellia; order Pyrinomonadales; family Pyrinomonadaceae; genus JAFDVJ01. Next base: position 74,602 of record JAFDVJ010000038.1, read on the forward strand.
CTCGGGACGTGGATCTTCGACAAATCGACGAACCGCGCCGAGATCGACGAGCGCGGCCTGACTTTTTTCGGCTTTTCGCCCGACGACTTCGACGGCAACACGTTCAGCCGTCTGCACGCGGAAGATTCGCCGAAGGTCGAGGCGACGCTTCACCGCTCGCTGCTCGAAAAAACCAAGTTCGACGCCGAGTTCCGCGTCCTGACGCCCGACGGAAAGGTGCGCTGGAGCCACTGCATCGGCCAGCCGCAGCTCGACGGCGACGGCCGCGTCGTGAAGATCGTCGGCAACTGCCGCGACATCACCGAACAGCGCGAGGCCGAGCGCGAGCGCGAAGCGATTCTTCAAAAAGAAAAAGCCGCGCGGCGCGACGCCGAGATCGCGAACCGCCTGCGCGACGAATTTCTCGCGACGGTCTCGCACGAGCTGCGCGCGCCGCTCAATTCGATTCTCGGGTGGGGCCGCCTGCTCGAAAAAGGCGTGCTCGACGAAACGACGATGCGCAAGGCGGTCGAGACGATCATCCGCAGCGCCGAGGCGCAGAATCATCTGATCGAAGATCTGCTCGACGTCTCGCGGATCATCTCGGGCAAACTGCGGCTCGACATTATGACGCTCAAGCCGATCAACGTCATCGAGGCCGCGCTGGAGAACATCCGGCCGGCGGCCGACGCCAAAAACATCGCGCTCGAAGTCCGCTCGCACGCGCCGGTCAGCCACATCTCGGGCGACCCGAACCGGCTCCAGCAGGTCGTCTGGAACCTGCTCTCGAACGCCATCAAATTCACGCCGAACGGCGGCCGCGTCGCCGTCGAGCTCGAACGCATCGACGACGCCGTCGAGATCCGCGTGATCGACAGCGGCGTCGGCATCCGCGAGGACTTTCTGCCCTACGTTTTCGACCGTTTCCGGCAGGCCGACGCGTCGAGCATCCGCAAATTCGGCGGGCTCGGGCTCGGGCTCGCGATCGTCCGGCACATCGTCGAGATGCACGGCGGCACGGTCGCGGCCTTCAGCGACGGCGAAAACCGCGGCTCGAAGTTCGTCATCAGGCTGCCGGTCGTCGCCGCGCCGCGAACCGACGAATCGGCGGCCGAAACCGGGCGGGCCGAGGTTTTGAAGAAGGAAACCGCGCCCGAGATCGAGCTCGACGGCCTCTCGGTGCTCGTCGTCGACGACGAACAGGACACGCGCGAGCTGCTCGTCAGGGCGCTGACGGCCTACGGCGCGCGGGTCGCGACCGCGGCCTCCGTCCCGGAAGCGCTCGCCGAACTGGAAAAGGAAAATCCCGACATTCTCGTCTCCGACATCGGGATGCCCGACGAGGACGGCTATTCGCTGATCAAAAAAGTGCGCGCGCTGGCCGACGATCGCCGCAAAAACATCCCGGCGATCGCGCTGACGGCCTTCACGCGCGCGCAGGACCGGATGCGCGCGATCACGACCGGCTATCAGAATCACGTTTCGAAGCCGGTCGAACCGGACGAGCTGGCGACGGTCATCGCGAGCCTCACCGGCCGGCTGAAAATCGAGGAGAAAGCCTGAAAGTTGGTTTGTATTTTCGAAATAGACGTTGAAAAGACGAAGTTCGTGACAAAATCGGGCGAAGTAATCAACCGTCAAAACGGCGAACGCTTTTTAATCGATCCACTAAAAACACTAAAAACACTAAAAATATTTCGTGTTTTTAGTGTGTTTGGTGGATCGATTAAAAATCGTTCGCAGCCTCAAGCTATAAATTTAAACAAACTCTGAGAAAACGCCGCGAAAAGCGCGCCGCCCGCGTGTCGACGCGCCGTTTCGCGGCGTTTTTCGGGAAAATCCGCGCGTCACGCGGCCGAACCCGCGCGAAAAACGGTCAAACTCTTGCGTCAACCCGTTAAAACCGGCGGTCGGATCGGAAAAACCACGCGTCGGACGGCAAAAACCACGCGTCACGCCGCCGTTTCCGCGTGTAAACTCGGCGTACCCGCGTGTCATCCGGCCGTACCCGCGCGTCACGCCGCCGCAATCGTTTGTCAGATCGTCGCAATCATCGGTAACCGAGCCGTGTCCGGTCGTCATTCGATAAAAACCGAACGGCAGACCGCCGTTTACGAAAAGTTTTGAGTTCCGCCTTCAGGCGGCCTCGACTCCCGCCCCCGTAATTATTCGAAAGCGCGGCGCGGGCCGCCTGAAGGCGGAACTCAAAACTTAAAAATTCCTTATTTTCGGGCAATGATCCGCATCTTCATCCCGTATTTCGGGCGCAGAGTGACCAGCGGCTGGAGCGCGATGCGCTGTTCGGGGGCTAATTCGAGCTTCCAGCGGCGGCCGAGGATCGCGAGCAGCAGCACGCCTTCCATCCACGCGAAGCCCTCGCCGATGCAGCTCCGGATGCCGCGGCTGAACGGAAAATAGATGAAGCGGCCGCCGGCTTCTTTGATCGAAAGCGTCGTCCAGCGCTCGGGCACGAACGCATCGGCGCGTTCCCAGAAGCGCGGGTCGCGGTGCATCACGTACTGGCTCGCGAGGACGAGCGATTTGGCGGGAACCGGAAAGCCGTCGAAGGCGTGATCCTCGACGGCGAGCCGGCCGATCGTCCACGCCGGCGGAAAGAGCCGCATCGATTCGGCGAGTACCGCTTCGGTATACTTCAAACGCCCGTAATCCCCGGGCGCGACGGCGCGCGCACCGACGACCGCGTCGAGCTCGGCGTGAAATTTCGCTTCGGCTTCCGGGTTTTGCGACAGCAGATAGAACGTCCACGTGAGCGCGTTGGCGGTCGTTTCGTGACCGGCGAGAAAAAGCGTCAGACATTCGTCGCGGACCTGTTTGTCGGTCATCGCGCCGCCGGTTTCCTCGTCCTGCGCGACGAGCAGCATCGACAAAAGATCGCCGCGGTCGGTGTCCGAACGGCGGCGCTCGTCGATGATCCGGTAAATCACCTCGTCGAGCGTCTGCCGCGCCTTTTTCAACCGTCTGACGGGCGGCAGCGGCAGTTTTTCGAGCAGCTCGGAAAACGGCACGAGCGTCCAGTTGAACATCGAGATGATCGTGTTCATCGCGCGGCCGACCTCGTCGGCGGCGTCGTCGACGTTTGCGCTGTAGAGCGTCCGCCCGACGATCTGCAGCGTCAGCCGCATCATCTCGCGGTCGACGTCGCGCGCGTCGCCGTCGCGCCATTCGGCGGCCATCCGCTCGCCGAGCTCGATCATCGACGCCGCGTATTCGTTGATCCGCGTCCGGTGAAACGCCGGCTGGATCATCCGCCGCTGGCGCAGGTGAAATTCCTGCTCGCTCGTCAAAAGTCCCTCGCCGAGCAGCGATTTCGCGCGCTGCAGGGCGCGGCCCTTGAAGAATTTCGAATGATTCGTGACGAGCAGATCGCGGATCAGCTCCGGATGATTGATCAGAAACGTCGGGATATTGCCCATCCGAAAGGCCGCGACGTCGCCGAGCTGCGAAAGTCTCGTCAAAAACCCGGTCGGGTCCCTGCGGAACGAGCGAAAATGCCCGCCGACGAGATCCGTTTTGACGGTCGGCGGCGAAATTTCACGAACTGCTTTCATAATCAAGATATTAGCAGAAAAAACGGATTAATGTTTTGAGTTCCGCCTTCAGGCGGCTTAACGTGCGCCGCGGGAATCGTTCGACAACGCGCGAAAAGCCGCCTGAAGGCGGAACTCAAAACGCGTTAAGCCCGCTTCCGTTTTAGAAATTTTCCGCCAAAACTGGTATTTTTATAATTTATGTCAGACGCATTACCGAAAAAAGCAAAACCCGATATCCGCGCGATCACGCGCCTCGTGCCGCCGAGCGGCAATCTCGTTCAAGGGCAGTCCGAACTTCCGATCGACCCGCAATTGGCCAAAGAAGCGGCTGAAATCATCGCCGCGAGCCGCAACCATTACGGCGGCTCCGAAGGCGACGCCGATTTGCGCCGCGCGGTCGCCGACAAGATCAGGAAATATAACGGCATCGAAGTCGCGGTCGACGCGAAACCGCTCGAAGTGATGGTCACGAACGGCGGCACCGGCGCGCTGATCGGCATCGCGAACAGCTATCTGCGCGGCAATTCCGCGCTCGTCTTCGAACCGTATTACCCGTATCACCGGCGGATCCTCGAAGAATTCGGCGGAAAGACCGAAACGTTCGAGCTCGACGCCGAACTCAAGTTCGACAAGGACGCGCTCCGCGCGCGCTGCAAGGAATTGAAAGACCGCCGGGAGTTTCCCTTAAAGGCGATCATCGTTTGCTCGCCGGCGAACCCGTCGGGCAAGGTGATGACGCAGACGGAGCTCGAAGCAATCGCCGAAATCGTGCAGGAACTCGATCTGCTGGTCGTCTCGGACGAGGTTTACGAGCATTACGTGACCGGCGAACATCCGCACGTTCCGATCGCCGGCTTGCCCGGAATGTGGGACCGGACGCTGACCGTCAATTCGTTCTCGAAATCGTGGAACATCTCGGGCTGGCGGCTCGGCTACGCCTACGGCAGGGGCGAACTGCTCGCACCGGTCAACAACGCCGCGAACGTGATCTACGTCTGCCCGGCGACGCCCTTGCAGGCCGCGCTCGCGCGCGTGCTGATGGCCGACGAAACGTATTACACGCGGCTGCGCGACAAGTTCGACGCGAAACGCCGCTTCGCGACCGATGTTTTGAGCGAGCTGGGCTTTAAGACATACGATTCCGGCTCGGCATTTTATCTCTGGACGCGGATTCCCGAAGGCTTCGACGACGCGCTGCCGTTCAACGAGATGCTGATGCGAAACGGCGTCGCCGGCACGCCCGGCAGCGCCTTCGCCGATTCCGACGCGTGGGACGCATATATGCGGATCTGCATCGCGCGCGAGGACGCGGTCCTCGAAGGCGCGCTCGAAAAAATCCGCGCGGCTCTGCGTTAGGTTCGAACGCGACTTTGAACGAAGCGGTGGTAAAATAAAAGATGAGTTATGAATCCGACATTCGAACAGGCAATTGAAATGGTCAAGGCTTTACCCGAAGCCGAACGACGAAAGGTTCGCGACTGGATCGACGAGCATCGGGACATCCCCGCGGATTCGTCCGGCGACGAAAAATTCCGGCTGGCGTTGAAATGGATCGACGCGCACCGCAAGGAATTTGACGGGCAGTTCGTTCTGCTGGACGGCGACAGGTTGCTCTCTCACGGAAACGACGCCAAAAAACTTTATGATTTCGCCCGCGCGCAAGGCATTACAAGTCCGTTTATCAAACGGATCAAAGCCGAAATTCTGCCGTTCGGAGGCTGGTAAATGGGCGAAACCCTTGAATTCGACATCGTTCATAATTACAGCCTGTTCGAAGTCGGCATCACCGTTAAAGCCGTCCTGAAAAACGGCGATTTGAGCGTCGATCCGGATGCGAAGATCGACACCGGCTCAACCTACTGCATTTTCGAAAGATATCTCGGTGAGGGACTCGACATCGACGTCGAAAGCGGCACGCCGCTGCGGATCGGAACGGCGACCGGCAGTTTTCAAGTGTTCGGACACGAATTAGAATTGTCCGTCTTCGGCATCGAAACCATCTCCACCGTTTACTTTGCCGAAAGCGAATTTTTCGCTCGCAACGTCCTCGGCCGCATCGGCTGGCTCGACCGCGTCAAACTCGGATTGATCGAACAGGAAGGCAAGCTGTTCCTGAGCGAATATAAAAATTAACCATATGAAAAAGCTTTCAGTCTTTATTTTAGTCGTCAGTCTCCTGATCAACGCGGCCGGCGTCTTTGCCGACGAGGGAATGTGGACGTTCGACAACCTGCCGCTCAAGCAGTGGAAGGAGCGCTACGGTTTCGAGCCGACGCAGGAATGGATCGATCACATCAGATTGTCTTCGCTGCGCTTCGAGGGCGGCTCGGCGAGCTTCGTTTCGCCCGACGGGCTGATCATCACCAACCAGCACGTCGCGAGCGGGCAATTGGCGAAGCTCTCGACCAAAGACCGCGACCTCGTCAAAAACGGCTTCTACGCGCCGACGCGCGCCGACGAGCTGAAAACGCCCGATATGGAGGCGAACGTCCTCGTCTCGTTCGAGAACGTCACCGACCGCGTCCAGTCGGCCGTCAAAGCCGGCGCGACCGACAAGGCGGCGAACGAGCAGCGCAAGGCGGCGATCGCCGGGATCGAAAAGGAATCGACCGACAAGACCGGTCTCAAGAGCGAGGTCATCTCGTTTTACAGCGGCGGCGAATACTGGCTCTATCGATTCAAGAAATACACCGACATCCGGCTCGTCTTCGCGCCCGAGGAATCGATGGCCGCGTTCGGCGGCGACTACGACAACTTCACCTACCCGCGCCACGATCTCGACATCACGTTCCTCCGCGCCTACGAAAACGGCCAGCCCGCGAAAACCGAGCATTATCTGAAATGGTCGGCCGCCGGCCCGAACGACGGCGAATTCGTGATCGCGGCCGGCAATCCCGGCTCGACCGCGCGGCTCCTGACGGTCGCGCAGTTGAAATACCAGCGCGACGTCGGCAATCCGCTCCAGCAGAAAGTCTGGACGCTCCGGCGCGACGCGCTCGCCGAATACGCGAAACGCGGCGACGAGCAGCGGCGGCAGGCGAGCGGCGGCATCCGTTCGCTCAACAACTCGCTCAAACGGCTCGCCGGCCAGCAGGAAGGCCTCCTCAACCCGCGCAATTTCGCGCGCAAGGAAGCCGAGGAAAAAGCGCTCAAAGACGGGCTCGCGAAAAAACCGGAGCTCGAAAAGCTCTACGCGCCGGCGTGGGCCGAGATCGAGAAGGCCTACGCGGAATTGCCGAAGATGGCGAACCGGCTGGCGTTTTCGAACCTCGCCTCGTCGCGGCTCGCGACGATCGCGCAGCAGCTCGTCCGCTACAGCGAAGAGATCAAAAAGCCGAACGACCAGCGCTACGACGAATTCCGCGATTCAAGGCTCGAATCGTTCAAACTCGGCCTGCTCTCGCCCGCGCCGATCTATCCGGAGCTCGAAGAATCGGCGCTGACGACGTGGCTCGAAGAAGCGAAACGCACGCTCGGGCCGAACGATCCGTTTATCAAGGCCGCGCTCGGCGAGGCCGACACGGCGGAAGTCGTCAGGCGCGCCGTCAGCGAAACGAAACTGAAGGACGTCGCCGAACGCAAAGCGCTGCTCGACGGCGGCGCCGACGCGATCGCGAAATCGACCGACCCGATGATCACGCTCGCCCGCCGCGTCGAGCCGGTCGTCCGCGAATTGCGCGCGTGGAACGAGGAAAAGATCGCGAGCGTCGAATCGAGCGCCGGCGAAAAGATCGCCAAGGCGCGCTTCGCCGTCTACGGCCGGACGATCGCGCCCGACGCCAACTTCAACCTGCGCGTCGCCTACGGCCGCGTCAAGGGCTACGAGGAAGACACGACGCTCGTCCCGTACAAGACGACGTTTTACGGTCTTTACGACCGCGCCGCCGGCTTTAACGAGACCGCGCCGTGGGGACTGACCGAGCGCTGGCGCAATGCGCGGACGAAGCTCGATCTCGCGACGCCGCTCAACTTCGTCTACTCGGCCGACACGATCGGCGGAATGAGCGGCTCGCCGATCATCAACCGCAACGGCGAATTCGTCGGCATCAATTTCGACAGCAACCTGCAGAAGCTCTCGAACCGCTACTGGTACATCGAGGAAGAAGAAGGCTCGCGCGCGGTCGGCGTCCACAGCGCCGGCATCGTCGAAGCATTGCGCAAAGTCTACGACGCCGAAGCGCTGGCCAACGAATTGATCGGAAAGTGAGTCTTAAGACTTGAGACCGGAGTCTTGAGTCTTAAGTCCTGAGTCTTGAGTCCTTGTTTCGATCTTTGATCCTGGGACTCAAGACTTAAGACTTAAGACTCAAGACTTTCTTACGCCATGAAAAGATTCCTGCGAAAAATTCTCAAAATCGGCGGCTGGCTGCTGCTCGGCCTGATTCTGATGCTCGCCGGAATTTACGCGTACCTCGCGATGCAGACCGGGAAACCGGCCGCCGTTCGGGCGGTCCTTCAGTACGACAACGCGCATCCGCTCGTCTTCGCGCATCGCGGCGGCGGCGGGCTTTTTCCCGAAAACACGCTCGAAGCCTTCAAGTATTCGGCCGAAATGGGCGTCGACGTGCTCGAACTCGACATTCACGCGACCCGCGACGGCGTGCTCGTCGTGCATCACGACGAGCGCGTCGACCGGACGACCGACGGGCGCGGCTTCATCCGCGAAATGACGTTCGCCGAGGTCGAAAAGCTCGACGCCGGCTACCAGTTTTCGCCCGACGGCGGGCAGACCTTCCCGTTTCGCGGGAAGGGCGTCAGGGTTCCGACGCTCGAAGAGATTTTCGCGGCGTTTCCGGCGCTGACCTTCAACATCGAACCGAAACAGGCGCTCCCGTCGGTGACCGCGCCGCTCTGCACGATGATCCGCGAGCGCCGGATGACCGACCGCGTGATCGTCGGCTCGTTCCGGCAGACGGCGATCGACGAATTTCGCGCGGCCTGTCCGGAAGTCGCGACCGCCGGCACGCCCGCCGAAGTCAGCGAATTTCTGGCGATGTACAAGGTCGGGCTCGGCGCGTCGTACAGCCCGCCGATGCAGGTGCTGCAAATCCCCGAAAGAATCGGCCGGCTCGAGGTCGTGACCGGCGATTTTCTGGCGGCGGCCCGGAAGCTGAACCTCAAGGTTCACGTCTGGACGATCAACGACGCCGCCGATATGCAGCGGCTGCTCGATCTCAAGGTCGACGGCATTATGACCGATTATCCCGACCGCCTGCTCAGGCTGCTCGGCCGAAGATAATAAATTTGCGGGCGAAAACGATTGACGCGGGCGAAAAATGGTTTATGATTCGAGTTATGAAAACCCGCCGCGCCGTTCTTTGTCTTTTCGTCCTCGGTCTGCTCTTTGCACTGCCCGCCGCCGCGCAGACCAATAAGACCGTCCAAATCCGCGCGATCGACCGCTACGTCAAAGCGCTCGAAAAATTCGTCGGTCAAAAAAAGCCGCAGCTGATCGCCGCCGACATTTCGGACTACAACGACGACCGCAAGGAGCGCTGGCGCAAATTCGCGTCGGAAAAGGCGCTCGAAAAATTTCGCGAGCGGACGGAAACCTACACGATCGCCTACAACTGGCGGCAAAACGGGCGGCTCGTTCGATCTAACTTCACGCGCTTCAGCCCGTCGGGCGACTGGGCGCAGTACGATTTCTACTCTTTCCGCGCCGACGGCACGCTCGCCAAGCTCGCGTCGGAGCTGCGCACGTTCGAGGGCGACCTGATCGTCCTGCGCGATTATTATTTCGACGAAAAAGGCCGCCAAATTCGCCGCACGACGCGTTTTCGCGACCTGCGGTCCAAGAAACCGATCAAAAAACCGAAAGATTGGGGCGGCGGATACGACGTTGAAATCTACAAAAGCGTCCGCCGCCTGCCGTTCGCTAAATTAAAGTGAAAAAGTGAAAAAGGGTAAAAGTGAAAAAGTTTGCGTTTCAGATTGATGAAAATAAACTTTTTCACTTTTACCCTTTTCCACTTTTTCACTTTCCCGCTTTTTCACTTTTTCACTTTCTCACTTTTTCACTTTCCAAACTTCCAGACTCCGTTTTGCCTGAGAAACCGGCGGATCGCTTTATAAGCGGCGACGCTGTCGGCTTTCGTAAAATCCCCGTGGTCGCCTTTTTTGACGGTAAACAATTCGTTCGGCACGCCGGCTTTCGTGAGCGCTTCGTGGAGGCGGACGGCGTGCGAATACGGGACGAGCGGGTCGGCGTCGCCGTGGATCGTGATGATCGGCGGAAGACCGGCGCGGACGTAAGAAAGCGGCGAGACCATTCTGATCAGATCGGCGTCGCCGAACCGGTCCGCGCCGATCCAGTTCGAGGCGAATTCCGTTTTGTTCTTCCCCTCGAGAAGATCGCCGACGTCGGTGATGCCGAACCAGTTGACGACGGCCGCGACGCGCGTCTCCGCGCCCGGACAGTTCGCGTCGAACGCTTTTTCGTTCGTCGCCATCCCGGTCATCAGCGCGAGATGCCCGCCCGCCGACTGGCCGCTGACGACGATTTTCGCGGGATCGAAATTATATTTGGCGGCGTTTTCCGCGACCCAGCGGAGCGCGCAGCGGCAGTCCTCGATCGCCGCCGGCGCGCGGGCCGCGCCGGTCAGCCGGTATTCGACATTGACGACCGCCCAGCCCGCTTCGAGCCACGGCAGGACGCGCAGCGAATAGGCCTCCTTCGACCCGCCGCGCCAGCCGCCGCCGTGATAAAAGACGAGCGTCGGAAAGGGCGGCGCGTTCTTCGTCTTCGGCCGGTAGACGTCGAGCTTGAGATCGACGCCGCCGGCCTTCGCGTAGGTGATGTTCGGCTCGATAAAGCCGTAATCGACGAAGACCTCGGCCGTCCATTCGGCGGTTTTCGAAAACTGCGCCGGAGCCTTCACGGCCGCCGCGAGGATCGGTAAAAAGGCGAGAAGAATGATGATTTTCGGCATTTTATCTTAAAATTATGCCGTCTCCGCGCGATTGCGAAAAAGTTCCCGCAAAAGCGCCGAGACGGCAGAGGCGAAAAGATCGAAAACGGGCGCTTAAACGAGTCCGTTGCGCGCGATCACCGCTTTGTAGAACTCGGCGCTCAGCTTCGGCGTGCGTTTCTGCGTCTTGTAGTCGACGTAATGGATGCCGAAGCGGTTCGTGTAGCCGTCGGCCCATTCGAAATTATCCATCAGGCTCCAGAGGAAATAACCTTTGACGGGCACGCCGTCGACGGTCGCGCGCTGGAGCTGCGCCAGATAATTCCTGAGGTACGTCACGCGGTCGGTGTCATAGACCTTGCCGTCGGCCGCCGGCACATCCGCCGCCGAACAGCCGTTCTCGGTGATGTAGATCTCCTTGACGCCCCACAATTTATGGACGTGGCGCGGGCCCCAGTAAAGCGCTTCGGGACCGACGAAAAGCCACGGCGACGGCGCGTGCGGGAACGACGACGGATGCGGGACGACCGCGAAGCCCTGTTTCGAGCCGTCGGCGCGGATGTAGGTCGGCGTGTAGATATTGATGCCGGCGAAATCGAGCCTGCTCGAAATCGTCTTGAGCTCGGCGTCGGTGAACTTCGGCGCGTCCTTGCCGGCGTTTTCGAGATAGAGGTCCGTGTATTTGCCTTCCTGAATGACCGTCATATACTGCGCGTTGAGCTCGCGCGCGGCTTTCGTCGCCGCTTCGACGTGCTCCGGCGTTTCGATCACCGGCGCGCAGATCGTCATATTTTCGGCGAGCCCGATCCGCGTGTCCGCTTTCGCCTTCGCGCGGATCGCCTCGACGGCGAGCCCGTGACCCAATACGGCGTAATGACGCGCCTGATTGAAGCGTCCGGGCGGCAGTTTGAGGCCCGGCGCGTGGACGCCCCAGCGATAGCCGACTTCCATAAAGGCGCCGAACTCGTTGATCGTGAAGAAATGCTTGACGCGGTCGGACAATTTCTCGGCCGTGTAGCCCGCGTAGTTGGCAAACGCTTCGGAAGTCGTGCGCGATTCCCAGCCGCCGTATTTATCCTGCATGACCTGCGGCAGATCCCAGTGATAGAGCGTCGCGAACGGCTCGATGCCGTTCTTCAAAAGCTCGTCGACGAGCCGGTTGTAAAAATCGAGCCCCTTCGGGTTCGGCTGGCCCGTTCCGTCCGGAAACACGCGCGGCCACGCGATCGAGAAACGGTAGGTCTTGACGCCGAGGCTCTTCATCAGCTGGACGTCTTCCTTGTAGCGGTGATAATGATCGTTGGCGACGTCACCGGTCGCGCCCTCGACAGTCTTGCCGGGCGTATGCGAGAACGTGTCCCAGATCGACGGCTTGCGGCCGTCCTCGGCGACCGCGCCCTCGACCTGATACGAGGCGGTCGCGCTGCCCCACAGAAAGCCGTCGGGGAACTTCCCCGTTCCGTTCTGCAGAGCGTTCGATAATCCTTCGGTTTCTTTTCCGCCCGCGCCGAGCGCCGGGATCGTCGACGCGCCGAGAGCCGCGGTCCCGATGATTTTGGCAAAATCACGCCGTGAAAATTTCATTGAATTTCTCCTTATGGTTTCTGATTGTTATTTAGACCGCAATTAGATTTTCTTTGAAAATAAACGATTTGTAAAGAATTGAAAAAATTTTCGGAGGTTTCGGACCGGGTTTCGCGCACAACTCTAACGAACGGAAACGTTTTTCCCGGCGGGTAAAATTCGGAAAATTATTGACTGAGATCGATCGATTCGCCTGCGCTCAGCCGCACAGGTTCTTGAGTTGCTCGGAAACCATCACATAGCAGCCGTGGCACATCCCGTGCGAAAGCTGCGGTATTTTTTCCTGTTCAAAGACTCGCAATGCTTCGATCGCGTGTTCGACTTCCTTCCAGATCGCCTGGCCGATGTTTATTTTCTTGCACCAGCCGCAGATCACGACCAGCTCGCCCGAACGCCGGCTGTGCCGGTCGAGCAGCGGCTGTGGCGGCCGCTGCTCGACGGCCAGCGTTTCGGTTTCGAACTGCACCAGCCCGGTTTCGCCGGTGACCCTCATTTTCATAAAACGCCGGTACTCGGCCGAATCACAGCGAAAATTGAAGGTTACGGGCTTTTCCCCGCGGGCGGCCTTGATCACTTCCTGATAAAACTGCCGCGTTGTGCTATCGGTGATGAAATCCCAAAGCGAGCGGTTCAGGACGCCTTCGGCGGCGTAATCCGGCGCGTCGTTCTCCGAGGCAAAATGCTGCCAGACGTCGTTGACAAACACGATTCGATCCTGCGAATCGATACGATATACGACTTTCGTACCGTTATTCATACAGATCTCCGAACGGCGGTGAAATTTCGCCGTCCGCAAACAGTTTAGTTCCAACATTTCCAAAAAGTCAACAAAAATATTGATAATCAATAAGTTAGCCGTTCTCATCCCGAACGGGATGCAATCCGCCGGCGAAAACCGGTTTCGAACGGCTTCCCGGCCGGACGGGACGCGGAAATCGCCGGCGCGTCATTTGAACAAATGCGCGTTTACCGATAAAATCTCAGGATATAAAAGCCTTTAGTCGATGCTAAAGGCTTTTACGTTTGGCGCCGACCGGCCGCCGCCGACAATTATTGTTATGCATTATCATCTTATCGGAATCTGCGGGACGGCGATGGCGTCGCTGGCGGGAATGCTGCAGGCGCGCGGGCATCGCGTGACCGGCTCGGACCAGAACGTCTACCCGCCGATGTCGACGCAGCTCGAAAGTCTCGGCATCGAAATCCTGAACGGCTACCGGGCCGAAAACGCCGACATCGGCGCCGACTGCACGATCGTCGGCAACGCGATCTCGCGCGGCAACCCGGAGCTCGAAGAAGTCCTCAACCGCAAGCTTTTGTACCGCTCGCAGGCCGAGATCGTCAAGGAAGAATTCATCCGCGGCCGCCGCAGTCTGGTCGTCGCCGGCACGCACGGCAAAACGACGACGACGAGCATCGCGACGTGGGTCGCCGAGACCGGCGGATTGAATCCGTCGTTTCTGGTCGGCGGCATCGTCCAGAATTTCGGCGCGTCGTTCCGCGTCGCGGACAGCCCGTTTTTCGTCATTGAGGGCGACGAATACGACACGGCCTATTTCGACAAAAAACCGAAGTTTATGCATTATCTGCCGGAGATCGCGATCGTCAACAACGTCGAATTCGACCACGCCGACATCTATCGCGACCTGCAGGAGATCAAATACCAGTTTTCGCGGCTGATGAATCTCGTCCCGTCGAACGGCCGGCTGATCGTCGGCGTCGACAGCCCGGTCGCGCGCGAGGTGCTCGACGAGATGAGCGGCCGGCTCTTTACGCAGGTCGAAACGTTCGGAACGTCGGAAGAAGCCCGCTGGCAGGCGCGCTATCTCGATTTTTCGGGCGACACGACGCGGTTCACGGTCTTTCGGGACAATCATTCGTGGGGCGAGTTCGAAACGCACCTGATCGGCGAGTTCAACGTCCGCAACTGTCTCGCCGTGATCATCGCGGCCGACGCGTGGGGCATCTCCAAAGAAAAGATCCAGGAAGCCTTCCGCTCGTTCAAATCGGTCAAGCGGCGCGTCGAGATCCGCGGCGTCGAGCGCGGCGTGACGGTGATCGACGATTTCGCGCATCATCCGACGGCCGTCGAGGAGACTTTGAAAGCCCTGCAGCAGAAGTATCACGAGCGCCGTCTGATCGCGGTTTTCGAGCCGCGCTCGTGGTCGTCGCGGCTCGCCGTCTTTCAGGAACCGTACTCGAAGGCCTTTACCTACGCCGATTACGTGATCATCGCCGGCGTTTACAACACGTCGAAGGCGTCCGAGCTCGGCAAGGTGCTCGACGTCGAAGAGCTCGTCAGGGACATTCATCTGCAGGGCAAGCCCGCGTTCTCGTTTCCGGACGCCGACGCGATCGTCGAGCATCTCGTCCCCGAACTCAAGACGGGCGATGTCGTCGCGATTATGTCCAACGGCGGTTTCGGCGGAATCCACGAGAAAATCCTGAACGCTTTACGATGAAGAACCGGATCGTCGAACGATCGAAACGGATGTTTCCCCCAAAGTAACCGGTTATCTGCCGGCCGCCGATTCAACTTTTTCACTTTTCGGCTTTTTCGCCTTTTCACTCGAAAATTTTTCTTGCTTTATTTCCTTTAAGTCGTCATAATTGCTAGTGTTTTACTCTCAGAGTATCTCGGTTGATGCGCCCGTTCTACTAAGAAAGCGACAGTGTTGGTGCGGTTGGAGAGTTGGTTTGGTCAGTATTTGAAGCAGTCTGCAGTTTTTTGACGAGTTGGGCGTGTCGCATTTGGTAGAGTTAGATCTATTCTGAATTTGCCTGCTTTTCGCTTCTTTTTCAATAAAATCAAAGAGGATAAATGAGTACAAAACTTTACGTGGGAAACCTGTCGTTTCGCGTGACGAGCGACGATTTGCATGAATATTTTTCCGGCGCGGGCTCGGTCGAATCGGCCAACGTCGTGCACGATCAGGAAACCGGCCGTTCGCGCGGCTTCGGTTTTGTCGAGATGACCACCGAGGACGACGCTCACAACGCGATCGCGCAGTTCAACGGTCAGGAATACGACGGCCGCAACCTCGTCGTCAACGAAGCCCGTCCGCGTGAAAATCGCGGCGGCGGCGGCGGCGGCGGACGCGGCGGCTACGGCGGCGGCGGTCACCGCGGCGGCGGCGGCGGCGGTCACCGCGGCGGCGGCAACCGCGGCGGCGGCGGCTACGGCGGCAATCGCTGGTAACCCCAAAAGCGAAAAACCAAAAAAGAGAGGGCGCTTGTCTCCAAACAAGCGCCCTCTCTTTTTCATTTCAAAAAACTCCCGATCTTTTCTCCCCGACCCCGATCAGTAGTTTTTCTCATCCTGATCGATTCCCCAAAAACCGATCCCTTCCCATCCCCAAACCAATCCGAAATCCGAAATCCGAAATCCGAAATCAATTCACCGTCCCGTTGAAATTGGCGAGACTGAGGACGATCTCGTCGATGATCGACGGCCGCAGCCGGGCGTTCGGCACGTCGTTGACGAGGATCGAAAAGACCAGCTTTTCGCCGGCCGCGGTCGTCACGTAGCCGGAGAGCGCCGAAACCTGATCGAGCGTCCCGGTCTTGCCGCGGACGTTGCCCGCGCCCGACGTGCCCTTGAAACGATTGCGGAGCGTGCCGTCGACGCCGGCGACCGTCAGCGAATTGAGCCACGCATCGGCGAAACGGCTCCGTTTGGCCATATAGGTGTAAAGCTGAACGAGCGCTTCGGGCGTCACGAGATTATGCCGCGAAAGCCCGCTGCCGTCGTACTGAACGATGCCGTCGGCCGGGATTCCGACCTCGTTCAGAAAGCTCCGGACGACGAACCGGCCGCGCTCCTCGCTCGTCGATTTCGGATCGAGAAACGGGTTCGTCTCGGGCGTCGCGGCCGTCGTCAGCGTCGCGCTGCGGCCTTCCTGCCCGAGCGTCCAGAGGATCGTCTCGGTGTACATATTCTGGCTCGGCTTCATCGTCTTCGCCGCGATCACGCTGAACGGCGGCGATTCGAGCGTCGCGAGCTGGACGGGCGGAACCGTCGAGGCGACGGCGAGAAACGCCTTTTCCTTCGCGCCGACGACGCGCGTCGGGCCGGTGACGACGACGCCTTTCTGTTCGAGCCGCTGCCGCAAAAGCGCGACGAACAGATCGGCCGGATGCGTCACCGTCAGGTAATTCGTAAAGCCCTTGTCGCCGGCCGGCATCGTGCCGCTGACCTCGACCACGTTCTGATCGAGACCTTTCTTGACCGTCAGGTCGCGCTTGACGCTTTTGTCGGACGTCCGGCAGTTGTTGACGATCCGCATCACCGGGTTGACCGGCAGCAGCGACACGATGCACGGATTGCCGGGCGACGACGGCCTGACGGCGAGATCGAGCGCGTTGTCGTTGAGCGGCAGCGCGGAAACCTCGGCGCCGTCGTACCACTGCAGATCGTCCCATTCCCAGCCGTAGGCGATCGGGCTGCCGGTAAAATAGCTTTCGTCGCCGACGAGACTGCCCTCGACCCGTTTGACGCCCGCCTGGACGATCTTGTCGGCGAGCGCGTCGAGACCCTTGTAATAATCGCCGCCGTAAAAGGCGGTCGAAAACGAGATGTCGCCGCGCCCGAAGATCGTCAGGTCGCCCCTGACGACGCCGTTCGCGTCGGGCCGCGCGGGCGCGAACACGCTCGTCACGAAATGAAAATCCGGCGTCAGCTTTTCGAGCGCCGTCGCGACCGTAAAGCTCTTCATATTCGACGCCGGCATAAAATATTTCTCGGCGTTTTCCGCGTAGACGACCTTTCCGGTGTCGAGCGAGACGACCTTCAGCCCGATGTGACCGCGCCGCAGCTCGGGCCGCAGCAGGATCTGCTGAATCCGCGACTGGAGCTCGGCGATCGACGTCGCGCCGCCGGAAACCGGGGGCTTCGGCGTCGGCGTCGGAACGGACACTGTTTTGACGACCGGCGTCGGCGTCGGCGAAACCCGGACGACCGGCGTCGGCGTCGGCGTCGCCCCGACGATGATCACGCGGCGGTTGTCGGTGGTCTGCGCGACGACCGGCAAAACGGCGGCCGCGACGAATAAAAACGCGATTTTGATCCGGCTGATTTTTTTCATTACTGACATTTTACGGATTTTTTTTCGAAAAGGTAAAAGGGACGGGTAAAAGGTAAAAGGTAAAAGGTAAAACTTTTCGGGTTTTACCTTTTACCTTTTACCCTTTACCTTAAAACAGCTATTTTTTCTCGCCGACGATGACGTCGAGGTCGGCCTGCGGGACGACCAGATCGAGCGTCACTTCGTTGCCGGTCTGGGCGATCTTCGCGCTTTCGACCATCCGGCCGTAAACTCTTTTATCGGGCGATTTCGCGTTGCCGAGGACGGCTTTGCCAACCGCCTGCAGACCGTCGAGCATGTCTTTCAAGCCCTTCGCCTGTTCGGCGTTGACGGTCCGGGCGGCGAGCCAGACCGAGGTTTTGCCGTCGAGCACGTCCATCGAGCCCGACAGAAAACGGATCGCGTCGACGTTGCGGCCGAGCTCGTCGTTGTCGAGACCGAGATACTGCGCCGCGCCCGGCGGAATCCGCGCGCCGAAATTGAGAATCGCGTTCGGTTTGCGCGCGATCAGGCTCAGCACGTCGTCGCCGACCCGCGCCTTCGTGTCGAGCGCCTCGCGGACGCGTGCCAGCGAGCCGAGCGCGAGCGTGTTGGCGTCGTAAGCGGTGACGGCCATTTCATCGCTCAGCCCGAGCAGAACTTTCTCGACGATCTTTGCGATCATCGTGTTCGGGATTTTTCCCCGGCTCTGCTCGACGATTTCTTTGGCCGAAAAGACGTAGACCGTGCGGTCGCCGATCTTTTCCTCGCGGTATTTGCCGTTCGAAGCGATCTTCGCGACCGCCACCAGCCCGCCGGCGTTGAACTGGCCGCGCGCGAGCACGAGCGGCTCGAACCGGTAATCGGATTCGGTCGCGCCCTTGACGGCGTTGACGCCGATCGCGATCTGCTGAAACTGCTTGAAATCGATGCCGGTGCGCGTTTTGATCTCGTCGAATTTGCCGAGGATGTCGGCGAGCAGCGGCTGGTTAGCCGACAGGATCTGCGGCAGCGCCTCGCCGAACAAGCGATTGCCGTCGACCGTCATCACCGCGTCCGACGGCGGCAGCAGCGCGAGCAGCTGGGCGGCGGCCGCCTTTTTCTTAACCTTCGTGTCGGCCAGCCCGACGCTCGCCGCGCCCAGCACGATCGCGCCGAGCGCGAGCAGGGCGAATAACTTTTTCTTCATTCGATAAACCTCTTTCCTTAAACCTTTCGAAAATTTCGTCAATTTATAGATGATAAAGCAGTAAATAAAAGTTTGCCGCGAGTTGCGCGAAAAATTCAGCGATCCTTGACGACCTCGAACTCGAAATAGAGCTCCTTGCCGCGAAAAATGTAGCTCAGATAAAACTCCCAGAACTTGCGAGTAAACCGGAAGCGCGGCGACCGCTGGTCGAGATTGACGACGAACTCGAAGCCGAGCGCCCGCCACAGATTCGCGAGCGAAACGTAGGTTTTGACCGGTTTGAGCCGGACGTCGGTGTAAAAATCGAAGACCTGCCGGTCGGGCAGAAACGTGTTGAACGAATACGAGTTGAAATGATTGCGGTGCGTCGGGTCGGTCGCCCAGTCGGGGTTCGTGTAGTGCGGCGTGACGAGCCGGATCGTGCCGCCGTTTTTCGTGATCCGGTAGAGCTCGCCGACGAACGCCATCACGTCGGGCACGTGCTCGACAACGTGCCGCGAAACGATCAGATCGAATTCGTCGTCGGCAAACGGATACGGAACGGTCCCGAGATCGTGAATCACGTCGGCCGCCGTCCGCGGGTTATGGTCGAGCCCGATCGCGCCCTCGTATTTGTTGGTGCCGCAGCCGACGTCGAGAATTTTTGTCATCGAAAATAATTTACCACAGAGACCGACCCGAAAAAATCCGAAATCCGAAATCCGAAATCCCCCTCATTCGGTTTTTTCGGACGCGCCGCAGCGCGGACAGACGAGCGTCCGGCGGTCGGCGTCGGCCCAGCGGGCGAGCGCCGTCTGCGAAAGCCGCGGATTTTTGCCCTCGGCCTCGCCCTCGCGGAGCAGCCGCGCGCGGGCTTCGCCGTCTTCTTTTTGCAGCGCGGCTTCGCAGCGGCGGCAGACCCAGCCGAAACCGGCGTTGTAAAAATTCTGGAGTTCGATCATCGAAAAAAAATCGGCGGGCAGTGAAAAGCGAATTTTCACTGCCCGCCGGCCCTCGCGTTCGTCACGCGAACTTACTGTCTTTTAACGGGCGGCCGGCCCTGCACCGAAGCCGGCAGCGGCATCAGCTTGACGGTCACCTTCTGCGATTTGCTGCTGCGGTAGATCTCGACCTCGACCGTGTCGCCGATCTGTTTCTTGTCGAGCAGTTTGTAGACGTCGTCCTGTTCGGCGACGGGCGTGCCGTCGATCGAGGTGATGATGTCGCCGAGCAGCATCTCGCCGTCGGCGGTCTGCGACAAGCCGCGGAGACCGGCCGCATAGGCCGAACCGCCGGGCGAAACGCTCCGGATCAGGAGACCTTTCGCGACCGGCATCTTGATGCCCTGTTCGGTCAGCTGTTCGACGCTGTAGAGAACCGCGCCGAGCTTCGGCCGGCGAACCTCGCCGAACTGGACGAGCTGCGGGACGACGCGCTTGGCGATGCTCACCGGAATCGCGAAGCCGACGCCGACCGAACCGCCCGCCGGCGACAGGATCTGCGAGTTGATGCCGATCATCCGGCCGAATTTATCGAGCAGCGGACCACCCGAATTGCCCGGGTTGATCGAGGCGTCGGTCTGGATCGCGCCCTCGATCGGCCGGCCGTTGCGGGCGCGGATCGGTCTTTGCAGACCGGAAATGACGCCCGTCGTCAGCGTCCGGTCGAGACCGAACGGGTTGCCGATCGCGAGCACTTTCTGGCCGACTTCGAGTTGATCGGAATCGCCGAGCGGGACGATCGTCAGTTTATCGGTGCCGGGTTCGATCTTGATGACCGCGAGATCGGTGTCGGGATCGCCGCCGACGACCTTCGCCGGATAAGTCTTGGTGCCGCCGAAGCTGACCGTCAGTTTGGTCGCGCCCTCGATGACGTGATAATTCGTCAGAATATGACCCTGCGCGTCGATGACCGAACCGGAACCGGTTCCCTTTTCGGTTTCCATCTCTTCGCCGTAAAAATTTTCGACCTGCTCGCTCGTCGTGATGAAGGCCACGCCGGGCGACAGCGTCTTGTAAACCTCGATGTTGTTCTGCTCGTCGCTGACGGTCGCCGGATCCGAGATTCCGGTCGGCGTCGGCGCGTTTTCCGCCTGCGCGACGTTTGCGTTTCTCATCTGGAGCAGCCCGCCGAAATTGCTCAGACAGGCCATCGTCCCGACGGCGATCAGCGCCGACGCGAAGGCCAGCAGAACCAACTGCCGGGCCGATAACTGATAAACTGCTTTCTTTGACATATATTTCCTAAACTTCCAATGAAAATCGATCACGTATTTGATGCCGAATCAGAAAAAAATCGTTGCGCGTGGAAATACGAAAAAAAAACGCTCGTCGTTCCGAATAAAGTATAAAACAACGAGCAGTGCAAAAAAAGACGTTTTTCGAAAAAATTTCTTCGGGTTTCAGGCGAGCAGACCGCGCGACCACGAGGTAAAGTCGCTGACGAAATTGTTGGAAACGTAGCCGAACGCGGACAGTCCCGTAAAGAAATGAACGCCCATCAGGCTGATGTAGACGGCGAGCGCGACCGCCAGCCCGTATTTGGCGAGCCGCAGGTTGCGCCAGCGCCAGAGCACGACCGCCGTGACCGCGCCGATCGCGATCTTGACGGCCAGAAACGGCAGATCGCCGATGTCGAGCAGCGTCGCCATCAATTGATTGCCCTCGGTGGCGAAACCGTTGCGAACCCAGTAAATCGTTAAGACCGCATCGAGAACGTTCAGCGCGAAGAGCAGAAAAGTTTGGTAAACCAGCGGCATATGATGACGGACAACGCTCCTTGAAAAAACTTGTTAAACCTATCTTTCTAAGCAGTGTAACCCTTGATTTAAATGAACCAAGGGCTACTTCGACGAAAGAAACGATATGTTTTAGTTGCCTTGAATATACGCTTAATAACCGCGGATTTCAAGAAAATTTTCAAAATTCGGCGATTTTTATTTTCGGGTTTTGGTGATAGTCTTAAATTATCAGGATGCCCCGTAAAAGAAATACCGGACAACGATTGAAAACCGATCGTCGTCAAAGCGACGACTGACGGAAGTCGGCGTTTTGAGCATTAGTTTTGAGCCCCCGGGAAAAAAGAGGTGAATATGAAAAAGACATTTGATTTCAAGGTTTTAACTGCAATTGTAGCGATGCTTCTGGCGTTCGGCGCGAACGCCGCGATGGCGCAGAAGAAAAAGCCGGTGATCCGCAAAAAAACGACGGTCACCAAGCCGGCGCCGAAGCCGACCGTCAAGCTCTACACGGTCGATACGGGCAGCGTTTTCCGCGTCCGGATGAACGGCAGCATCAGCTCGAAAACCGCGAAGGCCGGCGACACGTTCACGACGACCGTGACCGAGCCGATCTACGCGAATAACGGAATGGTCGTGATCCCGTCGGGCAGCACGGTGACGGGCCGCGTCGACACGGTCGTCCCCGCCAAAAAAGGCGGCAATCCCGGCCAGATCGCGGTCAGCTTCATCTCAGTCAAGCTGCCGACCGGCAAAACGCACGCGATCAACGGCTCGCTGACCGATCTCAACACGAAGGACGCGAAAAGCGACAACGAAAGCACGGCTTCCGGCGACAAGATGAAGAATCGTAAGATCATCTTCATCGGCGGCGGCGGCGCGGGCGGCGCGGTGCTCGGCGCGGCGATCGGCGGCGGCAAGGGCGCGCTGATCGGCGGCCTGATCGGCGCCGGCGCGGGCTATTTGGGCGAAAAACTGACCAAAGGCGAAGAAGCCGAAGTCAAAACCGGCACCGAATTCGGCGTCTACCTGAATCAGGCGATCTCGCTGCCGAAATGGACCGAACCGACGGAATAAGACGATTTCGGATTTCGGATTTCGGATTTCGGATTTTTCCGAAGCGAATCGTTCGGGAAGTTTGAGCGGCTTTTCAATTCTCAAACTTCCCGAACTTCCTCAAACTTCCTCAAACTTCCTAAACTTCCTAAACTCATTTCAGTGGCATTGAAAAATAGTGCGCTTCGATGATCATTCCCTTGCGGAGGTAGAAACGGTGGGCGGCGAATCTTTGGACGTGCGAGACGAGGCGCAGCTGGTCGCAGCCGTTTTCGCGGGCGTGGGCGACGAGCCAGTCGAAGAGCGCGCCGCCGTATCCTTTCGAACGCGTGCCGCTTTTCGTGACGAGGTCTTCGATCTCCAGATAACGGCCGCCGGCGAGCCATTCGGAAATACGAAAGCCGCCGACCGCTTTGACTTCGTTCTCCCTTAAATAAACCAGTCGAAAACCCGTCCGTTCGGACAGCCTTTTGACGAGCGGCAGAAAATCGGCGCGCGCGACGTGCGGGCGCAGCTCGGCGAGCGTCTCGTAACAGGCCAGAATCTCCTCGTCCGCGGCAGCGATCGCAATCATCTTTCGTAATTAAGCAGATACGACGGAACCGCGACGTTTTCCGGCAGACGATCGTCGGCGACCGGCGCGGCCGGCACGAGCGCGAGCGGCAGGACGCCCGCCCAGACGTCGCGCGCGTAATCATCTTCGTCGTCGACCGGATTGCCCGTCCGGATTTTCGCCGACGCCTCGTCGATCTTCAGCTTCAAAACCGTCGTCGCCTTCAGCTCTTTCGAATCCGGTTCGCGGATCTCGGCCCAGCGGTGCGGGATCAGATGCTCGGTGAAAACGCGCAGCGCCTCGTTTTTTTCGGCCTCGCCGGCGACTATTTCGGCGCGGCCGAAAACGACGACCGAGCGGTAGTTGATCGAATGATGAAACGCCGAGCGCGCCAGCACGAGGCCGTCGACCAGCGTCACGGTCACGCAGACGTCGACGCCCCGCGACAGCTCGCGCATCATCCGCGACGCCGCCGAACCGTGGATGTAAAGCGTGTCGCCGGCGCGGCCGTAGGCCGTCGGGATGACGAACGGCTGCCCGTTCGCGACGAACCCGACGTGACAGACAAACCCTTCGTCGAGAATCTCGTAAACCGTTTCGCGCTCGAAGCTTCCGCGTTTCGGAATCCGCCGGAGCTTCGTCCGGTCGGTCGGTTCGATATATTTGCTCATAATTTCTCCAAAATTCCGCGCGGCCGGACGATTTCGACTTCCGCGGCCGCGCGCAGCAGGACGACGCAGCCGTTTTTCGTGCTGACGCGGTGCGCGCGGCCGGGCGCGGTGAAAAGATAATCGCCCGCTTTGAGCTCGTCCTTACCGAGCCGGATGTCGCCTTCGAGGACAAAAACTTCCTCGCCCGCCGGATGACTGTGCAGCGGGTAGGTCGCGCCCGCGTCGAATTTCAAAAGCATCGTCGGCGCGCGCCGCGTCGCTTCGTCATAGAGCAGCGCCTTGACGTAAACGCCCGCCGCGTCCTCTTCGGGCAGCGGCTTCCATTCGATTTCATTGGTTCTGACAAGCTGATTTTCGTTCATTGTATTCTTCAAATCGTCAAACCGGTTTTCAGCCTTCGGCATTAAGACCCGAAAAAGCCGCGCGCGCCGCGTTCTTTAATGACTCGATCATTTGCCGGTACGGCGCCGGCCCGTAGCTGATCCGCGCGACGCCGAGCGCGGCGAGCTCTTCGTTCGGCGGCGCGTCGGGCAACACCATAATATTGAGCGGCAGCGGCGCGCGGGCGGCGAGCTTTTCGATATATTCGGGCCGCCTGAGTCCCGGCGCGAAAAATCCGCTCGCGCCGGCCCGCGCGTAGGCTTCGGCCCGCGCGATCGCCTCGTCGAGATGCGTTTCGTCGTAATCGGCGTAATTCTTCAAAAAAATGTCGGTGCGCGAGTTAATAAAGAGCGAAACGCCCGCTTTTTCGGCGGTTTCGCGGATCGTCTCGATCCGTTTCGCCTGTTCGCCGATCGAATAAAGTCCCTCGCCCCGAACGATCCGGTCTTCGAAATTGATCCCGACCGCGCCGGCCGCGATCACTTTTTTGACGTTCTCGCCGAGCCGGTGATCGTCCGTCGCGTAGCCGCCCTCGAAATCGAGCGTCACCGGCAGCTCGACGCTCTTGACGATCCGTTCGAGATTTTCGAGCGCGAGCGCAAGCGGCAGATTTTCGCCGTCCGCGAAACCGTACGCCGCCGCCACCGACCAGCTCCCGGTCGCGATCGCGCGCGCGCCGCATTCGGCGACCGCCGCCGCACTGCCTGCGTCCCAGACGTTGAAAAGAATCAGCGGATTTCCCCTGATATGCAGTTTTTCGAAAACTTCGGTTTTGTTTGTCGTCATAATCTCCCCTTTTTTAACGCGAGGCGCGAAGGCGCGAAGACGCAAAGTTTTTTTTCGGTCCGGTTTTCAGCCGCCGAACGGCTTCGGCCCGACTCGCCAATTTCCGCTAAAATCACATAAAAACCAAATAAATCTTCGCGTCTTCGCGCCTCTGCGTCTTCGCGTTAAAAAATAACGGCCGCCTTCGACCTTTTCGATTTTAGCCGAAATCGGTATTATAAAAAGAGCCAATTTGCGAGAAAATCGACAGACCAATTCTGAAATATGACCGAAATGCCCTTTTTGATGCTCGACGACCGGAACGATTCCGGCGCGCCGCTTTACCGGCAGATTTACGAAGCCTTTCGCGGCGCGATTTTAAGCGGAAAACTGGCCGCCGGAACGCGTCTGCCGGCGAGCCGCGTGCTCGCCGAACAATTGAGCGTTGCGCGGCTGACCGTCGTCAACGCCTACGAGCAGCTGCTCGCCGAAGGCTACACGGAAGGAAAAACCGGCGCCGGCACGTTCGTCGCGTCGAAGCTCCCCGACGATCTGCTGCAAATCGCGCCGCCGGCGAAAAACGCGGAAATCCCGCTCCAACCGCCGGCCGCGCCGCGCATCTCGAAATTCGCCCGGCGCGTCAGGGAAACGCGCGGCGAGCTCGCCCGCTACCAGAACTCGCTCGACGTCGTGCCGTTCAAAAACGGGATGACGGCGGTCGGCGAATTTCCGTTCGGCGTCTGGGAAAAGCTCGCCGCGCGCGTTTACCGGCGGGCGCGCTACCGGATCGCGGGCTACGGCGCGACGGCCGGCTATCGCCCGCTCCGCGAAGCCGTCGCCGCGCATTTCGCGGCTTCGCGCGGCGTCCGCTGCCGGACCGAACAGATCTTCATCACCAACGGCGCGCAGCAGGCGCTCGACCTGATCGCCCGCGTGCTGCTCGACGCCGGCGACCGGGTTCGGATCGAAGACCCGTGCTATCAGGAAGCGCGCGCCGTTTTCGAGGCGACCGGCGCCGAGATCGTGCCGGTGCCGGTCGACGCCGAAGGCTTCGACCCGGACGCCGCGCAGACCGACGGCGAATCGGCCCGGCTCGTTTACGTGACGCCGTCGCACCAGTATCCGACCGGCGTCACGATGACGCTCGCGCGGCGGCTGCGGCTGCTCGAATGGGCGCGCAGGACCGGCGCGTGGATCGTCGAGGACGACTACAACAGCGAATTTCGCTACACGGGACGGCCGCTCGCGTCGCTCCAGAATCTCGACCACGGCGGCCGCGTGCTCTACGTCGGGACGTTTTCGAAAACGATCTTTCCGGCGCTCCGGCTCGGCTGTCTGATCGTGCCGGAAAACCTGATCGACGTCTTCACGGCCGCTCGCTCGCTCGCCGACTGGCATTCGCCGGTCTTCGATCAGGCGACGCTCGCCGAGTTCATCGCCGAAGGCCATTTCGCGCGGCATCTGCGAAAAATGCGCGCGCTCTATGAAAAACGCCAGCATTTCCTGGTCGCCGAAGCGGAAAAAGAGCTGTCTGGGCTGGTAAAACTCACAAAAGCCTCGTCCGGAATGCACCTGATCGGCTGGCTCGCCCCCGGCCTCGACGCCGCGAAAATCGCGCTCAAAGCCCGCGAAACCGGCCTTCATCTCTCGCCGCTCTCGTCCTACTGCATCGCCGCGAAACTTCCCGAAGGCCTCATTTTCGGCTACACCGGCTTCGACGAAAAACAAATCCGGGAGGGCGTCGCGAAGCTCAAAAAAGTTTTGGAGAGTGGAGAGTAGAGAGTGGAGAGTGGAGAGTAAAAGATTTTTCTGCCGATCAGTTTATGCTTCCGCGCGCAAACGAAAAAAGCCGGCGATCGAAAACGCCGGCTTTTTACTCTCCACTCTCCACTCTCCACTCTCTACTGTTTCTTCCCGATCTCCTCGATATGCGCGATGACTTTTTTGATGAGCCAGTCGGGCGTCGACGCGCCGGCGGTGACGCCGACGGTTTCGGCGCCGGCGAGATCGGCCGCGTCGATTTCCTCTTCGGTCTCGATCAGAAAGCTTTTCGGACACTGTTCCTCGCAGACCATCAGCAGTTTGCGGCTGTTCGACGAATGGCGGCCGCCGATGATGTAGAAGACGTCGACCTCGCCGGCGAGCGCGCGCGCCGCTTCCTGCCGGTCGCGCGTCGCCGAACAGATCGTGTTGACGATCTGAACCTCGTCGTCGGTCTTCGATTTGACGGCCTCGGCCGTGTCGAAAAATGTCTTCGCCTTGATCGTCGTCTGCGAGACGACGAG
Source organism: Acidobacteriota bacterium (assembly GCA_018269075.1). Taxonomy (GTDB): domain Bacteria; phylum Acidobacteriota; class Blastocatellia; order Pyrinomonadales; family Pyrinomonadaceae; genus JAFDVJ01. The sequence goes on from JAFDVJ010000038.1 coordinate 101,306, forward strand.
CGGCTGCCGCAGGCGCGGCAGCTTCGCGACCTCGGTTTCGTCGCTGATCACGAACGCGTGATCGGGCGCGTAGCCCTTGACGCCGATCATTTCCGGATGATCCGGATTGCCGACGACGATCACGTGACGGTCCTGCTCGGCGGCGCGCGCGGCGAGCTTCTGGACGCGCGTCACGAACGGGCAGGTCGCGTCGACCACTTTCGACGCCTTTTCCTCGAGCTCGCGCTGCACTTCGGGCGTCACGCCGTGCGCCCGGATGACGGCCGTCTGCCCGCGCTGAATCTGCACCGGCGCGTTGATCGTCGACACGCCCGAGCGGCCTAAACGCTCCATTTCCTGATCGTTATGAATGAGCGGCCCGAGCGTCCGCACCGTATCCCCTTCCGCGAGCGCGTCCTCGACCATCTCGACCGCGCGCTCGACCCCGAAACAAAACCCGTACTCGTCTGCCAGTAAAACTTTCATAAAAATTTCCGCTTCTTTAAGCTATAATGCGTAAAGAAAGAATAATTCTAACAAATGCCCGACGTAAAGGACAATTTTCAGATCGACTGCCGTTTTTTGACGAAAATGGATTTCAAGGCGCTGCACCGGACTTTTCTCGACGCCTTTTCGGATTATTTCGTGCCGTTTCAGATCAGCGAGAGCCAGCTCGAAAATCATATCGCGCAGAATTCGGTCGCGCTCGAACGAAGCGTCGGCGCGTTTTGCGGCGCTGAGATGATCGGCTTCACGCTCAACGGCTTCGGCGACTGGAACGGCCGCCAAACAGTCTACGACGCGGGCACCGGCGTCCGGCCGGCCTACCGCAAACGCGGGGTCGGCCGCGCGCTCTTCGATTTTATGACGCCGCGGTTCAGGTCCGACGGCTATCAACAGATCCTGCTCGAAGTGATCTCGAAAAACACGGCCGCTCTCCGGCTTTACGAGAGTCTCGGCTTTGAAAGAACGCGGCGGCTGATCTTTTTCGAAGGCCGCGAAAAACTGCCGGCGGCGGCCGTCGACGGCTTCGAGGTCCGCGAGATCGACGCGCCCGACTGGCCGTTTTTCGAAAGCTTCGCGACCGGCCGGACCTCGTGGCAGAACTCGGTGACGGCGCTCCGGCGAACCGCGCGCAAGCTCGTGCTCGGAATTTTTCGCGGCGCGCGCTGCGTCGGCTACGGCGCGCTTTTTCCGTCTTCGGGCATCATCTCGCAGATCGCCGTCGTCCCCGAATACCGCCGGCGCGGCGCAGCCCGCGCGCTCGTCAGCGAGATGCAGCGGCGGCTCGCCCCCGAAACCCGTCTCCGCGCGAGCAACGTCGACGAAAATCTCGCGGAGCTCGTCGGATTTCTCGAAAACCTCGGATTTACCGAAACCTTAAGCCAGATCGAGATGATCAAGCCGCTTTACTGATTCTTTCTTTGCGCCGTTCCAATATGTTTGGTCAGCGGATCGGTTCGCGGAGGATCAGGTCGGCCGTCCGGCTCGCGAGAAAAGCGGCGTCCGGGTTCGAATGGCGGAGCTGCGCGATCTGCATCAGCGCTTCGCCGGTCCGCGAGAGCAGCCGGACGAGGTCGCCTTCCTCGGCCTTCGTGTGAAAGACCAGCTCTTCCCACGGCAGCCCGTCCGCCCAGTGTTCGGCCGCCGCCGCCGCCGAGAGATTGATCTCTTCGGACGGATCGACGCCGTTTTTCCACTCGACGCCCGAAACTTCGTAGATGATGTCCTCGAACCGCGTGACGAGATCGAGGATCGGGTCCGAAAGATAAAGCTCGCCGAAATTGCGGTCGGAATCGGCGGCGAGCGCGGCCGTCAGCGCGGCGACGTGTTTCGGTTCGAGATTGTCGAAAAGACCGTGCCGCAGCGCCTCGCCGACGAGCAGCGGCCGGTCGACGCGCAGATCGGCGAGCCATTTGCCGCGCTCGGTGACCTTTTCGGCCGCGAAATCGAGATAGCCGAAATGATCGAGGACGCGCGCGCGGCGCTCGAACGGCAGCCAGATCTCGCTCCGCAGGATCTCGACGTCGCGCGCGTTTTTCTGGAGAAATTCGGCGTCGTCCCACGTTTCCCACAAAAGCTGAAAGCCGCGGCGCCGGGCGTCGTCGCTCAGACCATCGGGCAGAAGCCGGTCGATCTGCGCGCTGAGCAGCTCGATCGCGGCGTCCCTGTCGATCCCGAGCTTCGAGATTTTCGGCTCTTCGAGCAGCGGGTTGCGGTTCTCGTGAATATCGTCGAACGCCTCGTCGAGCGTGCTTTCGCTGAGCTTGTAGATCTTCGAAAAGACGCGGCCGAGATGCGACATCGAAAGCGTCGCGCCGCTGCCGTCCTCGCGCATCGCGACGACCTTGTCGCCGAAGACGTTGAGCACCAGAAAATAGCGTTTCGTGTTGCCCTTCGTCACGACGCGGCCCGGCACGACGTTTTCGCGAAGCCAGTTCAGCCGCAGCTCGATCCGGTCGTGCGGCGCTTTTTCCTGCAGCCGGAGCCGCGTCGCGGTCAGCCGCTCGAACGCGCGCGCGGTTTCGAGATCGAAGCCGAACTCGTTGCCGGCGAGCTTTTTGAGGATCGCCTTTTCGCGTTTTTCCGAATGTTTTTCGAGCCGCGCGACCTGCGCCGAAGTTTCGCGAAAGGCGAAGCTCCGCTCGGCGATGTCGCGAACCTGCGCGAAGCCTTTAAAAGCATCGAGCAGGTTCAAAAGCGACGTGTAGGTCGCGCGAAACTGGCTGTTGAGCGGATCGGGCGCGGATTTCAAAAGCTCGGCGACCTTCGGCGGGTTCTGAAAATTCGACGGCGCGAGGACGACGAAACCGACGTTGTCCTTGCCGCGGCGGCCCGCGCGGCCGGTCATCTGCTGCAGTTCCGAAGCGTTCAGACTGCGCCAGCCGTCGTTGCCGCGAATGTCGGCGTTCGTGACGACGACCGTCCGCGCCGGGAAATCGACGCCCGCCGCGACCGTGCTCGTCGCGAAGATCGCGTCGAGCAGGCCGGCCGACATCATCTTTTCGACGAGCAGCTTCCACGCCGGGATGTGGCCCGCGTGATGCGCGGCGACGCCCGCGCGCATCACGATCTTGCGGTGCTTGTGCGTTTTGATCTCGGGATTGGCGGCGAGATATTCCTCGAAGAGCTCCTGCCGGCGGCGTTCCTTGTCCGGATCGGTGCGCTGCGCGCGGTCGGCGGCGACCTCGAGCGCGGCCTCGTCGCAGCGGCGGCGCGTCGGCATAAAGACGATCGCCGGCAGCAGATTATAATTGCGGAGCGCCGTGATCAGCTTCGGCGGCGGGATTTCGGGCAGCTTGAATCTCATCGGAAATAGTTTAACGCAAAGCCGCCGAGACGCGAAGACGCCGGACTTTTTTGTCTTTCGGGGTCTTTCGCGCTAGTCTTGAGTCTTGAGTCTTGAGTCTTGAGTCTTGAGTCTTAAGTCTTGAGTCTTGAGTCTTGGGTCTTTGTCGCCGGCCAACGCTTTCGGCGGCTGGCGTTTTTCTAAAATTGTCCGGTAAACCTGTTTACTTCCGCAATCGTCAACCGACTCAAGACCCAAGACCCAAGACCCAAGACTATATAAAAAAATGAACGAAATGCTTGAAAAATGGCACCGCTTCGTCGAAACGAAGGATGCCGCGATTTTGGAAGAGATTCTCGCCGGCGACGTTAAATTTCACTCGCCGTTCGTCTGGAAGCCGAAGGACGGCCGGGCGGCGGCGATCGTGATCCTGAAGACGGTCGCGACGGTTTTCGAGGATTTTCGCTACCTCCGCGAGATCGTCGGCGAGCGCGACTGCGCGCTCGAATTCGAGGCGCGCGTCGGCGAATTCACGTTGCGCGGCGTCGATCTGATGCGGATCGGCGACGACGGGAAGATCGTCGATTTCGAAGTGATGGTCCGCCCCGCCAACGGCCTGCAGGCGCTCGGCGCGGAAATGTCGCGCCGTTTAAATCAGCCCGACGAGCGGTAGCGAGCCAGTTTCGCCGGATCTGATTTCCGGATGCCGAAGACTCGCTGCCGCCCGCCGTCACGATCGGCCGGCTTTTACCGGCGGCGGCGCTCGTAGCGGTTCTCGGCGGCGGCGAAGCGTTCGAGGTCGCGGTTGAATTTGCCGGCTTCGTTAAAGAGCGGGAAAAGCTGCGTGTTCGGCGCGAGAAAGGCGGCGCGCAATTCGACCGGGCGCGAGCCGGCGCGGTTGATGACGCGGACCCGCGTCCCGCGCACTTCCTCGATCCACGCCGCGAATTCGTCGGCGTTGCCGATCGTCGCCGAGAGCAACAGCATTCGGATGCGCGGCGGGCTCAAAATGATCGCTTCTTCCCAGACGTGGCCGCGTTCCTCGTCGGCGAGATAATGCGCTTCGTCGAGAATGACGAAATCGGCGCGCACCTGTTCGCCCTCGCGAAGCGCGTCGAAAAGCTGGTTGCGGTAGATTTCGGTCGTCCCGACGATCAGCGGCGCGTTCGAATTCTCCTTGCGGTCGCCGGTCAGGATGCCGACGTTTTCGGCGCCGAATTCGGCGCTGAATTCCTGATATTTCGAATTCGTCAGCGCCTTTAGGGGCGTCGTGTACCAGGCGCGCTTGTCCTGTTCGAGAAGCCTTCGGATCTCCTCGCGCGCGATCCACGTCTTGCCGCTGCCGGTCGGCGCGGTCACGAGAACATCTTCCGTTTCGATCGCCTGCAAAGCCTCGACCTGAAAATCGTCCGGCACGAGCGGCCGCGGCTCGGGCGTGCCGATCCCGTCCAAAAGCCGTTCAAGCGCCTGTTTCTGGGCGTCGGAAAGTTCGGCGGGCCGCGCTTCGAGGAAACTTTTCTCCGCAAGTTCGCGTTTGAAATTACGTTCCTTGTCCGAGCGCGCGCCGCCGCGACCGCGTCGTCTGTCGTTGTTGCGTCTTCTACCGCGCGAGCGTGCCATCGTAAGGCGATGTTACAGGTTTTCCGGAGGAAAGTCTATTGCTTTCCAAAGGCCGGAGAAAGTGATAAAATGTCAAATTGCTTCGCAACGGTTTGGCCGCGCAAAGCATCTATTATCGAAGGCAAGTATTTATCGCTGATTATTTTAACTTTTTATTTGAACGGATTTTAAGAAGTATGCAAGAGCAGGAATTATTTCAGAGTTACGAAGTCAAAAACTGGGATTTCAGTCCGCGCATTTACAAGATTCTCGCGTTTTCGGCGATCTTCAACGTCCTCGCCCTGCTGATCGTCGCGCAGTCTAACCTGCTGACGAAAAAAGGCTGCGACAGCCCGCTCGTCGGGCAGGTCTGCCAGGTGCTCGACACGGTCTACGTCGGCACCAAGATTCTTTCGACCGACAGTTCGACGGGCGATGTGCCTTACGATCCGACGCAGCTTTCGCCCGACGACGAGATCGTCTGGGTCAACGTCGCCGACAAGCTCTATTATCCCGAGGGCTACTTCGCGCTCTCGAATCCGGAATTGATGCAGCCGCAGAACATCGATCCGACGATGATGCCGTCGGGCTTCGACAACGCGCAGGTCATTCCGGGCATCACCCCGCCGGCCGCGAATTCGCCGAATCCGGCGCTCGGCGGCGGCGTCACGAACGTCCCGGGCGGCGGCCTGCTGAACAAGCCGCAGAAACTGCCGAAAGTCAACAAAAACCCGGTCAACGGCAAGCTGCCGTCGCCTAACGACATTCTCGGCGACGTCGACGACAACGCGACGAAAAACCCGATCGGCCCGAAGAAAACGCGGCCCGATAAAAACAAGCCGAACACCGATCTGACGGCGGTCAACGGCAACGGCCAGAACACGACGCCGCAAGCGACGCCGTCGCCGTCGCCGACGCCGAATCCGGACGACGTCGCCACCGAGGATCAGTACGGCGTTTACCGCAACAAGAAACCGCTCAAGGATTACGCGCAGAAAGCGCTCGTCGAAGTTAAAAAGGTCAAGCTCGACGCGCCTTTCTCGGTGACGATCACGGCCGATCTCGACACCGGCAAGGACGGCAAGACGATCGTTCTGAAAAACGCCAAGCCGGTCAAAAATCCGAACCAGCCGGCCGGCGACAAAAAGATGGAAAAGCTCGTCCAGGACGCGATCCTCGCGGTCGGCGACAGCGGCTGGCTCGGCTATCTGAAAACCGTCGCCAAGGTCAACAAGGTCACCTTCACGCTGACGCAGGACGATAATTTCGTGACCGCGCGGATCGTCGGCGACCAGCAGGACGAGAACATCGCGAAGACCAACGCGAGCGGCCTCGGCGGCATCATCTCGATCGCCAAGGGCGCGACCGACGGCGACGAAAAGGTCCTGCTCGAAGGCGCGACGACGACCGCCGAAGGAAAAACGCTGGTGCTCAACGTCGCGATCCCGAAACCGGTCGCGCAGGAGATGATCACGCGCAAATTGAAGGAGGCCGAGGAAAAGGCCGCGCAGAAGCCGAGCAGCACCGCGCAGATGGCCGATGTCAACGCCAAGAACGGTTAGTTGACGGGCTTCGTCGAAATGTTTTATTTGCCCGACGGCGGCCGGATTCGCAAAATCGCCGCCGTTTCCGTTGCGGAAAGCGAAAAAAAAGGAAACAATAACGAATAGCAAGATGAGCGGCAGTCGCAAAAACTACAATTCGATAGTTTTTCTCACGACGCTCGGCGTGTACCTCGGACTGGTGCTCGCCGGCGGCGCGGCTCCGTCGGTCCTCGCGCAGGCCGCGACGACGCGCGATTTCGACATCAAAACCGAGTTCGTTCTCGAGGACGATCTCGACAAAAAGCCCGACGATCAGGAAACCGACGCTTTTCTGGAAACCGGCCTCGACCGCGCGATCGCCGATTTCATCGAAGATCTGCGGCGATTGAAGCGGGAAGGAAAATATAAATTCCGGGCCAACGAAGTCTTCTCGACTTCCTGCGCTCATTCGCGCTGTTCGGCGGACGACGCGGCCGCCTCGATCGCGACCGAACGCTCCGAAAGCCGGCTCGCCGACGTTCTCGATGCGCTCCATTCGCGGCTCGACATCGCCGATCGAAAAGGGCTCGACGCGGTTTCCTTCGTCCGGTCTTCGCCGGATTCGAAAACCTGCCGGGACATCGGTCTCGCGCTCAAATTCAGCAAAAAAGAGCTGTCGATCGAATATCGCTTTACCCGCGAGTCCGAGCGCAGCGCTTATCTTTACGCGGAAAGCCTCAACCGGCGCTTTGCCGCCGAAACCGCCGCCGCCCGCCAACTCGTCACCCGACACGTTTACGCCCGGACCCGCGCGACGGCCGAAAACAATCAGGTCTTCGTCGTCACCCGACTTCCCCGCGCCGCGCTCGACGAGCTGTTCGCCCGCACCGACGCCCGTTAACGGCGGCGAGCGACGAACGCAGTCGTCGAACATTTCCCGACCGGAAAGCTCGCCCGAATTATTAATAGTTTAGTTTTTGAATCGTTTCGAGTTCCGCCTTCGGGCGGCCGCGATCCGTTTTTTGCGAAACGGCCGATCGTCGAACATCAGCCGCCTGAAGGCGGAATTCGAAACGAAAGACAAGAGGTATTTATGGCAGTCAACAGTTTTGCAGACAAATTAGTCAAGAAAATTTTCGGCACGAGCAGCGACATCTTTTTGAAGAAGGTGCGGCCCGTCGTCGAACGGATCAACGCGCTCGAGCCCGCGATGGAACGGCTCTCGGATGAGGAATTACAGGCCAAGACCGAGGAATACAAGGCCCGCGTCCAGGGCGCGGTCGAGAACATCGCCAACAAGGACGAACGCCGCAAGCGCGAGCAGGAAGTCCTCAACGAGATCCTGCCCGAAGCCTTCGCGACGATCCGCGAGGCCTCGCGGCGCGTCACCGGGATGCGGCATTTCGACGTCCAGCTGATCGGCGGCGTCGCGCTCCATCAGGGAAAGATCTCCGAGATGCGGACCGGCGAAGGCAAGACGCTCGTCGCGACGCTTCCCTCTTACTTAAACGCGCTCACCGGCCGCGGCGTCCACGTCGTCACCGTCAACGATTATCTCGCCTCGCGCGACGCCGAATGGATGGGCCGCATTCATAAGTTTCTCGGCCTCAAGGTCGGCTGTATCCAGAACGATATGGACGACTTCGAGCGCAAGGAAGCCTACGGCTGCGACATCACCTACGGCACCAACAACGAGTTCGGCTTCGACTACCTGCGCGACAACATG
>JAFDVJ010000038.1:109458-121806 GCA_018269075.1 Acidobacteriota bacterium
CGCACGCCGCTCATCATCTCGGGCGCGTCCGACGAAGCGACCGACAAATACTATATCGCCAACCAGATCATCCCGAGCCTCGAAAAGGGCCACAAGGACGAGGAAACGAAGGTCACGACCGGCGATTACCTGCTCGACGAAAAGAACCATTCGGCCGTTTTGACCGAACAGGGCGTCTCGAAGGCCGAAAAACTGCTCGGCGTCTCGAACCTCTACGATCCGGCGAATATGGAATTGCTGCACTGCGTCGAACAGGCGCTCAAGGCGCACACGCTTTACAAGCTCGATCACCACTACGTCGTTCAGGACGGCGAGGTCATCATCGTCGACGACTTTACGGGCCGTCTGATGCAGGGCCGCCGCTGGTCGGACGGTCTGCACCAGGCCGTCGAAGCCAAGGAAGGCGTCAAGATCGAGCGCGAAAACCAGACGCTGGCGACGATCACGCTCCAGAATTACTTCCGGATGTACGAAAAGCTCGGCGGTATGACCGGTACGGCCGAAACCGAGGCCGAGGAATTCAACACCGTTTACGGGCTCGACGTCGTCATCATCCCGACGAACCGGCCGATGGTCCGCAAGGACACGCCCGACGTCATCTACCGGACGCTGCCCGAGAAATGGGACGCGGTCGTCGACGAGATCAAGGAGCTCCACAAGAACGGCCAGCCGGTGCTCGTCGGCACGGTCTCGGTCGAAAACTCCGAGCTCGTCGCCGAAAAGCTCAAGAAGATCGGCGTCCCGCACAACGTCCTCAACGCCAAGTATCACGAGCGCGAAGCCGAGATCGTCGCGCAGGCCGGCCGCAAGGGCGCGGTCACGATCGCGACCAATATGGCCGGCCGCGGAACCGACATTCTGCTCGGCGGCAACCCGGAATTTCTCGCCCGCGAATATCTGAAGCGGATGGAGATCAATCCGGACGAAGCGACGCCCGAACAGTTCGAGGAACAGCTCGTGCGCGCCAGGCTCGTCGTCGAGAACGAGCACCGCGAGGTCGTCGCCGCCGGCGGTCTGCACATTCTCGGCACCGAGCGCCACGAATCGCGTCGCATCGACAACCAGCTCCGCGGCCGCGCCGGCCGGCAGGGCGACCCCGGCTCGTCGCGCTTCGTCCTCTCTTTGGAAGACGATCTGATGCGCATCTTCGCCGGCGACAAGGTCCGTTCGATGATGGAATGGCTCGGGATGGAAAAGGGCGTCGCGATCGAATCGCGGACCGTTTCGAAACAGATCGAACGCGCCCAGAAAGCGGTCGAGGCGCGCAACTTCGAGACGCGCAAACACGTCCTTAAATACGACGACGTGATGAACAAGCAGCGCGAAACGATCTACACGCTGCGCCGCGATCTGATGTTCCAGTCCGAACACCGCGAATATCTGCTGGGCGAAAAGGGCGTCGCGCGCGATCTCTTGCACGATCTGACGTTCAGCTTCCTCAACCCGCAGGTCGCGCCCGATTTGTGGGACGTCGACACCTACGCGGCCGAGATCGAGAGCATTTACGCGGTCGACCCGGCGGCCGACGCGGGCGTCGACTACAAACGGATGGGCCCGGCCGCGATCGAGGACCTGATCTGGGAGAAAGCCTCGGCCAGTTACGCCGAAAAGGAAAAGCTCGCCGGATCGGAATCTCTGCGCGCCTACGAGCGTTACATTATGCTCAACATCATCGACACGCAGTGGAAGGATCACCTGCTCTCGATCGACCATCTGAAGCAGGGCATCGGACTGGTCGGCTACGGGCAGAAAGATCCGCTCGTCGAGTACAAAAAGCAGTCGTTCGATATGTTCCAGGATATGCTCGACCGGATCGACACGAACACGACGCGGGCGCTCTTTAACCTCGAGATCGTCGTCAAGGACGAGCGCGAGGAAATGGAGCGGCTCGAACGGCTCGAACGCCAGCGCGCGCGCCGGCAGGCGGCCGGAATGGCCTTCACGGGCGCGATGGCGACGGCCCAGGCCGCCGGCGACACCGAAGAAGTCCGCCACACGCCGTTCAAGCGCGACCAGCCGAAGGTCAAGCCGAACGAACCCTGCTACTGCGGCTCGGGCAAGAAGTTCAAGAAATGCCACGGATCGGGAATCTGATTGGGATTTCGGATTTCGGATTTCGGATTTCGGATTGGTTCAGGACAAAGGCGCGCGGGATTTCCTGCGCGCCTTTTTTATGTGCGGCGATTGAATCGACGGTTTTTCCGGACGCGCAGGCGGTGACGATTGCCGTTCGGACGTGAACGAGCGCCGCGCCGCCGGAAAATCGAACGCTGCCCGCGAAATTTCCGCGGCCGCCAAAGGTTTTTCCGCGGCCGCCAAAGGTTTTTCCGCAGCAGCGAAAGGTTTTTCCGCAGTCGTCAATGGTAATGCCGCGGGTGCCAAAGGTTTTTCCGCGGTCGCCATCGGTAACCGCGCGGGTGCGAGTGGGAACCGTGCAGGCGCGAGTGGGATTCCCGCGGTTGTCATTGGGAATTGCGCGGGTGCCATTGGGAATTGCGCGGCCGCGAGTGTGAATCGCGCGGGTGTCATTGGGAACCGCGCAGGTGTCATTGGAAATCGCGCGGTCGCCGGCGGAAATTCCCCGTCCCGGAGGGACGATGGCCAATAGCCCACCGATTCATCGGTGGGAATAAATGTGCATTATGATTTTTGTCCCGTAGGGACATAAACCCGATCGAAAACGATTTGTTTTTTGATTTTTGGCCGGTCGGGAGTTTTTGTCAATCTTCGGGCGGCGAACCGGGTAATTTGGTAATTTTACGGCCGATCGAATTGCCAAAAAACATTACGTTATCGATAGCTGAGAAATTTAATATAAAATCGACAGGAATACAATAGTTTTTTTCGTTGTCGCGAAAGATATTTTTTCGCCGCCTGCGATACCGGTCGGAAAATTCCTTTCCGACCGAAATCGTTTTCTGGTAAGATCGTGTTATCCGGAAAATTATGTTTTCGGCCGTAGTATGAATCGTTCAGCTTTCGGCCGTCAAACATACTGAAAAAAAAGCGACTTATACCGTTTCGGACAAACGATTGCGCGATCGGACGATTTTCTCAAATACGCTTACCGTCGCGGAAAGCCGATTGCCGTCAATTTCGAGCAATCCGAAATCCGAAATCCGAAATCCGAATTATGAAAACACTCTGTCTGACCTTTCTGCTCATCATTTTTACCGTTTGCGCGGCCTTCGCGCAGCAGACCGGCGACCGCGAGACGGGCGTCGCGCTTTATCAACGCGGCGATTACGACGGGGCCGTCAAGGCGCTCAAGACGGCGACGAAAAACGCGCCGTCGGACGCCGAGGCGTGGTATTATCTCGGGATCTCGTATTTGAAGAGCAACGGGAAAAAGGACGCCGTCAAGGCGCTCGAAAAGGCGGCCGCGCTCGACGCGTCGAAGCCCGCTTATCACACGGCGCTCGGTTACGCTTATCTTTTGCGCGGCAATTTCGCGGGCCTTCACGCGCAGGCCGAGGCGGCGCTCGCGCTCGATCCGAACGACCCGGACGCGCATTACCTGCTCGGCTTCGAATCCGCCCGCGACGGCGCGTATGCCACCGGCTATGAGCGCGCGAAAAAGGCGATCGCGCTCAAACCGAATTTCGCGGCCGCCTATCTTTTGAAGTCCGAGACGCTCGTCAGCAGCTTTCTCGCGCAGTCGGGGACGGTCATCAAGCCGGGCTCGCGCGGCGATTTGCTGAACGAGGCGGCCGGCGACCTCGAAAAATTTCTGAGCCTCGCGCCGAACGCGGCCAACGCGAAATTCGAGCGCGAGTATCTCGAATCGCTCCGGTTCTTCGCCGGCTATTACGCCGATCCCGAAAATCAGCCGCCGGCGAGCCTCAATCTCGAACCGGCGGCGGACAGGACCGGGATCCGGATCATCTCCAAGCCGCGCGCCAACTACACCGACGCCGCGCGCTACGCGAACGTCTCGGGCAAGATCCGGATGCTCGTCGGGTTCACGGCCGACGGCCGCATCGACCATATCCTGCTCGTTCACCGTTTGGGCTACGGCCTCGACGAAGAAGCCGTCCGCGCCGCCCGCGGCATCAAATTCGAACCCGCGACCCGCAACGGCAAACCCGTCCCGGTCGCGAAAATGATCGAATACACGTTCACGATTTATTGAGCCTAAAAAATCAGTACAGCGAGCGGCGGCGAGTCGCGTTTCATTACAAACAAGATTCAAGCGATGAAACACGTCTCGCTGCCGCTCGCCGTACCGATCCAAACAAACCCCTTTCTCAACAAACAATCCGAAATCCGAAATCCGAAATCCGAAATCCAAATATCATCGTGCCGGCTGATCGCCGGTCTGGCCGAAGCGGGCGATCAGGAGGCCGGCCGCCGAGCGCTGGACGTACCAGTTGGAATCGGACGGGCGAAAGACGGCCGGGTCGAATTTGCCGTCGCCGTCGTAGTCGCCGACGGCCGGCAGATCGCCCGGCGCGCCGAACGGGAACGAGAAGAAAGAGCCGTCCTCCGATCTTAAGATGAACCATTCGCCGCTGCCGGGCCGCCAGAACGCGGCGTCCGCTTTGCCGTCGCCGGTGTAGTCGCCCGCGACGGGCCGGTCGGTCGCGGTGCCGAAGCGAAAGGCGAGCACGCCGGCCGCGCTCCGCGCGATCCACCAGTCGCCGGTCGACGCGCGGTAGACGGCGAGATCGGCGCGGCCGTCGCCGTCGTAGTCGGCGGCGACCGGAATATCGCCGCTTTGCCCGAACTGACCGATCGTCGCGCCGCCGTCGGACGAGCGGCGGATGAACCATTCGCCGGTTCCGGGACGGAAGACGGCGGTGTCGGCGCGGCCGTCGCCGTCGAAATCGGCCGGCGCGGGCACGTCGCCCGCCGCGCCGAACGGGTACGAGTAATAGCTGCCGTCCTCGGATCGCAGAACGAACCATTCGCCGGTTCCGGGCCGCCAAATCGCGATGTCGGTTCGACCGTCGCCGGTGTAGTCGGCGGGCGCGATCAGATCTCCCGAAGCCCCGAACTGCGCGGCGCGGACCGTATTGTCCGAAGAATTCGCATACCACCATTCGCCGACCGGCGGCCGGAAGATCGAAACGTCGGTCTGCCCGTCGCCGTCGAAATCGGCGGGCGGCCGCGGCGCGGTGGTCGCGGCCGCGCCGAAAACCGTCAGGCGAAACGCCGGCGAAACCGAAAAACCGTTGGCGGCGGCCGCGTCGGTGACGTACCAGCGGCCGTAAAGCGTCCGGCCGATAAGCAATGGATCGTCGGGAATCGCGAGGGTCGCCGAACCGTAGCCCGCGCCGCCGCCGCTGCCCGAAAGATTGAGCGCGACGCGCGCGAACGAGCCCGTCGCCGGAACGCTCGCGCCCGCGCCGGGATCGGCGGCGTCGACGACGAGGACCGCCGGCGCGCCGCCGAGAGCGCCCGAAACGGCGACCGTGAACGACGGATTGCCCAAAAGCGGCGGTTCGAGCGCGACCGGCTGCGGCGTGAATCCGCCGGTGCCGGCGCGGCCCGTGCCGGTGATCGCGGGGACGCGGTTCGATTCGGTGTAAAGATGCGGCCGGTCGAACGGCGCGCGCTCGTCGCGGACGCGCTGATCGGTCAGCGGCCGTTTGAGAAACGCAACGAGATCGGCCTTCTGCGCGGCGGTCAGGTTGAGCGGCCGGACGCGCGGGTCCTTGTTGGGCGCGCTGAAATCGCCGCCGCGGTTGTAGAATTCGACGACGTCCTCGACCGTCGCGAACCGCCCGTTGTGCATATAGGGCGCGCGGAGCTCGAGATTGCGCAGACTCGGCGTCTTGAACCGTCCGTTGTCGTTATTGTTCCCGCTGACCGCGCCGCGGCCGGTGTCCTCGTTCTGCGGGCGGACGCCGACGTTGTGAAAGTTCTGGTCGGAGAGCGCCGGGCCGCCGTGGCAGAAGTTGCAGTTCGCGTTGACGAAGATCTGCATCCCGCGGTCTTCGGCGGCGGTCAGCGGTTCGAGATCCATCGCCCAGCGGTCGAACGGCGCGCGGTCGGAAAAGAGCGTCCGCTCGTGCGTCCCGATCGCGAGCGCGATCCGCGCCGGCGTCACGTCGGGCGTCCCGAACGCTTCTTCGAAAAGCTGCGGGTAGGTGCGGTTGTCGATCCACGCGGCGAGCGCCGGCGGAATATTCGACGCGAGCGCGAGCGGTTTGACGCCGGCGATCCGCGCGGCGACGTCCGAAAGGCTGCGGCCGGCGTGACCCATTTCGCCGGTCGAGACCGGCGGCCCGAGGCTCTGGCTTTCGAGCGTGCCCCAGTCGTTGATCAGAATCGCGTTGGTCAGCGGGTCGCGAAAGACGTTCGACGCGCGGCCATCCCAGAAAATGCCGTTGAAAGCGAAACCGGAATTCAGATAAGACGGCGATTTGCGCGGCGTGACCTGTTCGCGCAGGCCGTAAACGCTCGAAAACGAATACGAACCGTCGGCGTTGTTCGCGGGCACGCCGGGCGAAGCGGCGACGTCGTCGGCCGTCCCGAAAATATTGTCGAAGCCCGGATTGAGCGAGCGCGGATCGGACGCGAGCGTGCGCGGGTCGGAGCCGCCGGCGGCCGGCCGGTGACAGGTTCCGCAGGCGACGGTCCGCGTCGAGGAAAGCTGTTCGTCCCAGAACAAAACCTTGCCGAGCGCGGCTTTGGCGGCCGTCAGCGGGTTGTTTGCCGGAACGGGCGGCGGCGCGAGCGGCGAAAAGATACCGGACTGAAACTGCCCGGCGGCGCGGCGGCCCTGATCGGCCGGGCTCAAAGCGCTCGCGCCGGAAGCGTTTTCGGCGCCGACGCGGTAAAAATAGGTCTGGCCGACGACGGCCGTCGTGTCGAAGAAATAATTGCCGGCCGTCGTCCCGACCGGCGCGACCGCCGCCGGATCGGTCCCGCGGTAGACGCGGTAGAGGGTCGCGCCGCGCACCGCGCTCCACATCACGCTGACCTTGTCGATATAGTCGTCGTCCGAAGCCGCGACGCCGCGCGGCGCGACCGGCGCGGCCGCGACGCTCAGCCGTTCGGCCGCCGCGAACCGGAACGGCCGCGCGACGAGAATCAACGCGAGGGAGACGAACGATAAGAAGACGAACAGTTTTAGGCGCCGCATTTTTTAGTCTTGAGTCTTAAGTCTTGAGTCTTAAGTCTTTGGTTTTCGATTCAGGGAATAATAGTTTAACGGATTTTGCGGCGCAAACGGTAATTCGTGCGGGCAAAAAGTGTCGGAGCGCCGGCATCCTGCCGGCAAACGCCGTGCAAACGGCGTCAGGCGTTTCATTTTCCTTTTATCTTCGGGAAAATGAAGCGTTGTTTGCGTTTTTCAAACGCATTGCCGGCAGGATGCCGGCGCTCCGGTTATTTGAGCTTGCGGATCTCGACGCGGTTCTGCAGTTCGGGCGGCAGGATCAGCTTGAGCGAGAGCTCGCCGGTTTCCGATCTGACGGGCTCGACGCGGAGGTTTTCCGAGTGCAGGTTTTCGAACAAAGAGCGCGCGCCGTAGAGGACGACGGTCGCGATCTTGTTCGCGTTTTCGTTTTTATACGGCACGAGATACGCCTTTTCGACGCGTTTTTCGCCGATCCGGAAGGTGACGTCGACGGCCGTCGTGTCGAGCAGCCGGACTTTCGGGCTGACGACGTTGAGCGCGACCTGCTGGACGGTGAAATCCTCCTGCCGGCCCTCGACGCTGATCTTTTCGGTCGAGATCGAATCGAGCGGCTTGACGAAGCTTTCCGGCCCGCGCACGCGGACGCCGGCCGGCAGAACGGTCGCGCCGTAGACCTCGAAGCCCTCGGCGACGCCGCCTTCGGCCTCGGCCCTGACCGGCACTTCGCGCTCCAACACCTTTTCGAGCTTGATCGCGATCTTGCTCGGCTGGATCTCTTCGAGCTTGACGCCGAGCGGCAGCTCGACGCTGACGTTGTCGGGCGAGAGCTGAACGATCCGCTCGCCGGGCGGAACGCTCGTCAGATCGAGCGAGACGATCAGGTTCTCGTTCTTGATCTGGTCGATCTTGCTCTTGTCGCCGGTGACGACGAGCGTCACCTCGCTGACCGGTGAATTGGTGATCTCGAAATCGTTGGACACGCGCGGCTGGAGCGTGATGTTCTTGAGCGGCGTCGTGATGACCGGCTTGCGCAGGCCGGTCACGCCGAGCCACAGCCCGAGCGTGATGACGAGCGCGATCAGCTTCATCACCCAGTCGTCGAGAAAGATCTTCCGCAGCAGCCGCAGCAAAATCGCCCGCCGCTCTTCCTTCTCAAAGATTTTGTCCGCCTGAAAAAACATAACATTATTAGTGGAGAGTAGAGAGTGGAGAGTGGAGAGTCCGGGGAAAGTTCTTTTGACTCTCCACTCTCCACTCTCTACTCTCCACTAGCCAACAGTGATTTCCGTTTCCGCCTCCTTCATCGTTTTCGTTTTTTCGCGTTTGCGGCTTTCGACGACCGGGATGTGCAGCGCGTCGAGGAGCAGCGCGCGGAGCTCGGTCGTGTCGAGATGACGCTTCATCACGCCGTTTTCGACGAACGTGACGAGGCCGGTTTCCTCCGAGACGACGACCGAGATCGCGTCCGAGCCTTCGGTCACGCCGATCGCCGCGCGGTGGCGCGTCCCGAGCTCGCGCGAGACGCCCGGGTTCTTGGTCAGCGGCAGAAAGACGGAGGCCGCCGCGATCCGTTCGCGCTGGACGATGACCGCGCCGTCGTGAAGCGGCGTCGACGGGTTGAAGATCGTCACGAGCAGATCGTAATTGAGCCGCGCGTCGAGCTGGACGCCGGCGTCGATAAAGTTGCGCAGACCGACGTCGCGCTCGATGACGATCAGCGCGCCGGTCTTTTCCGAAGCGAGCGTCGTCACCGCGAGGACGATCTCGTCGTAGATCGTCTCGCCGAGACTGCCGCGCTGGCGGCGCAGGATCGGAAAGCGCAGCCGGTTGCCGAAATAGATCAGCGCCTGCCGGATCTCGGACTGAAACAGGACGATCACCGCGAGCCCGATATACGGCACGCCCGACCGCAGCACGAATTCGAGCGTCGTCAGCTCCTGCGCGACCGCGAGCCAGTAAAGCAGCCCGAGCAGCACCATCCCGACGACGGTCGGCACCGCGCGTGTCCCGCGCAGCAGCCGGAGCACGACGTACACGATGACAAAAACCAGCGCGATATCGAGCAGGTTTCGCAGGGTGCTGATGCTTGGAATATAATCGGTCAGCTGCATTTCCGGAACTGAGTCCTGAAACTTAAGTCCTGAGTCTTAAGTCTTAAGTCTTAAGTCTTTGATCTTTGGTCTTTGGTCTTTGGTCTTCGATTTCCGTGTTCGATCCGCTCTCGAAACGCAAAAGCCGAAGCTCAAAAATCAAAGATCAAAGATCAAAGCTCGAAGATCAAAGCTCGCAAACCCTTAAATAATAGCAGATTTTCATTGGAGTTTGCGCGCCTCCTCTATCTTTATCGTCAACTGCGGGAATTTTATGAGTCGAGAGTCGAGAGTCGAGAGTCGAGAGTCCGAAGATCAAAAACCAAAGATCAAAGATCAAAGACCAAAGACCAAAGATCAAAGACCAAACCTCTCAAACCGCCTCAAATAATCGACCATCCATCACTCGACCGATCCGAAATCCGAAATCCGAAATCCGAATTCGCTCTTACGATGCCGCACAAACCGCTTCCGGGTTGCTCGATTTATAAAAATTTAAGGCCGAAAACCCGAATAATCTCCAACGCAGGTCCCGAATTCCCGCCCCAAACAATCCGAAATCCGAAATCCGAAATCCGAAATCGCCCTCAGTTTCTCTTGCGGAGCCGGCCGCGCTGGAGAAAGCCGACGAGCTCGCCGCGGCGGTTGATGATGCCGAGCGCGCCGATCCCGTTTTCGCGCATCAGGATTTTGGCCTCGCTCAGCAGCGCCGTCGTCTCGACGAAATATTCGGGCGCGACCGGCCGCATCACGTGGCGGATCTTCGTTTTCGACCAGTCTTCGCGCGGCAGTTTTTTGAGGTCTTCGAGCATCAGAACGCCGTAAAACTGCTTTTTCTCGGCGACCAGAAAGACCGTCCGCCGATAGAGCGGAAGCACCTGATCAACGAACCGGAGGACGTCCGATTCGGGCTCGACCGTCACCGGCAGCTGCATCGCCTCCTCGACGCTCAGATTTTCGAACTCGTTGACCTGTTTGATGATGCCCCGCGCCGCGTCGTAGAGAAAGAGGCCGACGAGGATCGTCCAGAAGCCGGTGAAAACGCCTTCGGTCGAAAACAGGATGATCGCGACGCCGAAGACGATCAGCGAGACGGCGATGATCTTGCCGAAGCGCCCGGTGAGCAGCGTCGCCTCGTTGAGATCGGTCCCGCGCCGCCAGAGATAGGCGCGCAGGACGCGCCCGCCGTCGAGCGGATAGCCGGGAAACATATTGAAGACGGCGAGCAGAAAGTTCCAGAGCGCGAGAAAGAACGCGAGCGTCGCGAGGATCTTCAGTTCGAGCGCGCCGGCCGCCGCCATCAGTCCGACGAAGACGAGCGCGAGCAGAAAGCTCGCCGCCGGCCCGGCGATCGCGATCCGAAACTCGGCGCGCGGCGTGTCCGGTTCGTGCCGAAACCGCGCGAGCCCGCCGAACGGGTGCAGCACGATCTCCAAAACGTCGACGCCTTCGAGCCGCGCCGCGAAAGCGTGCGCGTATTCGTGCAGAAAGATCGACGCGAACAGGACGAGCGTCGTCGCCGCGCCGAACAGGAACGCGGTCAGCGGGTTCTCGATCAGCCGCGACGAGTAAAGATTCGACGCCGTGATCGAGGCCATCAGAAAGAACACGAAGAACCAGCGGAAATCGATCCGCACGGGAATCTGCGAAACATGTCCGACCAATATCTGACGTTTTAAGAATTCAAACCACCGCATCGTCGAAAATCCGTAGCGATATTATCGGCGCGCGGATTTTAAAAGTAAAGAAAGATTCGATGTCGGATGTCGGATGTCGGATGTCGGAACGCCGGCATCTCGGCCGGCAATGAACGCGCGAGCGTTCAAACGGCGTTTCTTAACCTGAAGCTGACACCGTTTTGAATAAATATGCATTAGGATTTCCGGCTCGATGCTTTTAATTGCTGCGGTAAAGCAAGCTGATTAAATTTCAAGCCCTCCGGCATCGCCCATCCGACATCCGACATCGGTATCAGCATCTCTTTAGCTTCTTTCAAAGACCTTCGATCTTCGGTCTTTGAAAGAAAATCGAAGCCGAAGACCAAAGACCGAAGACCGAAATTCAAATTCCCCGCTAAATTTAAATCGAAACTCCCGCCATTTTTCCGCCGGAATTTGCTTTCTGGAAAACAGTCTGGTAAATTTACTATTCGACTTCGCCCGGGGAGTCCGGAATTCAGATAGTCTATTCCGAACAACGAACCGGCCGAACCGTTGAAAACACAAGGGGACGTAGCTCAGCTGGGAGAGCGCATGAATGGCATTCATGAGGTCAGGGGTTCGATCCCCCTCGTCTCCATTATATTGATAATAAATAACTTACCATTATCAATTATAGTCAAAAAAAGGCGATTCATCTACTCTGAGAATCGCCTTTTCTGCTTTTTTACAATTCTTGAAAATAAGGCTTGTAGCTCAATTAACCTTATTTAATCAAAGGCAATAGTAAAACAATTGAAATGATTGATTAGTGTTGAACGTTGTTTAAGCTGAATTTTGGGCACACTAACCCTTCCGGGCTTTCTACAATTCAGAAAAATTGGCTCTCTGATTGAGAAAATAGAATTTATTTGGCAGGCTGTCGAGTGTCTGAAGTTAGCAATAATATTCATTAGGATAGGAGTTAATGACTTCTGATATTCGACTATTAAAGATCATACTCGTAGATAAATTATATCTATCATTTTATTAGAGAATTCCAAGCACTATGCATTTTTCAATTAATTAAATTCATTCCATTAATTATTGATAAAGCAGTTGTGCAATTGCGCCAACACATTTCGACTATCAGCATTTCAGCCAATAAATGTAGGCTTGGTAATTACTTTGTCAACTTATCTGGTTTAACCAGAAGTAGCAAATAAAATCCCTTTTCAGGAAAGTTAACGGTGATAATTATACATATAATGTTTGATTTAACAAACTTTAAGCTGATTACCAATGAAAGTGAAGATTTGCCGTCCCTAAAAGCTCTGTACTTTTTGCCTTTATGGTTAAGTTCTCACATTAATCGAAGCCGTAGTACTTTGCCATAAACTGTTCGTACTCTTGAAAAAACTGTAAAGCCCCATTTCTGGGAATTAGAACAGCCTGTATAGAATTAGGAACTACTTCGGAGAAAATTGATCTTTTGGTGTCGGAAACCGCTATCATTTGCTTATCCTGATAATTG
>JAFDVJ010000039.1 GCA_018269075.1 Acidobacteriota bacterium
TTATTTGCTTGCGTAAGTCCTAAACTTAATACCATTGCCCCTACAGGGACGGAGCATACGTCGCGGCGGACCGGGGGTGACGATCGCTTCACTCGCTTTACCCCGGCTATTGAATTTGTCCCTTGCAGGGACTTTATCCCGATTTAGTTTTTCAAAGAACATCAACGCTTACCCCCGACGATGCCGGCCGGCTCATTCTATCTAGTTGCTTTCCCGCTCGGTTTGGTTGCTCGACCCGCCAACAGCATCAAACGTTTCGCCGGCCGACGACGCCAGGGAAAGCGAATCGTTCGTTCGCGCTGTCTCATAGAAACCGGGGACAGCCAGCGCTCCAGTCCGCTTTCGCGTTTTCGTCAAAAGTCCGAATATAGAGCCGAAAGCGCGACAAAATGGGTAGTATTGCCCATCCCGAAATGGGCAGTGATGCCGATGACCGATTCGGCCCGCCGGGCCAATAATTATCCTGATAACGTTTTGAATAAATAATTGGGCATCAGGATCTCCGGCTCGATTCCTTTAATCGCCGCGACAACGCTCCTTCGTAACGGATCGGCCCGGAGTTTTTCGAGTCTTTTGAAATTTGAAGGAGAAACCCGATGAGTAAGGGAGTTTTGGCGTTCTATTGTTTCGGCCTGCTGGTTTTCGGCGGTCTTTGCGGGGAACGGGCGGCGGCCGCGACGCGGACCGTCGACACCGTTTCGGACAACGGCGCGCTGACGGCCTGCACGAACGCGGCCGGCGACTGCTCGCTGCGCGGCGCGATCGCCGCTTCGGCCGCCGCGGGCGATACGATCAACTTCGACGCCGCCGTTTTCGGCACGATTCAGACCATCCAGATCGCTTCCACGCTGACGATCAACAAGAGTCTGACCGTTTCCGGCACGAACCGCAACCTGCTGACGATCGCCCGCACCGGCGCGGCCGTCTTTCCCGTGCTGACGCTCCAGTCGGGCACGATCCAGATCAGCGATCTGACGATCGCCAACGGGTCGGGCGGCATCGACAATTTTACGGCGACGACGACGCTCACCCGCGTGATCCTGACCGGCAACGCCGGCCCCGGCGTCGCGATCCGGCCGGGCGGCAGCGTGACGCTCCGCGATTCGACCGTTTCGAACAACACTTCGACGCTCGGCGGCGGCCTCTTCATTATGACCGACGCGCTCGGCGATTACGCGCGCGCGACCGTCGACCGGACGACGATCAGCGGCAACACGGCGACCCAGAGCGGCGGCGGCATCTACAACGCCGGCGTCCTCAACGTCACCAACTCGACGATCAGCGGCAACACCGCCGGCACCTTCGGCGGCGGCATCTTCGCGCAGGGCGGCACGTTCGACAACACCGGCGGGCACGTCAATTATTCGACGATCACCGACAACCACGCCGGCGCGAGCGGCGGCGGCGGCATCTTCGCGCTCAGCGGGCGCCGGATCGTCGTCGCGAACAGCATCGTCGCGGGCAACACCAACACCGGCAATTCGACCCCCGACATCGCCAACGGCTTCCAGTCGGACGGCCACAACCTCGTCGGCAACCCGAACGGGTCGAGCGGCTACGTCGCGACCGACCTGACCAACGTCAACCCGCAGCTCGGCGCGCTCGCCGACAACGGCGGCCTCAACCGGACGCACGCGATTCCGTGCACGAGCCCGGCGGCGGACGTCGCCGATCCGGCCTTTTCTTTCGCAACCGATCAGCGCGGCGGCGCGCGCCCCGCGAACGGCCTGCCGGACATCGGCGCGTACGAGATCGACTGCGCCCGCAACAACAACAACAGCGGCGGCGGAAGTCTCCGGCAGGCGATCGCCGACGCGCCCGACGGCGGCACGATCGCGTTCGACCCGGTCTTTTTCAGCCAGCCGCGGACGATCGCGCTCGGCGGCGCGGTGATCGACTTTTTCAAGAACCTGACGATCAACGGCCCCGGCGCCGGCCTGCTGACGATCGACGGCGAGAACCTGAGCCGCGTCTTCAACGTCGACGCGGTCACGCTCAATCTGCGCGACGTCCGGCTGACGCGCGGCAATCCCGGCCCGAACATCGACGGCGGCGCGATCCTGATCAACAACAACGGGACGCTCAACGCGACGGCGATCGTCGTCGACGCCAGCCGCGCCAACCGGGGCGGCGGTATTTATGTTCTCGGCACGCTCAACCTGACCGGCTCGACCGTCACGGGCTGCACGGCCGACCAGCGCGGCGGCGGGATCTGGAGCGACGCGGCGAGCGCCGTCACGCTGACCGGCGCGACCGTTTCCGGCAACCACGCCGACGACCGCGGCGGCGGCCTCGGGTCGAGCGGGTCGCTGATCGTCCGGAGTTCGACCGTCAGCGGCAACACGGCGACGCGGCCGGCCGGGACGGGCGGGTCGCCGGCGGGCGGCGGCATCTACACCGACGGCTATCTCGCGCTCTACGATTCGACGGTTTCGGGCAATACGGCGCAGCTCGGCGGCGGGCTCTTCAACAGGCGCTTCGTCCTCGACGGCTACACCGACATCCGCAACTCGACCTTCGCCGGCAACTCGGCGATCCAGACCGGCAACGGCGCGGACGTCAACGGCGGCGCGATCTACGCCGACGGCGATTACATCGGCGGGTCGACGGCGACGGTCGACGCGAAAAACACGACGTTCGCCGGCAACAGCGCGGCCGGCGCGGGCGGCGCGATCTTTATGCAGCAGTTTACGGGAAACAACCCGGTCTTCAATCTCGAAAATTCGATCGTCGCCGGCAACACCGCTTCGAGCGGGCCGGATCTGTCCGGGCGGATCACCTCCTACGGCTACAACCTGATCACCAGCACGAGCGGCAGCACCTGGTCGCCGTCCTCGCCGACGCTCGCCGGCAACATCATCGGCCCGGCCGGCGGCGCGCGGCTCGCGCCTCTCGGCAATTACGGCGGCCCGACGCAGACGATGGCGCTGCTCGCGGATTCGCCGGCGATCGACGGCGGCAACCCGGCCAATCCGTTCGCCGCCGACCAGCGCGGCGCGGCGCGGCCGATCGGCGCGCGCGTCGACATCGGCGCGGTCGAGCGCAATATCGCGTTTGATCAGCCGAGCCTTCCGAACGGCCGCCAGAATTCGTTTTATAATCAGCAGCTTTCCGCGACCCGGCAGACGAGCCTCGCGGGCTTCGCCGAAAACGAGCCGGTCGAAGGCTTCGCGCCGACGCAGTTCGCCGTCGTCGCGGCCGCCGGCCAGTCGCTGCCGCCCGGCGTCACGCTTTCGCCGGCCGGCCTGCTTTCGGGCACGCCGACCGCGCAGGGCAGCTTCACGTTTACCGTCAAAGCGACCGACACCGACGGGATGGCCGGCGTCCAGCAGTATTCGCTCGCGGTCCTCGTCCCGACCGCCGCCGCGGTTTCCGTTTCGGGCCGCGTCGCGACCGCCGACGGCCGCGCCGTCACCAACGCGCTCGTCACGCTGACCGATGCGGGCGGCAATTCCCGAACCGTCCGGACCGGCTCGTTCGGCTATTATCGCTTCGACGACGTCGCGGTCGGCGAAACCTGCGTCGTCACCGTCATGTTCAAACGCACGACCGTCGCCTCCGCCGCCGTCCCGGTCACCGACGAAATCGCCGACCTGAACTTCACGGTAAACCAGTAGGATTTCGGATTTCGGATTTCGGATTTCGGATTGGTTTCGACTCGGAAGCGATCGTTGAAATCGAAACCTTCGAATTCAGACAAATCCGAAATCCGAAATCCGCAATCCGAAATCGCTAGGTCCAATAGTTGCGGTCGAGCGAGCGGTAGTTGATCGCTTCCGAGAGATGGTGCGGGCGGATCTCTTGGCTCGCGTCGAGGTCGGCGATCGTGCGGGCGACCTTCAGGATGCGGTCGTGGGCGCGGGCCGAGAGGCCCTGTTTGAGCATCGCGCGTTCGAGCAGGTTTTCGCCGTCGGCGTCGAGCGCGCAGAACCGGCGGATCTGCGCCGGCGTCATCGCCGAATTCGAAAAGACGTTTTCGCCCGCGAATCTGTTCAGTTGGATCGACCGCGCCCGGATCACGCGTTCGCGGACCGTCTCGGACGCTTCGCCGGCCGGCACGCCCTTGCCGCGCAATTCCTTGAAATTGACGGCCGGGACGTCGATGTGGATGTCGATCCGGTCCATCAGCGGGCCCGAGATTCGGCCGACGTAGCGCTGGATCACGGGCGGCGAGCATTTGCATTCGCGGCCCGACCCGTAATAGCCGCACGGGCACGGGTTCATCGAGGCGACGAGCATAAAGCTGCTCGGAAAGGTGAGGCTCGTCGCGGCCCGCGCGATCGTCACCTGTTTGTCCTCCATCGGCTGGCGCAGGACTTCGAGCACGCTCCGGTCGAATTCGGGCAGCTCGTCCAGAAACAAAACGCCGAGATGCGCGAGGCTCACCTCGCCCGGCTTCGGGATCGAGCCGCCGCCGATCAGGCCGGCCTGCGAGACCGTGTGGTGCGGGTTCTTGAACGGCCGCTCGGTGACGAGACCGTTTCGGCCCGTCAAACCGGCGACCGAATGGATCTTCGTGATCTCGAGCGCCTCTTCGAATTCGAGCGGCGGCAGGATCGTCGGCAAACGGCGGGCGAGCATCGTCTTGCCCGAGCCCGGCGAACCGATCATCAGAATGTTGTGCGAACCGGCGCTCGCGATCTCCAACGCGCGTTTGGCCGAGTTCTGGCCGCGGACCTCGGCGAAATCGACGCGGTATTTCTGCCGGTCGGTCTGGAGGTCGGCGGCGGCGAGCCGGAGCGGCGGCGACGGCGTCCCGCGGCCGGTCTGTAATCCCTCGGCGATCGCGGCGGCCTGCCGCAGACTCCGCACCGGATAGACGTCGATCTCCTGCACGACGGCCGCTTCGGTGCCGTTCTCCTCGGGCAGGATCAGATTTTTGATGCCGTTCGCGCGGCAGCGGAGCGCGATCGAGAGCGCGCCGCGGACCGGCCGGACGCGGCCGTCGAGCGACAGTTCGCCGACGCTTAAAGTGTCGTCGAGCGCGTCCGACTCGGCGAGATCGCCGTTCGCGCCGAGGATCGCGAGCGCGACCGGCAGATCGAAGCTCGCGCCCTCCTTGCGGACGTCGGCCGGCGCGAGGTTGATGGTCGTTTTGTGAAACGGAAAAAAATACCCGCTGTTGTTGATCGCGGCGCGGATCCGCTCGCGCGATTCGCGGATCGCGGTGTCGGGCAGACCGACGATCAGGACGGTCGGCGACGTGTCGACTTCGCTTTTAACGGGCTGCAGATTGACTTCGATATCGACGATCAGCGCATCGATGCCGTAAACGGCGGCTGACTGCGTAAGGTATAACATATTGGCTCCTTGAGGTTAGTTTTATTCGATCTCCGGTCTTCGGTCTGTTTTCAAAGATCGAACGTCAAAGACCGGATGTCAGGTTTTCGTAAATCGTAAAAAATTTATACCAGAAATCTTCGCGCAACGCCAGATAAAAGTTTGGCGATAAACGTACGGCAGGCTGTCAGCCTGCCGCCGCGCCGCGCGGGTGTGAAGCGTTTTTACAGGCTGTCGCCTGTCAACCGGCTGACAGCCGATTGTACGTTTTCTTCCCGAACTCCCCAAACTTCCCGAACTTCCCGAACTTCCCGAACCGTAATCGGTCAGATTGACTGTCCCGGTCATTCAATCTGACCGACCGAAGTGCGGCAAAATGCCCAGCCTCTTAGTCATTTTCCTTTATTTTCAATAATTTAACTGTGTGGCATAAAGCTTGTTAAAAGAATTGCGGCGATTCGTCCCCCGAATCCCGTTTGACTATTGAGTTTTACCCAAACTTTTGGACTAGGAGTTCTACCAATGCTGCTTAAAAAGCACTTTTCAAATTTATCGAAAACGATCGCGCTCCTGATATTGTTTTCGTTTATGCTGACCAACACTTTTTTGGCTCAGACATATTCCAACTTTAACGGAGTTCCGAGCCGCAGGACGCTCAACGGCAACTCGACCCTGGAAAAATATTCGACCGATCTGACGGCGCTCGCCCGCGACGGCAAATTGACGATCACCGCCAATTTCGACCGCGAAGTCGGCCAGCTGATCAAATCGCTCGCGACCGGCGGCCTCCGCCAGTCGGTGATTCTCGACGAAACCGGCGAAAATCAGGAAGCCGTCGTCAAGGTTCTCGCCTCGCGGATCGCGAAGGGCGACGTGCCGGCCGGTCTTAACGGCAAGCGCGTCTTCAAGCTCGAAGTCGGCGCGTTCTTCAGCGACGTCAAAGACCGCGCCGAAGCGTCGGCGCGGGTCGATGCGCTCGTCAACGATCTGGCCGTCGCGAAAGGCGACGTGATCCTGTTCGTCGGCGAGCTGGCGAACTTCGTCGGCAACGCGCAGATCAACGACAAATTCACCGAATCGCTGCTCCAGGGCAAAGTCCAGATCATCGGCGGCAGTTCGAAAGCCGCGTACGCCGACCAGATCGAACCGAATCCGGAAGCGGCCGCGATCTTCGAACCGATCGTCGTCGGCCGCACCGCCGCCGGCAGCACCGACGAAGCGGCGCTCAAGACGGCCGCCGCGGAAAGCTTCCGCGGCGACAGCATCGCGCCCGACCTGCGCGAGATGCTCGACAACGATCAGACCGGCGGCACGAAGCGCCTCGACGTGATTCTCCAGACCAAAGACGCCGACAATCCGGTTCTCCGCCGGATTATGGCGGAAAACAAGATCCGGCTCGAAGACCGCATCGGCACGTCCGACACGATGGTCGTCAACCTGCCGCTCAAAGCGGTCGAAACGCTGAAAGCGAGCGGCCTGATCAACTACATCTCGCCCGACCGCGAAGTCAGCTTCTCGGGCCATCTCGAAAACACGACCGGCGCGACCACGACGCGCTCGCAGGCGGCGACGTCGAACCGCGCGGCCTACACGCTCGACGGCACCGGCATCGGCATCGCGGTGCTCGATTCGGGAATGAAGGCCGATCATAAGGACTTTCGCAACAACAGCGGCAACAGCCGGATCGTTTACAGCCAGAACTTCGTCACGACGACGAGCTCGACGGACGACGATTACGGTCACGGCACGCACGTCGCGGGCATCGCGGCGGGCAATTCGAGCAGCAACGGCGGCGCTTACCGCGGCGTCGCGCCGAACGCCAACATCATCAATCTCAAGGTTCTGGACGGTCAGGGACGCGGTCAGACCTCGTGGCTGCTGAACGCGCTCGACTGGGTCAAACTCAATTATCAAACCTATAACATCAAAGTTCTCAACCTGAGCCTCGGCGGTCTCGCGATCGACAGCTACACGAACGATCCGGTCTGCCGCAAAGTGCAGGAGCTGAACGCGCTCGGCATTCTCGTCGTCGCGGCGGCCGGCAACGAAGGCAAAAACTCGTCGGGCCAGAAGCTTTACGGTCATATCCACTCGCCCGGCAACGATCCTTCGGTGCTGACGGTCGGCGCGGTCAACACGAAAGACACCGACTCGCGCTCGGACGACCTGATGGCGACCTTCAGCTCGAACGGCCCGACGCGGAGCTTCTACACGAACACCGCCGGCACGAAAATCTACGACAACGTCATCAAACCCGACGTCGTCGCGCCCGGCAACAAGATCGTCTCGGCGCGCGCCAAGGATTCGAGCTACCTGTTCGTCAACTACCCGACGCTCGGCGACGGTCTGACCAACCCGACCGATCCGAACGACAGTATGATGACGATGAGCGGCACCTCGATGGCGACGCCGGTCGTCGCCGGCGCGGCGGCGCTGCTCTTCCAGGTCAACTCGAACCTGACGCCGCAGATGGCCAAGATGATCCTCGAATACACGGCGCAGCCGCTCAACGGCTACAATATGCTCGAACAGGGCGCGGGCCAGATCAACCTCGAAGGCGCGGTGCGTCTCGCGAAGGCCTATCGGACCGATCTTAACTTCAATACAACGGCTACCCCCGGCACTTCGCTGCTGGCGACCGGCGCGACCTTCCCGACTCCGACGACGACGCTCAACGGCAACACGTTCAGCTGGTCGCAGGGCATCCTGTTCAACCACGGCTTCGTCAAGGGCCAGTCGCTCGCCAACTCGTTCCACACCGTCTACAAAAACGGAATGTGGTTCGAAAAGGGCGTCACCCACAGCGCGACCTTCAACTTCGTGCTGAACACGAACTTCTCCAACACGACGGCCCTGACGATCACGCCGAAGGCGGTGCTCAGCAACGGACAGACGCTCGGCGACGGCACGAACTTCCAGTCGTTCGGCGTTCTGATCAGCGACGGTGTCCTGATCAGCGACGGCGTCCTCGTCAGCGACGGCGTCCTGATAAGCGACGGCGTGCTGATAAGCGACGGGGTGCTGATCGGCGACGGGGTGCTGGTGAGCGACGGTGTGTTGATCAGCGACGGCGTCCTGATCAGCGACAGCACTCTGGCCAGCAGCGTAATCAATGGTGATAACAACTAAATCTAAGGAAGGAAATAGGAGGAAATCATCATGAACTTGCAATTAGCCTACAACAACGCTGCAAATCAAAACGCAAAGTCGTTTGACTACGCCATTACCCGCGCCGTTTCCAACCTGAGCCGCGTGAGCGCGCTGACCGAAGCCGATCAGCCGGAAGTGCTCGAATTCCTGAAAGTCCGCCCCGTCCACACGGTCGTGATGACGAGCTTCATTCAGGACAACGGCATCGAAAGCGCCAGCAACCGCGGTGTTTTCTACGGTTACAGAAACACCGCCGGCACGCTCGAAGGCGTCGCCCTGATCGGTCACACGACGCTCGTCGAGGCCCGCACGGATGACGCGCTGACGGTGCTCGCGCTGAAAGCCCGCGAATCCGAAACGCCGATTCACATTATGATGTCGGACGGCAACTCGATCGAGGCCTTCTGGCAGTATTACTCGGACGAAAACCAGCAGCCGCGCCTCGTCTGCGAAGAACGGCTCTTCGAAATCAAGCACCCGGTGATGGTCCGCGAAGCGGTTCCCGGACTGCGGCTGGCGGCGGCCGACGAGCTGCTCCCGATCGCCGAAGCCCACGCCGAGGTCGCGTTCGAGGAATCGGGCGTCAATCCGATGGAAAAAGACCGCGAAGGTTATCTGAAACGCGTTCTCCGCCGGATCGAACAGGGCCGCGTCTGGGTCGTCTTCGAAGACGGCAAGCTGATCTTCAAGGCCGACGTGATCGCCGAAACGAGCGACGTGATGTATCTCGAAGGAATTTACGTCGATCCGGAAAACCGGGGCCAGGGCGTCGGCGCCAACTGCCTGTCGCAGCTCAGCCGCGCGCTGCTCGAAAAAGTGAAGCACGTCTGTCTGCTCAGCAACGTCGAGTTTCACCAGGCCCACAACGCCTATCTGAAAGCCGGTTTCAAATCGAAAGATTGCTGCGTAACAATGTTCGTTTGAGACATTTAGGAAAAAAGGTATGGACAAAAAAAAGAATATTGTTCATAATGTTC
This sequence comes from Acidobacteriota bacterium, assembly GCA_018269075.1. Lineage (GTDB taxonomy): Bacteria > Acidobacteriota > Blastocatellia > Pyrinomonadales > Pyrinomonadaceae > JAFDVJ01. The sequence goes on from JAFDVJ010000039.1 coordinate 9,408, forward strand.
TTTGGCCTTCAAAAGCCGTCCATACCTTCTCCGAATTTAAATCGCCCACGAAATCTTTGTTAAATTATTCGTTCAAGCTAAATTTTGATGTTTAAAGTTCGCTGACGCGTCGCCGGTATCGGTTCCGGTCTCCCCGGACCGAGACCCGAACGCACCCGGTTAAACCTCTCAAATTTTTATGAAAACGCAGGAAATGACCAGAAAATATATGATAGCAGTGATCGCCGTCGGCTTTCTCTGCCTGATTGCCGCGACGGTCAGACTCCCGCTCGAAAAGATCGATCTGCGTTTTCTGTTTTTAGCCGCTTTCACCGTCGGACTCGGATCAAGAATCACGGTCCAGATTCCCAAATTCAAATCGCACATCGCGGTTTCCGACACATTCATCTTCTTTGCAATGCTTTATTTCTGCGGAGAAGCCGCAGTCCTGCTCGCCGCGCTCGAGGCCTTCTGCTCGGCGTGGCGTTTCTGCAATAAGAAGATCACCGTCTTTTTCAACGCCGGCGCGATGGCGCTGTCGACCTCGCTCGTCGTCGTCGCGCTCGCGCTCTTCGGCATCGACACCGAGGCCGAGCTCCACGGCAACACGATCAACGACTTCGTGACGACGATCTCGATCGTCGCCTTCGTCCAGTTTTTCGCCAACACCGGACTTTCCTCGATCTACGGCGCGCTCAAAACCGGCCAGCCGTGGTGGGAAACGTGGAAGACCCATTATCTGTGGACCTTCATCACCTATTCGCTCGGCGCGGTCGCGGCCGGCCTGCTCGTCAAGCTGGTCGACGCGGTCGGCTTCAGCGCGCTGATCGCGACGATCCCGATCATCCTCTTCCTCTATCTGACCTACCGGATGTATCTCAAGAACGTCGAGATGTCGCTGACGCAGGCCGAGCAGGCGAAGGATCACGCCGACATTCTCGAAAAACAGTCGGCGGCGCTCGCCGAATCCGAGGAACGCTTCCGGAGCGCCTTCAATTACGCGCCGATCGGCATCGCGCTCGTCTCGCCGAACGGCGTCTGGCTCAAGGTCAACCACGCGCTCTGCCAGATCCTCGGCTACACCGAAGACGAATTTCTGGCGCGCGACTTCCAGTCGATGATCTTTACCGAGGATCTCGGCAACACTTTGATCAAGATTCACGAGCTGCTCTCCGGCAAGGTGCCGAGCTGCCAGATGGAGCAGCGCTACCTGCACAAGCACGGGCAGACCGTCTGGGCGTCGTGGAGCGTTTCGACGACGAGCCACGCCTCGTCCGAGCATCCGAACCTGATCTTCCAGATCCAGGACATCACCGACAAGAAGCTCGCCGAGGAGAAGCTTCGCTACGAGGCCGCGCACGACGCGCTGACCGGGCTGCCGAACCGCGCCCGGTTTATGTCGAAGCTCGATCTCGCGCTCGAAAAAGCCCATACCGAACGCGACTACAAGGTCAGCGTGCTGTTTATCGACCTCGACCGCTTCAAGGTCATCAACGACAGTCTCGGCCACCTGATCGGCGACGAACTGCTGATCGGCATCGCCGAACGGCTCCGCGAATGCCTGCGCCCGACCGATCTCGTCGCGCGGCTCGGCGGCGACGAGTTTACGATTCTCGTCGAGGGCCATTACGAAACCAAGGAAGTGATCCGGATCGCCGAGCGCATCCAGGAAAAATTCCTGATCCCGTTTAAATTAAGCGGGCACGAAGTTTACAGCTCGGCGAGCATCGGCATCCTCCACGCGACCGACAACCACCGGCTGCCCGAGGACCTGATGCGCGACGCCGACACGGCGATGTATCAGGCGAAACGCGCCGGCAAAGCGCGCCACGAAGTCTTCGATCAGGATATGCACGAGGCGGTCAAAGAGATTCTCAAGCTCGAAACCGATCTTCGCCGCGCGGTCGAAAAGGACGAATTCTACATCAATTACCAGCCGATCTACTCGCTGATCACCGGCCGGGTCGAGGGCTTCGAGGCGCTCGCACGCTGGAGCCACGCGACGTTCGGCGACATCCAGCCGTCGAAGTTCATCCCGCTCGCCGAAGAGATCGGCCTGATCGACGCGCTCGGCGAGCATATCCTGCAGAAATCCTGCGCGCAGATGTATTCGCTCAAGGACTGTATGCCCGACGGGACGCCGCTGATGCTGAGCGTCAATCTCTCGTGCAAGCAGTTCGCCAACCCGAATCTCGTCAACAAGATCAAGCAGATCCTCGCGGAAACGAAATTCCCCGGCAACAAGCTCAAGCTCGAGATCACCGAGTCGGTCTTTTTCGAGCACCAGCAGAAGGCGGTCGAGATGCTCAACCAGCTGCGCGAGATCGGCATCGAGATCAACATCGACGACTTCGGCACCGGCTACTCGAATCTCAACTACCTGATGAAGCTGCCGATCTCGACGCTCAAGATCGACCGCTCGTTCATCAGCCCGATCCAGTCGAACGGCAGCAATTCCGAGATCGTCCGGACGATCGTGATGCTCGCGCGGAATCTCGGGATGAAGGTCATCGCCGAGGGCGTCGAGACCAAAGCGCAGCTCGACGAGCTCAAACGGCTCAACTGCGAAGGCGCACAGGGCTATTTCTTCGCCGCCCCGATGTCGTTCGAAAAAGTCCAGTATTTCCTTAACGAAAACGGCGTCGCGAACATTCCCGAAAGCCGTTTCGACGACGTCGCCGTCGTCTCGACCATCCAGTAAATCCGAGTCCCCGAGTCTTAAAGAGTGTGACCCAACTTGTTGGAATAATGAGCGTTAAACCCGCGGTCGGTTCTTAAATCAGTCACTAAAACCACGAAAAAACACGAAAGAAATTTCGTGTTTTTAGTGTGTTTAGCGGAAGATCAAAGCAATCCGACATCCGACATCGGTATGATATATTTTGTTGTCGTCAACAACAAAATATATTAGTATGGAATGGTTTTGACGCGCCGGCTTCGGCGGCGACGCCAACACGGGATTTTTATGAAGACGATCTTACTTTTACTGACGGTTTTGAGCATTACCGCGATCGCCCAGCAGACCGAAACGCCGGCCGATCAGCCCCTTGAGCGAACGGACAAAAATTCGCAAATCGCCCACGCGCAGCTTCTCGAAAAGGCCAAAAAGGGCGGTATCGACGTCTATTTTCTCGGCGATTCGATCACCCGCCGGTGGGGCACGAGCGACGAAAAGTACCGTTCGTTTCTCGAAAACTGGCGGCAGAATTTCTTCGGCTGGAACGCCGGCAATTTCGGCTGGGGCGGCGACACGACGCAGAACATTCTCTGGCGGCTGGAGAACGGCGAGCTCGACGGCGTCGAGCCGAAAGTCATCGTCCTGCTCGCCGGAACGAACAACGTCGGCAATAAATCGCCGACGGACGCGGCCGCCGCGAAAGCCAAAGCGGCCGACGTCGCGCGCGGCATCCGGGCGATCCTCGACGTCTGCCGCCGAAAAGCGCCGCAGGCGACGATCGTCCTGATGGGCATCTTCCCGCGCAACGACAATCTGGCGGTGATGCCGGTCATCAACGACATCAACAAAAAGATCGCGAAATTCGCCGACGGCAAAAAGATCCGCTTTCTCAACATCAACAAAAAAATGGCCGGCAGGGACGACAAGCTCCTCGCCGGCATCACGGTCGCCGACGGCCTGCATCTCGACGTCGCGGGCTATCAGGTCTGGGCCGACGCGCTCAAGCCGCTCTTCAAAAAGCTGCTCGGCCCGCCCGCCAAGGAAGACCACGCGCCGCCGCCGACCGGCGACCCGAGCAACGCGAAATAGCGTCTTTTGGTTCTAACGCGAAGGCGCGAAGGCGCGAAGCCGCGAAGTTTTTTTCAGGGATGGCTTCGGCAAAGAGGCGCGATCGTTTTTTATGAATCAATAAACCCTTTAACCCTTTGCGTCTTCGCGTTAAATATCCCTCAAGAAATTCGGCGGCCCCGGCGCGATTTACGCCGGAGCCGCCGGGTCGAAAAGCTGCTCGAAAGACGCTCGGGACGGCGTCTTTTCTTTATTTTTTCAGCCAGCCGAAGAGCGCGTTGACCGTGATGTCGCGGTTCGTCTCGTAGATCGCGCGCGTCAGCGGAAGCGACATCGGGCAGACCTGCACGCAGTTCTGCGCGTTGCCGCAGCTCGTGATGCCGTCCTCGCCCATCAGACCGTCGAGCCGTTCCTCGATCGTGATCCGTCCGACCGGATGCATATTGAAGAGCCGCGCCTGCGCGATCGCCTGCGGGCCGATGTAGTTGTCGTCGTGATACTGCGGGCAGGCTTCGAGACAGCAGCCGCAGGTCATACAGCGCGAATAGGCGTAGCGCTCCTGCGCGATCTCGTTCGAGAGCTGCGGGCCGGGCCCGAGATCGTAGGTCCCGTCGAGCTCGATCCACGCGTGAACCTGTTTGAGATGATCGAACATCTTCGAGCGGTCGACCTTGAGGTCGCGGACGTTCGGGAATTTCGACATCGGTTCGAGCGTGATCGTGTTGCCGCCCGAGGCGACGAGCAGATCGTCGACGAGCGCCGAACACGACTGGCGAACGCGGCCGTTGATGACCATCGTGCAGATGCCGCAGACCTGTTCGAGACAGCTCATATCCCAGACCGGCGGCGTCGTCTTCCGGCCGTCCTTGGTGACCGGATTCTTGCGGATTTCCATCAGAGCGGAGATCACGTTGAGATTCCGCCGGTAAGGGATTTCAAAAACTTCCCACCGCGCCTCCGCGCCGAGCTTTTCGCGCCGCTGAATCTTAAACTCGATCGTTTTCGGCGGATTGTCCAATCGTTTCTTTTCGTGATTCACGTTTGCTTGGTTCATAAATTATTCTTCTTCCAACTACCTCCAGTTAACAAACCAGAAGGAATAAGTATCCAAAAGATCGTAAGCCCCGGAGTCTTTATCTTTTGCCTTCAGATCGGCCAGCGGCAGCGAAAACATCTTTCTGTCCGACAACCGTTTGACCTTGACGATCAACCCGGCCATTTCGTCGATCTCCTCCTCGAAACCCATTATTTTGTACAAATCGCGATAAGAAGGCCGCGTTTTCTTAAGTCTTTTGTACTCGTTTTTGTCGCCGTAACCGAAAAAATATTTTTCTTCCCACGGAAAATCCTCGGTTCCGGTGACGACTGTTGAAAGATCGAGATTCGTCATCAAATAATCCCTGTATTTCCTGAGTTTGGCTTTGGTCACGTCGAGTTCCTCGTCACCGATTATCGCGGCCGCTTTCTTTTCCTCATCCAACCGTTTATCGAATTCTCTTTCCATTCGGGCCGGCTGCGGACGCTCTTCAGCCGGTTCGATATCGCCTTCAAAAAGAACCATTTCGGTTTCTTTCAGACCTTCCAGCCAGGCGTTTCTTAAAGCCTCTTCGGGCATTTGGTTCAAGGTCTGGTTGTCCCACTCGATGAGGTACCCGTCATCGCCGTCCGGCGCAATAATCTTACCCTGCCAGTGCGAGATATCTAAATCCTCAAAATCAGGATCGCGAACGCCTTCTTTTGCCCTGACGATATCGCCGACTTTGTACTTCATACTCTTCCTTCAGCCGGAATATACGGGATCAGTCCCTTTTCAAACGCGATTTCCTGAACCTCGACCGGCATCGAACGCGCATCGACAAGGTATCCGTTAACCGAAATTATCCAGCACATCGAGCTTTCATCGACCAATCTCTGCAAAATCCACTCAAAACTATAGTGTTTCATTTTCAACAGTTCCCGAACCTTTTTCCCTTTCGCGGCTACGGTGCTTTTGGCGATCCCGAAGAATTCGCAGATGGTTGAAAGATCGGTATGCGGCTTTTCGGCTTTATCGAAACCGAAATTCACCGTGCAAAGCGCGTGAACGATCCCGCCGGCCCAGGTATTCGATCCGCCGCTCAGCAATGGTGAAGGTCTTTTGCGGCACAGCGTCGCCGCCGCTTTCCGGCCAAGCCCGGCATATTCCGAATCCAGATACGCTCGCGAAAATTCATCTATACGCCCGACGATCTCATCATAAACCGCCTGCATCGGCCCGGGAACTTTTTCTGAGTAGTCTTTTTTAGCCATAACCGCTTAGTTTTGAAAAAATTTCGAAACTCATTTCCCATCACTATCCGATCCGCCCCGGATTGCCTTGACCCGAATTTCCGTCCTTTTGCTTTTTATCCCGAACATCCGAAACTATTCTTCTTCAAATTCAACCAGATCGTAAATTTCGCTTAATTTCAGCGTTTGACCGACGGAATGCAGGGTTATCTCGCTGTCCTGACCGATAGTTGCCTGATAAGTCCACTTCCCGTCCTGCTGTTTAGTATATTGCTCGACTAAAAACTTGTATTGATCGACCAGTACATATTCCTGCAAAGAATCGATCGTCTGATAGGCAAGAAATTTATCGCCTTTGTCAAAAATCTTGGTGCCGTTCGATAAAACCTCGATGATCAGGCTTGGATTTGTAAAAACATCGCGTCTTTTTTTGTAATATCGCGGTTCCTGACAAATCACGAAAACATCCGGATAAGCATAACTTTCCCAGGAGTTTATCCAAACTTTTACATCGATCGCAAAGGTCCGGCATTTCTCTCGCAACCCGCTCTTTAAGGCACCCGCAATATTCAGCGTGATGGAATTATGATTGCCTGTTCCGCCGGACATCCGGATTATCCGCCCGTTCCAATATTCGCTCCGAAACTCGGCTTTTTCTTCGAGAGCCAGATATTCCTCGGGCGTATATTTTGTTTGTTTCGGCAAAACAGCCATATCTATTCCTTGATCGATTCGCCCTCCGTAAATTCAGCCAATAAATTATTCTTCGAATTTTACTCGCTGATAAACTTCTTCCAACCCCAGTTCGACGCCGACGGATTCGAGTTTCACGCGGCTTTTGAGCCCGATCGTCGCCTTGTGGATCCAATCGCCGCCGGCCGTCTTCGTATACTGCTCGACGACCGCCTTGTCCTGCGAAATCAAGACGTATTCGCGGAGCGATTCGAGCGTCCGGTAAGCGAGCATCTTCTCGCCGCGATCTTTCGCTTCGGTGCTCTTGGACAAAACCTCGACGATCAGCACCGGATTGGTGACGGTATCGTTCCGTTTTTCATAGAACGCCGGTTCGCCGCAGAGAATTAAAACATCCGGATAATAAAACTTCCGGTAGTTTTCGACCCTGACCCTCAAATCCGAAGTCAGCGCGGAGCAATCTCCGGAAATTCTATTTCCGATGCTGCGGCTCAAATTGGCAACGATGCGGGCGTGGTCGAGCGAACCGCCGGCCATCGCGGTGATCACGCCGTCGTCATATTCGCTCCGAAACTCGGCTTTTTCCTCTAAAGCCAGATATTCCTCGGCCGTGTATTTCTTTTTCTTCTTTAAGGCCGGCATTCCCCTTTAGTCTTCCTTGATCGATTTGCCCCTCGTCACCTTTTTGCCCTCTTTGACGAGCTTCTCCTCGCGGCCTTCGGGCTTAAGCTCGCTGCCCGGCTGCGGGACCTGCGGCGCTTCCGAGGCGGCCTTCGCCTTGCCCTTCGTATAGTCGCGCTTGCGCGGCGGGATCAGGCCGATGTCGACGGCTTCGTAACTAAATGCCGGCGCTTCCTCGGTGAATTCGGCGATCGTCGTCTTCAGAAACTCCTCGTCGTTGCGGTCCGGGAAATCCGGCTTGTAATGCGCGCCGCGCGATTCGTTGCGGTTGAGCGCGCCCAAAGTGATGACGCGCGCCAATTGCAGCATATTGTAAAGCTGCCGCGCGTGCGGGACGGCCTGCGTCGCCCAGAGATTCGAGTCGTTGATCGAGATCTTCTGGTAGCGTTCGAGCAGCTCGAGAATCTTTTCGTCGGTCGCCTTCAGCCGGTCGTTGTAGCGGACGACCGTCACGTTGTCGGTCATCACCTTGCCGAGCTCGTCGTGGAGCTGGTACTGGTTTTCCGAGCCCTCGTTTTTGATGATCGAATCGTTGATCTCCTGCTGGCGCTTGAGTTCGGCGGCGTGGACGCCGTTCGTTTCGCTCGCGCCGCGCTCGACGTTCTTGGCGTATTCGATCGCCGACGGCGCGGCGACGAAGCCGCCGTAAACGCAGGAGACGAGCGAGTTCGCGCCGAGACGGTTCGCGCCGTGGATCGAGTAGTCGCACTCGCCGGCCGCGAAAAGTCCCGGAATGTTCGTTCTCTGCTCGAAATCGACCCACAATCCGCCCATCGAGTAATGGACGCCCGGGAAGATGCGCATCGGGACGTAGCGCGGGTCGTCGCCGACGAACATCTCGTAGATTTCGAGGATCGCGCCGAGTTTCCGCGTCAGCGTTTCGGCGTCGATATGCGTCAGGTCGAGATAGACCTGATTTTCGCCGCCGACGCCGTAGCCGTCGAGACAGACCTGAAAGATCTCGCGCGTCGCGATGTCGCGCGGGACGAGATTGCCGTAGGCCGGATATTTTTCTTCGAGGAAATACCAGCGCTCGGCGGTCGGAATGTCCTTCGGCGCGCGCGCGTCGCCCTGATTTTTCGGCACCCAGACGCGGCCGCCCTCGCCGCGCGCCGATTCGCTCATCAAACGGAGCTTGTCCTCGCCCGGGATCGACGTCGGGTGAACCTGAATGAATTCGCCGTTCGCGTATTTCGCGCCCTGCTGGTAGGCGGCCGAAACCGCGCTGCCGGTGCAGGTCATCGAGTTCGTCGATTTGCCGAAGATCAGGCCCGGCCCGCCGGTCGCCATAATCACGGCGTCGGCGTAAAACGATTTCAGTTCGAGCGTCTGCAGGTTCATCGCGACGAGGCCGCGGCAGACCTGGTAATCGTCGAGGACGAGCGAGAGCATTTCCCAGCCTTCGTATTTATTGACCTTGCCGGCCGCTTCGTATTTGCGGACCTGTTCGTCGAGCGCGTAGAGCAGCTGCTGGCCGGTCGAAGCGCCGGCGAACGCCGTCCGGTGATGGAGCGTGCCGCCGAACCGCCGGAAATCGATCAGGCCTTCCTGCGTGCGCGAGAACGGGACGCCCATCCGATCGAACAGATTGATGATCTGCGGCGCCATATCGCACATTCTCTTGACGGGCGGCTGGTTCGCGAGAAAATCGCCGCCGTAAACCGTGTCGTCCAGATGCTTGGCCGGCGAATCGCCTTCGCCTTTCGTGTTGACCGCGCCGTTGATGCCGCCCTGCGCGCAGACCGAGTGCGAGCGCTTGACCGGGACGACCGAGATCAGATCGACGTCGTGGCCACCTTCGGCGATCTTCATCGCCGCCGCCAGTCCGGCCAGCCCGCCGCCGACAATCGCAATTTTTAATCCGTTTGATGCCATAGTTTTATCTTTAAGAATGTGTTTTGGTTTTAGAATTTACCCGTTTTGCCCGGTTCGACGACGCCTTTCTTCTCCGCGCCCTCGCAAAGGGCCTTCGGGAACAGCCCGCACGGCCTGATGAAGGAAAACGCCGCGTTCGTGCCGACGGCGAAGAGGCCGACCGCCACCGCGATGCTCACGTAAAGCATATATTTCTGCGCCTTCTCGCCGATCACGATGCCCCAGTCGACGACGAACAGCCAGAGGCCGTAACCGAGATGCCAGGCGGTCGCGGCGATGCCCAGAATGTAAAAAACCAGCACCCAGACGATCGAGAATTCGCGCGAGACGATCGAAAAGGCGAGCGACGCGTTGCCGGCGACCGGCGTCTGGTTGAGGCCCGGAATGAGCCCGAAGCGGAAATTCAGAATATGGAAAAACACGAACAGGAACAGAAAGACGCCCGTCACGCGCTGGAAGAAATAGAACCAGTTGCGCCCGTAGCCGTAATTTCCGACGTTGACGCGCGCCTCGCTCGAAATGATGATGCCGTAGACCGAGTGATACAGGAGCGGGACGAAGATCCCGAAGATCTCGATGAACAGAAGATACGGCAGATGATGAATGTCTTCGACCGCGCCGTTGAAGACCTTCTCGCCGTTCATCGCCTTCGAATTGGTAAAAAAGTGGACGAACAGAAAAATTCCGAGCGGCACGACGCCGGTTATCTGATGCAATTTTCTGAGCAGAAAAGTATTGCTGATTTTCATTACGTTTTTCCTTATCTGGTTGGTAAGTTACTGCCTTTCCGGCAATTATATTTGCCCGAAAGTCGTAAATCAAACTTTGTGATATAAAAGAATATCAAAAACCACCGAATTATTTAGTATATTTCATTATCTATTTTGAATCTGATAAGATAAAATGAATTCTCTTTACTGTATTATTCAGACAAACTAATTTGAATTTGATCAGTTATTCGAGAGCGTTCGGACGTCGTAGGGACAACGCTTTTAATTTGAAGCCCCGGTGAACGACGCTCCACGAACAACGAACGGTTTATGCACATCGAAACGTTAAAAGTATTTTGCGATCTGGTCGATTTACAAAGTTTCTCGCTGGCCGCCGAGCGGAATTTCATCACGCAGTCGGCGGTCAGCCAACAGATCCGCACGCTCGAAGACAAATTCAAGCGGCGGCTGCTCGAACGGGTGCGGGGACGGCGCGAGGTCCGGCTGACGACGGCCGGCGAGGTTTTCTACCGCGAGGCGAAAAACGTGCTCGACTGCTACGACACGCTCAACGAGAGTATGCGCGGGCTCGTCGGCAAGATCGGCGGCACGGTCAAGGTCGCGACGATCTACTCGATCGGACTCCACGAATTTCCGCCGAAGGTCCGCGAATTTATGTCGAAGTTCCCGTCGGTCAAGATCGATCTCGAATATTCGCGAACCACGCGCGTCGTCCGCGACGTGCTGAACGGGCTCGTCGAGCTCGGCGTGGTCGCCTTTCCCGAGCCGCGGCGCGGCCTGACGATCGTCCCGATGCAGAGCGACCGGCTCGTGCTGATCTGCCCGCTCGATCACGAGTTCGCCAAAAAACAGACCGTCAAGACGACGCAGCTCAAGGGCCGCGATTTCGTCCTGTTCGAGCGCGACATCCCGACGCGCAAGGCGATCGACAAGATCCTGAAGACGCACGGCGTCGAGGTTCACAAGGTCGCCGAATTCGACAACATCGAAACGATCAAGCGCGCCGTCGAGGTCGGTTTCGGGATGGCGATCGTCCCGTACCCGTCGGTCGAGGACGAGGAGCGAAACGGCCAGCTCGCCGTCATTCAGCTCGCCGAAAAGGAATGGGTGCGGCCCGTCGGCGTGATCTACCGAAGCGACCGCAATCTCTCGCTCGCCGCCAAAAAATTCGTCCAGCTGCTCGAAAACAGCTCTCAATAACTTTTCGCTCCGGCCCGCGGGCGGGGCGCGCGCTTTGCCCGCGAACCGTTTTCCGCCCGCGTCGCTTCAAAAAAAATCTGGTCTTTTTTCGCCGGCCGGTGTAAATTGTTATCGATACCGATTTCAAACGCCGTGCCGGCGACGATTTTCGACAGGCTTCGGACTCTTTCCCGAACGCCCGTTTCGACGGTTTCGTTTATTCCCTCTCGACCGGCCGGCAGCTTTACGGATTCACGAAAAGGAGCGAATACATTATGGCCTCGCAGACGCTTTTGCCGAAAAAAATCTTCGCGATCTTGTTTATTTTCGGCGCGATTTCCGTCCTTCTGTTCCGCTATTTCCCGACCGCCGCCGAGCGTCCGGCCGCCGTTCCCAAACCCGTCCGTCCCGAAAACTACGACCTCCGCACGGCCCGCGACGAACGCGCCGCCCGGACGCTCGCCGAATTTACCGGAGAGTCGCCGCAAACCGCCGGACGGCAAAGAAAATCCGCGGCCCGCGCGGCCCGGCGGCTGCGCGCGCTGATTCCGAACCTGCGCGTCGAATACGACGACGCGCTCGGCGTCCCCGAAATCGTCGCGATCGAGGCCGGCCCGCAGACGAAATTCCTGACCGGGCCGCGCGACACGGGCCGCGCCGCCGCGCTCCGCGCTTTTCTCAAACAAAATTCCGCGCTTTTCGGGCTCGCCGCCGCGCCGGTCGACGCGCTCGAAACGACCGCCGATTACGCGAACCCCGACGGCCGCCTCGCGTTCGTCGGGCTCGCCCAGTCGGTCGGCGGCATCCCGGTCTTTGGCGGCGGGGTGCGGGCCGCCTTCACCCGCCGCGGCGAAATCGTCCGGATCGTCAATAATCTCGCGCCGGGACTCGACGAGGCGAATCCGTCGACGGATTTCGGCGATCCGCTCGACGCCGTCAAAGCGGCGGCCGCGGCCGTCGACGACGAATTGCCGCCCGCCGGCCGCGCGCGAAACGAGCGGCTCTCGACCGCAATGAAAGCCGTTTTCGGCGCGGGCGAGCGGGCAACGACCGCCGAAAAGACTTATTTCCCGCTCGCGCCGGGCGTCGCGCGGCCCGCCTGGCGCGTGCTTTGGTGGGGCGAACCGGACGCATTTTACATCGTCGTCGACGCCGCGACCGGCACGCTTTTGTGGCGCAAGAACATCACCCAGTATCAAACCCAGCCGGCGACCTACAACGTTTACGGCAGCGCGACGAGCCTCCTCAAAACGGCCGACAGCCCGACCGCCTTCACGCCCGGCTGCCTGACGCCGCTCGTCTGTCCCGAACCGCCGATCATCGATCGCCAGAGCTTTACATTGATCGGCAACGAGCCGCCGTATAATTTCAACAACCTCGGCTGGATTCCGGACGGCGAGAACCGGACGATCGGCAACGCGGTCGAAGCCGGCATCGACCGCGACGGCATTCAGGGCGTCGATCCGAACGGCCACGCCGTCGGCAGCCCGAATCGGACCTTCGTTTTCAATTACAATCCCGCGCCGGGCAATCCGCCGCCCGGCGACGCCCCGCTTCAGACCTTCTTTCAAAACGGCTCGGTGACCAATGCCTTTTACGTCACAAACCGCTTTCACGACGAGACTTACCGGCTCGGCTTCACCGAAGCGGCCGGAAATTTTCAAACCGACAATTTCGGGCGCGGCGGCGTCGGCAACGATTCGCTTTCGGTCGAGGTTCAGGACTCGAGCGGGACCAACAACATCAACTTTTCGACCCCGGCCGACGGCGGACGCGGCCGACTGCAGTTATTTATCTGGACCGGCTCGACCCCCAACCGCGACGGCGCGCTCGACGCTCAGACGATCGTTCACGAACTGACGCACGGACTTTCAAGCCGGCTGGTCGGAAACGGTTCGGGGCTCGGCGGCAATATGGCGCGCGGGATGGGCGAAGGCTGGTCGGATTTCTACGCGCTCGCGCTTTTATCCGAGCCGGCGGATAACGATTCCGGCACCTACGCGATCGGCGGCTACGTGCTCAACGGTTTTTCCACGGCGCCGTATTATTACGGTCTCCGGCGCTTTCCGTTGGCCCTCAAATCGTCGGTCGGCGCCAACAATCTGCCGTTTGATCCGCTCACTTTCGGCAATCTCAACGCCGGCAACTGTTCCAATTTTCAAGCCGCTTTTCCGCCCAATCCAGGCATCGCGGCGCCGTGCGATTCGGCATTATTCATCGGCGAAGTCTGGGCCTCGGCGCTGTGGGAGATGCGTCATCAACTGATTTTGCGGCACGGCGCCGACGACGGAAACCGCCGCGCGCTGCAGTATATCACCGACGGGATGAAGCTCTCGCCGCTCAATCCGACGATGCTCCAGGGCCGCGACGCGATCATCGCCGCCGCGGCCGTTGTTGATTCAGCCGACGCCGCCGCCGTCCGCCGCGGCTTCGCGATTCGCGGGATGGGTTATTCGGCGACGATCGTCAACGCCGGTTCGGGAAATAACACGACGGGCGTGATCGAGGCTTTCGACGAGCTGCCGAACGTCGTCATCGCGCCCGGTTTTACCGTCAGCGACGCGCCGGGCAACAACAACGGCTATCCCGACCGCGGCGAACATCTCGCGCTGGTCGTCCCGCTCGTCAACCCGAACGGCTTCACCGTGACCGGCGTCAGCGTGCAGGTCGCCGGCGGCGGCACGGCCAGTTACGGCGACATCGCCGCCGGGCAGACCGTCACGCGAAACATCGACTACACATTTCCGGCCGACCCGTGCGCCGCGTCGGCCGTCACGCTGACCTTCACCATTACCGGCACCAACGCGACGACGCGCACCGAGACGCGGCGGATCTTTCTCGGCGTCCCGGGCGGCGTCGGCCAGACTTTCGCCAATTCGACGCCGGTCACGATCAACGACGCCGGCCCGTCGTCGCCCTACGGCACGAGCATCAGCGTTTCCGGCGTGACCGGCGTCCGCAATCTGCGGCTCGATCTGCTCGATCTCTCGCACTCGTTTCCGGGCGACGTCGATATGCTGCTCGTCGGGCCGGGCGGACAGACGTTCGAGGTGATGTCCGATCAGGGCGGCGACGCCGATCTCTTTCACGTCAGCCTGAGCCTCACCGATTCCGCGCTGACGGCGCTTCCGTCGGCGATCGCGACCGGCACTTACCGGCCGACGGCCGACGGAAGCGCCGAGACGTTTCCCGCGCCCGCGCCGGCCGGTCCCTACAATCTGCCCGCGCCGGGCGGAACGGCGACCTTCGCTACGGTTTACGGCAGCGCGACGGCGAACGGCACGTGGACGCTTTATATAATGGACGACGCCGCGACCGACACCGGATCGCTCGCCGGCGGCTGGTCGCTGACGCTCGAGCCGCCCGTCTATCTGCCGCTCTGTCTGAGCCGCACGCGCGGCGATTTCGACGGCGACGGGCGGGCCGACGTCGCGGTTTTCCGGCCTTCGGACGGCGTCTGGTATCTGAACCGCTCGACGGCGGGCTTTACCGCCGCCCGCTGGGGAATCTCGACCGATCAGCCGGTGCCCGGCGATTTCGACGGCGACTTCAAGACGGACGTCGCGGTTTTCCGGCCGACCGCCGATCCGGCGCAGCCCGATTTTTATATTCTGAACAGCTCGACGCTCGGTTTTAACGGCGTTTCGTGGGGACTGCCGGGCGATCTGCCGGCGATCGGGGATTACGACGGCGACGGCCGGGACGATCTCGCCGTCTTCCGACCGTCGAACCACACTTTCTACGTGCTCAGGAGCGCCGGCGGCGTGCTGACGTTTTCGGGAATCGCGGACGGCTTGCCGGTCACGGGCGATTTCGACGGCGACGGCAAAGCCGATTTCGTGACCTATCTGATCGACGGCTGGTTGACGGCGCTTTCGTCCGCGAATTACGCGACGGTGAATTTCACGCGCTGGGGCCTTGCCGGCGACAAGCCGGTCGCGGCCGATTACGACGGCGACGGCAAGGCCGATCTCGCGGTTTTCCGGCCGTCCGAAGGCGTCTGGTACATCAGCGGCAGCACGGCCGGCAATCTGTTCGTGCCGTTCGGCATCGCGACCGACGTCCCCGCGCCGGCCGATTTCGACGGCGACGGCCGGGCGGATGTCGCCGTTTACCGCAGCGGCACGTGGTACGTCAATCGTTCTTCGAGCGGGCTCCTGATCACGCAGTTCGGGCTCGCCGGCGACCGGCCGCTGCCGAACGCCTATCTGCCGTAAAAAACCGGCCGAAAAGCCGGCCGAAACATTTTATCCGGAATCGAGACCGAAAATCGCCGCCCGTCTTGATTCCGGACAAAAAAATCTGCTATTTTGATTGCGTGGAAGAAAATCCCCCGGAACCCCTTGAATCTTCCAAGGCCTACGATCTTTCTTTCGAGCATCGTCCGGAGTATCTTTATGCCTTTGTGACGGGCGAGAAGGACAGCTACGACATCTCCAGACAATTCTGGCTGGAAATCGCCGCCGAATGTCACAAATCCAAGTATCAAAAAGTGCTGATCGAGGAGAACATCAGGGAAAACGTCTCGATGTCGGAGATGTACCGGTTCGCCTCGGAAATCCCGCGCCTCGGTTTCTTCGGGATTCGCGTCGCCTTCGTCGATCTGTGCGACGAACAGCGGCAGCTCAATAAGTTCGGCGAGACGGTCGCGACCAACCGCGGCCTCTTCAGCCGCGTTTTCGACACGGCCGCCGAGGCCGAACGCTGGCTTTTATCTGAAGACTGTTGATGTAAAGGAACGCCGGCATCGCGGCCGGCAAGGCGTTTGCAAAACCTACCAACGCTTCATTTCCCCGCTCATTTCAGAAAAATGAAACGCTGTTACGCCGCTGGCGCGGCGTTTGCCGGCCGAGATGCCGGCGCTCCGTTCATTTAGGTTAATCGAGGCTGACGAGCGTCAGCGGCGTCGTCGGGCTGATCCCGTTGAGAACGTTTTTGAGCATCGGGATGACGCCCTCGGTGTCGAGATAATCGCGGCCGAGAATCCGCCGGAAACGCTTTTCCCGAAGCTCGCCGGTCAGTTCCCGGAGCATTCCGCGGCAGAAGGCCGTGACGAGCTCCGGCGCGAATTGTTTGCCGGCGTTGCGCTGCATATCCTCGATCACCTCGGTCGCCGGCCGCCGCCGCTTGTACGGCCGGTCGGTCGTCATCGCGTCGAACGAATCGGCGAGGTTGACGATCTTCGCGATGTACGGGATGTCCTTGTCGTAAAGCCCGTCCGGATAACCGCGGCCGTCGAGCCGCTCGTGATGATATTTCGCGGCGAGCGGGACGTCGGCGTAGGGATGATGGATCGGCGCGAGGATCTCGTAGCCGACCGACGGATGCTTGTTGAGCTCGGCCGATTCCTTGGCGTTGATGCGGTACGGCGCGTTGATGATGTTGCGCTCGACGGTCAGTTTGCCGACGTCGTGCAGATAGCCGGCGATCGCGACGCCCTCGACCTCGTTCTGGTCGTAACCGAGTTCCTGCGCGATGATCTCGGAATATTTGCCGACGCGCACCGAATGGCCCTCGGTGTATTTGTCCTTGCAGTCGATCGCCGTCGCGAAAGCCTTGACCGTGTCCTTGTAGGTCGTCCGCATCTCGTCGTAGAGCTTGCGGTTTTCCTCGGCGCGGCGTTCGAGCTCGGCCATCAGGTTGCGCTGCGCGATGCCGACGCCGATGTGCCGCGACATCGCGCAGATGATGTCGAGATCGTAGGCCGTGTACGGCTCGCCGTTGGCTTTTTCGCCCAAAAGGATGACGCCGACCAGATCGTCGCGGATGACGAGCGGGACGAGCAGGTCGATCCGTTTTTTGGTAAAGCTCCGGTCGTAAATCTGGAAAAACGGCAGGACTTTCGCCTGCGCGACCTCGATCGGCGCGAGCCCGTTCGTCAAAAACTGGCGCTCGTCCTCGTGGCAGAGCGAGAGGCTCAGGGGAAATTCCTCGCCGAGCCCGCGCATCACGAGCATATTGAGCTCGTGGCCGAAGCGCGAGAACCGCGCGACTCCGCCGCGCATGATCGCGAGACTGCCGAGCAAAAGATGCAGCGACGTCCGGATCATCTCCTGAAAATTCTGTTTGTGCGCGACCTCGTAGCCGAGTTCGGCCAGCGCGCCGAAGGTATGGATTAGTTTTTGATGGTTTTCCATAAAGAGACTTTGGCCTTTGATCTTCGATCCTTGATCTTTGAGTTGCAAAAATCGGAAGCCAAAGATCAAAATTCAAAGTTCAGTTGGCGATCGTTACGTGGTTGGTCAGGCCGAGCATTTCGAAAAGATTGATCGTGTCTTCCTGCATCTGCGAGAAGACGACTTCGGCGCCGGCGTCCTTGGCGGCGTCGATCACGCCGAGCAGGATCGAAACGCCGATGCTGTTGACGATCTGCGTATCGGAGAAATTGACGACCAGTTTTTTGACGCCGGAATCGAGCCGGCGGCGGCATTCGCGCTCGATCTTTTCGCCGCTCAGCTTGTTCAAATAATCGCCGGCAAAAACCGTCGCGGTTTCAGTGATTGTCTGGACAGGTATGTCTGAAATTGTGTTCACGGTTAGTTTTTCTACCTTAAGGAAAGATTTAGGGCTCGAAACCTAAAGTAAAACTTTAACCGTCAAAAGTCAACTAATTTTTGAGATATTTCGTCATCGAGATGCGGGTGCCGTCGTCGGTCTGTTCGAATTTCACTTCGTCCATCAATGTTTTCATCAACTTAAGTCCCCAGCCGCGGCGGCCGTCGGCGGGCGCGATTTCCTGGGCTTTGCGGTCGGCGAGGCGGAGACCGCGGTTCGAAACGGTGACGACGATCCGGTCGTCCTCGATCGCGAACTTCTGGTAGATCTTGCGGTCCGGACTGTGCGAATGCTCGGCCGCGTTGATGCAGGCCTCGACGAGCGCGGTCTTGATCTGGTTGATCGCCTTCGGCGCGAAGTGGTGGCGGCGCGCGATTTCCTCGACCGTCTGCGCGGCGATCAGCTCGGTGTCGTCGCCCATCGGCACGACCATTTCATACTCGTTGGCCTTCGTCTTCGCGCCGAGCGCGTCCTTCGCGCCGAGAAACTCGACGAGCAGTTCGACCTGCCGCCGGCTCGCCCCGAACGCGCCGCGCTGGCGCAGGACCTCGACCGCGTCGGGCGCAAAGCCTTCGGGCGCGACGAGCCAGAGCTTGTAATTGATGAAATTGCACATCAGCGCGACCATTTCCAGCCGGTCGCACCAGAATTCGGTGAGCTCCTTCGACGCTTCGAGCTTCGAATCGATCTCGGCGGCGATCCAGACGGTTTCGTCGTCGTCCGTGTATTTCGACTCGATAAAGCCGAGCGCGACGGCCGAGCGCTCGCGCTCGACGAACTGCGAGATCGGCGCGTAAAAAGCGACCGTGTGCGCCGTGTAGACGACCTGCGGCAGCACGATCCGGTCGCCGGTTTCCCGGAGCGCCCGCAAAACCTCGTCGTCCGGCGCGCCTTTGAGCTCGTCGCGAAACAGCGGGTAATCGAGCAGGCTTCGCGGCACCGGCTGGCAGGCGAACACGCCGAGCAGCTCGCGCAGGCCGAGCGCCGAATTTTTGCGGTAGAAATCGGCCATCAGCCGCGGCGCGCGCTTGAGAAATTCGGTGAGCGTCTCGCCGACCGTCAGCGCGCGGTTCTGCAAAACGATTTCGAGCCGGAAACGGGCCGCCGTGTAATCGCCGAGGATCAGGTTTTCGCCCATCGGCTCGACGAGATTCGAGGTCAGACGAAGCACTTCGCCCGTGTTCAGCAGCCGCATCGTCCGCGCGAAATCGGCGTCGTCGAGCCCGGTCCGCGACTGCCACGTTTCGATATGCGTTTTTTCGTGCTCGACGCTCTGCGCGTCGAACAATAGGCTGAGAACGTTTTTCTGAACCTCGGTCTTCGGCACGACGCGGTCGAAAATCGCGTCGTAGAATTTCGCGATCCGGCCGCCGAAAAGCTCGTCGGCGTATAGTTTTTCGACCTTCTGAAAACTGTCGAGCGCGGCCTCTTTCTCGCTCGCGGCGCGGATCAACAGCCTGATGAATAAAGGGTTGCCGTCAAACTGGACGGCGATCAGGTCGCGCGTCTGTTCGTTGATCGCGACGCCGTCGCGGGCGGCCAGCGTTTCGACGAGCAGGCCGGCGTCGGCGAACGACAGCGTTTCGAGCCGGACGCGCTCGAAATCGCTCGCGTTCCGGCCGAACGGAAAACGGCGGCGGCCGCCGAAGACGAACGGCGTCCCGGTCCGCGCGAAGATCTCGTTCAGCTCCTCGACGAAATCGACCGCGCCGGTGAAATATTCGGCCTCGTGCAGATCGTCGATCATCACGAAAACGCGCGCGCCGTTAGAAAGCGCCCGGAGCGGCGCGCTCAAACAGTTCTGGACGAACGCCTGATCGTGATTGAGCCGGCTCTCCGTCCGGCAGCTTTCGATCAGCCGGTCGATCCAGTAGCCGTCGCTCGGCAGCGCGAGCTCCGCCAGCTCGTCGAAATCGCACGACGCTTCGAGAATCCGGCTGTCCTGCCGGCGAAAAGCGACCGTCTGGCGCAGAAAATTCTGGAGAAAACGGGTCGCCGCCCGGCGCGCCGTCCGGTCGGATTTGCGGAGCGCGAAATAAAACGGGATGATTTCGCCCTGTTCGTGGAAAAGCTGGTCGTAAGTCTGCCGCAGAAGCTCGGAAACGCCGAGGCCGGGCGCGGCCGCGACGATCATCCCGGCCGCCCGGCGCGCTTCCGCCGCGTGCCGCCGGATCGCATCCGCTTCGAGACTCCGGCCGATAAAGTCTTCGGCCGCCAGATTCGCCAAAATTTTTTCGCGCTGTCCGTTCATCAATTTTACAATCCGTTTTCATCCGCAACGGATCCCGCCAAAATTTTCGCCGCCCGCGAAGAGCGGCATCAAAAACAATAATGAATCATCGGGGTGAAAATCCGAAATCCGAAATCCGAAATCCGAAATCATTTATCGCCGTGCTCGGCTTCCCGGTCGTAAAGCCGGACGGTGTTTTTGCCGCCGCGTTTGGCGTCGAACAGGGCGATATCGGCGGCGTGGATCAGGTCGCGCGCCGAATTCAGTTCGAGACAACAGCCGGCAATGCCGATGCTGACCGTAACCTGCCGGTTCGGAAACTCGGTCGCCGCGATCTTTTCGCGGAGGCGTTCGGCGATCGTTTCGGCCTCGGACGGCGTCGTCTGCGGCAGCAGGATCGAAAACTCCTCGCCGCCGTACCGCGCCGCGACGTCCGCGCTGCGGAGCGTTTCGCGCAGGCAGCGGCCGACGATCGTCAGCGCGCGGTCGCCCTCGATATGGCCGAACGTATCATTGTAAACCTTGAAATCGTCGACGTCGATCATCATAAAGCACATCGGATAGCCGTAGCGGTTCGAGCGCTTGATTTCTTCCGCGATCCGCTCTTCGAGATAGCGGCGGTTGAGCAGGCCGGTCAGCGAATCGGTGACCGAAAGCTGTTCGAATTCGCCGGCCTTGCTCTTGAGGCTCGCGCGGTCGATCAGAACGGCGACCTGCGGCGCGATCGCGTTGAGCAGTTCGAGATCGTATTCGCTGTAGGACTTGCCGTCGGCCTTGTCGGTGACGTTGAGCACGCCGACGCGGCGGCTGCCGATGCTGAACGGATAGCTGATGAACGACTTCGTCTTATATTTCCACTCGGGCGGCGCCGGCTGGAGGCCGATCTTGCTGACGTCGCTGACGACGACCGGCTTGCCGTTCTGGAGAACGATCCGCGCGACGCGGTCGCCGATCCGCTGGCTCTGATTTCTGATCCGGTCGGCCGTCGCGCCGACCGCCGCCTTGACGGTCAGCAGATCGCTCTTCTCGTCGAACACGAGGAGCGAGCTCCGCTCGGCGCGCATCAGTTCGGCCGAAACGCGCGTCAGGTTCGACCAGAAATCGTCGGTGTCGATGTTTTTGAGGCTCGCGTTGAATTTTTCGACCGCGTCGGCGAGCCAGTTGCGGCGCTTGACCTCTTCGCGCAGGCGGAGGATTTCGAGCTCCGACGCGACCGTCTTGCAGAACCGCGAGATATGCCGTTTGATCTCCTCGTCGGGCAGCGGATCGGCGACGACGAGCGCGCACTGGACCTCGCCGCCGACCGAGACCGGAAAGAGCGAGATGGTCTGCGGGTTGTTCGGTTCGCCGGCCCGCGCGCGTTCGCGCAGATCGAGCGAAAGCTCGTTTTCGAGCGCCTGAAAAAGCAGCCGGTCGTCGGCCGGCAGGACGATCTTGAACTGCCGTCCTTCGAGCGAGCCGGTCGCGAGCAGGCCCTCGAACTGGTTTTCGCGGCGTTCGAGCCACGCCATCGAGCCGAGCCCGTAACGCTGCGACAAAAAGCGGATGATCGAAAGACAGGCTTTTTGATAGGTCAGATCGAACAGCGACCCGAACAGCGAGCGCCAGGCGGCGATCTCCTCGTTCTCGCCGTTGAGCTTTTTGACGACCGCCGACGGCGCTTCGACGGCGGCCGGCGTTTCGTTTTCCGTAGTTTTTTCCGGTTCCGCCGATGCCTCGACGGTCTCCGGCTCCTCGACGATCTCCGCTTCTTCGACGATCTCCGGCTCCTCGACGATCTCCGCTTCCTCAATGATTTCCGTTTCCCCGATAATATCCGGTTCCTCGATCGCGACCGGCACGTTTCGCCGGTTGAATTCCTCGATCAGCTGCGAAAGCCGCTCCGCCGTCCGCTCGTCGTCCATCGCCGCCTCGTCGGCCCCGCCACGCTCGGCGACAGCCGTCTCCTCTTCTCCCTTTCTCCCTTTCTCCCCTTCTTCCCAAACAAGCCCCGCGACCGTTTTCGCCGTCTTCTCAAGGACGCCCGCCGAGCCGCTGATGAGCACGTTTTCAAAAAATTTCGTCGGCGGAAAACGCCGCCAGTCGCCGTCGATCGCGCGCTCGGTCGCGCGCCGGTAATGCTCGGCCTTCGTGAACGTCCGGCCGACGATCGCGACCAGTTTTTTCGTTCCCGCGAGCGGCACGGCGCGGCAGTCGAGTCCCGCATAACATTGATAGGACACGATTTCTCCGGCGGCCTGGGCCATCTCGAAGGCCCGCCCGCAAAACTCCCCGCAGCGCGGCGCGAATTCTTCGGAAGACTCGAGGACCTCGCAGATCGAATTATTGTTCGACCTCGTCACCGAACCGCGCTCGTCCACCAGCACGACGGCCAGCCCGCTCTCTTCGGCGATCTTTTCGGTCGGATTGTCGGGGGCAGTTTTAATCGGTTCGATGTTGTCCATTCGGTTACAAAAAACTCATAGTCCGGTGCCCTCAGACACCGAGTGAGTCCAGCCAGTTTCACGCTTACTGGTAGATACATTCAATCGGCCGGAACTTTCAAGAAATTCGCGCCGATTTTTTGAGTGATGCTTCATTATGGCATACAAGTTGTTTCGACTTCTATCCGAATACGCCGCGCGAATCGTTATCGAACGGGCCTCGCCGCGGCGTGTCCGAAAATTATGGAGGAATTATGAATAACAAATTGGAAGGACTGAAAGTGGCGATCCTCGCGACCGAGGGTTTCGAGCAGAGCGAGCTCTTCGAGCCGAAAAAAGCGCTCGCGGAAGCGGGCGCCGAGGTGCGGATCGTATCGCTCGAAAAAGGCTCGATCAGGGGCTGGAATCATACGGACTGGGGCGCGTCGATCGACGTCGATCTGACGGTCGACGAGGCGGACGCGGACGATTTCGACGCGCTTCAACTGCCGGGCGGCGTGATGAACCCGGACAAGCTGCGGATGAATCCGCGGGCGGTCGAATTCGTCAAAGCGTTTTTCGACGCCGGCAAGCCGGTCGGCGCGATCTGCCACGCGCCGTGGACGCTGATCGAAGCGGGCGTCGTCCGCGGCAAAACGCTGACGTCGTGGGCGTCGCTCAAAACCGACCTCGAAAACGCCGGGGCGATGTGGGTCGATAAAGAGGTCGTCACCGACAACGGGCTCGTGACGAGCCGCCAGCCGGACGATCTGCCGGCCTTTAACAAAAAGATCATCGAGGAATTCGCCGAGGGCGTTCACAAAAACCGGAAAACGGCGGCGCAATGATTCGATACAAAAAGTGTTTCGATACGTTTCACGGCCGCGCGCCGGATTTTCGCCGAGTCCCGTAAAAAACGGAACGCGGCATTCTGGCACACGGATTGTAATGCGTATCGCATACGTCAGGGAACGTAAAATTTCCATTGGTCAAGGAAGGGAGAATTATTATGATTAACGATTACGAAGCAAGAAACGACATTACGGATCAGAATTACGCAACGGCTCACACGGACGCCACGACGCTCTCGAACGACGACGTGGTCTCGACGCTCAACGGGCTGATCGAAACCTGCAAGGACGGGCAGGAAGGCTTCCAGCAGGCCGCCGAAGGCGTTCAGAATTCCGAGCTCAAGACGCTCTTTTATAATCTCGGACAGCAGCGCGCGCAGTTTGCGGGAGAACTGCAGACGCTCGTCCGCGGGCTCGGCGGCGACCCGGAAAAATCGGGCAGCATCTCGGGCGCGCTCCATCGCGGCTGGATCAACATCAAATCGGCCGTCACCGGCCAGGACGAAAGCGCGATCCTGAACGAATGCGAACGCGGCGAGGACGTCGCCAAAAACGCCTACAAGGAAGCGCTCGAACAGAATCTGCCGGCCAACGTGCTGTCGACCGTGCAGACGCAGTACACGGCGGTCCAGGCCGCCCACGACAAGGTCAAGGCGCTCCGCGATTCGGCCGCCAACGCCGCCAACACGGCGTCGAACAGGTATTGAAATTTACGGGTAAAAATGCTTTTTTCATTTTAGCTTCTTCAAAGCGAAAAGACCGGCGCGATCGCCGGTCTTTTCTTTTTCCCGCTCGTGACGAAACCCGAAAAAGCGGCGCAGCCGTGCGCGAGGTCAGCAGCGTCCGATGCAGCCGATGCACCGTCCGCCGGCCGGGCCCTTGCATTTCAAACCGTTCGCCAACAGAGTTTTCAATCTTCCCGTCAAGTCACACCGGCGCGGCGGTGCATCGGCTGCATCGGACGCTGCTGACCTTGTGCGGCTGTCGCCGCTTTTTTCTTCGATTACACAATTTTACCAGAGTTATTCGGCACGGTAATTGACCGGCGCAGCGATTCGTTCGTGAACCGCGTTTTCGATTGAATTTGATTCGTCAATACGGCGAACAGCTGGTTTTATCCACCAAAAACACCAAAAACACTAAATTTCTTTCGTGTCTTTTTAGTGTTTTTAGTGTTTTTAGTGGATCGATTAAAAGGCCTTCGCGGCCTTAAACTATAAATTTAAACTGACTCTTAAATCGATTGTCCTAAAGTCTGTATAAATTTATAATTTGAGACCGCGAACAGTTGATTATTTCAGCCGATTTTGTCACGCACGATGCCTTTTCGGCGGATATTTCGAAAATTAAAACAGACTCTTCCGCCCGAAAAGCATTAATTTCCGATCGCGCCGAGACCGGCGGCCTCGTTGGCGTCGATGTCCGGGTTTTCGGCGTTGATCCGGATACAGGCCGCGTGGTGGCGCGGCTTGATCTCGACGAGCCGCGGGACGATCCGCCGGCAGTCGTCGATCGCGTACCGGCAGCGCGTGTGAAAATGACAGCCCGACGGCGGGTTGATCGGGCTCGGCACGTCGCCCTTGAGAATGATCCGCTCGCGTTTCGCCTCGATCAGCGGATCGGGCACCGGGACGGCGGAAATCAGCGCCTTCGTGTACGGCATCAGCGGATCGGCGTAGATCTCGCGGCCGCCGGCGAGTTCGACGATCTTGCCGAGATACATCACCGCGACGCGGTCCGACAGATGCCGGACGGCGCGCAGATCGTGCGAGATGAAAAGATAGGTCAGGTTCTTTTCGGCCTGCAGCCGCTCCATCAGGTTCATGATCTGCGCCTGAATCGAAACGTCGAGCGCCGAGATCGGCTCGTCGGCGACGATGAATTCCGGATCGACCGCCAAAGCGCGCGCGATCCCGATGCGCTGGCGCTGGCCGCCCGAAAACTCGTGCGGGTAGCGTTTGACGAAGCGGCGGCTCATCCCGACCGTTTCCATCAGCTCCTGCACCCGTTCGTCGACGGCGCGGCCGCTTTTGAGACCGAACGTGCGGATCGGCTCGCCGATGATCTGGCCGACGTTCATCCGCGGGTTGAGCGACGCGTACGGGTCCTGAAAGATCATCTGGAGATGCCGCCGCTGGCCGCGCATCGCGCCCGTCGAGAGATGCGCGAGATCTTTGCCGTGATAGAAGACCTGCCCGCCGGTCGGCTCGGTCAGTCGCAGGATCGCCTTGCCGAGCGTCGATTTGCCGCAGCCCGATTCGCCGACGAGGCCCAAAGTCTCGCCCTTTTCGATGTCGAGCGAGACGCCGTCGACCGCTTTCACGAACCGGCTTTCCTCGCGCGATTTGACGTAGAGATTCGTCGTCGGATCTTCCTCCGAATAGTAATGATCCCGGCGGCTGCGAAACATATCGCCGATCAGCGTGTTGATCAGGCTGCGGCCGGCCGTTTTGTAATAGACCCGCAGATCGCGGATCGAGATCAGGGCGTCGCCGCTTTCGTTCGGAAAATTTTTCTCTTCGGTCATAACTTTTCTGTCTGCGCGCGCCCCGCTCAGTCGATCTTCGGCGCTTCGATGGTCACCTTTCTGTCGTAATCGTAAACGGTCGTCTGTTTGGCCGGTTTGCCGGCGATCGTCGTCTCGACCTCGTTTTTGAGTTCGAGCCCGCTGTCGACCGCGATCCAGACGCGCGTCGTCACGCCGCCGGCGCCGTATTCGTAAACGGCGGCGTCGCGGCCGTTGATTTTTTCGCGGCGCGCGATTTTGATGTCTTTGAGATTCCTGACGCCTTCCTCGATGCCCGCTTTCGTCTGCGAGAGAATATCATCGGCGTTGGTCTCGCCGGACTTCTGCCACTTCCCGTTTTCGAATGAATACGCATCATTGCCGATGACGATCAGCTCGCCCTCAGCCTTTTTGATGTGAAAACGATTCGGCGCGACATACTGCATCTCGGCGTCGATGCCGGGCGTCGTCTCGCTCGTGATCTTCGCCGACCAGAACGGCACTTTCTGCCGTTTCTGCGCGGCGCTGACCAGATCGTCGCGCGGGTTCGCGCCGGATGTATAAGTCGCATCCTTGAGCGGCTCGGCCGGCGGCGCGGAATTGGCCGGCGCATTGACGGCCGGCACGTTGGCGACCGCGTTCCTGGTTTCGTTCGACGTCCCGCAGGCGCCGGCTAAAAGGGCGATCGACGCCCATAATATTAATTTCTTCATAACTCCTGCTTGTTCTGTTCGGCCACCGATTCGGCGTAGACTTCGCGCGCGAAATGACACAGCGAATGATGATCCGCGTTGATCTCGACGAACGGCGGATACTGCTGGCGGCAGAGATCGGTCGCGCGGTCGCAGCGTTCGGCGAACGGGCAGCCCGGCGGCAGATGCGCGACGTCCGGCGGCAGACCCGGAATCTGGTAGAGCTCTTTTCCCTGCTCGTGCGCCGGGTCGGGCACGCTTTTGAGCAGGCCTTTCGTGTACGGGTTGGCCGGCGTCGCGAAGAGTTCCTTCGTCGACGCCTGCTCGAAGACCTTGCCGGCGTACATCACAATGATCTTGTCGGTCATCCCGGCGACGACGCCGAGATCGTGCGTGATCAGGATCACGCTCGTTCCCATCCGCGCTTTCAGATCCTTGATGAGCTCGAGAATCTGCGCCTGGATCGTGACGTCGAGCGCGGTCGTCGGCTCGTCGGCGATCAGTAATTCGGGATCGCACGAGAGCGCCATCGCGATCATCACGCGCTGGCGCATCCCGCCCGAAAACTGGTGCGGGTATTCGTCGAGCCGCGTCCCGGCGTCGGGAATCCCGACCAGCTTGAGCATCTTGAGCGCGTGCGCGTAGGCCTCGTCCTTCGTGTGCCCGAGATGGAGCCGCGTGACTTCCATCAGCTGCGTCGAGATCTTCAGAAACGGGTTCAAAGACGTCATCGGATCCTGAAAGATCATCGCGATCCGCTTGCCGCGAATCTTGCGGACCTCGTCGATCGAGAGCGCGCGGACGTCGATCCCGCTGAAGACGATGTCGCCCGCGACGATCTTGCCCGGCGGTTCGGGAATGAGCCGCATCACCGAGAGATTCGTCACCGACTTGCCGCTGCCCGATTCGCCGACGATGCCGAGCGTCTCGCCCTTTTTGAGCTCGAACGTGATGCCGTCGACCGCTTTGACGACGCCGTCCTCGGTCTGAAAATAGGTCTTCAGACCGTTGACCGATAAGATTGTGCCGTTTGTTTCACTCATTTATTTTCATTTGCATCGAAATCGACTATTTCTCGCTGCACTGCCGGATGCCCGAGCTTTCGACGATGTCGATCACCGTGATGACGTTCTTGCCCTTGTTCTTGGCGTAGAAAAAGCTGACGCCGCGATACTGGAGGCCGCCGTCGGCGTTTTTCCCGTAAATCTTGTAGACGTTCTCGAGCGTGCTCTGGCTGAGAACGATGCCCTTACTCGTCTTCGCCTGAAACGGCGCGCGGATCTCGATGTCGAAGATCTGTTTCTTTTTGTCGGACTGGCACATATAAAAGGCGAGCCCGAGCTTCGGATAGGCCATCGAAAAGGAATATTTCTTAAAAGCCTTCCAATTGTAGCCCTTGCCGTATTTTTTGACGACGTCGGCCATCGTCGAGCGGCCGACCGTCAAACCGTTGAAGCCGACGCCTTCGCGGACGGTCACGACCTTGCCCGTCTCTTTTTTGGTTTCCTTTTTGGTGTCCTTCTTTTTGACCTGCGCGCCGGCCGTGACGCTCATAAAGCAGCCGATCAAAATCGTTAAAGTTATGATGAAATAACTCCTTCTCATTTAATTCTCCTTCGTAAATTATCAAAAATCGAGGGCATTTTCTTTAGTGGAGAGTGGAGAGTGGAGAGTGGAGAGTCCGGGGATTTTTATTAATTTTTCACCTTTGACTCTCGACGCTTTTCAGCGGAGAGCGGAGAGTCCGGGGATATTTCCTTTAACTCTCCACTCTCCACTCTCCACTCTCCACT
Organism: Acidobacteriota bacterium; assembly: GCA_018269075.1. Taxonomy (GTDB): domain Bacteria; phylum Acidobacteriota; class Blastocatellia; order Pyrinomonadales; family Pyrinomonadaceae; genus JAFDVJ01. The sequence continues at coordinate 37,588 of JAFDVJ010000039.1, forward strand.
CTAAAACTTGCGCGTCTGCGGATCGAGGGCGTCGCGCAGGCCGTCGCCGAGAAAGTTCAGCGAAAACAGCGTCAGCGCCATCGTCACGCCCGGGAAGATCATCTGCCACGGGTAGATCTGGATGTTCTTGATGCCGTCGGCCGCGAGACTGCCCCACGACGCGAACGGCGGCTGGACGCCGATCCCGAGAAACGACAGGAACGCTTCGGTGAGCATCACCGACGGGACGGTCAGCGTCGCGTAGACGATCACCGGCCCGAGCGCGTTCGGGACGAGATGCTTGAAGATGATCCCGAAAACGGAAACGCCGGTCGCCCGCGCGGCCATCACGAACTCCTGGTTCTTGAGGCTCAGGATCTGCCCGCGGACAACGCGCGCCATCGTCAGCCACGAAACGCATCCCAACGCGAAAAACAACAGAAAGATCTGGTTGAGTCCCTGATTGTTCTCGCCGCCGAACGCCGCCGACAGCTTCTGGATCCATTCGGGCGTGTTCGGACCGCCGAAGACCGAGAGCAGGACGATGACGATCAGGATATACGGGATCGAATACAGAATATCGACGATCCGCATCATCAGGTTGTCGACCGCGCCGCCGACATAGCCGGCGATCGCGCCGTAGGAGACGCCGATCACGAGCGAGACGAGCGTCGAGATGATGCCGACCATCAGCGAGATCCGCCCGCCCTGCAGAACCCGCGCGAGAATGTCGCGGCCGGCGTCGTCGGTGCCCATCGGATGCTTGAGCGTCGGCGGAACCGATCTGACCAGACTGTTGTCCTTCGGGATCAGATCGTAGGTGTAGCCGGTCAGCTTTTCGATGATCCACGGCCCGACGATCACGGCGAGCGTCATCACGACGATCACGACCAGCCCGAAAACGGCGAGCTTGTTTTTCAAAAGCCGCTGCCACGCGTCCTTCCAAAGCGATTTTCCCTTAACGATTTCTTGCGCCATAAATCCTATAAACCTGAAAGCCCCAGAAAATAATTACTCGTAACGGATGCGCGGGTCTAAAAATCCGTAGGAGATATCGACCAGCAGGTTGAAAACCATAATCAGAATCGACAAAAACGCGACGATCCCGAGCACCAGCGGCTCGTCGCGATTGAGCACCGACTGAATAAAGATGTTGCCGAGCCCCGGAATCGCGAAGACCTTCTCGACGACGACCGTTCCGGCGAGCAGCGCGGCGAGCGCCGGACCGGTAAAGGAAACGACCGGGATGATGCCGCCGCGAAGGCCGTGCCGCAGAAGCACGGTCTTTTCGTCGAGCCCTTTCGCGCGCGCCGTCCGGATATAGTCCGAGCGCATCACTTCGAGCATCCCGGCGCGCGTCAGCCGGGCGATGTAGGCGGCGTAGATCGCGGCGAGCGTGACGACCGGCAGGACGAGTCCCGCAAGACTCCAGCGCGCCGGCGGCAGCCAGTAGAGCCAGAACGAAAAGACGAGCACGAGAAGCGGCCCCAAAACGAAGTTCGGGACCGACAGACCGAGCATCGCGAGCGACGTCGAGCCGTAATCGAAGATCGAGTTCTGTTTGAGCGAAGCGATCACGCCGGCCGTGAGCCCGATCAGGAGCGCGAGCACGTAGGCGAGAATCCCGATCGTCGCCGAATACGGGAAATGCCGCCAGATGATCTCGTTGACGGTCTGGCCCTCGTATTTGAGCGAGCTGCCGAAATCGCCGCGGACGACGTTCCACATCATAATCCCGTACTGCTGATACCACGGCTTGTCGAGGCCGTATTTCTTCTTGATGTTTTCCTCGACCGCCGGCGGCAGCTTCTTTTCCTGCGTGTAGAAATTGCCGGGCGCGATCCGGACGAGCGCCCAGGTCAGCGTGATGACCAGCAGCGCCATCGGAATGATCATTAACAGTCTGCGAATGATGAAACTCAGCATAGTTTTTTTTAAGTCCTGAGTCTTGAGTCTTGAGTCTTAGGTCTTAAGTCTTGTTAAACCGGACGATTCGAATAAGACCGAACCGGTCAGAACCGAAAGCCGACTCTCCACTCTCCACTCTCCACTCTCCACTCATTTAGTCATCGTCGATTTCAGCGCCCGCAGCTGGTTTTCAACCTGCGGGTCGCTGACGTTCATCAGGTTCTCGACGTCGGTGTCCCATTTCGCCGGATCGGGTTCGAGATAGATGAACTTCCACGCGAAGAGCGTCCCCGGATTCGGATACATTCCCTTGACGTAGGGCTTCTTCATCCAGTTGGTCGCGTTGATCGTCAGCGGGATCACCGGCAGCTGATCGATCAGATAATACTCGGCGCGGGCCATTTTTTCGTTGCGTTTCTGCGGGTCGAGCTCGGCGTTCGCGTCGTCGAGCATCTTGTCGTACTTCGGATCGTGAAAGCCCGCGCCGCCGTCGTTCTGCTCGCCGTAATGGAGGCTGAGAAACGTGTACGGGTCCATATAATCGCCCGACCAGAGGCTGAGCGCGAGTCCCTGATACTGGAGCGAGTTGCGAAACGGCAGAAACGTCTTGAACTCCATATTGTTGAGCGGGACGGTGATGCCGAGGTTCTGCTTCCACTGCGCCTGAATGAACTCGGCGATCTGGCGGTTCGATTCGGTCGTGTTGAAGAGCAGCACGACCTTGTCGGTCGGGAACGACGGGCATTCGAAGCCGTCGCCCGCCTTGTTCACGGGAAAGCCGTTGTCGTTGAGAAACTTGCGCGCGAGCTCGGGATTGAACTGCTTCTGCTGTTTGTCCCATTCCTCGGGCGTCAGCTTCTTTTCCTGCCGGATCTCTTCGCCGACCTTGTCCATCGCCCGGTCGTAATCGGGGAAAATGCCGGACGGCGTGATGTGATAAAGCGGCTTGGTGATCTTGCGAAACTGCGAGAGCGCGACGCGGTCGATCGAAAGGCTGAAGGCCTGCCGGATCTTCGGGTTGTCGAACGGCGGCTTGCGGACGTTGAAGCTGTAATACGAGGTCGCGTTCTCGGGCAGGTTCATATACTCGTCCTTATACTGCCGGACCTCGTCGATCCACGACGCCGGGACGCTGTGATTCAAAAACGCGTCGACCGCGCCGGCCTTGTAGAGATTCAAAGTCGTCGCCTGTTCCTCGACCGGGTAGAATTCGATGCCGTCGAGATGGACGTTGGCGGCGTCCCAGTTGTTCGGGTCGCGCTCGACGACCAATTTGTCGTACGGACGGTATTCCTTGACCTTGAAAGAGCCGCAGGTCACGATATGTTCGGGCCGGACCCATTCCTTGCCCCATTTCTCGACCGCCTGCCGCGGGACGGGCCGGAAGAACTGATGCGTCAGCAGACCGAGAAAAAACGGCGCGGGCTGCCGGAGCGTGATCCGCAGCGTGTAATCGTCGAGCGCCTCGACGCCGATGTCCTCGCCTTTGACCGGCACCGCTTCGACCGGCGCGAGCTCGTCCGGAAAGCTCTGTTCGAGCACGAAACGGTTCGCGTAAAACAGTTTTCCGAGCGGCTTTTTCTTTGTTTTTTCCTTTTCGGCCTTTTTCGCGTCGTCGGTCAGCTGCGCGATCTCGTCGTCGATCTTTTTGTTGGCGTCGGCGCGCTTCTTGTTTTCGGCGGCGACCACGTCGCCGAGCTTCTTCGCCGGTTCCGCGAGCGTCAGCCCGGCGAACCAATCCTGCGTGAAAAACGAAGCCGCATCCGTCGCTTTATTGAGCCCGTCGGCGAACGCCTGTCTGGCGGCGTCCGAACAGTCGGCGGCGGCGGCGCAGGCGAGCGCGTCGGCCGGCATATTGGCGGCCAGATACTGCGACAACGGGTCGCCGCCGTTTTTGATCTTCGCGGCGAGCGCCGGCGCGTTTTTGAAATCGGCGGCCGTGAATTTGAAAAACTCCTTCAGCTTCTGGTTCGGCTCGACCGCCTGCGCGCGCTTCAGGGTGTCGCCGTCGAGCGTCAGCCGCGCGGGCGCGTGGAGGAATTTGTGAAAATCGGTTTCCGGCCCGAACGGCGGCGGAACGGGCGCGTCGGCCGGTTTTTCGGCAACGTCGTTTTCGGTGATGAATTTATCGCCGCGGCGGATGAAGACCTGGTTGCCGTTAAAGGCCTCGGCGTATTTGACGAAGTAGCCGAGCGACGCGGTCCGCGAAGTCGTCTCGGGCGCGAAGCCGCGCCGCAGGCTGTAGACGAAATCGTTGGCCGTCAGCGGCGCGCCGTCGCTCCATCTGGCGTTTTTGCGCAAATGAAAGATGAATTCGTCGACGCCCGGCGAGATTTCCCAGTTTTCGGCGATCGACGGGATCGGCTGGAGCGTTTTCGGGTCGAATTCGACGAGCCCGTCGTAAAGCGCGGTATAGATCCGCGCCTCGGGCTGGCCCGACGAGATCTGCGGGTCGAGCGATTCGGGCTCGGCGCCGGAAATATAGCGCAGAACATTGTCCTTCGGAAATTTCGTGCTGCCGAAATAACGATTGCCGCCCGCCGTCGAGCAGCTGTTTAAGACGATCGATAAAAGAATGATGGCCGAAATCGAGTAAAATTGGATGAATCTCATTCGTGACATACCGGACGCTCCCTGGACGAACTCTCGAACCAAAGTCTTGAGTCCTGAGTCTTAAGTCTTAAGTCTTCGCAGACGGCCGATTCCGGCCGCCGTCGACGCATCTTGACACCGCAACCAACGGATATTTTCGTAATACTTTCGCCGCTTTCAACCGACTTAAGACTTAAGACTCAAGACTTAGGACTTAAGTCTCAAGACTTAAGGCTCAAGACTCGAAAGTCAGGACTCGGATAAAAAACTCTGGAGAGAACAGGACAAAATCACTGCAACTGCTTAAAAGTTATCACGTTGTAAGATTTATACGCAAGAAACTCGGTTCCGGGTTTCATCGCGTCCGACCGGCGGCGGCTTCGCGCTTCGCCGGCCCGTAAATCCGCAAGTCTTATCGCGCACGGTCTCTACGATTCGCCGTTGGGCTTTTTCGGTTGCCAGTTATTGTCGATTTTTACGTCTTTGAGCGAGGGCGCGTCGAGCGTGTTGATCTCGAAGCCCTGAATGTATGGTTTGACGAGTGAATAAGAGGTCGGGAAATAAAGCGGGATCGCCGGAATCTCGGCGATCGCTTCGTCTTCGGTCAGGATGAGCGGCAGCTCGATCGCTTCCGTCGGCTCGGCCGGCGCCGGAATTTCGCTCGCGGCCGGAGCTTCTTCCTTCTTTTTCGGTTCGGCGTTCGATTCCTCGGCCGGTTTTTCGGGCGCGGGCTTGTTCGGGTCGGCGACGGGCGCGGCGGCGACCGGTTCGACCGGCGGTTTCGCCGGCGGCGCGAAGATCGCCGAGAGCGCGGCCGACTCGTCGGCCGTCGGCAGCACGACGCCGCGGCGCAGAATGTCGTAATCGCCCGCCTGCCGAATCGCTTCGATCTCCGACGATTCCTTAACGATGATCACGGTGTCGATGTTGAGCACCTGCTTCCACATCTTGACGACCGCTTTCGCGATTCGCTGCTGGACGTCGTTGCGGTTGACGACGAGCCGGACGACCGGGAAATCGTCGCCGTCGGGAAAGCCCGCTTCTTCGAGCAATTCCTTCGCGCGTTCGCGGTCTTCGACGATCTTCTGGCTGTGTTCCTCGTCGAACGGCAGGAAATTGAGCGCCGGTTTGGTCGAATCCTCCATCTCGACCTCGGACAAACGGCCGCGTTCGATCGAGATCGCGAGCGCCTCGCGAACGCGCCGGTCGTCGAACGGCTTTTTGCGGCGGTTGATCTCGTAAAAATTGAGCGCGCTGTGCGTTTTCCGTTTGAAATCGTCGTACGGCGAGAGCAGTTTCAGGGCGAGCGGCTCGAAATCCATATTCGTGACCGCGTCGATCTCGCCGCTGCGGTAGGCTTCGAGCGCTTTCTCGGCGTTTTCCTTGACGATGAAGCTGACGCGTTCGAGTTCGACCCGGTCTTTCGCCCAGTAGGTCTCGGCGCGGTCGAGCACGATCCGGTCGGCCCCGATCGCGGCGATCCGAAACGCGCCGCTCGTCACCAGATCCGCGTCGAGCTCGCCGCTCTTAAATTGTTCGTCGTCGTCGTAGACCGGCCGGAAGACCGGATGCGCGACGAGCGACGGGAAATCCGCGTCGGGCGCGAGCAGCGTCACGCGGAGCACGAAATCGTCGAGCGCTTCGACGCCGAATTTCGGCGGCGGCGGCGGTTTCGGTTTGGTTTGTTTCTCGGGTTTCGGCGATTCGGGCTTCGGCGACGGGCTTTCGTTCGGCGCGGCCTTTTTTTCCTCCTTCGCGGCCGGCGCGTTCGAATTCGAAAGATTCTTCGGCGCGGCGGCGTTCGGCGCGGACGGCGTTTTCGACAAAAGATCGACGTCCGTGCCCGGAATCACGCCGGTCGGCGTCTCGACCGTCGGCGGGCGCATCCCCGAGATGTTCTCGAACAAACGGCGGTACGGCACGCGCTCGCGCAGCGCGGCGAGCCGTTTCCACGAACGCACGAAATCGTCCGTCGTGATCGTTTCGCCGTTCGACCATTTCGCGTCCTTCCGGAGATAAAACGTCCAGATCTTCTTATCTTCCGAGGCCGTCCATTTCTCGGCGAGCGCCGGGACGGCTTCGAGCGTCTTCGAGTTCGTGTCGGTCAGCCCCTCGTAGAGCGCGCGCGCGAAATCGGTCTCGGGCGGCGCGGCGGCCATCGCCGGATCGAACGAGCGCGGCATCTTGCCGTTGCTCCAGCGAAACTCCTTCTTCTGCGGCGGCGCGGTCTGCGCGTAAAACGGCTCGGTCTTCGGCTTCTCCAATTCGCTGCACGCGCTGCTCAGGAGGAAGAAGAGGAGAAGAGGAGAAAAGGAGAGGAGGAGAAACGCTTTCCGGCGAAGCCGTTCCGCTCCTCTTCTCCTCTTCTCCTCTTCTTCTCTTCTCCCCTTCTCCCCTTCTCCCCTTCTTCCCCCGACTCTCCACTCTCCACTCTCCACTCTCCACTCCCCTAGGCGTGCAGGAGCACCTTG
>JAFDVJ010000003.1:0-14027 GCA_018269075.1 Acidobacteriota bacterium
CTTTCGTGTTTTTTCGTGTGTTTGGTGGATAGTTTAAGAACCGACCGCGGGTTTAACGCTTATTATTCCAACAAGTTTTGTCACACTCTATAATTCACTGCGGCTCGACCCGTCCGGCGGACGTTTCACTTGATTTCGGCAAAAGGCTGCGCCTTGAGCCGCCGGGGTGAGGCCGAGCCTCGAAGATCGGGGATGGGCCGGCCGGAACGGCACAGCCGTTCCGCACATCGGGCGGCCGAGCCGCCGGATTTGAATTTATAGACGCATTGCCCATTGCCGGCCGCGATGCCGGCGTTCCTTAAAACTTTAAATCCTTTTTCAGTTCCTTCGGGTTTGACGGCTTGGCGAAGATCGAATCGGGGACGGGTTTGTTGAATTCGACCGATTCGTAGTTGACGCGCGAGGTCTGTTGGCCGCCGGAGAAATGGTCGATGACGAACGGCGTTTTGATGCCCTGAATGTCGATGAACTGCGCGTAGCGGTCTTCTTCTTTGACCTCTTCGGCGTCGGGCGAGGCCCGTTTGTAGAGCGCCTTGGCCGGAAAGCCTTCGGCCGAGAATTCGAATTCGACCGCGAAGCCGTCGGCGTAGGTCAGCTTGACGACGTCGTTGCGCTTGCCCAAAGAGGCTTCGCGGCGGCCGACGTAGCTCAATTCAGCTTTCCCGCGCCACGCGCCGCGCAGGAGATAATCGACGCTCGCGCTGAGGCCGCGCTTGAAGTCGGCGATCTGCTTTTCGCTCTGCTCGCGGATCGTCAGGGCGTCGCTGTCGAAAAGCCAGCCGCCGTCGCCGACGTTCGTCTGGACGACCTTCCGGCCCGATTCCTTGAACTCGGTGCGCTCGCGGTCGGGAAAGACGATGACGTCGACGAAGGTCTGAAACGATCCGACGATGCCGTCGCGCATCACGCTGAACTTGCCGCGCCCGATCTGCGTTTTGACCTTCAGATAACTGTCGCCGCCGAGCGTCGCGACGGCTTTTTTCAGGACGGCTTCGGCCTTTTCGTCGGTCTTCTGCGCGACGGCCGCCGAGGTCAGGCCGGCGAACAGGGAAATCAATAGGATCAGTTGAGAAAGTTTATTGGTTCGGTTTAAATTCATATTCAAAAGTTTTGAGCTGGCTGACTGGTTTGCCGCTTTTGTCGATTGCCGGATTGAACTTGATCTTAAGAACGGCGGCTTTAACTTTTTCCGTAAAATCTTCCGGCAAATCGGAGTCGGTTTTGACGATCACGACCTCGCCCGTCGCTTTCAGGACGACCGTGATTTTTATTTGACCGCCGCCTTTTTCGATGATCCGCGCCGCCGGAAAATCGACCTTCGGGTCTTCGAGAAGCGCGGCCGGTTTCTTCAGATTCGGATCGCCTTCGCAGTAATAAATATCGGAACCCGATTGCCCCGGTATTTGCCAACCGCCGTAAATATAGGAATAAATAACAGTTTTTACGGTCACGACGGGTTTTCCGTTCTTGACGGCCGGTTCGAATTTGATCTTCTTGGCCGCCTCGACGGCGAGATCGGTCAATCTGCGTAAAAACGATGAAAGAACCCTGATTTCGCCGACAGTTCCGTTTTCGAGAAACCGAACACGCAGCGGAATCGAACCCTGCGCATCGAGCGTGCCGTAGTCTTCGGGCAGAGCGGGCACCGGCTGTTCGAGAATTTTCAAAGGCGAGTCCTGAGCGAGACAGAATCCGCCAAAAAGTAAAATGAAAATTGTCGAATGCAGGAATCGCTTCATAACCGCCGGAAGTTTATACAGACTGACAAAACTCGTCTGAATATTGATCGTTAAACTATCGAACGTTTGTTTTTTGATTCACTAAAAACACTAAAAACACTAAATTAATTCGTGTTTTTAGTGTTTTTAGTGGCCGGATAAAACAGCGAATGCGCCCGGAATCGCCGTTTCCGGCAGGCTTCGCCGCCGACTACAACAATGATTCAATAAAAAACGCGTTACGGCTCAAATTTCTTCTCTCCGTAATAAAAAAAGGCTTTGATGAATTTTATCATCAAAGCCTTTGATGCAGAAAGTCTTTTTTGGTTGGTTACGGTTCAGGAGAATAGCAGGCAATCGAAATTAATGAACTAATTCCGGCTTAACGAGTTCAGCCTGTGTTTGATCCGCCAGATGCGGGCTGAGAATCTTGTAGGTTCGGTCTTCCTCGGCCAATAAGATGTAAGGCCGCAGAACCGACTCGATGAATTGGCTGGCGTTTGTTTCGCCAACCAATTTCATCAAGCTGTGATAGGTTTCATCACTTAAACTGATCGTCAGTTCCTTTTGCATTTTTAGTTGAGACTGAAAGCGTCCATCGGTTTGACGACGATCTCGTTGTCCTCGGCGTCGACCAGAAAACGGGTCGACGATTTCCATTCGTTGGTGATCGGCAGCTTGACCTTCTGGTCGATGTGCCGTTTCAGGAAGCGCGCGCCGTAGGCCGGGCTGAAACCTTTTTCGGTCAGCACGTTGAGCGCGTTTTCGGTGATCTCGACGATCTTGCCCTGCCGTTCCATCCGCCGTTTGAGCTTGGCGAGATAGATCTTCGCGATCTCCTTGACCTCGTCCATCGTGAGCGGCGAAAAGATGACGATCTCGTCGATGCGGTTGCGGAATTCCGGCGAAAATCGCGTTTCGGCGGCCTTCATCACCTCGTTCTTGATCTCCTTCATCTCGCCGCGCGACTTCATCCCGAAGCCGAGCGGTTTCTCGTACTTCTTGAAATTGTCCGAGCCGAGGTTCGACGTCATGATAATGATCGCGTCCGAAAGATAAACCTTCTTGCCGCGGCCGTCGGTCAGCCAGCCCTCGTCGAAGGCCTGCAGGAAGATGTTCATCAGATACGGGTTGGCCTTTTCGACCTCGTCGAGCAGCAGCACGGTGTACGGGTTTTCGCGCAGCTGTTCGGTCAGGATGCCGCCGCGTTCCGAGCCGACGATGCCGCGCGGCATCCCGATCAGCTTTTCGATGCCGACCGTGCCCTCGCCGTATTCCGACATATCGATGCGGACCATCTTGTTCTCGTCGCCGAACATAAACTCGGCGACCGCCTTCGCGAGCTCCGTCTTGCCGACGCCGGTCGGGCCGAGGAACAGAAGCACGCCGTCGGGCGCGTAATGATTTTCCTTGAGCGGGCCTTTGTTGAGCCGCAGCCGTTCGGCGACGGCGCGGACGGCGTCCTTCTGGCCGATCACGCGTTTGCCGAGGTTTTCCTCCATCACCGAGAAACGGTCGGACGTGTCGCGGTAGATCATATCCTGCGGAATCCGCGATTCCTGCGAGATGACCTGGATGATGTGTTCCGGCTTGACGACGAGCGAGCCCGGTTCGTTGATCTCGACCTTGACCGAGGCCGTGTCGAGCCAGCCGATCGCTTTGTCCGGCAGATGCAGATTCCGGATGTAGCGCGGCGACATCTCGAGCGCGGTGTTGATCGCCTCGTCGGAGATCGTCACCGAGTAGTTCTTTTCGAGCCGCGGGCGTAAGCCCAGAAGTATTTCGCGCGTTTCGGCGAGCGTCGGTTCGTCGACCTTGACGAGCCGGAAGCGGCGCGAAAGCGCTTCGTCCTCGCCGATGTATTCCTTGTATTCGGTGAGCGTCGTCGCGCCGATGATCCGCAATTCGCCGCGGGCGAGCGCCGATTTGAACATATTCGCCGCGTCGGACGAGGTGCCCATCGCCGCGCCGGCGCCGATGATCGTGTGCGCTTCGTCGATAAAGAGGATCAGGTTTTCCTTTTCCTTGACCTCGTCGATGATGCCCTTGATCCGTTCCTCGAACATTCCGCGGAGCATCGTGCCGGCGACGAGTCCGCCCATCTGCAATTGAACGATATGCGCGTCGCGCAGCCGGGCCGGAACCTTTTCCGGTTCGAGCTCGATCAAACGGGCCAATCCTTCGACGACGGCCGTTTTGCCGACGCCGGGTTCGCCGACGAGCATCGGCGAGTTCGAGCGTTCGCGGTGGCAGAGGATCTCGATCATCTGCCGGATCTCCTGTTCGCGGCCGATCGTCGGCGGGATCTTGTCCTGCCGCGCGAGCTTGTTCATCGAGACGCCGAAATGCCGCAGGTAGGACGGCAGCTCGTATTTCTGCCGCACTCTTTCCTCTTCTTTTTCGCGTTTGTGAATCCGCGTCCGGGCGGTCTGCGCGACCTCGTCGGACGGCACGCCCAGATTCTGCAGAACGTCGTTCAAGACGCTTCTCTCATCGTTCGAAAGGACGTAAAAAATGTCGCTGGCATCGATCACGCGGCGGCCCTGCGAGCGCGCCCGGTCCATCGAGCGTTTGAACAGTTCGGTCGTTTCCGGCGCGATGCGAAATCCCTTGCCCGTATGCTGCCGGCCGTTTTCCATCCGTTTCTCGATCAGGAGCTTGACCGAGCGCGGATCGACCGCCAGATCGCGCATCGTCGAGTTGAAGAGATCGGCCTCTTCATCAGCCAGCGCGTGCAGGATGTGTTCGATCGAGATGTAGTTCTGATCGCGCTTTCTGGATTCGTCCAGAGCGACCTCCAAAACACGTCGTCCGCTGTCGCTGAATTTGTCTTTGTATGCGTCTATGTCTGCCATATATTTCTCTTTGACTTAAAACTAAAACTTTGATGCCGGAAATCCGATCCATTCTGCCTCGAATATGATAGCATTTCGGTGCCCGTTGGCGAAAACAAATTTTGCGGACGCTTTCGGGATCATTCAATCATTACCGGTAAATTATTCGGGTCGGGCGTTTTATTTCACGACCTCGGCGAGCACGAAGATGAAGCCGCCGCCGGGTTCCTGCCGCTTGGCGGAAAGCTTGGCGAATTTGACGCCGCCGAACGCGCCCTGATACTTTTCCGAGAGCGGCTCCTTCGGGTCTTTGACCGGGGCCGCGCCGCCGACGTCGATGCCGAAGATCTTTTTGAGCGCTTCCTTCGAAGTGGGGACGGGCCGGTCCATAATCAGGTTGAAGCTTTTGGCGCGGCCGCCGAAAAATCTGACGGCGAGCCCGCGGGTCTGGCCGGCGACCTTGTAAAGCCGGTATTCGCCGCCGTTTTCGATCGATTTCGATTCTTCGGGCAGACCGAAAGCCTTGTCGAAGTCGGCAATTGACTTATCGGCAAGTTTCGGCACATCAATAGTGCTCGCCGGCGTCGGCAGCGGAGCGAGCGTCTCGGCCGGGCGCGGCGGCGGGTCGTTCGCGGCCGGCGGCTCCGTCCCGCTCCGGCAGCCCGCCATCGTCGCCAAAAGCAAAGCCGCCGCCAGATAAAACAAGAATTTCGCCATTTTTTTATAGTTTTGGAAGTTTTGGAAGTTTTGGAAGTAAGAAAACTTTCTGAGCTTCACGCTCGACCCCAACACTTCCGCTTTTGTTACCTCAAACTTCCCAAACTTCCCAAACTTCCCAAACTTCCCAAACCGTCATTCCCCGGCTTTCTGAGCGCGGCCGCGGCCGACCTGGACGCGGGCCGGGCGCAGGAGCCGGTCGCCGAATTTGTAGCCGCGCGAATATTCGGCGGTGATCTTGCCGTCGTTTTCCGGGTCGGTCTCGATCATATCGATCGCTTCGTGAATCTCCGGGTTGAAGTCCGTGCCGATCGACGGGACGGCTTCGACGCCGACGCTGAGGAGCGCCTGTTCGAACGAGCGGGCGGTGCCTTTGACGCCGCCGAGCAGGTTTTCGACCGACGGGTCCTTTTCGGCGTGGTCGATCGCGAGGCTCAGATTGTCGAGCACCGGCAGGAGCGTCGTCAGGAACGAAAACTGGCCCTGTTTGGCGCGGTCTTCGAGCGATTTCCGCATCCGTTCGCGCATTTCCTGCGTCTCGCGCTCCATCTCGGCCTTGACCTCTTCGAATTTCGCCTGGACGCCGACGAGCTTCGTCTCGGCCGCTTCGCGGCGGGCGGTTTCCTCGCGGAGCCGGTTTTCGAGCTCCGTCTCGCGCATCGATTTGACCGGCGGCGGCGGGTCGGCTTCCTTGTTGAGCCGCTCGCCGTCGGCGCTGAATTTCCGCTTGTCGTTGACGGGAATCTTATCTTCGTTCTCTTCTAAAATTTCTTCCGGCATCTCTTCGGTCTCAAAATCTTTCTTGCTCATCTTCTTTTTATTAAACCAACTCATATAAATTTCGATAAATAATTCGCATCTTTCAGTCTAACAAACCATTTATCTTTTGGAAAAGTTTGGGAAGTTCGGGGAAGTTCGGGGAAGTTTTGGAAGAGATTTTTCTTCCCTTACTTCCCAAACTTCCAAAACTTCCCGAACTTCCCGAACTAAACATCAGGCCGCGGCGGTCGCCGTTTCGGGCGTGAATTTGAGCGCGCCCGCTTCGGCCGTCACGCGGACGGTCTGCCCGCCGCGGATCTCGCCGTTGAGGAGCTTGATCGCGAGCGGGTTCTGGACGAGCGTCTGGATCGCGCGCTTCAAGGGGCGCGCGCCGAACGTCGGGTCGTAGCCCTCCTCGGACAAAAGCTGCTTCGCCGCGTCGTCGAGGACGATCGTGATGCCGCGTTCGGCGAGGTTCCGGCGCAGTTTTTCGAGCTGCACTTCGATGATCTTTTCGATCTCGGTCCGGCTGAGCTGGCCGAAGATCACGATGTCGTCGATCCGGTTCAGAAACTCGGGCTTGAAATGATCGCGGAGCACGTCCGTGATGATCTCCTTGATCGGCGTGTCGACGAGCGCCGAGTTCATAATCTCGCGCGAGCCGAGGTTCGACGTCATAATCAGGACCGTGTTCTTGAAGTCGACGACGCGGCCTTTCGAATCGGTCAGGCGGCCGTCGTCGAGGATCTGCAAGAGCACGTTGAAGACGTCCGGGTGCGCTTTTTCGATCTCGTCGAAAAGGACGACCGAGTACGGGCGGCGGCGGACGGCTTCGGTCAATTGTCCGCCCTCGTCGTAGCCGACGTATCCCGGCGGCGCGCCGATCATCCGCGCGACGGCGTGTTTTTCCATATATTCCGACATATCGAGCCGGACCATCGCGCGCTCGTCGTCGAACATAAATTCGGCCAAAGCCTTTGCGGTTTCGGTCTTGCCGACGCCGGTCGGGCCTAAGAAAATAAACGAGCCGATCGGCCGGTTCGGGTCCTGCAGGCCGGCGCGCGCGCGGCGGACCGCGTTGGCGACCGCGCCGAGCGCCTCGTCCTGACCGATGACGCGCGCGCGGAGCTTGTCTTCCATCCGGACGAGCTTCTGCATCTCGCCCTCGAGCATCTTCGAGACCGGCACGCCGGTCCATTTCGCGACGACCTCGGCGACGTCCTCCTCGGAGACTTCTTCCTTGAGAAAAACGCCGTCGGTCTGCAGTTCGGCGAGCCGCGTCTGTTCCTGCGCGAGCAGTTTTTCGAGCTCGGGAATCTTGCCGTAGCGAAGCTCGGCGGCCGTTTGGAAATCGCCGGAGTTCTGCGCCTGATCGAGCTGGAGACGGAGCTTTTCGAGCTCGACCTTGGCCGCCCGCATCTTCTCGATCTCGTCTTTTTCGGACTGCCATTTGGCCTTCATCCCGCCGGATTTTTCCTTGAGGTCGGCGATCCGCTTCTCGATGTCCTCGAGGCGGCCTTTCGCCTTCTCGTCGGTTTCACGCTGGAGCGCCTGCCGCTCGATTTCGAGCTGCATGATCTCGCGTTCGAGAATGTCGATCTCGACCGGCAGAGAATCGATCTCGATCCGCAGCTTCGATGCCGCTTCGTCGATCAGATCGATCGCCTTGTCGGGCAGAAAACGGTCGGTGATGTAGCGGTTCGAGAGCGTCGCGGCGGCGACGATCGCCGAGTCGGTGATCCGGACGCCGTGATGGACCTCGTATTTTTCCTTGAGGCCGCGGAGGATCGCGATCGTGTCCTCGACGTTCGGCTCGCCGACATAGACCTGCTGGAACCGGCGTTCGAGCGCCTTGTCCTTCTCGATGTATTTCTGGTACTCGTTGAGGGTCGTCGCGCCGACGCAGCGCAGCATCCCGCGCGCGAGCGCCGGTTTGAGCATATTCGAAGCGTCGATCGCGCCCTCGGACGCGCCCGCGCCGACGAGCGTGTGCAGCTCGTCGATGAACAAAATGATCTGGCCGTCGCTTTTTTCGATCTCCTTCAAAACCGCTTTCAAACGGTCTTCGAACTCGCCGCGATACTTCGCGCCGGCGAGCATCGAGCCGAGATCGAGGCCGACGAGGCGTTTGTTTTTCAATGTTTCCGGGACGTCGCCCGAGACGATCCGCTGCGCGAGGCCCTCGACGATCGCGGNNGCCGATCAGGACGGGATTGTTCTTCGTCCGGCGCGAGAGCACCTGAACGGTGCGGCGGATCTCGTCGTCGCGGCCGATGACCGGGTCGAGCTTGCCCTTGCGCGCGCGTTCCGTGAGGTCCATCGCGTATTTTTCGAGCGCCTGAAAATTCTCCTCGGCGTTCTGGTCGGTGATCCGCGCGCCGCCGCGCATTTCGGTGACGACCTTGTCGGCGATCTCTTTGGTGACGCCGTTCGAGCGCAGAATTCTTCCGGCGTCGCCCGCCTTTTCGTCGGCGATCGCGAGCAGCAGATGCTCGGTCGAGATATATTCGTCCTGCATCTTTTCGGCCTCTTTCTGGGCTTCCTGAAAGATCGTGTTGATCCGCGGCGCGAAATACTGCTGGCCGCCCGAGACCTGCGGGAAGCGGACGATCGCCGCCGTCACGTCGGTCAGGATCGTCTGCGCGCTGGCGCCGATCTTGCCGAGGATCGGGCGGAGCGTGCCCTCTTTCTGCTCGAGCATCGCCGCGAGCAGATGCTCGGGCTCGACCTGCTGGTTCTGGTGCTTTTCGGCGACGCCGATCGCGGCCTGCACCGCTTCCTGACCGCGAATTGTGAATCTGTCGAATCTCATCTTATTACGAAAATATAATGGCTGAGGCCGATTTCGGATTTCGGATGTCGGATTTTCCGAAGTCCGAAAACGGCGGATTAATTTATCAATCTGTTATCAAGCAAAAAAGCGAACGGCGGGTTCGTTGACCCGAACTTCGCCGTTCGCCTCTGACGAAAAATAAAGCTCAGGCCTTCGCCTTGCCGGCTTTGGGCTCCGTCTCGATGGTCTTCGGTTCGGAAGCGCCGGTGCCGGTGATTTCGATCTTGCGGGCCTTTGTCTCGGCGCGTTTCGGCAGCTGAACGCGGAGCACGCCGTTCGTGAAATCGGCCGTCGCGCCCTCGGCCGTGACCGTCTGCGGCAGCGTGAACGAACGCGTGAACGAGCCGTAGGAACGTTCGACGCGATGATAGCTGTCGCCCTCGTCCCGCTTTTCGAACTTGCGTTCGCCGCGGATCGTCAGCACGCTGTTCTCGATCGAAACGTCGACGTCTTCACGCTTCATTCCGGGCAGCTCGGCCTCGAGCACGAGATTTTCCTTGTTTTCGAAAATATCGACGCTCGGGTTCCACGAGCCGCTGCGGAAGCCTTCCTCCGAACCCCGCGAAAGATTGTTCATAAAAAGGCGGTTCATTTCGTCCTGTAAACTTCTAAGTTCGCGAAAAGGATCATATTTGATAATGCTCATAATCATTCTCTCCTGAAAAGTTTGTTTGTTTTTGACTAAAATTAGTCTGTAATCATAATAAAACTTGAGTGGGTTATTGTCAAGTATCTTGAGAGAAAATTTTTAGTTTGAAAAAAAACGGTTTGCGCGCGTTTCCAGATGACACTATGCGCCGTTGTCGGTTATATTTACCGAGAGCAACTTTCCAAAACCGAACGGCCGCCATTACAGGAAAAAAATTGAAATTACGCGCTGGTTTGCGGCCGCTGTAAAAAAGATGAAAATTCTTCGTGAAATACTTTCGCCTCTGATCGCGGTGCTGGCGGCGTTTTTCGTCGGCGGGATCATCGTCGTGCTGATCAAGGACAACCCGTTCGAGACTTACTGGCTGCTGCTGGCCAACTCGTTCGGCTCGGTCAAGGACATCGGCTGGACGCTGTTTTACGCGACGCCGCTGATCTTTACCGGGCTCGCCGTCGCCGTCGCCTTTCGCTGCGGGCTGTTCAACATCGGCGCGGAAGGCCAGCTCTACACGGCGTCGTTTATGACCGCGTGGGTCGCCATCAAGTTCGGCGGGACGATCGTCGAGGTCGGCGGCAAGCCGGAAAACTGGTCGTGGGCGAGCCTGCCGGCGTTTCTGCTCGTGCCGCTCTGCGTCCTGACGGCGGTCGTCGTCGGCGGTTTGTGGGGCGCGATTCCCGGTTTCCTGCGCGCCCGCTTCGGTTCGAGCGAGGTCATCAACACGATTATGCTCAATTTCATCGGCATCGCGCTGGTCAGCTATCTGACGCAGTATCACTACAAGGTGCCGGGCGACCCGATTCTCGAAAGCGCGCCGATCGGCAAGGCCGCCTACATCCCGCAGCTTCACGAGTATTTCTCGTTCATCCCGAAGGACGTCCCGCTCAATTTCTCGTTTCTGATCGCGATCCTGATGTGCGTGCTCGTCTACGTCTTTCTCTGGAAGACGAAATGGGGCTACGAGCTGCGCGCGGTCGGCGCCAATTCGGCGGCGGCCGAGTACGGCGGCATCTCGCCGCGCAAACAGATCATCGTCGCGATGACGTTTTCGGGCGCGCTCGCCGGAATGGTCGCGCTCAACGAGGTGTTGGGCTCGCGTCACCTTTACTACGACGGATTTTCGGCCGAGCTCGGCTTTCTCGGCATCGCCGTCGCGCTGCTCGGGCGCAATCACCCGCTCGGCGTCTTCATCGCGGCGCTCTTTTTCGGAGTGCTGATGCGCGGCGAGATCTTCGTCGACGCCTTTACGCGCTACGTTTCCAAGGACATCGCGCAGGTTCTGCAGGCGATCGTCATCCTGTTCGTCGCCTGTCTGCAGAAATACTCGAAGAAATAACGCGGAACGAAATTTATTAACGTATGAACGAAGGTTTGAATTTAGCGATCATCATCGTGGTCTTTTTCTCGGCGATCCGGCTCGCGACGCCGCTGATCTTCGCCGCTTTGGGCGGGATGTTTTCCGAGCGCTCGGGCGTCATCAACATCGCGCTCGAAGGGCTGATGCTGACCGGCGCGTTTACCGGCGCGGTCGCGACCTACGAGCTCAGCGACCCGTATCTCGGCTTCGCCTGCGCGATGGCGGCCGGCGCGTTCGTGGCGTTCGTCTACGCGGTCGCGGTCATCAAGTTCGAGGCCAACCAGGTCGTCGCCGGGACGGCGATCAACTTTCTGATGATGGGCCTGCCGCAGCTGATCAGCGGCGCGGTCTACGATTCGTCGGGCTCGACGCCGCAGATCGCCAAGGAGCATCTGCTGCCGCAGCTTTTCAACAGCGTCTCGGTCGCCTCGATCCTCGCGTTTCTGCTGATCCCGCTCTGCTGGTACGTGATGTTCAAGACGCCGTTCGGCCTCCGGCTGCGGGCGACCGGCGAAAATCCGTCGGCGGCCGACGCGGCGGGCGTCAACCTGATCCGGCTGCGTTATGTCGCGGTCGTCCTGTCGGGCGTGCTGGCGGCGGCCGGCGGCGCGTATCTCTCGATCGGGCAGTCGTCGCTCTTCACGCGCGGGATGAGCGCCGGCCGCGGCTTCATCGCGCTCGCCGCGCTGATCCTCGCGAAATGGCGGCCGGTGCCGGTCCTCTTCGCCTGTCTGTTCTTCGGCTTTACCGAGGCGCTGACGATCCCGCTCGCCAACTACAAGCTCGCGAGCGGCGAAAACGTGCCGGTCCAGTTCGTCCAGATCATCCCGTACGTGCTGACGATCATCGTGCTCGCCGGCTTTATCGGCCTGTCGCGCGCGCCGAAAGCGCTCGGCATCCCGTACAGCAAGGAGAAATAATCCGCTAAAACCCGAAAAGAAACGGATAAACATAAATGAATGTGATTTTTCACGTTCATTTATGGTAATCTGTTTTTCCTTTTGTTATGAGCTACGAAAAAGCAGTGGAAGCGGCGGAATACATCCGCTCGAAATATGATAGGGAAGTGAAGATCGCGCTCGTGCTCGGCAGCGGGCTCGGCGCGTTCGGCGACGATCTGGAAAACGCGGTGCGGATCCCGTACGGGGAAATCCCGCATTTCGCGCTCTCGACCGTCGAAGGCCACGCCGGCCAATTGGTGCTCGGCGAGATCGACGGCGTGCCGGTCGCCGTCCAGCAGGGACGCTTTCATTATTACGAAGGCTACGAGATGGAACAGGTCATCTTTCCGATGCGCGTGTTCGGCCGGCTCGGCATCGAGAAGGTCATCCTGACGAACGCCGCCGGCAGCGTCCGGACGGGCTTCAAGCCGGGCAATCTGATGCTGATCCGCGATCATCTCAACCTGATGGGCGTCAATCCTTTGCGCGGCGCGAACGACGACCGTTTCGGCCCGCGGTTTCCCGATATGACCGAAGTCTACGACAAGACGCTTCAGGAAATCGCCTACGACGAGGCGCGCGACATCGCCCGCGAACGCTTCGAAAGCGGCGTCGACAAGGAACTGACCTCGTTTATGTGGCGCGGCGTCTACTGCGCGCTGTCGGGGCCGACCTACGAAACGCCGGCCGAGATCCGGATGTTCCGGCTGCTCGGCGCGGGCGCGGTCGGGATGTCGACCGTCCCGGAAGCGATCGCCGCGCGGCATCAGGGAATGAAGGTTCTCGGGATCTCGTGCATCACGAACCTCGCCGCCGGGATGAGCGACGAGCCGATCAATCATCAGGAAGTGATGGAAACCGGGACGCGCGTCGCCGGCATTTTCAAGGAGCTTTTAAGACGGGTCATCGCTAAGATGGTCTGAAGGCTGAAGTCCCGAGTCTGAAATTCGGACTCAAGACTCAAGACTTCAGACTCAAGACTCTGGATTTATGATCATAGGAATTTGCGGAGGCACCGGATCGGGCAAAACGACGCTCGCGCGGCGGATCATCGAGACCGTCGGGCCGGACAACGTCATTCTCGTCGAACAGGATTCGTATTACCGGAATCTCGCCGATATGCCGCTCGACGAGCGGCACCAGGCGAATTTCGATCATCTCGATGCCTTCGACAACGGGATGCTCGTCAATCATCTCAAGCGTTTGAAACAGGGCCAGTCGATCGAGATGCCGATCTACGATTACCGGAATCACGTGCGGAGCGAGGAGACGATCCATCTCGAACCGAAGCCGGTGATCGTGCTCGAAGGCATCCTGATCTTCGCCGAGCCGCTCGTGCTCGATCTGCTCGACGTCCGCGTCTTCGTCGACACGCCCGACGACATCCGGTTCATCCGCCGCCTGCAGCGCGACATCGTCGAGCGCGGCCGGACGGTCGAATCGGTGATCGCGCAGTATTACGCGACCGTCCGGCCGATGCATCACGAATTCATCGAGCCGTCGAAGCGCCACGCCGACATCATCATTCCGGAAAGCGCGAAAAAGGAGATCGGCATCGAATTCATCTGCAGCAAGATCCGCGAGGTCGTCAGCGGCAACAGCCGGATCGAAGCGGGAATTTTAATTTAGGAAAAGTGAAAAAGTGAAAAAGTGAAAAAGCCGGAAAACGGCAGTTCTTCACTTTCGGCCTCATTCACTCTTCAATCGGGGATTTCAATGAAAGACACGGATCAAGAACTTTTGGAAGCGGCCCGCGCGGTGCGCGAGCGCGCCTACGCGCCCTATTCGAACTTCAGGGTCGGCGCCGCCCTCCGCACGAAAAGCGGGAAGATCTACACGGGCTGCAACGTCGAATCGGCGAGCTACGGCCTGACCGTCTGCGCCGAGCGCGTCGCCATCTGGAAAGCCGTTTCCGAGGGCGAAAAGGCGTTCGAGGAGATCGCCGTCGTCGCCGACACTCAGGAACTGACGCCGCCCTGCGGCGTCTGCCGCCAGATCGTCTGGGAATTCTGCCAGGACATCCCCGTCATCCTCGGCAACCTGCGCGGCGACCACGAGATCGTCCGGATGAGCGAGCTGCTGCCGCGCGCGTTCGATACGAAATTTTTGAAATAAAAAAGTTCAGGAAGTTCAGGGAGTTTGGGATTCACGTACGGCGGGCTGTCAGCCGGCCGCCGCGTTGCTCGGGTGTGAAGCGTTGCTACAGGCTGTCGCCTGTCAAC
>JAFDVJ010000003.1:14041-75481 GCA_018269075.1 Acidobacteriota bacterium
CGTTTTCTTCCCAAACTTCCTAAACTTCCCAAACTCAATTCCTGATGTAATTGTCCATCGCCTCATACATCTTATCGGCCGTCCGCGCCTTGTTGACCGTGACGTCCTGCGTGATCTCGAATATCCTGTTCTGCGTTTCCTTCATTATCTTCCAGCGTTCCGCCTGCTGTTTCTGCGCGTCCTGCGAAAGCTGCGACATAATCGAATTTTCGGCCGGATCGTAATGGAGAGGCTGATCCGTCATCGAAAACGGGACGGACGTCGTCGGTTTGGTCACCCGCACCGGCACTTTGGCCGCCTTGCCGAGCATCGCTTCCGCGCCGCGCGGCAGGTTCTGCGACGTCACGACGAGCACCGCGGCGCCGGCGGCGAAATCGGGGGACAGCTTTTCGAGCGCGCCTTCGAGCGCTTTCAGGCTGTCGGCCGTCGCGTTGTAGACAAACAGTTTGGAGATCGATTTCGGCGCGACCTTCCGCGAGATCTCGACCGCCGACTGCGTAAAGCCGGGGCCGCGCAGTTCGATTTCGATTTGATTGGCCATAATGTTCACCTCCGCTTAGATTTTATCGCCGTTCCGATCGATTAGCGACGCGGCCGCCCGGCAGTTCGGCATTTTGGCGTTTGTTTACGGGGCCGCGAAAACGGCTTTGCCCGCGCCGAACGAAATACGGTTTTTGCTTTTCCCGGCATTTTTGTAGTAAATTCAAATATGGAAAAGCTGAAAATCTATTTAATCGTTTTAATTACAATCCTTTTAATCTTCCCGCAGACCTTTTTCGCCCAGATCCCCAAAAATTCGTTCAGAGCAAGTCAAACGGCCGATCTGCTGATCGTCGGCGGGACCGTCGTGACGATGAACGCCGCCCGCGAGGTGATCGAGGACGGCGCGGTCGTCATTCGCGGAAACTCGATCGCGGCGGTCGGGAAAACCGCCGACATCGTCAAAAACTATCGCGCCAAACAGACGATCGACGCCCGCGGCCGGGTCGTCGTTCCCGGGCTCGTCAACACGCACACGCATATCCCGATGGGCCTTTTCCGCGGCATCGCCGACGATCTCGATCTTCAGGACTGGCTCACGAAATACATCTTTCCGGCCGAAAAACGCAACGTCGACGAGGCTTTCGTCCGCGCCGGCACAAGGCTCGGACTCGCCGAGCTCGTCCGCGGCGGGACGACGACCTTCTGCGATATGTACTATTTCGAGGACGCGATCGCCGACGAGACCGCGCGCGCCGGCGTCCGCGGCGTGCTCGGCGAAACGCTCATCGATTT
Source organism: Acidobacteriota bacterium (assembly GCA_018269075.1). Taxonomy (GTDB): domain Bacteria; phylum Acidobacteriota; class Blastocatellia; order Pyrinomonadales; family Pyrinomonadaceae; genus JAFDVJ01. The sequence goes on from JAFDVJ010000003.1 coordinate 15,317, forward strand.
CCCGGCGCCCGACAACAAGACCTTCGACGACGCCGTCCGCTACACCGAAACTTTCGTCCGGAAATGGCAGGGCCACGCATTGATCGTGCCGGCCGTCGCGCCGCACGCGCCCTACACGGTGTCGCCCGAGCATTTAATGAAAACGCGCGAATTGTCCGACCGTTTGAACGCGCCGCTCGTCATCCATCTCGCCGAGGCCGAGACCGAAACCGCCTTCATCCAGCAGAAGCATCAGGGCATCCGGCCGATCGAATTTATGGAGCAGATCGGTTTCTTAAGCGATAAGACGATCGCCGCCCACGTCGTCCAGGCCGACGACGCCGAGCTCGAGATCCTCAAACGCCACGATGTCGGGATCGCCCACAACCCGCAGTCGAATATGAAGCTCGCGGCCGGCGTCGCGCCCGTCCCGCTGATGCTCAAAAAGGAGATGCGCGTCGGGCTCGGGACCGACGGCGCGGCCTCGAACAACGATCTCAGTCTCTGGGAAGAGATGGACACGGCGGCCAAACTCCACAAGGTTTTTTCGAAAGATCCGAAAGTCGTGTCGGCCGAAGAGGTTTTTATGATGGCGACGATCGGCGGCGCGCGGGCGCTTCATCTGGAAAACCTGATCGGCTCGATCGAGACCGGAAAACGGGCCGATCTGGTCATCGTCGATTTCGATAACCTCAATCAAACGCCGTTTTACAACGTCTACTCGACGCTCGTCTACGCGACCAAGGCGGACGACGTCCGGACGGTCCTGATCGACGGAAAAACGGTAATGCGCGATAAACGCTTGCTCACGCTGGACGAAAATGTTATAAAGAAAGACGCAAACCTCTATCGACAAAAAATCATCAATAGTCTTTCGAGTAATTGAGACAAGTTGAAACCAACTTGATTTATGATTTTTTGAAAAAGAGTTAATTGGGTCGCACAAGTGAGCCTTCTTGTTGTTCGCTTGACCTTTACGGAAAATTTAAGTCAATAAATAGGAGGACTGAAAATGCCGCTAAATGTCAGAAGGTTATTCGCTTCAATATTTTTAGTAGTATTTAGCTTTATCATCGCATCCGCACAGACCGCCCCGACCTCGGGAGAGGTGATGCGCGGGCGCATCTCGAAGGCGAAGGCCTACATCGCCGTCAAAAATTACAACGCCGCCATCTACGAGCTCGAAAACATCCGCCGCGAAACCGGCGATCAGGCCGTTCACAGCGTCCTCAATGTGCTGCTCGTCAACTGTTTTCTCGAACAGGGCGACTACAAACGGGCGCAGGACTTTCTGACGACGCTTTTCAACGACATCAAGAACGGCAAACCCAACGCGGCCTCCAACTATTACGCCGCCGCCGGACAGGTCATCAAGAGCGCCCGCAATCAGGCCGACCGCTACAAGGCGCTCGGGCTTTCGGTGACCGACCGGAACCTGCCGCCCGAAGCCGCGACCGATCTCGAGAATATGCGCGCGACGCTCGAAAAAGTCGTCGACCAGTCGAAGACGCTCGGCAAGGATCCGAAACAGACGTCCGACGCGATGGCGCTGCTCGAAGGCACGACGACCGCCCGCAGCGTGCTCGCGCGCGACGATTACGACGCCCAGCGCTGGAAGGACGAGGTCGCCGATTCGCGCGAGATGCTCGCCAATTCGCGGAGCACGATCCTCAACGCGGTCAACGAACCCGTGACCGACGCGACGAATACGGTCGCGACGAACACGGTCGCGTCGAACACGACGAGCAGCTTCCCGACGAATACCCTGCCGGTGCCGACGAACACTTTGCCGACGCCGACCAACACGGCTTCGAACCAGCCGAAAAACAACGATTCGACGCCGGTCTTCCAGCCCGTCCGCGAATCGCGGCCGAACGCCGATCTGACGGCGAAGAACGACAAAACGGAAAAGAAGACCGTGACCGAGCCGGTGAGAAAGGAAGACGTCAAGAAAGCGGACGACAACCCGAACAATTTTTCGACCGAAACCGCTTCGAACACCAACCAGCCGAAACGCGACCGCCGCGTCGTGAACTCTCAGGAAAACAAAGAAAATTCCGCGCCTTCGACCGAAACGACCGCGAAGGTCGAAAACTTCAATCCGGATCAGCCGATGAGCGTCGGGTCGCTGCTCGAATACGCCGTCGAGAAGCCGAGTCCGGTCTATCCGCCGACCGCGCGGACGATGCGCCAGTCGGGCGTCGTCCGGGTCGAGATCGTGGTCGACGAACAGGGCAAAGTGACGACCGTCCAGAACCTGTCGGGCCCGAGCCTCCTGCAGAGCGCGGCCAAGGACGCCGTCAAGAGATGGAAGTTCAAACCGTTTACGCGCGACGGCCAGCCGGTCAAAGCGACGGGCTTTCTGAATTTCAGCTTCAGCCTGTAAAATTTCCAACGCAGTAAAGACAAAAAATTTTGGCGGAGACGGCCCGAAAGGCCTCTCCGCCGTTTTTTTTCCTTCCGCCTCTGTTAATCCGAGTCCTGAGTCTTGAGTCTTATAGTTAGTGACAAAACTTATTGGAAAAATGTCGATTCCGGTCGCGTTCGCTGTTTTGTTCTTCCACTAAACACACGAAAAACACTAAATTTCTTTCGTGTTTTTAGTGGATCGTTTAAAAACGCCCGCGGGTTTAACGCTCATTATTCCAACAAGTTGTGTCACACTCTATAAGTCTTAAGTCGTTCCGTCTCGTGACGATTTATAACAGGTTCGTTTTCATATTGTGAGATCTTTGCCTGAAACGGAAAAAAACGCGAAATCGAAAACGGACTTAAGACTCAGGACTTAAGACTCAGGACTCAGAGTCTGTTAAGATAGAGAAAAATATGAAGACGATCGCGTTTCTGATTTTTCTGATGTTGACGACGATGAACAGCGTATTTTCGCAGGATGCTCCGCCGCCGGTCGAGCCGGGCGTTTCCGAGGCGCTCGCGCGGTGGCGGGCGACGAATTATTCGGACGTTCGCTACAAGCTCTCGATCAAGCTCGAAAAGGGCGCGCCGCTGATGAAGGGCTCGGTCGAGATCCGCTTCAAGCTGGCGAAGGCCCTGCCCGACGTGCCGGTCGTCATCGACTGGCGGCCGACGCAGTTCGAGAACGACAAGGACAAGCCGTCGTTTATGGTCACCGCCGTCAACGAGCAGATGGATTTCCGGACGCAGTACAACCGCGAGCATATCCTGATCCCGGGCGGTTATTTCAACGAGGGCGAAAACGTCGTCCGGATCGATTTCGCGTCGCCGATCAAAACGTCGGGCGCGGCCGTCACGCGCTACACGGACAAGGAGGACGGCGGCGAATACATCTATTCGCTCTTCGTCCCGTCCGACGCGAGCACCGCGTTTCCGGTCTTCGATCAGCCCGATCTGAAGGCTCGGTTTCAACTCGATCTGGCGTATCCGGCCCGCTGGAACGCGGTCTCGAATACGCGAATCAGGACGACGGGAGAGCCGAAGTGCGCGGATCTTGATAAATGCCTGCAATCCTCGTCCTTCGAAGAGACCAAACCGATCAGCTCCTACGTCTTCGCGTTCGCGGCGGGCGATTTCGCCGAGTTCGACGAGGCCGCCTACGACCCGCCGCCGGTCAAGACCGCGCCGCCCGGATCGGGCCGGATCTACGAACCGGCGCGCCGCGAAGACGGCTCGCATATCTACGTCCGCAAATCGCAGGCCGAAAAATTCGGAAAACACGCGAAAGAGGTTTTCCGGCTCAACCGCGCCGGCGTCGAGTTTCTCGAATCGTGGTTCGATTACAAATTTCCGTTCCCGAAATACGATCTCGTCCTGATCCCCGAATTTCCGTTCGGCGGGATGGAGCACGCCGGCGCGACGTTTCTGCGCGAATCGTCGGTCATCTTCCCGTCCGAGCCGACGAAAAACGATCTGATCTCGCGCGCCAACGTGATCTTTCACGAGGCCGCGCACCAATGGTTCGGCGACACGGTGACGATGCGTTGGTTCGACGATCTCTGGCTGAAAGAAGGCTTCGCCGAGTTTATGGCCTTCAAGACGCTCGAAAAGGTGATGCCCGAATACAACGCGTGGAAGGCCTTCTACGAGCGCAACAAGCCGCTCGCCTATCTGACCGATTCGACGCGCGGCACGACGCCGATCTACCAGACGATCCCGAATCTTTCGGCCGCCAAATCGGCCTACGGCAACATCGTTTACCGCAAAGCGCCGTCGTTTCTGCGGCAGGCCGAGTTTTTCCTGGGCGAAGACAAGTTTCAGACGGCGGTCCGCACATTTTTGAAAAAGCACGAATTTGCCAATGCTTCATGGCAGGATTTGGTTAATGAATTTGAAACAGCGAGCAAACAGGATTTGAAGGACTGGGCGAATGTTTGGGTCAAGCAGCGCGGTTTAGCGAAAATAACCGTCCTAACACCAAAAGAGCCGAATTATAATTGTGCTAAACAATATTCACTAAAGCAGACAAATAATTTTGGCGACGAAGTGCTTTGGAGAATGGGCCTTAAAGTTCTTATCGTAGGTAGAGGTATGGAGAAAGGCGATACAAGAGCGATTGAGAATGTCGAATTATCGAATAGTGAAAAGGTGATTTACGAAACGGATAATTGTCGTAATATGCCGAGTTTGGAACCGGTACTTATTTTTCCAAATTACCAAGATTACGGCTACGGCATCTTCCTGCTCGACGACAAAAGCCGCGCTTACGTTTTGCAGAACATCGGCAAGGAAAAGGACGACTTCCTGCGCTCGATGATGTGGGGCGCGCTGTGGGATTCGGTGCGCGAGGCGGAATTAGACCCGAAGGATTACGTCGAGCTGGCGATCGGAAACGTCGCCGTCGAGACGGACGAATCGACGATCCAGGCGGTTCTCGGGCGCGTCGGGACGGCGCTCAATTATTATCTTTCGGACGCGGCGCGCGACCGGCTCGCGCCGCGGCTCGAAGCGGTCTTGACCGAACGCATCAAAAACGCCAAAACGCAGGGGCAGCGGATCACTTATTACCGCGCCTATCTCAGTCTCGCGTCGAGCGCGGCGGCGCGGCAGAATCTCCGCGACATTCTCGCCGGCACATCGAAGCTCGCCGTCTTCGACCTTCGCACCAAGGACAAGTTCGACCTCGTCACGCGGCTGATGATTTTGGGCGACCCGGCCGCGCCCGATCTTTTGGCGAAGCTCGAAAAGACCGAAACCTCGGACGACGCCAAACGCTACGCCTACGCGGCCCGCGCCGGAACGGCGACGACCGAGAACAAGGCGCGCTATTTCAGGGACTTTATGACGAACAGGGAGATTTCCGAAAGCTGGATCGAAGCGGCGTTCGGGCCGTTCAACTCGCCGAAGCATTCCGAGCTGACGCTGCCCTATCTCGAAACCGCGCTCGCCGAGCTGCCGAATCTCAAAAAGAACCGCAAGATATTTTTCGTCAACGGCTGGCTCGGCGCGTTTATCGGCGGCCAGAAAAGCCCGGAAGCGCTCGCGGTCGTCAACAAGTTCCTCGAAAGCAATCAAAATCTTGATAAGGACCTGCGGTTGAAGGTGCTCGAAAACGTCGATAATTTAGAGCGTGCGGTGAAGATCCGGGCGAAGTTCGGGAAGTGAAGGATTGAAAGTCTTGAGTCTTGAGTCTTGAGTCTTAAGTCGAAAGCGGTTTTTGCAGAACATTCGCGCCGCCGCAAGCGGACTCAAGACTCAAGACTCAGGGCTACTGCAAAGTCGCGCTGAGCGAATATTAATCTATCAGTTATGATCTGCGATCTATCATCTATTCCGAAGAGCAGCCGGTTTAACCTTCGGAATAGATCCAAGATGATAGATCATAGCTGATAGATTTCTTTCCTTTCTGACTTTGCAAGAGCCCTGACTCAAGACTCAAGACTCAAGACCCCAAAGCTTTTCGCGCCCGAATTTGTGCTAAAATACTCGGCAACCCAAACATTTCGGCCCGGATATTCGAAAAGGAGGCGTTTCTGATGTTTCGCGAAGGATTGCAGATCGGGGTTTACACGCTGATCGGAAAGCTCGGCAAGGGCGGTTTCGGCGAGGTCTGGCTCGCCGAAAAACGCTCGCCGTTCGTCACCAAAAAAGTCGCCGTCAAGCTCCCGCTCGACGAGCAGGTCAACTTCGAGGCGATCCGGCAGGAGGCGACGCTCTGGGAACAGGCGAGCGGTCATCCGAACGTCCTGCCGATCATCGACGCCGACGTCTACGACGGGCAGGTCGTCATCGTCTCGGAATACGCCGAGGGCGGCTCGCTCTCCGACCGGCTCCGGCGCGAGGGACGGCTGCCGGTCAAAGAAGCCGTCGAGATGACGCTCGGCATCCTGAGCGGGCTCGAATTCCTGCACAGCCGCCGGATCATCCACCGCGACATCAAGCCGCAGAATATTCTGCTGCAGGGAAACACGCCGCGGCTCGCCGATTTCGGCATCTCGCGCGCGATGCAGACGACCGTCGTCTCGTCGACGATCATCGGGACGGACGCCTATATGTCGCCCGAATCGTTCGACGGGAAAAGGACGGTGCAGACCGACATCTGGGCGGTCGGCGTCGTGCTCTACCAGCTTTTGATGGGCCGCCTGCCGTTTCCGCAGGAGCATCCGTCCGAGCGGATGTTCGCCGTGCTGACGAAGGATTTCGAGCCGCTCGGCGACGAAATCCCGGAAGCGCTGCGGCGGATCGTCGCGAGGGCGCTCGCGAAGCTGCCCGAAAACCGCTACGCGACGACCTCGGAAATGCGCGACGAGCTGTCGCGGGCCCACGTTTCGCTCGCGCACCCGACGCTCGTCAAAACGGAAGTTCTGCGTTTTCCCGCCGGGCCAACCATCTCCGCAGGCCCGCCGCCCGCCGAGACGGAGAAAGTAACGTTCGTCAAAAGCGCTCCCGCGCCGCCCGAAACGCTGCCCGCGGCGGTTTCGAACTCAATCGTCACGCAAATCGCGCCGGAAAAAGAGGCCGTCAGGGAAATCCATGATTTTCCGGCGGCGGCGGATGAAAAAAAGACGGCACCGGTCGAGACAAAGGAGCGTTCGTCATTATATGTAATGGGAATCACCGGCGCGTTGGCGATTGCGTTGATTTTATTCGCAATGTACGCGTCTAATCGAAAGCAGTTGGAGAGGTTTACGGATGATGCCGGAAAATACGGATTTAAAGATTCGTTTGGCCGGGTCGTTATTCCGCCGAAATATGATGATGCGGACACTTTTTCCGACGATATGGCGGCAGTCAAATTAAATGGTAAATGGGGATTTATCAATCTCAGCGGCGAATTGGTCATCCCGTTAAAATTTGATAATAAATTTCATTTTTCCGAAAATTTAGCGGCGGTCCAATTAAACGGCAAATGGGGGTTCGTCGATAAAAAGGGCGATATGAAGATTCCCTGCCGATTTTCGGATTTCGGTTATTTTCTCCGCGGTCAGGCGGTTGTTTGTTTGAACGGCAAAGGGACGGGAAGCTGCGGAATCATCGATAACACCGGCAAAGAAATGATACCGCTCGAATATGACAACATTTACGAATTTTGGGAAGATCTGGCCGCCGTCCAAAAAAATCGAAAATGGGGCTTTATCGATAAAAATAACGTTCTCGTGATTCCCTACAAGTATGATACGGGCGGATTTTTTGTGAACGGTTATGCAAATGTCGAACTCGCCGGCCGAAAAATCCGCATCGACAAAAAAGGCAATGAAGCCGGCGCCGTCAATGCAAACGGCAATTAGTCCGAAATCAAGCCGGATTCCAGCCTCGGTTCATCGCATCGACAAAAAATTAAAGAAAAGACCGGACTGCTCGATTTACGATAATATTCGAATCATTACTGTTAAACGAATCGAACTCTGAATTTTCTCTCCGGAAACCCGGTATCGCCCGCAGAGGCGCGGAGGGGCGAAAAATTGAAACAAGTTTGGCGGCGCTCCGTTTGAAAATAATAAAAGATCGGATTTATTTATATCAAAAAATGAAAAAACTAACTGCAATCGTACTCTTGACGGCGCTCGCCGGCCTTTCGACGGCGGCGCAGCAGCTTTATATGCCGCGCAACGTGCAGAAAGCCTATCGCAATGAAACGCGCGCGGCCGACGGCCGGCCGGGGAAAAACTACTGGCAGAACACCGCCCGCTATAAAATCAGTCTCAGCGTCGCGCCGCCGAACCGCCGCGTCACCGGGACCGAGGAGATCGTTTACGTCAACAACAGCCCGGACACGCTGAAAAATCTCGTCTTCCGGCTGACGCTCAACTCGCACGTGGCGGAAGCGCCGCGCGAGAACGAGGTCTCGGCCGATTACCTGACGAGCGGAATGCAGATCGACGAATACCGCGAAAACGACAAGCCGAAGGAATGGAAACAGGGCAAATCGACGTGGCAGGCCGTCGCGCTCGACACGCCGCTCGCGCCGAAGGCTTCGGTCAGACTTTCATTCAAATGGCATTACGACGTCTCGGTCGAAAGCGGCCGCGAGGGCGCGATCGATCCGACGACCTTTTTCATCGCCTATTTCTACCCGCGCGTCGCCGTCTACGACGACACCGACGGCTGGGACCGGCAGGATTTCACCGAGGCGCACGAATTCTACAACGATTTCAACGATTACGAGTTCGAGGTCGCGGCCCCGAAAAACTTCGTCGTCTACGCGACCGGCGATCTGCTGAACGCCGGCGAGACGCTCCGGCCGGAAATCGCCGCGCGGCTCGAAAAATCGATGACCGGCGACGACGTCGTCCACGTCGCGACCGCCGAGGAATTGGCCGCCGGCAAGATCACCGCCGCGCGCGACACGCTGGTCTGGAAATGGAAGGCGTCCAACATCTCGGACGTCGCGCTCGCCGTTTCGGATCATTTCGTCTGGGACGCCGGCAGCGTCGTCGTCGACCGCGCCGCCAACCGCCGCGCGAGCGTGCAGGCCGTTTACGATAAGGAATCGAAGGACTTCGAGCGGATGGTCGAATACGGCAAGCACACGCTCGACTGGTGCTCGAACAATTATCCGGGCGTCCCGTACCCGTTCCCGAAAACGACGATCGTCCGCGGCTTCGCCGATATGGAATTTCCGATGATGGTCAACGACAGCTCGCAGAAAGACCCGAATTTTACGCGGTTCGTCGTCGAGCACGAGCTGCTGCACACGTGGTTTCCGTTTTATATGGGCATCAACGAACGCCGCTACGGCTTTATGGACGAGGGCTGGACGACCGCCTTTGAGCATCTGATCGGCGAGGTCGATCTCGGCGCGGCGCGCAACGACGAGGCGTTCCGGCAGTTTCGGGTCGCGCGCTGGATCGGGCGGCCGACGGCCGACGCCGATCTGCCGATCATCCTGCCGGGCGACGCGCTCGTCGGGATCGGTTTTCGCGGCAACGAGTACGGCAAGCCCGCGCTCGGGTATCTCGCGCTCAAGGACCTGCTCGGCGACGCCGAATTCAAAAAGGCTCTCCACGAATTTATGGACCGCTGGCACGGCAAACACCCGCTGCCGTGGGATATGTTCAACAGCTTCAACTCGGCTTCGGGCCGCGATCTGAACTGGTTTTTCGAGAACTGGTTCTTCGGTTTCGGCTACATCGATCTCGCGGTCGGGGACGTCAGGCCGGCGGCCGGCGGCTACGATCTGACGGTCAAAAACGTCGGCGGTTTCGCCGCGCCGTTCGACGTCGTGTTGACTTTCGAGGACGGGACGACCGAACGCCGCCACCAGACGCCCGAAGTCTGGCACCGCGATCAAAAAGAAGCGGCGATCAATCTGCCGACGACGAAAAAGCTCGCGGCCCTGGTTCTCGACGGCGGCATCTATACGGACGCCGCGCCGAACGATAACCAATGGAAAAAACGCTGATCTTCTCTGCGCCTCCGCGGGAAATCCCGTGTTGCTTGAGAAAAAATCTCGACGAGAACCTCGAGTTTTCCCGCGGAGGCGCAGAGTTGATTTTTGGATAGTGAACCAAAAGTAATGCTCTGATCAATTGCTACTGGCTGATGGTCTTTGAAAACTAAATCCGTCAAAATTTCCGTATTGAGCCTGTGGAACAGGCGAAAGAGTTTAGCGACAGGCGCAAGCCTGTAGAAAGCGCGCACCGATGAATCAAAGCCCCGAAGCGGGCGACAGAAAACGAATGCGCCGCGCCTGTCGCCCGTTTCACGGGCTCGGGTCAATGCTGCGACCTGCCCACGGGCTGCAGTGGCTATTATCCGGCGCCCGTTTCACGGGCTTTTAAGGAATATTTTATTGACGGATTTAATTTTCAAAGACCATCAGCTGGCGGCAATTGATCAAAGCACCTCAAACCGGCATTGCTTTTGGCTCACTACCGATTTTTGAAAGGCGGAGGGGCATTGGGGAGAAACTTTTTTTTCAGGAAACACCTCATACACGAAAACTAAATCGCGCGAAGCATTGTCGATGCCGCGTCATTACCGTTAAAAGGATTGAATGAGTTTTGAATAACTAGTTTAATAGGACGCGGATAAACGCGGATTCAGCGGATTTTCGCGGATAATCTTAAAATAAATCCGTGTTAATCCGCTAAATCCGCGCATTTCCAGCGTCCTATTTAATGAACCAAAATCTGAATTACCGATCTTTTTAACAGTAATGATGCCGCGTTTAAAATCCGCCCGAAACCCCGTTAAATTCAGAAACCTTTGAAAAAAACGGAGACTGTTTACTGCGGCACGAACGCGTTCGGCAGCGGGCGGTCGCCGCTCGCGCCGAACGTGACGATCAGCAGCCCGGCGCTCGAGCGGTTGACGTACCACGTCGAGCCCGAAGGCCGGAACACGCCCGGATCGAACCGGCCGTCGCCGTCGTAGTCGCCCGCGACCGGGAGATCGCCCGGCGCGCCGAACGGGAACGAGAAGAACGAAAAATCCTCCGAACGCAGGACGAACCATTCGCCGGTCGACGGCCGGAAAAACGCGATGTCGCTGCGGCCGTCGCCGGTGTAATCGCCCGCGACGGGCCGGTCGTCGGCCGTCCCGAAGGTCACGTTGAGCACGCCGCCGATCGAGCGCGCGAGCCACCACTGGCCGTTCGACGGCCGGTAGATCGCAATGTCGGCCTTGCCGTCGCCGTCGTAATCCGACGGGACCGGCACGTCGCCCGCCGCGCCGAACTGCGCGATCGTCGTCCCGCCCGAAGATTTCAGCACGAACCACGTCGCCGTCGCGGGGCGGAAGACGGCCGCGTCGGTTTTGCCGTCGCCGTCGTAATCGCCCGGCACGGGCACGTCTCCGCTCGCGCCGAACGGGAACGAGAAGTAAGAGCCGTCCTCCGATCTTAAAACGAACCATTCGCCGGTCGTCGGCCGGAAGAACGCGACGTCCGTCCGTCCGTCGCCCGTGAAATCGCCGGGGACGGGACAGTCGGTTCCGGTTCCGAACTGCGCCGCGACGGTCGCGCCCGAGGACGAGCGGTTGAGCCACCATTCGCCGTTCGACGGGCGAAAGATCGAGATGTCGGTGCGGCCGTCGCCGTCGAAATCGAAGGGCGTCGTCGAGAGATCGACGTCGGTCGCCTGCCGCTCGAAAGCGCCGATGTCGGCCCCGCTGCCGCCGGGCGCGTTCGGGATCGACTGAAAATCGAAGGGTCGCGTCTTCCCACGCGCGTCGGTGATGATGCCCGCGCCCGCATTGCCGCCGTCGATCGCCGGGCTGTTCGTCCGCAGGGCGTGCGTTAAGACCGGGCCGCCGTTGTCGGCGAGCGGGCCGAGCCGCGCGCTCGTGTCGAGCCGGTTGCCGGTCGTCGTGCCGGTGATTACGGTGCCGGCGGTGCTCGACAGCAGATTGAAGCCGCCCGACGCGAGCGTGCCGTTGAAGTCCGAGGCGCGCTGCGGCGTCGCGGCGGTGTTCGAAGCGAAGATGGTGTTGTCGGCGCTGATCGACGAGCCGCTGTTGTTAATGCCGCCGCCCGTGCCGAGCGTCGAGGTGTTGAAGGCGACGGTCGTGCTCGAAAGGGCGACCGTGCCGCCGCTGTTCGAGCTGACCGCGCCGCCGACGCCGCGCGCCGTGTTGCCGCTCAGGGTCGAGTTCGTGAACTTGACGGTGCCCGCCTGATTGGCGAGCGCGCCGCCGGCCGCGTTGGCCGAATTGCCGTAGAAAGTCGCGCGGTTGACGTTGAAAAGCGCGCTCCCGACGTTGTTGAGAAAGACGTTGAACGCGCCGCCGCCGTTCGTGACGGCCGTGTTGCCGGTGACGGTCGAATCGTCGAGCGTCAGCGTGTCGCGGTTGTAAAATCCGCCGCCGAACGCGCCGGACGCGTTGTTTCTGACGATCGACGAACGGACGGCGACCGGCTGGCCCGTCGTGCCGCCGGCGTTGTTGTAAATCCCGCCGCCGTCGCCGCCGGACGAATTTCCCTCGATCACGCTGCCCGCGATCGTCAGCCCGCCGGCCGTGTAAATGCCGCCGCCGAACGCGGCCGAGTTGCCGCCGACGGTCGTGCCGGTCAGTGTCAGGCGGCCGAAGTTGCCGATGCCGCCGCCGAGACTGTTCGCCGCCGGGGCCGAGTTGCCGGTGACGATCGAGTCGGTCAGCGTCGCCGTCCCGCTGACCGAGAGGCCGCCCGTCAGCGCGTTTCCCTGATTATTGACGATCTGAACGCCGGCGAGTGTCGTCGTCCCGCTCAGGCTGAGGCCGCCGACGCCGCCGGTGTTGCCGGCGATCGACGAGCCGCTGATGCTGACGGTCGGCCCGCCGACGCCGGTCGCGATGCCGCCGGTGCCGCCGCCCTGCGTCGCGGCCGAGTTGCCGGTGATGAAGGAGTCCGTGATCGTCAGCGTGCCGGTGTCGAAGAGGATCGCGCCGCCGGAGCCGTTCGCCGAATTTAAGTTAAGAGTCGAATTGCGGACCGTCACGACGGAGCTGCCGACGGTGCCGATCGCGCCGCCGCTCGACGCCGACGAATTGCGGACGAGGACGTCGTCGAGCGAGAGCTCCGTGACGACGCCGTTCGGCTGCAGGTAAACGGCCCCGCCGGTGTTGAGGACGTCGCCGCCGCCGACCCCGTTCCCGTTTGCGAGCGTCAGGCTGCGGAGCGCGAGACTGGCGTCGCGGTTGACTCGCACGATGCGGCTCGCGCCGCCGCCCGAGATCGTCACGAGACTGCGGCCGGTGCCGGTGACCGAGATCCGGTGATTGTCGGCGACGACGAGCTCGCCGGCCGTCAGGAGAAGCGTCTGCGGCGTCGCGAAGAGCTGCGGGTCGAAGATGATCGCGCTCGGGTCGGGGCTCGCGTTGGCGGCCGCGAAGGCTTCTCTCAAAGAACAGTCGGCGCTGCACGCGCCGTCGTTGGTGTCGGCGGTTTTCGTGACGACGAGCGTCTGCGCCGGCGGCCGGTCGAGCGAGCCGTCGGCGTTGAGCCGGACGAGATTTTTACGCGTCTGGCGGCCGATCGTGGTGAATTGGCCGCCGACGAGAAGCTTGCCGTCGGGCTGCAGGGCGAGCGAGTTGAGCGAGAAGAACTGGCCGCCGAAGTTCGCGTTCGGGTCGGTGAAGGTCGCATCGAAAGAGCCGTCGGCGTTGAGCCGCGCGAGATCGTCGCGCGCGGTGCCGGCGATCGTCGAAAACTCGCCGCCGACGATCAGCTTGCCGTTCGGCTGGAGCGCCATCGGCCCGACGTAGCCGCTCGGGATATTGACATTCTGAAAGGAAGTGTCGAGCGCGCCGTCGGCCGTGTTGACGAGCGCGAGCGTCGTGCGCGGCGTGCCGTTGACGGCGCTGAAGAAACCGGAGATGAAGATCTTGTCGCCGGCCGGCGTCGGCAGAAATTCGCCGACGGGGCCGCCGGGGGCGAGCGCGAAGCTCGTATCGAGCGAGCCGTCCGCGTTGAGCCGCGCGGCGAACGAGCGCGACTGGCCGCCGATCGAGTTGAACTGGCCGCCGACGAGGACCTTGTTGTCGGATTGAACGGCGAGCGTCGAAACCGGCAGCACCGGACCGGGCACGGTGATGACCGGGTTCTGGAACGCGCCGTCGAGCGAGCCGTCGGCGTTGAGCCGCGCGACGTAGGTGCGCGCCTGCCCGCCGGCGGTTGTGAAGTAGCCGCCGATCAGGATCTTGCCGTCCGTCTGGAGGCCGATCGCGACGACCGGATTGTTGACGACCGGCGCGAAGGCCGCGTCGAGCGAGCCGTCCGGATTGAGCCGCGCGAGATAATTGCGCGTTTGGCCGCCGACGCCCGTGAACTGGCCGCCGATCAGGATTTTTCCGTCCGGCTGAAGCTTCATCGCGAAGACGTTGTCGTTCGAAAACTGGCCCGTGATGTTCGGGTTTTGAAAACTCGTGTCGAGCGAGCCGTTCGCGTTGAGCCGCGCGACCTTCGAACGCGGCTGCCCGGCGACGTTGTTGAACGAGCCGGCCGCGAGGATCCGCCCGTCGGGCTGGACGATCACGCGGGCGACAGTAAAGTCGATGTCCGGGTCGATGAACCCGTCCTGCGCGCGCGCAAAGGTCAGAAAACAAAGAATGAAAAGAAAGACCGGCAGACCGCCGAAAGGCTTGAAGAAACGCATTTAGAAAACTCCTCGGTTAAATCGATGAAGACGCCGCGCGCCGTTGTGGCGCGAAGAGGACAAAATTTAATCAAAGGTTAACAGGTTGATACTCAAAAAGAAAGCAAAAAGCCGGGGATGGTAAGAAGTTTTTTCGTCTCCGCCGGCTCAGGGCCGGCGGCCTGGGATAAGCGAAAAGTCGAATGTCTCGAAAGGTTCGATAAGCCGCGGCATCCGCGGGCCGTTTTTCTTTCGGTCGAATCAATCCTCATCGGGCGTCCGGCGAAGCCTTCAGTGGTTTTTCTCTTTGCGCGCTTCGCGTCTTTGCGGGAAAATAGCAGGGACGGGATTGCAAACCACCAATTACAAAGTCTGTAATTGGTAATCCGTAATCTTGTATTCTGCGATGTTCAAACTGATCTTCGACGCCGGAACGCTGATCCTCGAAAACGCGCTTGAAGGCGACGCGGCGGTGCCGCGCGCGTTCAGGTGGGACGCGCGGACGCGGCAGTTTCGGGCGCCGGCTTATCTTTACAGGGAAATAATCAAGGAGCTGGTCCGCTCGAAGACGCCGTATGAGGACGCCGCCAAAAATTACGCGGTCTTCGAATTCAAACAGCGCTATCACATCGAGCCGCGCCCGTACCAGACCGCGTCGGTCGAAGCGTGGCGCGCGAGCGCGCGGTGCGGCGTGATCGTGCTGCCGACCGGTGCGGGGAAGACGCACGTCGCGACGATGGCGATCGAGATGTGTCAGCGGCAGACGCTCGTCGTCGTCCCGACGCTCGATCTGATGAACCAGTGGTACGACCTGCTCGTCTCGACCTTCAACGCCGAGATCGGCCTCGTCGGCGGCGGTTTCTACGAGATCGGCGCGATCACCGTCACGACCTACGCGTCGGCGTTTCGGCATCAGGAACGGATCGGCAGCCAGTTCGGGCTCGTCATCTTCGACGAGGCGCACCACCTGCCGGGCGAGGGCTACAAATACGCGGCCGAATTCGCGATCGCGCCGTTTCGTTTGGGACTGACGGCGACGCCCGAGCGGACCGACGGCGGCGAAAACGAGCTCGAACGCCTGATCGGCCCGTTTGTCTACCGACTCGAAGCGCAGCAGCTGGCGGGCGAGTTTCTCGCCGACTACACGGTCGAGCGCGTCGAGGTCGAGCTCTCCGAACGGGAACGCGCCGAATATCAGAAGGAAAGACAAATTTACACGGATTTCCGCCGCGCGAAAAACCTGCCGTACGGTCAGGAAGGCTGGCGGATGTTTCTGATTCACAGCGCGCGCAGCGAGGAAGGCCGCCGCGCGATGAAGGCCTACCGCAATTACAAGCGGATCGCGCTCGGGACGGAATCCAAGCTCGACGTCCTGCAGGACTTGTTGATCCGTCACAAGCACGAAAAAACGCTGATCTTCACGGCCGAAAACGAGATGGTCTACCGCATCTCGAACGATCACCTGATCCCGGCGATCACGCACGAGACGAATGTCAAAGAGAGAAAGTTCTGGCTCGACGCCTTCAACGCCGGCGAAGTGCTCGCGCTCGCGACGTCGAAGGTTCTCAACGAGGGCGTCAACA
Organism: Acidobacteriota bacterium; assembly: GCA_018269075.1. GTDB lineage: Bacteria > Acidobacteriota > Blastocatellia > Pyrinomonadales > Pyrinomonadaceae > JAFDVJ01. The sequence continues at coordinate 31,344 of JAFDVJ010000003.1, forward strand.
TCCCGGACGCGTCGGTCGCGATCGTCCTCTCGGGCTCGGGTTCGAGCCGCGAGCATATTCAGCGGCTCGGCCGCATTCTCCGCAAAAAAGAAGACAAGCAGGCGATTTTGTACGAGGTCGTAACGCGCGACACGACCGAGGAATACACCTCGCAGAAACGCTCCGACGCGCGCCAGTTTCACGATGCCAAACGCCGCGGCGAAAGCGGCGGACTGTTCGAGTAAATTGACTTCAGCATCTAATTTGCACTAAATTTGATGCTGAGAGGTTTTAATCGAATGATCAATCTGAGGGAAGAAATAGATTCGCTTTCAAATTTTAAACGCAACACGAGCGAATTCGTCGAGCAGTTGAAAGAGACCGGCCGGCCGATCGTTTTAACTATCAACGGCAAGGCCGAATTGGTCGTGCAGGATGCGGGGAGTTATCAGAAGCTTCTGGAAATCGCCGAAAAACTGGAAACCATCGAAGCCTTAAAACCGGCGATCGCCGAAATGAAAGCCGGTCAGGGCGAACCGGCGGAAAATGTATTTGCCGAACTTTTGTCGTCCGAGATGCCCTAGTGTCTCATCAGGTCATTATCACGCCTTCCGCCAAAGCCGATATTTTCGAGATCAACGCCTGGTTCCTTGAAAATTACCCCGATCTCGCGGAAAACTGGCTTTGGGGGATCAGCCGGGCCGTCACCTCATTATCCAAATTCCCTGAAAGATGTCCGATCAGCCCCGAAAGCGCGGCTTTTGATGTCATCGTTCGTCAATTGCTTTACGGTAAAAAGCCGCATATTTATCGAATCTTATATTCGATTCAGGACGAAAAAGTCTTTATTCTGCGCGTCCGCTCGACCCGGCAAAAGAATTTTTCCGACGAATGAGCTTACCCGAACGGAAAATACGGCCGGAGTAGTGACGCGCGACACGACCGAGGAATACACCTCGCAGAAACGCTCCGACGCGCGCCGGTTCCACGACGCCAAACGCCGCGGCGAAAGCGGCGGGCTGTTTGAATGAGTTTTGGAAGTTTGGGAAGTTTTTTTGAACTTCTTCCGGATGTACGATCGACTGTTAGTCGGTCGCCGCGCCGCGCGGGTGTGAAGCGTTTTGACAGGCTGGCGCCTGTCAACCGGCTGACAGCCGATTGTACGTTTTCTTCCCAAACTTCCCAAACTATTTCTTTTTCTTCCCGAACTTCTTATACCAGGTTGTCATAAAAACAGCGGAATTATCGGCTTAACCGCCTTTGATCGAATGATCGTTCGCATCCTGAAACCGCCTTTCCCCCCAACCGGTTTCGTCGCCGTCTTTACTGCAGCCTGGTATTAAAATCTCGTTTCAAAAATCGAAATTCGAATTCTCTCTTTTTTTTCGAAAAAAATGTCCGTTTTTTCGTGTCGGGCGGGCGTTACCGGTAGACGTTAAAAAATTTAAGGAGAAGTTATGAAAAGAAATCTACTCGGCTTTGTGTTTCCGGCGCTGTTCGCGCTCGTTTTGGCCGTGACGGCGCGGGCCGAAATTTTTATCGCCAATCTGACGGGCGCGCAGGAAGTGCCGGCGGTCACGACCGGTGCGACCGGCTACGCGAGGATCGTTTTGAACGCGGACGCGGGCACGATCTCCTACACGGTCGTCTTCAGCGGCCTGTCCTCGACCCAGACGGCATCGCATATTCACACCGGCACGATCGGCAACACGGGGGCGGTGACGATCAATTTCGGCGCGGTCGGCGGCACGGCCGGCACGATCAGCGGTTCGGCGGCGATCACGGCGGGGCAGATCGCGACGCTCCGCGCGCACGGCTTCTACGTCAACGTCCATTCGACCAATAATCCGAACGGCGAAATTCGCGGGCAGCTCGGCATTCAGCGCCCGCTCGACTACGACGGCGACGGCCGCACCGATTTCAGCGTGGTGCGATTTCCGAGCGGCTCGTCGGCGCCGCTCACGTTCTGGAACCTCAATTCGCGGGGCACGGTGCAGAACGCCGTGTGGGGCGACGCGAACCGCGATATTCCCGCGCCGGGCGATTACGACGGCGACGGCAAGACGGACATCGCGGTCTATCGCAACGGCGCGAACAACAACGGGCAGGGCGAGTTCTGGATCCTGCGCAGCTCGGACGGCAACGTTCAATATTACGCGTGGGGCGTCACCGACGACGTTCCGGTCCAGCGCGATTACGACGGCGACGGCATCACCGACGCGGCGGTCTTCCGGTACGGCGCGGCCGCGACCGACGTCACCGGCTGGTATATTCGCAACAGCTCGACCGGCACGGTCCGCATCGAGGCCTTCGGTCTGAGCGGCGACAGCATCAACTCCAGCGATTATCCGATCCCGGGCGATTACGACGGCGACGGCAAATTCGATCTCGCGGTTTACCGCGTCGGTCAGGCACCGAACAACGCTTTCATCATCAAGCGAAGCTCCGACAACGCGGTCACCTACACGCCGTTCGGCGTCTTCAGCACGGACTACGTCGTGCCGGGCGATTACGACGGCGACGGCAAATTCGATCTCGCCGTCGTGCGGTCTTCCGGAACGCTGACGTGGTGGGTTCTCCAGAGCTCGACCGGCACCATTCGCACGACCGTCTTCGGCAACGGCAATTCGGATATCCCGATGCAGGGCGATTACGATGGCGACGGCCGAACCGACGCCGGGGTTTATCGCGAAGGCGCGACGGCCGGCGCGCAGAACTCGTTCTGGGTCTTCCGGAGCCTCGACAACACGTCTTCGACGATCCCGTGGGGCGTAAGGGGCGATTTCCCGGTGAACCGGTTCGACGTTCGCTGATGGGGAGAAGAGTTTAGGAAGTTTGGGAAGTTTGCGGTTTTCGTAAACTTCCTAAACTTTTAATTTTGCAACCTCCGACCCGGCGAGCAGGTACGCGCCGGTGCCGTAGACTTCCCACGATTCGGCGTCGAAGTTTTTGCGCGGGTCGGCGCCGATCGGCTGCGTCCAGCCGACCTTGTTTTCTTTGGTGACGAGCGTGTTGAGGCCGGTCCACGCTTTTTTGACGACCGGGAGATATTTTTGGCGGTCGAGAAGCCGGTTGTTGATGCCCCACGCGAGCGCGTAGGTATAAAAGCCCGAGCCGCTCGCCTCGCCGCCGGGATAGGAATCGGGGTCGAGCAGGCTCGACCGCCAGAGGCCGTCCGCCTGTTGAAGACCGGCGACGCGCTCCATCATTTCTTTAAAGAGGCTTTCGTAGAAGGCGCGTTTCGGGTAGTCTTTCGGCAGCTCTTTAAGAAGCCGCACGAGCCCGCCCGCGACCCAGCCGTTGCCGCGGCTCCAGAAGATCTTGCGGCCGTTGGCCTCTTTTTTTCCTTCGCCCCGGTCATTCCATAAATACGACGCGTCGCGCGCGAAGAGATGCTCTTCCTTATTGAAAAGCCGGTCGTAAGTCTCCTGAAAAAAGCGGTCGTTCATCTCGAGGTAAGACTTGTCGCCGGTCGTCCGCGCGAGCTTGGCGAGCGTCGGCGGGCCCATAAAAAGCGCGTCGCACCACCACCAGATGATCCCGTTCTTTTCGCGCTCGGGGCTCTTTTCGGTCTTGATCCGATCGACGGCGGCGATCGTCGGGGCGATCATTTTTTTGTCCTTTTCGAGCCGGTAAAGATCGATGTAGGTCTGCGCGATCGCGATGTCGTCGGCGTGGTCGAACCGCCGGCCGGGCTGCCAGCCGGTCTTTTCGCCCATCGCGTTCAATGCGTCGAGAACTTCCTTCGATTTGGTGGTCTCGTAGGCCGCGAAAACGCCCGCGTAGAACGCGCCGTTCGTCCAGTCGTTGAGCTCGTGCTTCGGGTTTTTAAGCTGCCACCGGAGCGTTTCGAGCATCCGCGCTTTGATGAATTTGCGGTCGAAAACGTCGGCCGTCTGCGCCTGCAGCGAGACGGCGGAAAACATTGCGAACAGGATTAGTAAAACGATCGATTTCTTCATAATTCGAGCTTTGAAATTACGGATGATTTTAATTTTTTACCCGGTCCCCGACGATCTCAAACTCGCCGTTCAATTTTATATCTTCGGACGACGCGCCGATCATCACTTTGAACATTCCGGGCTCGACCGTCCAGCGCATCGCGGCGTCGAGCATTTCGAGGTCCTCGCGCCCGAGCGTGAACGTGACGGTCTTCGTCTCGTTCGGTTCGAGCGCGACGCGCGCGAAGCCGCGCAGGTTCTTCTCGTAGGTGATGACGCTCGAGACGACGTCGCGCGTGTAGAGCTGCGCGATCTCGGTGCCGGCGCGCGGGCCGGTGTTTTTGACGTCGAAGCTGACCGTCACCGTGCCGGCGGCCGTCTGCCGCGCGGGCGCGATCTTCAGATTCGAATAGGCGAACGTCGTGTAGCTCAGGCCGTGGCCGAAATAATAGAGCGCGCCGTTGACGCGCGATTTTTCGCCTTCCCACTGCGCCCGCGGCTTCGACGGGAAATTGAACGGGAGCTGGCCGGCGGATTTCGGGAACGTGCAGGTCAGCTTGCCGTCCGGGTTGTAGTCGCCGAACAAAACGTCGGCGATCGCTTCGCCGCCGCGTCCGCCGGGAAACCACGTTTCGAGAATCGCGGGCACATTCTTTGCGACCCAGTTGATGCTCGCGGGCCGGCCGCCGACGAGCACGACGACGGTCGGTTTGCCGACGGCGTAGACGGCCTTGACGAGCTCGAGCTGGCGGCCCGGCAGATCGAGGCTCGTCCGCGACGCGCTCTCGCCGACGGTCAGCGGCTCGGTCCGTTTGAAGGCGGTCGTCTGATCGCCGAGAAAGAGGATCGCGACGTCGGATTTTCGCGCGGCTTCGACCGCCCTGTCGATCTCCGCCCGTTCGGCGTCGGTCGGCGGCGTCGGCAGGATCTCCTCGTCGGCCCAGTTCAGGCCCGCGATGTCGCAGCCCTTCGCGTAGTTGACGGTCACGCCGGGGCCGAGCTTCCGGCGAATGCCTTCGAGCGCGGTCACGCCGTCGTTCGCGCGCGAGACGCCGTAGCGGTAGGTCATATTCGAAGCGTTGTCGGCGTTCGAGCCGATGACGGCGACGGCCTTCAGGTTTTTGGCGAGCGGCAGCGCGTTCCGGTCGTTCTTGAGCAGGACGATGCTCTCGCGCGCGGCCCGCAGCGCGACCTGCCGGTGGGCCGGCGAATCGACCAGCTTTTCGGTCGCGGCGGCGTCGGCGACGTAGGGCCGGTCGAAGAGGCCGATCGTAAACTTGACGCGGAGCACGTCGCGGACGCGGTCGTCGAGCGTTTTCATCGGAACCTTGCCCTCGCGGACGAGCTCGCGCAGCGGAAGAATAAAGGTTTCGGGCGGCGTGAAATTCGTCTTGACGTTCATCCCGCCCTCGATCGCCTGCCGGACGGCGTCTTTCGCGTCCGCGGCGGTGCCGTGCTTCAGATATTGATCTTCGACCGCGCCGCTGTCGGAGACGACGTAGCCGCGAAAGCCGTATTCCGTGCGGAGCCGGTCGATCAGCCAGTATTTGCTGCTGATGATCGGAATCCCGTCGTAATCGTTGTACGACGCCATCACGCCGAGAATCTTTCCTTCCCTGATGACGCGCCCGAACGGCCGGTTGAAGATGTATTCGGCCTCGCGCGGCGAGATCTGCGGATCGACGCGGGCGAAGGCCTCGCGCGCGCCCTTGTTGACGCCGTGGACGGCGAAATGCTTGCTCGTCGCGGCGACCTGATAGTTTTCCTGCAAACCTTTGACCATCTCGACGCCGAGCGTGCCCGCCAGATACGGCTCTTCGCCGTAAGTGTCCTCGAAACGGCCCCAGCGCTGGTCGCGGCCCATATCCATAATCGGCGCGTAGATGTTCGTGTAGCCGAGCGCGCGCGCCTCGGCGCCGGTGATCCGGCCGACCTCGCGGACGAGCGCCGGGTCCCACGTCGCGGCGAGCGCGAGCTGCGACGGAAAGCTCGTCGCCTTGGTGAACGCGACGCCGCGGACGCCCTCGTTGGTGAAATCGACCGGGATGCCGAGCCGCGTTTCCTCGACGAAGAAGCGCTGCACTTCGTTCATCGCCCAGACGTGTTTTTTGACGTCGACGGCGTACGGGTTGTCCGGGTCGCGCTCGTCCCAGCCGTTGTTCTGCTCGTCGATGTTGGCGATGCCGTCCTTCCAGATCGCGGTCTTCCATTCGGGCGTCGGGAGCGCGTCCTTCAAAACCCGGTTGTAGCCGTAGAGCGTCGCCGTCTGGTTGGTCTTTTCTTCGAGCGTCATCTGCCGGAGCAGGTCTTCGACGCGCGCGTCGACCGCGGCCCGCGAATCCTCGTAAACGTCCTTTTTACCGTTTTTGTTGAAATCGATCCAGCCGTCGAAATAGATTTTTTTCGACGCGGAAACGCTCGTCTCCTGCGCCCGCAGCACGGGCGCGAAAGCATTCAAAAACAGCACGGCGATCAGCAAAAGAGATGTTTTCATAAGCGGAAAAGTGGAAAAGTGGAAAAGAGGCAATGGGAAAAGATTCGTTCCTCGACGAAAGCGCAAACTTTTTCACTTTTTCACTTTTCCACTTTTCCACTTTCATCCTTATTTCAACTGGCAGATGTCGAGCACGTTCATATCGGTGTAGTCGAGATTCTCGCCGCCCATCGCCCAGATGAAGCAGTAGTTCGACGTGCCCGCGCCCATATGGATCGACCACGGCGGCGAGACGACCGCTTCCGAATCGTTCAGCGGGATCGTTCGCACCTCGTCGGGCTCGCCCATAAAATGCATCACGCGCTGTTTTTCCTTGAGGTCGAAATAGAAATAGACCTCCGAGCGCCGGTCGTGCAGATGCGGCGGGCAGGTGTTCCAGACGCTGCCGGGCTTGAGGATCGTCAGGCCCAAAAGAAGCTGCGACGAGCGGCAGACGGCCGGGACGACGTATTGATAGATCGTCCGCTCGTTCGATGTTTCCAATGATCCGAGATTCAAGGGAACGGCCTGTTCGATCGAGATATGTTTGAGCTCGAAGGCGGCGTGCGCCGGCGTCGAGGCGAGATAAAACCGCGCCGGATTTTCCGCGTCGGCGGATTCGAACGCGACGTCGAAACTGCCCATCGGGATATAAAGCCCGTCTTTCGGCGCGAGCTCGAAGCGCCGGCCGTCGACCGTGATGACGCCCGTTCCGCTCCCGACGTTGACCGCGCCCAATTCTCTTCGTTCGAGAAACGGCTTGCCTTCGGCCGATTTCGGCTCGGTCTGCGCGGGCAGCGCGACCGCTTTCGCGACCGGAGCCGCGCCGCCGATCACGAAGCGCTCGTAATGCAGATAGTTCAGGCGGATCTCGTCGGCGGCGAAAAGATCGCCGATCAGATAATTTTCGCGGAGCTTTTCGTTCGACGCGCCGTCGATGAAACCGGGATGCGTTGCGTAGTAAGTTTTTCGATACATAAATTATTCCTGTAATGCGACAGTTCGGAGTTTTGAGTCTTGAATGGGGATTACTTTTTTTCACGGATCCGTCGAACCGGGGCAATACTACTGAAATAATTGATAATTGACAATTGAAAGTTGATAAAGCGCCTTTCGGGATGAACCTTTTTCAATTATCAATTATCAATTTTCAATTATTTCAGCAGTTTTTCTTCGGTTTGCCGAAGCGCCCGTCAAAAACGATCCCCATTCAGGACTCAGGACTTTCTTTCTCTATCTTTTCAATTAAAGATCAGTAAAGCAGCGTTTCGAAATCGCCGGCCGGCGGCGGAAGCGCGGCGGCCAGCGTCCGGAATTTTTCGTCCGTGAAGCGGCGGGCAGCGCGGCGCACGAGCGCGGCCAGCTCTTCGCGTTTGACGGGCTCGATCTGCTGGTACGGCCATTTTTTCCGGTCGTCGAGATACGGCGCGAGAAATTCGAGCGCCCGGCGGATCGAGCGGCCGTCGGCGGTCTGAAAATTCCAGAGATCGACGCCCGCGCTTTCGCCGAGCGCGGCGAGCGCGATCAATCCCTGAAGATTCATCACGCTGTAGCTCCACGATTTGGTCCGCGCGAGCTCGAGCGGCTGCCGCCCGTCGGTTTCGATCTGGCGGGCGATCCGTTTTTCCCGGGCGTCGCCGAGCACCTTTCGGGCGAGCTCGGTCTGGCCGGTAAAGAGCGCCGCCGCGGCGACCTGGACGTCGTAATACGTCCCGTGATTGTTCTTTTCGGCGGCTTCCTGAAGACCGTTTTTGCTCGTCGTGAGCCACGTCAGATACTGTTCGAACCAGCTTCGGAGGCCCTTCCGATCGTCGTCCGTCCACGCCTTCGAACCGTCGAGCAGTCCGATCGCGTCGATCACGCGCGTCAGGCCGCGCGTTTCGATGATCCCGATCCCGCGGCCCGTGTTCTGACCCGGAATCGCCTGCGCGAAGTTGAGGTTCGGGTTCATCCGCGTCTTCGCGTCGAGAAACCACAGGCGAAGTATTTCCGCCGCCCGCGATGCGTAGCGTTCGTCGTCCGTAAAATAATAGGCGAGCGCCAGCCGTTCGACGGCGTCTTCCATCCGGTCGAGCCGCTCGTGGTCGGGAAAGCGTTTGATCTCGGGATTTCGCTCGCCGTCGCGGCGGATGTAGGGAAGGCCGTCGGGCGTTTTCGGGTTCGGCCAGAAATACGGCGCCTGGCTCATATAATCGCGCTTGTCGCCGCTCGGCGGGGTCGCTTCCTTGGCGGTGATCGGCAGAATCTCGGTTTTGAGCAGCTTGGCGGCCTCGGCGTCGAGCCGGGCGACGGCCGCTTTGAGCGCCGGATCGGGCGATTTCGGCGCGCGGGCGCTTTGTTTGCGCGCCGCTAAAACGCGCGCGTCGAGCAGGAAAACGGGCGGCGTTTGGGCCGGCAGGCTTTGCCGGAAAGCGAGCGACAGCAGCGCGCCGGCGAAAAAAATTATGACTGATCTGATCTTCATAAAACGGTTTGGCGCGCTATTTCTCCAGAAAATCTTCGCGAATCGGCGAAAAGATGTCGATCAGGATCACTTCCTCGTCGAGCATCGTCGCGCCGTGACGGTTTTCGGGCGGAAAATGGAGGACGTCGCCCGGGCCGACGATCCGTTCCTCGCCGTCGATGAAAAACCTGACGCGGCCCGCGACGACGAGCGTCATCTGCTCGTGCGGGTGTGTGTGCTCGGGCGTCACCGTGAGCGGCGCGAACCGGAAACGGCAGACCATCAGATTTTGCCCGACGATCATCTGGCGCTCGATGCCGTCGGCGATTTTTTCGACCGGGACCTTATTCCAGTCGGTGACGAGCGCGGTAATTTTTATCTCTTCGGCGATCATAATTTAATGATATAAAGAATTTATTGCGAATGTCGATGTCGTTTGATCGTTGATCGCCGTTCGTCGTTCGTCGTGACCGGTTTAAGGTCCGATCGAAGCGATTCGGCAAAAGAAGCGGCGAACGACGAACGGCGACCGATCTATTTAACTTCCAGACTTATTTCCCAGACCTTCTTCTCTCCTTTTTTAAAGGCGACGTCGGCGGCTTCGAAGACGAGATGCAGCGGGATCGGGCCGAGAACGCCTTTGCCGAGGCGCGAATCGCCGGTCGCGAGCAGGGAAATATTGGCCGGCCAGTCGGCGCGGGCGGCGACCCTGAGCGTGCCTTCGCGGCCCTCGAAAACGTCGGTCCGCTGCGCGCCGTTCATCTCGACGCGCGCGCGGTCGGCGGTTACGGGGACGGCGACGCGCCAGTTTTTGATAACGAGATCGCGGCCGGCGGTCAGCGTTTCGCGGCGGATAAGTTTATTTCCCTCGATCCGCCACGCGACTTCCGCCGTCAGCCCGTTTTCCGCGCGGACGCCCGATTTTCCGCCGAGGACGGCGAACCTGTTCCAGACGACGCGTAAGGCGTGGCCGTCCGATGACGGTTCGATGAAATCCGCGCCCTCGCTCGTCGCGTAGGTCTTGCCGTCGTCGAGCGTCAGGAACGGGACGAGCGCCGGGTAGACTTCCTCGACCGGCGCGGCGAACCCGGCGAGGCCGTAGGGCGCGGGCAGATAGTCGGCGATCGCCGGTTTGGTGCCGGTCGTGACGGGGAGCGCGAATTTCAGAAGGCCCTGCCGGACGAGCCAGACGCCGGACTGCCGGTCGGGCGTTTTCGCGAAAAACTCGAAGCGCGCGACCGGCGGAAGCAGCGGCGCGGCCGGAATCTCCGCGACTTTTTCGCGTTCGAGCGTCTTCATAAACGAATCGTGCGCGATGATGATCTTGCCGAAGCCGGTCCCGGTCTGCTGCCATTCGCGCTCGGGGTTGATGTAGGAATAATTGCCGCGGCCGAAGGCGAAGACCGTGAAAAGATGCGTTTTGTCGCTGTAATCACGGCGGATCCAGCGCCACGCGAGATTGTAGACGCTCGCGATGTCCTCGATCTTCGCCGGCCGGAACTCGGGATGCTCGCCGAGGAAAGCGGCGATCTCGAGGGTGTCGAGATAGCTCACGAGGCCCTGACTGCGGCCCCAGTTGTAGCCGTAGCCCCGGTCGGAGACGAGGTCCCACCAGAGCCGCATCTGCACCTTGAGCGACGGCTTGAGTTTTTCGAGAATGTCCTGCCGGCCGGCGATCGCGGCGGCGTCCCAGCAGAAGCGCGCGTATTCGTTCGAGTAGCGGTCGTAGCGGCCGGTCGGCGGGCTGTCGTCGGAAAAAAGCGCGCCGTTTAAAAACTGCTCGGCGGCGCGCTCGACGACCGAATCGAGCAGCGCGCGGTCCTTGAGGACGCCCATCTGCCAGCTCATCGCGGCGACGCGCGCGGCGACGCCGAGATAGTTTTCCGGCAGATTGATGACCTGCCGCTTTTTCGCGTCGTAGAAGCGCGCCGGGTCGAGCAGCTCGGCCCATTCCTTTTTCTCGGCGTCGGAGAGGCTCTGCCAGACCGCGTTTTTGCTGAGGTCGGCGCCGTAATGACGGAGCGCGAGCGTCGAGTAGAGCTGCGCGAAGGCCTTGCCGCCGTGGCGCGCTTCGATGAGGCCCATCTCGGCGACGGCGCGCGCGGAATCCTTGCCGGCGATCGTCCGCGTGCCGCCGATGTCGGCCTCGGCGGCGAGCGCGCGGGCGAAGCTGCCCCACGAAAACTCGCCGACCGTCAAACCGCCGAACACGCGGTCGGGCGGCGGGTCGAGCGTTTTGATGTCGGCGAAATGCGCGGCCAGCTCGCGGGCCGTAAATTCCCGCACCTCGGTTTTCAGCGCGGCGGTCGAAACGGCGGCCGGTTCGACGGTCTGCGCGAAAAGCCGGGACGCCGCCGGAGCGCACCCGAGGACGACGAGCAGGGTCAGCAGAGACAAGATTTTTTTCGACATAAAATACTGCTTGAAGTTCATTCGATTTTAACCCGAATGACCGTCCGCGGGAGAATTTTTTCCGCGGATCGCGCCGGGCCCGGCGCGATCCGCGGTCTTTTGCTCGGCTTAGAAGCCGAACTTGATGCCGAGCTGGATGCTGCGGCCCGGGCCGGACGCGGTCAGCGTGCCGAAGCCGGAGTTGGTGACGACCGTCTGGAGGCTGTTGAAATTGTTGCGGTTAAAGGCGTTGAAAACGTCGCCCTGCAGCCGCAGCTCCTTCGTTTCGCCGAATTTGAACTTCTTGCGGATCGAGAAATCCGTGATGAAGAAGTCCGGCCCGGTGACGATGCCCGCGCCGCTCGATCCGAGCCGCGCGCCCGGCGCGGCGGCGAAGGCGGCCGGATTGAGCCACTGCCGGTTGTTCCGGATGTAGAGATCGACGCCCTCGAAGACGTCGGCGCGGCGCGTGCCGCCGATCGACGAGGCGGCCGTGATCGTGAACGGCCGGCCCGACTGAAAGCGCGTGATGCCGCTCAGCTCGTAGCCGTCGAGCAGCGCCCGGACGAAGCCGTGCGATTTTTTGAAGAACGGGACCGTGTAGGTATAGGTCGCGGCGACGATGTGCCGCCGGTCGAAGGTCGCCGGCCCGTAGTTGAAATCGCGGTTGACGAGACCTTCTTCGGCCTGCTCGGTGAGCACGTTGGCGTCCGTCAGCACCTTGCCCCACGTGTAGGACAGCGTCATCAGGAAATCGCCCTTGCGCTTCGCGCCGTAAAGCTGCATCGCGTAGTAGTGCGAGGTCGCGTCGCTGACCCGCTGGAGAATCCCGGTGTAGCCCTTGTAGGGTCGCAAAAGCGCGGTCGCGACGCCCGGATTGGCGAGCTGGACGCCGAGCGGGATCGCGTTGAGATCGATCTGCCGCGTCAGGTTGCGGCCGAGATTGCCGACGCCGGTCGCCTCGACGAAAAAGCCCCACGGCAGCTCGCGCTGGATGCCGAGGCTGAAGTTCATCGTGTAGGACGTCTTCATATCCGGGCTGATCGTCGTCAGGTTGGCGAACGGCGCGAGCGCCGAGGCCGCGCCGCCGCGGATGTTCGCGAGATTCCCGTTCTCGAAGCTCGCCGAATCGACGAACGGCGGGTTGTTTTCGAGCGGGAAGATGATGTTGCCCTCGATCCGGTCGTAATACATCCCGAAGCCTCCGCGGATCGCCGTTTTCGAATCATTGAACGGCGAGTAGGCGAAGCCGACGCGCGGCATCAAATAATTCTTCGGTTTGTAAAGACCGCGCGGCGCGACGGCCGGCACGTTCGCGAGGTTCGGGTTGGCCGCGAGCGCCTCGGGAATCGCGCCGCCGGGCCGGACGAGGCCGTTGTAGCGGTTCGAGTTCGGGCCGAGGATGACGACCGTGCCGGTCGAATTCAGGCTGACGGCGCGGGCCGGATCGTAATAGGCCGGATCGAAATTGACGATCGTGTTCTCGCCCGCGTAGAACGGCGTCCCGTACTGCCAGCGGACGCCGAGCTCGACGCTCAGCTTCGGGCTGATGCGCCAGCTGTCGAGCGCGAACGCCTCATACTGCTGGAACTTGAAGTGCGAGGCCGGATCGAGCGAGGCTTCGGTGTAGGTCCGAAAATTTCCGAGCAGCGCGTCGGCGAAGGCCTGGCCGGTCGTGTTCGGGTTCTGCGTCGTCGAATAGCTGACCGAACCGGCGTAGAGCGAGCGGCCGTTCTGGTAGATCTCGCTCGAATTGGCGAGCCCGCCGAACTTGAAGGTGTGATTGCCGGAAACCCACGTCAGCGTGTCCGAGACCATATAATCGCGGGCGAGCGCGGTCAGCGCGCGGGCGACGCCGAAAAAGCTCGCGAAGGTGCCGGTGCCGGCGAACGACGTGTCGGGAATCGAGTTCTCATACTGCCCGCCGTTCGGGAAAAGCTGCGAAAAATTGTAGCCGTAGGTCGACCGCGCCCAGTAGTCGGTGCTCGGGACGATCCGCTGATCGGTCCACGAGGCGTTGAACTTGACGTCGTTGATGATGTTCGGCGTGACGTTCCAGAGATGCCCGATCTGGAGGCCGTTGCCGGGCCGGTTGCGAAACTGCTGCGAGGTCGGGACCGGCGAGTTGATGAACGTGCCGTAGGGCTCGACGACGCCGTTCCGGTCGTGGAGGTAGCGGCCGTAAACGCTGTGTCTGGTGTTGAAGATATAATCGAGCCGCAGGATTTCCTGCCGGAAATCGCTCGCGATCGGCGGCTGGAACGTCGTGTTCTGCGTGGTCGGCGTGTCCGAGTAGCCGGCGGCGAGGCCGATCATCGCGCGGTAGACGCTGGCGACGGCCGCGCCGTCGGCGGTGATCCGCGCCGTCGGGATGACGTTGCCCGGAAAACAGGCCGTCCGGACGGGCGCGCCGGAGACGAGGCCGCAGCTTCCCGTCCGCGTCGGGTCGCGCAGAAAGCCGTCGTCGGTCGTCCCGACGATCCCGTCCGCGCCGCGCAGGCGGAACGAGAAGTCGCCGTTCAATTCGGCCCTCGTCGGCAGCGTCTGCCGGTTCGACGCGCCGAAGCGGTGGATCGATTTCCATTCCTGGCCGAAAAAGAAAAAGAATTTGTCCTTGCCGGAACTGAAATACGGTCCGCCCTCGCCGAAGCGCGGGAAGGGCAGCGGGCCGCCGATGCTGTAGCCGTAGTTGTGATAGCGCAGGAACGGCTTGGTCGCGGCGAACGCGTCGCGCGCGTCGAAGCGGTCGTTGCGCAGGAATTCGAAGAGCGAGCCGCGGTAGCGGTTGGTGCCGCGCTTGGTGATGACGTTGACCTGCGCGCCGGAGTTGCGGCCGTATTCGGCCGAGAAGTTCGAGGTCTGGATCTTGACTTCCTGGATGAAATCGACGCCGACGTTGTTGATCTGGCTCGCGTTCGAGCCGGCGTTGTTGTTGTTGCCGCCGTCGACCGTCAGGTTGTTCGAGACGCCGCGGTTGCCGTTGATGTTGATCGTGTTGGTCGCGAGGTTCGTGTCGAGCGCGTCGTCGGTCGTCGCGACGGCGCCGGGCACGACAGTCAGGAGCTGGTAATAATTGCGGCCGTTGAGCGCGAGGTTGCCGACCTGCTGGCTGTCGATCACCTTGCCGACCTCGCCCGAGGTCGTGTTGACGGTTTCGCCGCTTTCCTGGACGACCTCGACGACCTCGGAGATCTGGCCGGTTTCGAGCGCGAAATCGACGGTCACGCGGCCGTCGGCGTTGAGCACGTTGTCGGTTTTGACGGACTTTTTGAAATTCCGCATCTCGGCCGAAACCGTGTAGGTGCCGACCGGGAGGTTGGTGATCGTGTAAAAGCCGCTTTCGTCCGTGACGGCGGTGCGGACGAGGCTCGTCGCCGGGTCGGCGACGGTGACGGTCGCGCCCGCCACGACGGCGCCGGCCGTATCGGCGACCGTTCCGGAAATGCGGCCGAAACTCGTTTGCGGCCAGACGTTCGAAGCGCCGATCGTCAACAAAAGAAGCCAGACGCCGAACCACAGGCACGGCATTCGAAAATACTTCAGACCCTCTTTACAATTCATTGAAATAATCCTCCAAAATATCGTCTTTCCTTTTTCCCTGCTTGATCTCTCAAAATCGACCGCACGAATTTTGAGCAAACTTCGCCCCCGCAAAAGCCCGCGCGTTTTCAAAAACGGCCGGACTTTCGTCACCTGTTTCCGGGGTTATCTTGTTGTCTTAAGCGACCTTCGGAGCCGCGAACGCCGGCGCCGTGACGAGCGCGACCGCCCCGCGCAGGCGCGGGTATTCGATCGCCGGAACGATCCGGATCGGCGTCGCCCCGAGGTCTCTGATTAAAGTTCGTTCCATAATCGCGTCGCGGACCTGCGGTTCGATCAGGTCCCACGCTTCGGTGATCTCGCCGCCGAGATAGATCTGCGACGGGTCGATCGCGTTGATGATCGACGCGAGCCCGAGCCCGAGATAGCGGGCCGTCAGATGAAGCGCGGCGAGCGCCTTGGCGTCGCCCGCGCGGGCTTTTCCGATCAGGTCCTCGACCGTGAAATTCGCGGTTTCGAGCGCGCGCGGCCGGCGCTGCGCGAGATTTTTGCCGAAATAGCGCGAGACGGTCGCGAGATTCGAGATATAGGCTTCCCAGCAGCCGTTCGCGCCGCACGAGCAGGGCAGGCCGTCGATCGCGAGCGGCAGGTGGCCGAATTCGCCGGCCGTGTTGTGGCGGCCGCGGATCAGCTCGCCGCCGATCACGACGCCGACGCCAACGCCGTCCGAGACGCTCACGAAGACGAGATCGTTGTGCGCGTGGACGTCGCTGCGCGTCGCCCAGATCTGCGAGAGCGCGCAGGCCTTGCCGGAATTTTCGATATGGATCGGGATGTCTTCGAATTCTTTCCGGAGCGGCGTCAGCAGATCGACGTTCTGCCAGCCCAAAGTCGGCGCGTGGAGGACGCGGCCGGTTTTGATGTCGGTCATTCCGGGGACGACGATGCCGATGCCCTCGCAGCCGGCGATTTCCCGGTTGTTTTCTAAAAGCTGTCGGATGATCCGGACGAGCGTCGCGATAAACTTTTCGGGGTCCGGCTCGGTCGGGAAACTGCTGATGTTTTCGATTTGCTGGCCGATCATATCGGTCATCATCAGATAGGTGCGCGTCGCCCGGACGTCGATCGCGACGGCGCATTTCTGCTGCGAATCGAGATAGAGAAAGGTCGGCCGCCGGCCGCGTTTGGCGTCGTTGCCGGTCGCGCCTTCGCGGACGAGTCCTTCCGCGAGCAGATCGTTGATCAGAAAAGTGATGTTCGCGCGGTTCGTCTCCATCAGTCGGGCGAGATCGGCGCGCGAGACGGGCTGGTGGGCGCGGATCAGCGTCAGCGCGATCTGCCGGTTGATCTCGCGCGAAGTGCCGCGCGTCGCCGTTTTGAAACTTCTCGGATTGATTTTTCGCATATTGTTAAAGAATTAAACAAAATAGTTCAAGCCGATTATGCCGCGTTTCGTTTATAAACCGAAAAATCCGCTATTAACAACGGAAATGTAGGAGAAGTCGGAAAATTAAAGGATCTGTTTTTTTTGTCGATTCACCGAAGCGAGTGAATTTGTTTAATTTTTTAACATAATGCCCAACTTCGAATATCTTGTCAAGAAAACTTGTTCGGCCGGCCGATAAAAATTCTTTCACGCCGGACCGGGAGCGAACCGAAAAGCGGGAAATTTTACACGGCGATCGTGAAAATTTACTCATCGCCGCCGCGCCGGAGCCGTCTTTCGGCGGGTTTTATGAGCTTTTTGCCGAAATCCGACGGGAATAAATTTTGCGTTCACCAGAGTGCGGGGTAAGGAGCCCAATTTATGAAAGTCTTAATAGCTACAGATGGTTCGGATTTTAGCCGTGTCGCGATTGAGAAATTCTGCGAAATATTGGCGATATCCGATGACACGCAGATAAAGATTCTTTCGATCTATGAACAGATGGCGCCGATCGCGGCCGAGCCCTTCGCGGTTTCGGCCCAGTATTATCAGGAGATGATGGGGCTGGCGCACAAGCAGTGCGAGGGCTTTGCGGAGGCTTCCGCCGAACAGATCAGAAAAGCCTGTCCGGACGCCGAATGCCGTATCGAAACCGCGGTCAGAATGGGCGCGCCGGCGCGCGTCGTCGTCGACGAAGCGCGCGAATGGGGCGCCGATCTGATCGTCGTCGGCTCGCACGGCCGCGGTTTCTGGGGCCGCCTGACGCTCGGCTCGGTCTCCGACGCGATCGTCCATCACGCGCCGTGCTCGGTGATGATCGCGCGGCGGGAAATGGAAGACTAGGGATTTCGGATTTCGGATTTCGGATTTCGGATTGGCCTGGCAAGGAGCAATCTTTGGTTTGTAGGGAAATGGCCGGGAGCGGGCGGTGTTTTTGGCATTTCCCCGGGATGTGAATGATCGGGTTTCGGGTTTCGGATTTCGGGTTTCGGATTTCGGATTTTGTTTCTCCCAAAACCGCCAGTCGGTATCGTAAACGCCGCTGTTTCGAGCAATCCGAAATCCGCAATCCGAAATCCGCAATCCGAAATCGGCAGGTTTTTTTATGGCGGAAACGATCGAGGTCAGAAACTGGACGAATTATTTTAAGGATTTTTCCGCGAAGAATCTGAAGCGGCCCGTCAAGCTCGAGATCTTCGGCGCGCCGGGCGCGCTGCAGGAGGTCAAGCGGATGCCGCTGGCGGGCGTCTATATCGAACTGACCGGCACCAACGCGCCGCGCGCCGAGATTCTGCTCGGCGGGCTCTCGGCCAGGGCGGCCGACAATCTGACGCACACGGTCCGGAACGTCAAATCGATCCTCACGCTCAAGGGCGGCGACCAGTTCGAGAGCGCAATCGAGTTCGAGTCGGCGGACGGCACCAAGACGCTCCTCAGCTTCGAATCGACGACCGCCGAAACGCAGACAGCCTAGCGATTTCGGATTTCGGATTTCGGATTTCGGATTGTTTTTTTGAGGGGCGCGCGAGGTGTTTTTATAATTTTTATGAGATGAAAAACGCGGCGATCGGGCGAGACAACGGTGACGAGCAGCGGGCGGGCGGCAGGGAACGGCGGTTCTTTTCCGAGACGCGAAAATCGCTCACGCTTTTTCACTCGATCTTTTTTCTTTCGCTCCGCAACCTGCGCGCCAACAAGCTGCGCACTTTTTTGACTCTTCTCGGGATCATCGTCGGCGTCGCGGCCGTGATCGCCGTCGTGACGATCATCGAAGGGCTCAACCAGACGGTCGCCTCGACCTTTTCGGCCAACGGCTCGACCGTCTTCACGCTCGCCAAGAACCCGAGCGTCATCACGAGCCGCGAGGAGATGATCAAGATGAACAAGCGGAAGGACATCACGAAGGAAGACGCCGACGCGGTCGCGCGTCTGTGCCGCCGCTGCCGCCGCGTCGGCTGGTGGATGCGCGGCAGCGAGACGATCAAGAGCGCCTATTCCGCGGCCGACAACGTGATGATCCGCGGCGCGTCGGGGGCGATCTTTGACATCGAGGACGTCGAGGTCGAGACCGGCCGCGGCTGGACGGAAAACGAGGAGAACGCCGGCCAGTACGTCGCCGTGATCGGCCCGGACGTCGTCAAGAACCTTTTTAACGGGGCCGCGCCCGAGACGGTCGTCGGGCAGGAAATCCACATTCACGGCGGCGTCTTCCGGGTGATCGGCGTGACCGCCCCGCTCGGCAAGATCTTCGGCGCGTCGCGCGACGATTTCGTGATGATCCCGTATTCGACCTCGCGCAAGATCCTGCCCGGACGCGGCTCGCTGATCGTCGATCTGCAGGTCGCCGATTCGTCGGAAATGGAGGGCGCCAAGGACGAGGTGACGACGATTATGCGCGCGCGGCGCGGCAAGATCACGCTCGCCAACGGCGACGAAGTCGACAGCGATCAGGGCTTTACGGTCGAATCGTCGGACGTTTTCCTGAATCTCTACAAGGACGCGACCGACAACATCTATCTCGTGACGATCGGCGTTTCGGCGATCTCGCTGGTCGTCGGCGGGATCGTCGTGATGAATATTATGCTCGTCTCGGTCGTCGAACGGACAAGGGAAATCGGGCTGCGCAAAGCGGTCGGCGCGCGCCGCCGCGACATTTTGCAGCAGTTTCTGAGCGAAGCGGTCGTGATCGCCTCGCTCGGCGGGCTGATCGGCGTCTTCGTCGGTTTCGCGCTCGCTTACTTGATCTCGTTTCTGGTCGGGTTCCCGGCGCTCGTCAGCTACTGGTCGGTCGTGCTCGGCGTCGGCGTCTCGTCGGTCGTCGGCATCGTCAGCGGCATCTACCCGGCCTGGAAAGCCGCGACGCTGAGCCCGGTCGAAGCGATGCGCAGAGAATGAGGGGATTTCGGATTTCGGATTTCGGATTTCGGATTGGTCTGTGTTGGTCGGTTTACGATTTACGAGAAAAATCCGGGCTTCGAAAACGAGAAATCCGAAATCCGAAATCCGAAATCCGAAATCGCTATGCATTTCGATGAAGTCAAAGAGTCGGCGGCGATGGCGCTCGATACGGTCAGGACGAACAAGATTCGTTCGGGGCTGACGATTCTCGGCGTGCTCGTCGGCGTCGTGACGGTGATGTTTATGGTGTCGATCATTCAGGGACTGAACCGCTCGTTCGCCAAACAGCTCGAGGGCATCGGCTCGAACATCATCTACGCCGTCAAGATCGACCCGGCGTTTCACCGCGAGCCGAACCAGGAAGAACGGATGCGGCCGGATTTCACGATCGAGGACGCCGACGCGATGCGCGACGAGCTGTCGAACATCGTCGGCGTTTCGCCGATCCAGCGGATCATCTCGGAAACCGTCGTCTACAAGGACAAGCAGACCGACACGCCGATTCTGATCGGCGCGACGCAGTATTACGAGGAAGTTCACACGCAGTACGTCGGCGAGGGAAGATTTCTGACCGACACGGACCTGCGCGAGCGGACGAACGTCGCCGTTCTCGGACAGGATCTCGTCAAGGCGCTCTTCCCGAACGAGAGCCCGCTCGGCGCGGACATCAAGATCGGCGGCCGCGTTTTCCTCGTCGTCGGCGTGATGGGCGATCTCGGCTCGATCTTCGGCCAGTCGCGCAACAACTCGATCTTCATTCCGCTGACGACGTTTCAGAAATACTGGCGCGACATCCCGTACCCGCAGATGGTCTTTACGATCGTCATCCGGCCCATCGACCGCTCGAAGGTCGCGTCGGTGATGGACGAGGCGCGCGACATTCTGCGCCGGCGGCGCGGGCTTAAAACCGGCGAAAAGGACAATTTCTTCCTGTCGTCGCAGGATTCGCTGCTCGACATCTACAACCAGCTGACGGGCGCGACCTATCTCGTGCTGACGGCGATCTCGGCCGTCGCGCTGATGATCGGCGGGATCGGCGTGATGAACATTATGCTCGTCTCGGTGACCGAGCGCACGAAAGAGATCGGCATCCGCAAGGCCGTCGGCGCGACGCAGCGGAACATCCTGATGCAGTTTCTGATCGAGGCCGTCGTTCTGACCGGGATCGGCGGCGTGATCGGGCTGGTCATCGGCGAGATCGCGAGTCTTTTGATGAACCGCTTTTCGCCGCTGCCGGCCTACGTTCCGTGGTGGGCGATCGTCGTCGGGCTCGGGATGTCGGCGCTGGTCGGCATCGTGTTCGGCCTCTACCCGGCCTGGAAAGCCGCAAGGCTCAACCCGATCGACGCGCTCAGCTTTGAATGAATCGATGTCGGATTTCGGATTTCGGATTTCGGATTGGTCTGTGTTGGTCGGTTTACGATTTACAAGAAAATCCGGGCCTTGAAACCAAAGCAATCCGAAATCCGAAATCCGAAATCCGAAATCCAAAATCAAATGGGGGTTTTATGGTGAGACTTAAAGGAGAATTTGACGCGAACCGGGCGGAGCGCGCGGCGCGGGCGACCGCGTATCCGACCGATAACAATCAATTTGAAGTTTACTGCGATCTGTGCGGAGAAGTTTTCTTTGTCAACGAATTAATTTTCGAGAAAGTCAACGACGCGCTTCGCGAGGGCTTCGAAAACCCGTT
Source organism: Acidobacteriota bacterium (assembly GCA_018269075.1). Lineage (GTDB taxonomy): Bacteria > Acidobacteriota > Blastocatellia > Pyrinomonadales > Pyrinomonadaceae > JAFDVJ01. The sequence continues at coordinate 52,128 of JAFDVJ010000003.1, forward strand.
CGTCTGCGAAGACTGTCGCGACGGCGCGGGCGAATACGACGAACGGTAAGGAGGCGACGGCGATGAGATTTCTGATGACGCTGATCGGCTATATTCTGATGCGCTGCCTGAACGCCGCCCTGCGGGCGGAAGCGACGGGCGTGACAAGGTTTAAAAATTACGGCGCGAACGCGCATCATCCGTTATAAAACGGGCGCCGTGGAGGGATTATGTTATTGAAGTTATTATCGAGAGCGACATTCGTCGCGTTGTTTTTCGCTGCGCTCGGCCTGACCGCGGCCGCGCAGACGACGAAGGCACCGCCGGTCGAAAAGGGCGTTTTCTGGTTCGACAAGGATTCGGCCGTCGAAGTTTACCTGTTCCCGGGCGCGGGCCGGAAATACCGTCTGACGGTCGTTTCCGACAGGGACGTCAAGGTGACTTATCACACGAGCATCAACAGCTTCGAGCCGGTCGACAAGGAGCTGGAGCCGGCCGCGACGCTCGGCGCGGTCAAATATTTCGAGTTCGCGCATAACTTTTCGCGGACGACGATCTGGATGTCGCTCGAATTCACGGTCGACGGCAAAAAAGTGCCGGGGCTGACGCGCACGTTTTACGACGGCATTTTCGAGACGATCGAGAACCCGAAATCGTACGACGTGAAGAAGAAAAAGCCGAATTAGAGCGCGATTGCGGACGATCCGAAAATTGTTTGTTGGAATAATAAGCGTTGAACTTTCGAACGTTTGTTTATTCGTCCGCTAAAAACACGAAATCACACGAAAGAAATTAGTGTTTTTAGCGGACGGATAAACAGCGACCGTGACGGAATCGCCGCTTGTTCCAATCGGCTCTGTCGCAACAAAAACACCGGACATTTTTTACAAACCGTCGGCGCTCCAGCCGGCCGGCCGAGCCGCAGTTTTTCTAAATCAAACCGTGGATCAGCCGGACGGTGTCGCGGGCGATCAGGAGCTCTTCGTTGGTCGGGATGACCCAGATCTTGAGGCGCGAATCGTCGGCGCTGATGACGCCTTCGCGGCCGCCGACGCATTCGTCGTTGCGGCCTTCGTCGAGCCGGACGCCGAGCCAGCCGAGATTCTCGCAGATCAGCGCGCGGATCTTCGACGAGTTTTCGCCGATGCCGCCGGCGAAAATGATCGCGTCCGTGCCGTTCATCGCCGCCAGATACGAGCCGATATATTTGCCGACGCGGTAGCAGAAGATCTCGATCGCGAGCCGCGCGCGGCGGTCGTCCGATTCCTCGGCCTCGGCGAGCAGCTCGCGCATATCGTTCGTCAGACCCGAAATTCCCAATAATCCCGACTGTTTGTTGAGCATCATCTCGGTCTCGTGGATCGTCAGGCCTTCCTTTGCGCCGACGAATTCGAGGATCGCCGGGTCGAGATCGCCCGAGCGCGTGCCCATCACGAGGCCTTCGAGCGGCGTCAGGCCCATCGACGTGTCGATCGTGTTACCGCCCCTGATCGCGGCGATCGACGAGCCGTTGCCGAGATGGAGCGTGATGATGTTGACGTTTTCGCGCGGGATGTTGTTGACCGTCCGGTATTGATAGGCGACGTAGCGGTGCGACGTGCCGTGAAAGCCGTAGCGGCGGATCTTGTGCCGCCGGTAGAGCTGGTACGGAATCGCGTAGAGAAACGCCTTCGGCGGCAGCGTCTGGTGAAATGCGGTGTCGAAGACGGCGGCCTGCGGCAGCGTTTTGCCGAAGATCTCGCGGACCGCCTGAATGCCGCGGATGTTCGCCGGATTGTGGAGCGGCGCGAGCTCGATGCAGTCTTCGATCGTCTGGAGGACGTCGTCGTCGATCAGCACCGATTGGGCGAAATACTCGCCGCCGTGGACGACGCGATGGCCGACCGCGTCGATGTCGCCGAGATTCTTGACGCCCTCGATCGACTGCGAGGCGATCCATTTGATGACCGCGTCGAGCGCGGCCGAGATGTTGCGGATCGGCGCGGCGCTTTTTTCGGGTTTTTGGCCCTCGACCGCGAAATTGAGGATCGCCGCGCCGCCGATGCGGTCGATCATTCCGTAAGCGAGACGCTGATCGGCGCGGCGCTCGATCCGTTCGAGATCGGTCGCGATCAGCTGAAACTTGAGCGACGAACTGCCGCAGTTTAAGACGAGAATGTTCATTTTTTCGGAGTCTTGAGTTCTGAGTCTGAAGTCTTGAGTCTTAAGTCGTTCGGTTAGCGGGACGATTTTGCGATCCGTTCGTTTTTATAGCCTAAATCATTGCCTGAAACGGAAAACCCGCGAAATCGAAAACGGACTTAAGACTCAGGACTCAAGACTTCAGACTCATTTTAACTTAAAGCCTATTTGCCCAAAGCCTTTCTTTGGACGAAAATGATTATAACAAATCTGAGTCTTAAGTCTTAAGCCCTGAGTCCTAAGTCGTTTGAAAAGAACAGGCGACGACTCTCGACTCCCGACTCTCGACTCTCGACTTCAAAAAGATGCTGACATCGGATCTGGCCGTCAGCTACCGGCGCGGCGATAAAATCTTTCCGTTTCTGATCCGGCCCGACGACGCCCAATTGCGGCGCGACGCGGGCGGGCTGATCGAGATTTTCGAGGAATTCACCGGCGAGCCGCGCGCCGTGGTCGAGCGCGAGCTCGAGGAATACATCGGCACCGGCACCGATTACCGGATTCTGCGCGGGCTGATCAAGCTTTTGAACGACCGCTGCGAGTTCGAGACGGACGCGCCGGCCGATCCGGTCGAGCTGCGCCAGAAGGTCTTTCTCGAAGCGCGCAAAGCGCATCCGGTCGCGCCCGGCTCGGAGGCCAAAGACGAGATTCTCGGGCGCGTCGCCGAGGAGTTTTTGTGCGACAAGGCGGCGCTCGAAGCCGGTCTCTACGCCGATCTGCCCGCGCAGCAGCGGCTCGTCGCGTTCGATCTGATCGCGCCGATGGATCTGCTCGACCGCTACAATCTCGCGCAGGCGCAGGCGCTTTTCTATCGCTGTCTCGAAATGAAGATCCGCGTCGCGCCCGGCGACACGACGAACTACCGCGCGATCTTCGGCTGGGTCAAGCATTTCGGCCTGATCCATTCGGTCGCCGGCAGCGCCGCGAACGGCTACGAGATCACGCTCACGGGCGCGGCCTCGCTCTTTCACCGGTCGCAGAAATACGGCATCCAGATGGCCGTCTTCCTGCCCGCGCTGCTGCTCTGCAAAAACTGGCGGATGCGCGCCGAGATCGCCCAGAAAAAGGGAAAGAATCTCTTTTACGAGCTGACGAGCGAACAGACCGAGCTCGTCTCGAACCGCTTCGACGAGCCGGCCTACGTCAATCCCGACATCGAAAAGCTCAAAAAAAACTGGGATAAGTTCAAGACCGACTGGACTTTAGCGGAAAATCTCGAAGTCGTCGATCTCGGCCGCGTCGCGTTCGTGCCCGATCTCGCGCTCGCCGCGCCCGGCGGCGAAAAGGTCTATCTCGACGTTTTGGGCTTCTGGACGCCGAAATCTTTGCAGAAAAGGCTCGAAGAATTCGCCGCCGCCGGTTTCCGCCGCTTCGTCATCGCCGCCTCGCACGAGCTGCGCGGCAGCCGCGAAGAACCGCTCTGGGAAAGCCCGCACGTCGTCTTCTACAAAACGCGGATCGAGCCGTCGCTGCTTGTCGAGACGGCCGAAAAATTGTTGACTTAGTCTGAGCCCTGAGTCTTATTGAAGAATAAATCCGACAAACATTCCGAATTGAGCCTGTGGAACAGGCGAAAGAGTTTAGCGACAGGCGCGAGCCTGTAGAAAGCGCGCCTAAATGAGTCAAAGCCCCGAAGCGGGCGACAGAAAATGAGGCGGCGCGGCCTCTGTCGCCTGTTCCACAGGCTTCGGAATACTATTGGCCGCCGACTACAGGCTTGCGCCTGTAGCTAACATCTGCCGCCGGCAGAGCCGGCTCAATTCGGATTTTCTTCAAAAACCATAAGACTTAATCGTTTGGTGACCGTGACGCTTTTGTTATCTATTCCGGCGGCTCGAACGGGAGCTTTCGGGCGACGCCGCGCGGATGGATATGCAGGACTGGCTCGAAAACGGCGCGGTCGTCTCGCACTGATTCATCAGACCGGCGGTTCGCGGTTTTCGAAGATCCTCCTTCGCCGACAAGCCGGATAAATCGTCAATCAACCGAAAACGTTCCGGCGACATCGGATAATGCTTCGGCGACATTCGATTTTCGGGCGCTTTCTTCCGATTTTACAGACGGTTCGGGCAACCGGCGGAGAGCTTGTTCGGATAGCGGGCGGTCGACGACGGATAGTTCTTGTTCGATAATCTTGACACAAAAGTAAAGATTTGCCATTCTATAGAGAAGTTATTGCTTTAATCTTTGACCCGAGACAGAGAAAATATGAAGATATCGGCACAGGAAGAATACGGGCTCCGCTGCCTCGTGCAGCTGGCCACTTTGAAGGACGGCGAAAGTCTGACGCTGCCGCAGATCGCCGACCGCGAGGGCATTTCGCCGGCCAACGCCGGCAAGCTGATGTGGCTGTTGAACAAGGCCGGCTTCGTCCACGCGACGCGCGGCACGAAGGGCGGCTACAGTCTCGCGCGCGACGCCGAGGACATTCGTCTCAACGAAGTCATCAAGGTTCTGGACGAAGACGTTCTCAACAAACACTGCGAAAGCTACACCGGCGTGCTCAATTCGTGCGTCCACAAGGGCGACTGCGGCATTCGGCCGGTGATCGTCGGCCTTCACGAGATCGTCGAAAACGCGCTCTCGCAGATCACGCTCGCGCAGCTCGTCGGCACCGAATCGGCCGTCGACGAGAAGTTTCATCAGATCCAGGGAATTCACCGCACGATCGAGCCGCAGAGCATCGGCAGCGGCAATTGATAAAGAGTCTTGAGTTTGAAGCCCCGGGTCTTGAATCGGGAATCGAATGAGCAGGGGCCGGCAGAATAAAGGGGCAGTTTGAAGTAAAGATTAAGGGCGGTTTTAGTTTTTGAAGATTTAAGACCCGGGCCTTCAGACTCAAGGCGAAAACGATATGTCAACAGCAACGGAATTATTAGCGAACAGAGAGTATAAATACGGTTTCACGACCGACATCGAGACCGAAACGATTGCGAAAGGTCTTTCGGAAGACGTCGTCCGGCTGATCTCGCAGAAGAAAAACGAGCCCGACTGGCTGCTCGATTTCCGGCTCAAGGCCTTTCGCCGCTGGCTCGGGATGAAACAGCCCGACAACTGGGCGAATTTCGATTATCCGAACATCGATTTTCAGAACATCAGCTACTACAGCGCGCCCAAGCAGAAAGCGAAAAAAGCGAGCCTCGACGAAGTCGATCCCGAATTGCTGAAGACCTTCGAAAAGCTCGGCATTCCGCTGACCGAACAGAAAATGCTCGCGAACGTCGCCGTCGACGCGGTTTTCGATTCCGTTTCGGTCGCGACGACCTACAAGGAAAAGCTCAAAAAGGCCGGCGTCATCTTCTGCTCGTTCACCGAGGCGGTCGCCGACTACCCGGAGCTCGTCAAGAAATATCTCGGCTCGGTCGTGCCCGTCGGCGACAACTATTACGCCGCGCTCAACTCGGCCGTTTTCTCCGACGGCTCGTTCGTCTTCATCCCGAAAGGCGTCCGCTGCCCGATGGAACTCTCGACCTATTTCCGCATCAACACGCAGGAATCCGGCCAGTTCGAACGCACCTTAATCGTTGCCGAAGAAGGCGCTTACGTCGCATATAACGAGGGTTGCCATCCAGCGGGCGAACAGGTCCTGACGGCGACCGGCTGGCGCAACATCGAGGGCATCAAGGCCGGCGATTTCGTTTACGACCATGACGGCCGGCTGCAAAAGGTGCGGGCCGCGATGGTCCGACCGTTCAAGGGCGAAATGATCACGGTGCGGCCGGTTTCGCGCTACAATTCGTTTCGCCTGACGCCCGAGCATCCGGTTTACGCGATCAAGCGCAAAGACGTTCTGAAACCGCGAAAGGGACGCAACGGCTGGCTGCCGGAAGTCGATACGCAGAAACTGCTGAAGGCGACGCCGCAGTTCATCAAGGCCGACGAATTAGAAAAAGGCGATTTCGTGTTGGTTCCGAAGCTTCAAAAACCTGATTCGCGAGCGTTTAACGACGCCGAGCTCGAACTGCTCGGTTATTATCTGGCGGAAGGTTCGAGCTGTTACAACAAGCTGAACAAACAGCACGTCAATTCGTTCGCCTTCGGTATCGCCGAGGAAAAGCTCATTGAACGGACGAAAAATCTGATCGAGACTCTTTCGGGCAAAAGGGCCTACGTCGTCAAAAACGAAGAACGCAACGGCGCGAACGTGCAGTTTTACTCGGCTGAATTTTCCGAGTGGTTTACGATTCACTGCGGCAAATATGCGACCGAAAAATCTCTCAGCGAAGATCTGATGAACCTTTCGCCGCGGCAGGCCAGAATTTTTCTGGATGCTTATCTGGCCGGTGACGGCAATGTCTGCGAACGCGAAAATTCGACGATGGTGCGTTTCTGCACGGCTTCGGAAAAACTCGCACAGCAGGTTCAGATGCTTTTGAATAAGCTCGACATTCATGCGTGGATTCAGGTTCGCGAAGGCGGCGAGGCGGTTTTCTCGAAACGGCAGCCGGAAAGAATCATCAATCGGCAGCCGCTTTATCACGTCGGTTATACCGAAAATAAAAAGTGGGACATGATCCGCGAAACCGAAACGCATTTCATCGTGCCGGTGCGCGAGGTCACGCGCGAGGCGTTCGACGATCTGGTTTTCAACATCGATGTCAGCGAGACGCACAGCTATCTCGTCAAAGGGTTTGCGGTTCATAATTGCACCGCGCCTCAGTTCGATACGAACCAGCTGCACGCGGCGGTCGTCGAGCTCGTTGCGCTCGACGACGCGGAAATCAAGTATTCGACCGTTCAGAACTGGTACGCGGGCGACGAATCGGGCAAGGGCGGCATTTACAACTTCGTCACGAAACGCGGCGCAGCGCGCGGGCGCAATTCTAAAATTTCGTGGACGCAGGTCGAGACCGGATCGGCGATCACCTGGAAATATCCGTCCGTGATCCTGCAGGGCGACGGCTCGATCGGCGAGTTTTACTCGGTCGCGCTGACGAACAACGCGCAGATCGCCGACACGGGGACGAAGATGATCCATATCGGCAAAAACACGAAATCGACGATCGTCTCGAAGGGCATTTCGGCGGGCCGCTCGAACAATTCGTATCGCGGCCTCGTCAAAGTGATGCCGAAGGCCGACGGCGCGCGCAATTACACGCAGTGCGACTCGATGCTGATCGGCGGCCGCTGCGAGGCGAACACGTTTCCGTATATCGAGGTCATGAACAATTCGGCGCGCGTCGAGCACGAAGCGACGACCTCGAAGATCAGCGAGGAACAACTCTTCTATCTCCAGCAGCGCGGCATCTCGCCCGAAGACGCGGTCAGTTTGATCATCAACGGCTTCTGCAAAGAAGTTTTCCGCGAGCTCCCGATGGAATATGCCGTCGAGGCGCAAAAGCTGCTCGGCTTGAAACTGGAAGGCAGCGTCGGTTGATTTATGAGTTTTTTCGACGACGAGATTCTGACCGGCGGCAGTGACGAGGACTTGTTTCGCTATATGTACGATCACGACCGGAACATCGTCGTCGACTGGCGCGGCGAAGACGACGAAATCGTCGCGGAAATCGCCGAAAAAACCGGCGAGCCGGTGTCGGCGGAATATACGGACGACGGGCTGAAGATTCGTTTCGAGGGCGCGGAATACGATCTGTCGTATGAGCTGTTTTCGCCTTTAGAAAAAGCCCGGTACGTGACGATTCGCAAGGTTCAGGAACTTTTGCGCGACAAATACGAGATCCGGGTCTGGCGCGAGTCGATGCTTTCGGACACACATTCTTTATACATTAAGCCGAGAGAATGGTGGGCCACGATGGATGAAAAGTTTTCGGAAAGGGTCGAGCGGCTCTTTGTCGAAATCGATGAGAATACAAAATTCGGTTGATCGCGAATTAACGACACCGAGATTTATGAATTTTGCTTCAGCCGAAATAGAAAAAATCGTCGAGATCTGCGAGCGTAACGATATCGAATTTTGCGCGCTGTTCGGTTCGTTTGCGCGCGGTGAAGCCAATGAAGACAGCGATATTGATTTGCTCGTGCGCTTTTCAAAACCGATTGGATGGGCATTTTACGGAATCGCCGAAGATTTGGAAAAGGCTTTGGGCAGAAAGGTTGATCTGGCGACCGAAAATATGATTGGAAAACGTCTCCGCGAAAGCGTTTTTCGCGATCTACAAGTGATTTATGAAAAAACCGAACAATGCCGAACGGCTCCGGCATATTCTTGATGCGGTTGAAAGAATCGAAAGATATTTGCAAGGTTTTGAAAAGCAAAATTTCCAGACGGACGAAAAAACGCAGGATGCGGTTGTTCGTCAAATGGAAATCATCGGGGAAGCAGCGACGAGTCTGACGTGGGATTTGCGTACAAACAACCCGCAAGTTGCGTGGGAGTTTGCAGCATCAATGCTTATTCGCCTGATTCACGGATACTTTGACGTTGACGCGGATATTGTTTGGAACACAACACAATCAGATTTGCCGATTTTAAAAAAGCAGATCGAAGAGATTTTGGAGAATTTAAGTTGAAGAAGATCAAATTACCGAACGTTCCCGAGCCGAAAGGCCATTATTCGCCGGCCGTCGAGCACAACGGCCTGATCTTCGTGTCGGGGCAGATTCCCGTCGATCCCGAGACGGGGCGCGTCGAGACCGGCTCGATCGAGGCGCAGACGGAATTGGCTTTGCGCAATGTCGAGCGGATTTTGACGGCCGCCGGCAGCGATCTGAACCACGTTCTGCAGATGACCATTTATATTTCCGAGATGGAGCTCTGGGACGAGGTCAACGCGGTTTACAAGCGGATTTTGGGCGATCACAAGCCGGCCCGGGCGATCGTGCCGGTCAAAGAACTGCATTACGGGACGAAGATCGAGATTCAGGCGATCGCGGCCGTCGGAACGCCATCATCCTGACGGCACGGATTGCGGAGGCAGAGTCGCTGCTTTTTGAATTGAAGACGATGCAGGTTGTTTGAACGCTTTCGCGTTCATTGCCGGCAGGATGCCGGCGCTCCAAGTATGAAATTAACGATTTATCAGGTCGATGCTTTTGCGAGGGAAGTTTTTAAGGGCAATCCGGCGGCAATCTGTCCGCTCGACGAATGGCTCGACGCCGGGTTGATGCAGCGGATCGCGCTCGAAAACAATCTTTCGGAAACCGCGTTTTTCGTCAAAAGCGGCGACGTTTACGAGATCCGCTGGTTCACGCCGACGTTCGAGATCGATCTCTGCGGCCACGCGACGCTCGCCTCGGCGTTCGTGATCTTCGAGCTTTTAAAGGCCGAAGAGAGCGTCGTCAAATTCCGCTCGCATAAAAGCGGCGAGCTGCGCGTCGAAAAAGACGGCGACGTGCTGACGCTCGATTTCCCGTCGCGGCCGGTCGCGCCCGCGGAAGCGCCGGCCGGGCTGATCGAGGCGCTCGGGAAGGCGCCGAAAGAGATTCATAAGGCGCGCGATTATTTTCTGGTTTACGAAACGGAGCGCGAAGTGCTCGACATCGCGCCGGATTTCACGGCGCTTTTGAAGATCGACGCGCACGGCTTCATCGTCACCGCGCCGGGCGATTCGTCCGATTTCGTCTCGCGCTTTTTCGCGCCCGAGGTCGGCGTTTTCGAGGACCCGGTGACCGGCTCGGCGCACTGCAGCCTGATCCCGTTCTGGGCCGAAAGATTGGGAAAAAACGAGCTTTTCGCCCGTCAGGTCTCGGCGCGCGGCGGCGAGCTTTTCTGCCGGCTCGAAGGCGACCGCGTGAAGATCGGCGGCAACGCGGTGCTGTATCTGAAGGGCGAGATTTACGTCTGAGCGCGGAGGAATTATGAAGCTGCTGAAATTGCGTTTGGTGTTTTCGCTGGCGGCCGTTTCGATCCTTTTTTTCGCGGCCGGGGCGACGGCTCAAAGCAGGTCGAAAAATCCGATCCACCAGCTCCGGATTTACGAGATCCCGCGCGAAAACCGCGAGGTCTTTCACGAACGCTTCAAAAATCACGCGCTCCGGATCATGAAAAAATACGGCTTCAGGATCGTCGCGATCTGGGAATCGGAAACCGACGACAAGCTCGAATTCGTCTATCTGCTCGAGTGGAAGGACAAGCCGACGATGGAGGAAAGCTGGAAAAAGTTTCTGGCGGACGAAGAGTGGAAGGAAATCAAGAAAAAGAGCAGCGAAAAATACGGGACGTTCGTCAACGAAATAAAAGAAAGAACGCTGATTCTGACCGATTATTCGCCGCGTAAACGCTTTTTTTAGAAACCGCTATGGACATCGCGATCGTTATTTTCGACAAATTCACCGACCTCGATCTGTGGCTGATGTGGGATCTTCTGAACCGCGTCCGGATCGACGGCTGGAAGGTGAAAATTTTAGGCGAAAAGGACACGCACGTTTCGGCGACCGGCATCGAAACGAAGACGCACGGCCGCGTCGAGGAAGCGAACGCGGCCGACGCCGTTCTTTTTATCAGCGGACAGGGCGCGCGCGAGAAGGCGGCGGACGCGAACTGGCTCGCGAAATTCAGTCTCGATCCCGAGAAGCAGTTGATCGGCTCGATCTGTTCGGGCAGCCTGCTGCTCGCGAAATTAGGGCTTTTGGAAGGCAAAACGGCGACGACCTACCCGACGACGAAGACCGCGCTCGAAGCACTCGGCGTCGAGGTCGTCGAAAAACCGTTCGTCGCGCACGGGAGCGTCGCGACCGCCGGCGGCTGTCTCGCGCAGCAGTATCTGATCGGCTGGGTGATCGAGAATCTGGCCGGCAAAGACTGGGCCGAGCTCGTCGTCAAAGCCGTTCAGCCGGTCGGCGAGGGCCTGTTTTTCGCGGACGCGCCGCGGCTTGCCGCGCTCTACGCGCCGCGCGCCGCCGCGCAGGCGGAGTAATGCCGGGCGATCCGGAAATCTGTTCCGGCAAAAACGCGCGGACCATCTTGATAAAAAAGTAAAGATTTCGTAAGTTAGTTTTAAGGGACGCTGCTCTTTGATAAACCGAACGAACGAAACGGCCGCCAAATCTTGAAAAAAATATCAAGTTTTTGCGGGAAGCCGTGGCCGCGAAAGGATTTCGGGGCGGTCTTTTTGCTATAATGTTGACAATTCACCGGATGGAAGCGGTTTGCGGATGATCGATGAAATCAAAAATCAGCTGGCGCGGCTCGAAACCGAGCGCGGGATAAAAATTCTGCTGGCGGTCGAAAGCGGCAGCCGCGCGTGGGGCTTCGCCTCGGAAGACAGCGACTGGGACGTGCGGTTTATCTATATTCACCGGCTCGAATGGTATTTGAAAATCGACGAACAAAAGGATTCATACGAGGAAATGCTGCCCGGCGATCTCGATCTTTCGGGCTGGGAGCTCAAAAAAGCGCTCCGGCTGTTCCGCAAATCGAACCCGCCGCTGCTCGAATGGCTGCACGGCCCGCTCGTTTACACGGAAAAGTTTTCGACGGCCGCGCGGCTCCGCGAGCTGAGCGCGGAATATTTCAACCCGCGTTCGTGTATGTATCATTATCTGAGTATGGCGAAGAATAATTTTCGCGAGTATCTCAAGCGCGAAACCGTCCGGACGAAGAAATATTTTTACGTGCTGCGGCCGGTGCTCGCCTGCGACTGGATCAATCGGACGGGCGCGCCGCCGCCGGTCGAGTTCGCGCGGCTGCTCGACGCGGAAGTCGCCGACGAAGCGATCCGCCGCGAGATCGACGGGCTTTTAAGGCGCAAGATCGCCGGCGACGAGCTCGACGAAGAGCCGCAGATCTCGGTCCTGAACGAATTTCTCGGCGCGAAGATCGAGTTTTACGAACGGCTCGTCGGCTCGATCGACTCGATCGAAAAGCCCGACACGGCGCGGCTCGACGCGCTTTTTCGGGAGACTCTTTTCGAGGCCTGGCAATGAGTATGAAAAACGGGATCTGTCCGAAATGCGAAGCGCGCGCCGTGCATCTTTTCAGCGGCACGGGGGCCGAGCTCTCGATCCGGCTCGGGCCGTTTTCCGCAGCCGGCGTCGTCTATTACGTCTGCACGAGCTGCGGCTACGTCGAGCTTTTTGTCGAGGATCGGGAAAAACTGCCGCGGATCGCGGAAAAATATCCGAAGGTTGGTTAATAAAAAAATATGTTATTGGAAATCAAAGATTTACACGCGGGAATCGAAGGCAAGGAGATTCTCAAGGGCTTGAACCTGAAGGTCAACAAGGGCGAGGTTCATGCGATTATGGGCCCGAACGGTTCGGGAAAATCGACGTTGTCGAAGGTGCTGGCCGGTCATCCGAGCTATGAAGTGATCTCGGGCGAGGTCGTTTACGAGGGCAAAAATCTGCTCGAACTCGAACCGGACGAGCGCGCGCGCGACGGCGTTTTTCTGGCGTTTCAATATCCGGTCGAAGTGCCGGGCGTCTCGAACTCGCAGTTTCTGCGGCTCGCCTATAACGAAAAGATGAAGCATCTCGGCGAGGAAGAGCTCGACCCGCTCGAATTCAACGATTATCTCAAGGAAAAGGCGAAGATCGTCGAGATGAGCCCCGAATTTTTCAAGCGCTCGGTCAACGAGGGCTTTTCGGGCGGCGAGAAAAAGCGCAACGAGATTCTCCAGATGGCGGTTCTCGAACCGAAGCTCGCGATCCTTGACGAGACCGATTCCGGCCTCGACATCGACGCGCTGCGGATCGTCGCCGAGGGCGTCAACAAGCTCCGTTCGGCGGAAAACGGCATCATTCTCGTGACGCATTACCAGCGGCTTTTGAACTACATCGAGCCGGATTACGTCCACGTGCTCGCCGGCGGCAAGATCGTCAAGGAAGGCGGCAAGGAGCTCGCGCTCGAACTCGAAGAAAAGGGCTACGACTGGGTCCGGGCGGCGACGAAATAATTGGATCAATGACACAAGGTTTGGAAAAAGAAACGATTTACAGCAGCAGCTTTCAGGAAGTTTTGGCGCGGACCGCAGACGAAGACGCGCGGCGTTTGCGGGCGGCCGCATTTAAATATTTTACGGAAAACGGTTTCCCGACGCCGCGCGACGAGGAATGGAAATACACGAACTCGGCGGCGATTTCGGATTTCGGATTTCGGATTTCGGATTTCGGGGCCGGCGACGACGGGAGCGAGTTTTTGAGCGGGTTCGATTATCGGAGAAACGGCTTCACGGCGCTGCATCTGGCGTTTGCCGGCGTCCGGGTCGTGCGGATTCCGAAGGACACTTCGCTCGCCGAGCCGCTCGAATTCACTTTTAAGGCCGACGAGGACGGCGCGATTTTTCCGCATCTGATCGTCGTCGCCGAGCGCGGAAGCAAGGCGACGATCGTCGAGACTTACGAATCCGCGGGCACGAGCTTCACGAACGCCGGCGTCCAGATCTTCGTCGAGGACGACGCCAGCCTGACGCATTACCGCGTCCAGAAGGAATCGGCGGAAAGCTATCACGTCGGGACGACCGAGGTGACCTTGAAGCGCGGCAGTTTTTACAACGCGACGAACATCAATCTCGGCGGGAAGTTGGCGCGGCACGACGTCCATCTGAAATTCACGGCCGAGGGCGGCGAGGCCTACGTCGACGGGCTTTATATGCTCTCGGGCGACCAGCATTCGGACACGCATTCGGAGATCGACCACCGGGTGCCGAACTGCACGTCGCACCAGAATTACAAGGGCGTTTTGAACGATCGATCGCGCGGCGTCTTCAACGGCAAGGTCTTCGTCCGCGAAAACGCTCACGGGACGGACGCGCAGCAGTCGAACAAAAATCTGCTTTTGTCGAACGACGCGCGCGTCGACACGAAACCGCAGCTCGAGATCTTCAACGACGACGTCAAATGCGCGCACGGCGCGACCGTCGGGCAATTGGAGGACGAAGAACTGTTTTATCTTCTCTCGCGCGGGCTCAACGGCGCGCTCGCGCGCAATCTTCTGACCTACGGTTTTGCCGAGGAGATCGTCAACAAGATCGAGATCGAATCGATCAAGAAAGAGCTCGACGAGGCCGTGCTGAACCGGCTGCATACGAGTCTGGAGGCCTGAAGATTATGAAGCGGCTGATCGGAAGTCTGGTGATCTCGTTCGGTTGTTCGATATTCGCGGCGGCGCAGAGCGATTCGCCGGAAACCAACACGATCGAGCCGGTCGCCGCGCCGAAAAAAGGCTGACCGTTTGAGGGCCGAATGGATCGAAAACTGGCTTACAGGGCGTTTTTCGAAAACGATTGGGGCGCGGCGGAAACCGTGCTCGAACGCGACGGGATCGAATTCTCGTTCGCGGTCCGGGGCGTGATTTTTGAAAGCGGGACGGATTTCGATTTTCAGCCGCGGGACGGAACCGACGTCCGGCTGCTCGATAAATTCATATTAAACGGCCTGTCGCTCGCGGCATTCACGCTCGAGTTCGTCGTGCCCGTCAGAATTTCGAGCCCGACCGCGCGTCCGGAAGCCGAAATCGCGGCGCGTTTCGAATGCGGCCCGCCGGCCGGCCCTTGGCGCGTCGCGAGCGAAAAGATCTTTTTGAAACTGGATTATGACGGGCATTCGCTCGTCGCGGAGGGACTCGGTTTTTTCGAAGCCCTGACCGCGCTCGAAAAACTGATGCCGGCGGCCGACCGGCTGCGGATATGTTTTTTTTGCGGCAATGCCAGCGGCTGGGAAGCGCATCTGATCGAGAACTTTCATTGCGGCTTCGTTCCGGACAACTGGACCATCGCGACCGATTCCTGTCCGGATTTCAAGCCGCGAAACGGTAAATATTTTTATGAAAGCAGTAAAACAAACGGGTAATTTCGATGTCAATAAAATCCGGGAAGACTTCCCGGTGCTCGCGCAAGAAGTCAACGGGAAGCCGCTGGTCTATCTCGACAACGCGGCGTCGTCGCAGGTTTCGACGCAGGTCATCGAGCGGACTTCGAAGTATCTCAGCGAAGAGCATTCGAACATTCACCGCGGCGTTCATTATCTGTCGCAGAACGCGACGAGCGCCTACGAAGCGGCGCGCGAAAAGGTCCGGCGCTTTATCAACGCGCGCGAGGCCAAAGAATGCATCTTCGTCCGCGGGACGACCGAGGGCGTCAACCTGGTCGCCTATTCCTACGGCCGCAAATTCATCAACGAGGGCGACGAGATCATCATTTCCGGGATGGAGCATCACGCCAACATCATCCCGTGGCAGGTCGCGGCCGAGGAGCGCGGCGCGCGGATTCGTGTGATCCCGCTCAACGAGCGCGGCGAACTGGTCCTCGAAGAATACGAAAATCTGCTCAACGAGCGGACGAAGATCGTCGCCGTCGCGCACGTCTCGAACGCGTTGGGCACGATCAATCCGATCAAGGAGATGATCGCGACGGCGCATAAATTCGGCGTGCCCGTCCTCGTCGACGGCGCGCAGGCGATCCCGCATTTTCCGGTCGACGTCGCGGACCTCGACGCCGATTTCTACACGTTTTCCGGCCATAAGATGTTCGCGCCGACCGGCTCGGGCGTGCTTTACGGCAAACGCGAATGGCTCGACAAACTGCCGCCGTATCAGACCGGCGGCGGGATGATCCGGACGGTCACGTTCGAGAAGACGACCTATGCTCCGATCCCCGAAAAATTCGAGGCCGGAACGCCGGCGATCGCCGCCAACATCGGTCTCGGCGCGGCCGTCGATTATCTCAATTCGATCGATTTCGAAGCCGCCGCCCGTTACGAGCACGAGCTGCTCGAATACGCGACCGAAAAATTATCGAACATCGAGGGCGTCCGCATTATCGGGACGGCGCGGGAAAAGGCGTCGGTGCTCTCGTTCACGATCGAAGACGTCCATCCGCACGACATCGGCACGATCCTCGATCAGCAGGGCATCGCGATCCGCGCCGGCCACCACTGCGCGCAGCCGGTGATGCAGTTTTTCGACGTTCCCGCGACGGCCCGCGCGTCGTTCGCCTTTTACAACACGCGCGAAGAGATCGATAAGCTGGCGGCGGCCGTCGAAAAGGTGATCGAAGTTTTCGCCTGATCGGATTTTTCGGTGAAGAAATGCCCGCGAAAGATATTTATCACAACACGGTCAAAAACGCGCTGGTTAAGGACGGCTGGACGATCACGCACGATCCTTTACGCCTGAGCGTCGACGATAAGAACCTTTTCATCGATCTCGGGGCCGAACAGATCATTGCGGCCGAAAAGGGCCCGGAAAAGATCGCCGTCGAGATCAAAAGCTTTATCGGGCGTTCGGAAGTCGACGATCTCGAAGATGCGGTCGGACAGTTCGTTCTCTATCAGGATCTGCTTGAAGAGGAAGAACCCGACCGCGTTTTGTTTCCGGCAATCCGCGAGAAGGCGTTCGAACGGATTTTTACTCATCGGATCGGCACTATTCTGCTGAACAAAAAACGTGTTAGATTAATGGTGTTCCGCGAAGCCGACGAGGTGATTCTGCGATGGATAAGTTAGAAAAATATCGAGCCGTCATCGAAAAAATACTGAGCGAATACGCCGCGATCCCGTTTGCTTACGGCGAACTCGAATCGGAAACCATTTTCGACCGTGAAAAAAATCGCTATCTCCTGATGACGGTCGGCTGGAAAAAGGGAAACCGGATTCATAGCTGTCTGGTTCATATCGACCTGATCGAGCCTGCCAAAATCTACATCCAGCGTGACGGGACGGAAGAAGGAATCGCCGCCGAACTCGAACGCGAGGGCGTTCCGAAAAGCGATATCGTGCTGGCGTTTCACGAGCCGGAACTCAGAAAATACACGGAATATGCCGTTGCCTGAACCTCGATCGATCGGAGTTTTCGCGTAAAATGTCGTTATGAATAAATATGCGGGCCTGGCGGTCCTGCTTTTGATCGGTTTTCTGACGTTGCGCGGCGCGGCGCAGAACGCGGCGTTCGATGTGACCGCTTACGACGCGGAGATCCGGCCCGAACTGACGAGCCGTTCGGTGCGCGGAAAAGTCGCGGTCGCGTTTCGCGCGCTGACCGAAAATCCGGCGGAGATCACGCTCAACGCGGGCGCGCTCGAGATCGAACGGGTCGGTTCGGGCGGAGATGAACTCGCCTTCGAAAAGAGCGGCGCGCTCCTGAAAATCCGGCTCGCGCGGCCGCTCCGCAAGAACGCGGAGCTGACGGTCACGATCAGCTATCACGGCAAGCCGAAATACGGCGTCGAATTCTTTCCCGAAAAAAATCAGGCGTACACGATTTTTTCGACGAGCCAATGGATGCCGTGCGTCGACGCGCCGGACGACCGCGCCGTTTTTCGTCTGACGCTGATCCGGCCGAAAAACGTCACGGCGGCGGCCAACGGGCGGCTGCTCGGCGAGACCGCGCTTGCCGACGGGACGGTCGCCTCGCGCTGGGAAGAATCGAACCCGGTGCCGACCTATCTGTTCGGCTTCGCGTTCGGCGAGTTTAAGGATTTGAGGCAGCGGCGCGGCGCGGTCACGCTGCGGTATCTGGCCGATAAATCCTTTTCCGACGACGAGCTGCTCGCGATCTTTCGCGAAACCGGCGGGATGCTCGATTTCTACGAAAACAAAGCCGGCGTCAGATATCCTTCGAAAACCTACACGCAGATTCTCGCGGCCGGCGACGCCGAGCAGGAAATGAGCGGCTTTACGGCGCTCAACGAGGACTACGGCCGCGAGGTGCTGAAGGACGAAAAGGCGCTCTGGCTCGGCGCGCACGAATTCGCCCATCAATGGTGGGGAAATATGGTGACGAACCGCGACTGGACGCATTTCTGGCTCAACGAAGGCCTCGCCAACTTTATGACGGCGGCGTTTTTCGAGCATCGTTTCGGCCGCGCCGCGTATCTCTCGGAGATCGACCGCTACCGCCAGAGCTACGAAAAGCTGCGCGCCGCCGGCCGGGACAAATCGCTCGTTTTCCCCGATTGGAACAAACCGACGCGCGACGACCGCCATCTCGTTTACGACAAGGGCGCGTACGTCGCCCATCTCCTGCGCGAAGAGCTCGGCGAGGAGATTTTCTGGCGCGGTTTTCGCGAATACACGCGGAAAAATTGGGGAAAATCGGTCGAAACCGCCGATTTTCAAAGGGCGATGGAAAAGGCGGCCGGCCGCGGTCTGGCCGATTTTTTCGATCGATGGGTCTATTTGAAAAAGAGCTGACCGGCGGCGAAATCGTCGACGACCCGGAAAAAATTCGCGAGCACCGCGTTGTTATCGCCGTCCCGCCAGGTCGCGTAAAGGCTCGACGTCGGCGGGATCGGGACGAACCGCACCTCTTCCGTGAGATAATGCGAATACGAAAATGGCATCACCGAGATGCCGAGGCCCTTCGCGACGAGCCCGAGCAGCGTCGCGCCGAAATCCGATTCGAAACGGACGCGCGGCGCGAAGCCGGCGTCGGCGAAGATCGCGCGGAGCTGCGCCGCGTGCTCCGATTTCCCGGCGAGCGACGGCAGCACGAACCATTCTTCCTTCAACTCGCTCAAATCCACGTTTTTTGCCCGATTGATCGGGTGCGCGGCGGCCACGACGAGCGCGAAGTTTTCGGTCATCAGCATCTTCGAAGCGAGCTCCGGCGATTTGGGCAGCTCGCGGTTGAAGGCGACGTCGATGCGGTGCGCGAGCAGCGCCGCGTCGACGTCGACGGCGTCGACCTCGAACATCTGGACGAGCACGGCCGGATGTTTTTCGGCGAGCCCGTCGAGAATGCGCGGCAGCACGGAAAACGTGATCGAGGCCGGATGGCCGATCCGGAGCGTGCCGGTCTCGCCGGCCGCGAGCTGGCGGGCGTGGCGGGCGGCGCTTTCGAAATCGGCGAGGATCTTCGCGAATTCGCTTTTCAGAAACTCGCCGGCCGCCGTCAGCCGGACGTTGCGCTTGTCGCGCTCGAAAAGCCGGAAACCGAGCTCGTCTTCGAGGCTTTTGATCTGCCGGCTCAAAGCCGACTGCGTGATGAAGACCTTTTCCGAGGTCTTCCAGAAATGAAGCTCGTCGGCGAGCTCGAGAAAATATCTGATCTGCTGAAGATTCATTTTTTTAATTCCGGATTTGCATCAATCAATGCGAATTTAGCATTTTTTCGCATTAAAAAATAGTGTAAATTTTCTGCTGATGGAAAATGCGATCAAAATCAGAGAGGCGCGAATCGAAGATCTCGAAACGCTGCTCGAATTCGAACAGGGCATCGTCGCGGCCGAGCGGCCGTTTAACCCGACGATCAAAGACGGCGAGGTTCATTATTACGATCTCGCGAAGCTCGTCGAATCGTCGCTCGCGACCGTGCTCGTCACCGAAGCGGACGGCGAACCGGTCGCGTCGGGCTACGCGCTCGAACGCGAAGCGAAGGATTACCTGCGGCACGACCGCTACGCCTATCTCGGCTTTATGTACGTCAAACCCGCGTATCGCGGGAAAGGCGTCAACCGGCTGATTCTCGACGCGCTGCTCTCCTGGGCGCAGACGCGCGGCCTCGGCGAAGTCCGGCTCGAGGTCTACCGCGACAACGCGGCGGCGATCAGGGCCTACGAGAAAGCAGGCTTCGAACCGCTGCTGCTCGAGATGCGGATGGAGGTCGGAAAGCGGTGAAGGATCGGAAATATCTCGATTTTCTGGGCTGGTTCGGCGGCGTCGTCTGTCTGACGATGTACGGTCTGAACACGCAGCAGATCCTCGGCAGCGGCTCGCCGATCTTCCTGTCGATGAACACGTTCGGCTGCTGCTGTCTGATCTACTACACTTTCCGGAAGGGCGCGTTCGCCAACACCGCGCTCAATTCGGTTTATCTGCTGATCACGCTCATCGCGCTCGGCAAACAGTTTTTTTAATTGAAGAGATGATTACGCTTAAAAGGACGAATTCGGACGATCCGGATTTTCGGGAGATGGTCAGAGACCTCGACAAAGAGCTCGCGGTCCGCGACGGCGCGGAGCACGCCTATTACGCGCAGTTCAACAAGATCGACGCGCTCCGGCACGTCGTCGTCGCCTACGACGGCGGCGCGGCGGTCGGCTGCGGCGCGATCAAGCAATTCGAGGAAAACGCGATGGAAGTCAAGCGGATGTTCGTCCCGGAAGAAAGACGCGGCCGCGGCATCGCCTCGCTCGTCCTGCGCGAGCTCGAAGAATGGGCCGCCGGGCTCGGCGTCGAAAAATGCGTGCTCGAAACCGGTTTGAAACAGCCCGAAGCGATCGCGCTCTACCGCAAAAACGGCTACGCGCAGATCCCGAATTACGGCCAGTATATCGGGATGGACAACAGCGTCTGCTTCGAAAAGACGCTCTCGAAACGATGAATCGAACCATTGCCGTCAGATTCGCCGGCGCGCCGGACGCCGCACTGCTCGCGGCGCTCGGCCGGGAAACCTTTCACGACGCTTTCGCCGGTCATCCGCTGATGCCGCCGGACGATCTGGCGCGCTATCTCGACTCGGCTTTCACCGTCGAGCGGATGACCGCCGAGCTGAACGATTCGCGGACGATCTTTCTGCTCGCCGAAATCGACGGCGAAGCGGCCGGCTACGCCAAACTCGAACGCGGCGCGACGACCGCCGGCGTGACCGCCGAAAATCCGATCAAGCTCAAACGGATCTACAACCGGCAAAAATTCATCGGCGTCGGAATCGGAAAGCTCTTGATGACGCGCTGTCTCGAGGAAGCCGCCGCCGGAAATCACGACACGATCTGGCTGACGGTCTGGCAGCACAACCTCCGCGCGCAGGATTTTTACCGGAAGCTGGATTTCGTCGAATGCGGGACGTTCGATTTCGAGCTTGGCGCGACCGTTTTCGCCGACAAGGTCTTCGAACGGCCGGTCCGTTTGAACCGCTCCGTCGAAGCGATTTGATAAAAATATGTCCGATCTGAAATATCGCGATGCGACCGCCGACGATCTGCCCGGGATCGTCGCGATCTACAATTCGACCGTCGCTTCGCGGATGGTCACGGCCGACAGCGAACCGGTTTCGGTCGAGAGCCGCCGCGCGTGGTTCTTCGCGCACGAGCCGCGGCGGCGGCCGCTCTGGATCGTCGAGGACGCGGACGGCTCGACGGTCGGCTGGGTCAGCTTTCAGGATTTTTACGGGCGCGCGGCCTACGACGCGACGGCCGAGATCAGCATTTATCTCGCGCCCGACCGGCGCGGGCGCGGTCTCGGCTGCGAAATCCTGCGATACGCGATCGAGACCGTGCCCGCGCTCGGCGTCAAAACGCTGCTCGGCTACATCTTCGCCCACAACGAGCCGAGTCTTCGATTGTTTCGCGGGTGCGGTTTCGAAGACTGGGCGACGCTGCCGCGCATCGCCGTTCTCGACGGCGCGGAAAAAAGCCTGAAAATACTCGGGCGGAGAATCGGCTGAGGTCGATTTCGGATTTCGGATTTCGGATTTCGGATTTCGGGTTTCGGGGAGAGCGAAATTTGAACAAAATGCTTGATCGCGGCGAACGGTTTGCGGGTTTCGGGAAAGCGAAGCGGCTGGCGTAAAATGGAGCCTGAACGAATTTAAATCGAGGACGGAAAAATGAAATCGAGTTTGAGGTTAAAAACAATTTTCATCGGTCTTCTCCTGCTCGCGGCCGCCGGCTGCGGCAGTCGAAACTCGCCGCCGGCGCCGGCCGCCGACGCGAATTCGCCGGCCGCTAATTCCGGCAATGCGAACCCGCCGAACGCCGCCAAACCGGCGCCGCCGCAGACCGTGAAATTCGAATCGGCCGGCAAGGCCGAGATCGCCGGCGCGTTTTACGAATCGCCGAAGGCCGACGCGCCGGCCGTGCTGCTGCTCCATCAATGGCAGAGCGACCGTAAATCATACGACGATTTCGCGCGGCGTCTGCAGGCGAAGGGCTTCAACGTGCTCGCGATCGACGGGCGCGGCTTCGGCGAATCGGTCAGGACCGCGGACGGGCAGACCATCGCGCCGGCGCGCGACGCCGACGCCGTCAAGGCGATGCAGACGGACGTCGACAACGCCTTTCAATTCCTGTCGAAACAGAAAAACGTCGATCCGGGCCGCGTCGGCATCGTCGGCGCGTCCTACGGCAGCAGTCTCGCGATCCTTTACGCGGCCGGGAAAAAAGACGTCAAAGCGGTCGCGCTGCTTTCGCCCGGCTTAAATTATTTCGGGAATATGGCGACCGAACCGGCCGTCAAATCCTACGGCGACCGCGCGCTGCTGCTGGTCGCCGCCGAGGACGACAAGGAATCGGCCGACGCGGTCCGAAAATTAAAGGACGCAGGCGCGAACGAAAAGTACGAAACACAGATCTACCCGCAGGGCGGCCACGGGACGGCGCTCTTCGAAGTCGGTCTCGCCGATCTCCTCGAAAAATTTCTGACGAAGAGTTTGTAGGGAAAATCGATATGCTGAAAGAAACTTTGATCAAGCTTTACCGCCGCGATCTCGAAAAGCTGCGGGCCGAGATCGCCGCCTACCGCGACGAGAAAAATCTCTGGCGCGTCGCGAACGACGCGCCGAATTCGGCCGGCAATCTGTGCCTGCATCTGGTCGGCAATCTCAACACCTATCTCGGCGCGGAACTCGGCCGGACGGGCTACGTCCGCGACCGCGACCGCGAGTTTTCCGACCGCGACATCTCGCAGAACGGGCTGCTCGAAAAGGTCGACGCGACTCTGACGGTCGTGACGGCGGCGCTCGAAGGGCTTTCCGAAGAGGATTTCGCCGAAGATTACCCGCAGATCGTCTTCGACGAGCCGATGACGACCGGTTATTTTCTCGTCCATCTGGCGACGCACCTCGCCTATCATCTCGGGCAGATCGACTATCACCGGCGGCTGCTCGACGCCGGTGAAAACCGATGAACGCATCTTCGGACGACCGGACGGTGACGATCCGCACCGAGCTTCGGCCGGGCGATCTCGGCTGGGTGATCTACCGGCACGGCCGGCTGTACAGTGCGGAAAACGGCTACGGCCTCGAATTCGAAGCCTACGTCGCCGCCGGTCTCGCCGAATTTTACCGCGCTTACGACCCGGCGAGCGACCGCGTCTGGGTCTGCGAAACCTCGGCCGGCATCGTCGGCTTTATGCTGCTGATGCACCGCCCGGAAACGACCGCGCAGCTCCGTTATTTCTACCTCGAACCCGAATTTCGCGGCCGCGGGCTCGGCGGCCGGCTGATGCGGCTTTTTATGGAGTTTCTGCACGAAAAAAACTACCGCGCGGCCTATCTCTGGACGACCGAGGAACAGCTCGCCGCCGCCGCGCTCTACGAACGCCACGGTTTTAAACTCACCGAAGAAAAACGCTCCGAAGCCTTCGGCAAACCGCTCACCGAACGCCGCTACGACTGGAAAAGTGGAAAAGTGGAAAAG
>JAFDVJ010000003.1:75571-84002 GCA_018269075.1 Acidobacteriota bacterium
AAAAGTGGAAAAGTGGAAAAGTTGTCGTTCGCGTTGATGATCAAAACTTTTTCACTTTTCCACTTTTCCACTTTTCCACTTTAAAGCCTGATAAAAATGCCTTTCCGGTAGAGCAGCCATAACAGAAAGAGCCAGATGAGGATGAAGGCGACGGCGTAATAGAGCGAGGCGTCGACCGGTGCGCCGAGCGGCAGGAAGACGTTTTGAAAGATGTATTCCTGGAGCGAGACGGTCTTGTCTTCGGCGACCGGGATCTGCACCATATCGAAGATCACGCTCATCATCGTCGAGCCGATGTAGAGCGCGATCGCGTTCGTCCCGAAGACGACGAACGGTGTGGCCCAGCGCCGCCAGCCCTTGAGATCGACGAGCCAGTAGCAGCAGCCGAGAAAACAGAGCGCCAAACCCGCCGTGTAGACGACGTACGAGCTCGTCCAGAGCTTTTTATTGAGCGGGAACCAGCCGCTCCAGATCCAGCCGGCGGCGATTAAAACGACGCCGAAAAAGAAGATCCCGGCGAGCTTTTCCGTCTCGTCGCGGCGCGTGCGGAGCCACGTCCCGGTCAGCGCGCCGGCGAGCGCCGTCGCGATCGCAGGCAGCGTCGAGAGCAGGCCTTCCGGGTCGTAAACCTTCGATTGATTCCAGATATGCGGCTCGGTCAGGATCAGGCGGTCGAGATACGCCGACAGGTTGCAGGCCTGATCGTTGATCGAGGTGACGGCGCAGCCCGGCACGTCGACGAGCGTCATCAGCGCCCAGTAGACGAGCAGCAATGCGCCGGCGATAACCGCCTGCTTTTTCCAGTTCGTCGTCAGAAAAACGACGGCCGCGACCAGATAGCAGACCGCGATCCGCTGCAGGACGCCCGAAATCCGGACGGTCGCCGGGTCGAACCACGCCGCCTTCCACGGGTTGTAAAACGGGAAGACTTCGAGAAACAGCCCGACGCCGAAGATCAGCAGCGCGCGTTTGGCGATCTTGAAATATATTTTCCAACGCACGCCGCCGCCGTCGGCCAAACGCCCGAGCGAGAGCGCGATCGAGACGCCGACGATGAACAGAAAGAACGGGAAGATCAAATCGGTCGGCGTCGTGCCGTGCCATTCGGCGTGTTCGAGCGGCGGACGGATCGCGTCCCACGTGCCCGGATTGTTGACGAGAATCATCGCCGCGATCGTCATTCCGCGAAAGACGTCGAGCGACAGCATCCGCGCGGGCTCCGGCGCGGCGGGTATGTTTTCTTTCATATCGGTTTCGGTCTCCGGCGTTTCGTCCGCCGGCTTTTGGGGGAAACGCAGCCGGCCGAGCAGAAAGCCGGCCGGGATCATCACGAGCGCGAACAGCTCGACCGCGTAGCGCGGCTCGGGGTTTTCGATCGTCGCCAGGAAACCGAGCCGCAGGAAAATCATCAGTCCGAGCAGAATCAGCCAGCGGAGCGTCTCGCGGTTCGCGCGCTCGCGCCACATCAGCCGCGCGCCGAACGCCGCGAGGATCGTAAACGCCCACGTCAGCGCGAGAAAAAACGGCAGCCAGTACTGCTGGCCGACATCCCGGTCAAGGTCTTCGACCGGCGAAATCTGCCCGCCGAACGGGTAATAGAGCGAATGCGTGTCGAACCACAAAACGGCGGCGCGTTTGACGGGCAGCCAGAAATAATAGCGGACCGGCGCGCGGGCGATCCGCTCGTCGGCGAGCTGCGCGAAACCGGCGTCGATCTCGGGCGTCATTTTGACGTTGTAGACCCGGCCCGGGTCGTTGTCGTCGTCGTCGTCCTTGTCGGCGTCCGATTCCTCGTCGTCGCTCTGGTCGTCCGCCGCATCGGACTGGTCGGCGGAATCCTCGTCGCCGGCGGCGGAATCGTCCGCGTCGTTCTGGTCGGAATCGTCCGATTGGTCGGCGGATTTCGGCGGCTCGGGCTCGCTGCCGGGCGGATGGTTGTACTGGTCGAGCAGCGCCGTGACGCGCGCGCGTTCGTCGGGCGAATCGAAGATCGTCTCGGGAAAACGGCTCATCCGGATCGGTTTTTCATTGAGCGTCCAGAGCGTCGGCCCGATAAAGCGCGCGTCGTCGACCCACGTCCGGAGCCAGCGCTGATAGCCGAGCGGCACGAATTCGCCGGGCATCTCGGCGTGGGCCGGCGCAAGCGGCTGGAACAGACCGAAAACGCGGTAATTGCGGATCGTCCACGGCGCGAGCACGAGCAGAAAAGCGAGCGTGAAGACCGCGCCCTGCCACGAAACGCCGAAAATGCGCCGGAGAAACGGCGGCGCGTCCGGCGGCGGAAAAAACAGACCCGAAACGACCAGCGTCAGGCCGATCGCCGCCGCGAACAATCCGCTGTCCGGCCGCAGCAGAACGGCCGCGCCCGCCGAAACGCCGGTCAGAAACCACCACAGAAAACATTTGACGCCAGTCGCGCTGCGAAACGCGAGCGTCGCCGTCAGCGTCATCGCCGCCATCAGAAACGTCGTCAGCGTTTCGCTGAGCAGCGTCGCCGCGTAGATCGCGATAAACGGGCAGAGGCTCGCGAGCAGAAAAGCCCAGAACGCGTTTCTTCGCCGGCGTTCCTCGTCGGTCGTCCAGAGCCACGCGAGCGCGCCGACGATCACGCAGGTGCCGGTGTCGAATCCTCCGTGAACGACGCGCACCGCCGTGTCATTGCCGACGCCGAAGATCGAATAGACGGCGGCGATCAGCAGCGGCTGGCCGGGCAGGCGGATCAGCGTCGGCGTGAACGGCGCTTCCGTCGCGAGCGAGAAGACGCCCTGCTCGACGAGATTTTTGGCGAGCTGCGCGTAGACGCGGCCGTCGCCGGGATCGTCCGTCGCCAGCCAGCAGGCGACCGCGATTCGCGAGCCGAGCGCGAGCAGCACCATCAAAACGCCGATGCCGACGGGAAACCATTTGCTTTGCCGAAAATTGTCTAACAAGTTTTTATTCGCTGTCAGAAGGCTGTAGAATCAAAATTACTGCAAAGGAAAACGGTTTTCAAACGAAATTGAAACGCAATTATTCGTTTCGGAAAATATTTTTTCGAAAGCAGAGGGAAGGTCGATATGAAGGTCAATTTATCCGAAAAATTCGCGCTCATCGACGAGCATTGGCGGCCGAAGATCGTCGGCGAGCTCAACGGTCAGGAAATCAAGCTCGTCAAGATTCTCGGCGAGTTTCCGTGGCATCATCACGAACACGAGGACGAAATGTTTCTCGCCGTTAAGGGCAGCTTCCGGCTCGAATTCCGTGACCGCTCGGTCGCGCTCGGGCCGGGCGAATTCGTCATCGTCCCGCGCGGCGTCGAGCATCGGCCGGTCGCCGACGAAGAGGCCGAAGTTTTGTTGTTCGAGCCGAAAAACGTTCTCAACACCGGCAACGTGACGGACGAGAAATACACCGCGCCGAAGGGGATCAAGCTTTGATTTGGTATGTCGGATGTCGGACTGGAGCGCCGGCATCCTGCCGGCCAACGCCGCGCCAGCGGTGTCGAACGTAACGCTCGCTTTCAACATCGCAGAAAGCGAGACGTTCGTTCGCGCTGGCGCGCTCATGGCAACCGGGACGGCCAGCGCTCCAGTCCGCCGCCGTGCGCCGAAAGAAAATTATCTCTTTGACAGTCATTTTGCCGAAAGATTCTCCCGGATGACGCCGGTTGCGAGCGGAAAAGTCTAAAAACGGCGTGCCAGGTCCAAAAACGACGCGAAAAGTCCATCTCCGCCGTGAAAAGTCCATCTCCGCGTGGAAAAGTTCATCCCAAAGCGAAAAAGTCTATCGCCGCGTGAAAAAGTCTATCGCCGCGCGAAAAAGTTCATCTCCGTGTGAAAAAGTCTATCGCAGCGTGAAAAAGTCTATCGCCGCGTGAAAAAGTCCGCCGCCGGCGGGAAAAAACGCGTGCGTGCGGATTTTTTCGGCGGAATTGCGACCGGAGAGCGTCGCGGGCGGCAAATTTTCGTCGATCTTCGCGCCGGGCCTTGAAATTTGTGAGCGTTATCACATAAATTTATTCGTGAATAACCGATAATCCTTAAGTAGTAAACCGGAAGAAATGCTGTTTGAAATCTCCGAATAGGAATTCGAAACGATCGGATTCGGCTTATTTCAAAACTTTCGGCCGTTCCGAGAATCGAATCGCCGTGATTCGTAACGAAACCGTCGAGAAAAAAACTTTCGGAATAGATGATAGATAATAGATGAAAGATTTTACCGGGTTTCGATCTCTCATCTCTCATCTATTATCTATCATCTATTCCGAAGGCGGTTTCCCGCAGCGTTTGATTCTCGACCGTGAATTCGAATCAGGACCCGAAATCCGAAATTTCAAACCGAAAGAAATAAATTTACAAAACACCTGATTTTATATGTACACCGACCTTTATATTGCGCAACACGCCAACCTGAAACCCATTCACGAGATCGCCGAGCAGCTCGAACTGACGCCCGACGACCTCGACATTTACGGCAGCCCGTACATCGCCAAGCTCCGGCTCGACGTGATGGACCGTCTGAAAGATCGTCCGAACGCCAAATACATCGACATCTCGGCGATCACGCCGACGCCGCTCGGCGAGGGCAAATCGACGACGCTGATCGGACTCGGCGAGGCGATGAAGCATCTCGGCAAGCGCGCCGTCGTCTCGCTCCGGCAGCCGTCGCAGGGGCCGACCTTCGGCATCAAGGGCGGCGCGGCCGGCGGCGGCTACGCGCAGGTCGTGCCGATGGAGACGTTCAATCTCAACCTGACCGGCGACATCCACGCCGTGACGGCCGCCAACAACCTGCTCGCGGCGATGATCGACAACAAGCTGATGCGCGGCAACCCGCTCAACATCGACCCGTTCAGCATCACCTGGAAGCGCGTCGTCGACACCAACGACCGCGCGCTCCGGCACATCGTGATCGGTCTCGGCGGCAAACTCGAAGGCGGAATGCCGCGCGAAACCGGTTTCGACATCACGGTCGCGTCCGAAGTGATGGCGATTCTCGCGCTGACGAATTCGCTCCGGGATATGCGCGAGCGTTTCGGCCGGATCGTCGTCGGTCTGACGAACGACAAGAAGCCGGTGACGGCCGAAGAGATCGGCGCGGCCGGCGCGATGACCGTCCTGATGCGCGACGCGCTCCGCCCGACCGTGATGCAGACTTTGGAAAACACGCCGGCGCTCGTTCACGCCGGCCCGTTCGCCAACGTCGCGCACGGCAACAGCAGCATTCTCGCCGATCTGATCGGCGTCAAATGCAGCGATTACCTGCTGACCGAATCCGGCTTCGGCGCGGACATCGGGGCCGAGAAATTCTTCAACATCAAATGCCGCTACAGCGGCCTCAAACCCGACGCCTGCGTGATCGTCGCGACGATCCGCGCCTTGAAATCGCACAGCGGTAAATTCAAGATCGTCGCCGGCAAACCGCTCCCGCCGGCGATGCTCGAAAATTCCGTCGCCGACGTCGAGGCGGGCGCCGCCAATCTTCGCAAGCAGATCGAGAATGTCCGGATTCACGGCGTCACGCCGGTCGTCGCGATCAACGCCTTCGAGACCGATCATCCCGAGGAGATCGAGGCCGTCAAACGGATCGCCGTCGAAGCCGGCGCGCTCGGCGCGGCCGTTTCCGAACACTGGGCGAAGGGCGGCAAGGGCGCGATCGAGCTCGCCGAAATGGTCATCGCGGCCGCCGACGAGCCGAGCGAATTCAAGTTTCTCTACGGGCTCGAAGAATCGATCAAGGACAAGATCGGGGCGATCGGCACGAAGATCTACGGCGCGGCCGACGTTTCCTACACGACGCAGGCCGAGCATCAGATCCGCGATTACGAGGCCAACGGCTTCGGCAATCTGCCGATCTGTATGGCGAAAACTCACTTGAGCCTGAGCCACGACCCGATGCTCAAGGGCGCGCCGTCGGGCTTTACGCTGCCGATCCGCGAAGTCCGCGCGAGCGTCGGCGCGGGCTTTATCTACCCGATCTGCGGCGATATGCGGACGATGCCCGCGCTGCCCGAACACCCGGCCGCCGAAAACGTCGACATCGACGAAAACGGCAACGTCGTCGGACTATTTTAGGGGGATTTCGGATTTCGGATTTCGGATTTCGGATTTGTTTTCTCGAGTTTAACTATTCGGTTAAAATCGAAGCTTTCAAATCCGGATCAATCCGAAATCCGAAATCCGAAATCCGAAATCCAATATGAGACTGGTTGTTTACGGTTTTGTTGTTTTATTGTTTTGCCTTGTCGGGCCGGCGGCGGCGCAGGATGCGAAGGCGGAGAAAGCGGCGGCCCGCGCGGCCGAAGTGCGTCAAAAGGTGAAGAGCCTCGGGACGGGCGAAAAAGTCAGGATCAGCGTCGATCTGTCGGGCGGCGGCGATTTCAAGGGTTATCTGAGCGAGGCGAACGACGCGTCGTTCACGGTCGTCGGTAAAAACAGTCAGAGCCGGACGTTCGCCTACACCGAGGTCAGACGCGTGACGAAAAAGAGCGATTATTCGAAGGGAATGATCGCCGCCATCGCCGGCGCGGCGGCCGGCGGCATCGTCGCGCTGCTGATCCTGCTCAAAGCGGCCAGCGATTGACGCGGCCGCCGCAAACTTCGGGCGGCGGTGGATTTAGCGATTTCCGAAAATTGATTTATACTCGAAAAGTCCCGAAACGGGCAGCGCATCCGTTTCTATTTCAGTAATTATTTCGAGGTCGATTTTCGATGAGCCCAATCACGCACGGTTTGATCGGCTGGCTGACGGCGAATATTTCACGCAAACTCACGCGCCGCGAGATGGGGCTGATCACGCTCGCCGGCGTCGTGCCGGACGTCGACGGTCTCGGTCTGATCGTCGAGGTTCTGACGCGCAATACCGCGCATCCGCTGCTCTGGTGGACGGAATATCACCACGCGCTGCATAATCTCGGCTTCGCGCTGCTCGTCACGGCGGCCGCGTTTTTTTTATCGAGAAACCGCGTCCTGACGGCGCTGCTGGCGTTCGCGAGCTTTCATCTGCATCTCGTCGGCGATCTCGTCGGGTCGCGCGGGCCGGACGGCGACCAGTGGACGATCCCGTATCTCGCGCCGTTTTCGAACGCGTGGGCGCTCTCGTGGAAATATCAGTGGGAACTGAACGCCTGGCCGAATTTCGCGATCACCGGCCTCGCGCTCGCGGCGACGTTCTGGCTGGCTTACAAAAAAGGCTTTTCCGTCGTCGGTCTGATTTCGGAAAAAGCCGACCGGGCGTTCGTGCAGACGATCCGGAACCGTTTTTCGGAAAAATGAAGCCGAATCGGCAGCTTTTTATTTAGCAACAACAATACACATTCGAGGAAAAAAAATGTCCAGACATTTCACCGTTTTATTTTTTATTTTTTTGTTCGTCACGGTCGGTTTCGTCCAATCGGCGCGGGCGCAGGATATGCTTGAACAGGCCGCCCGGCGGACCGAGAAATTCCGCCAGAAGATCAAGGGTTACGGCACCGGCGAGAAAATCCAGGTAACGGTCGAGCTTTTCGACGGCAAAAAATATAAGGGCTATATCAGCGAATCGAACGACCAAACCTTTACGGTCGTCGATAAAAAAGGTGTCCCTCAGACGATCAGCTACTCCAACGTCAAAGAAGTCATCAAAAAGAAGAACGCTTCGGCGCTGACGACCGGGATCGTGATCGGGGCCGGCGCGGCGGCGGCCGTGACGCTGATCATTCTCTTCCGTCTGCTCGGCGGCTGAGGGAGTTGACGGATTTCCCGCCGCCGAGCAGGCGGCGTTCTGGCGTAAACCGGGCCGAGAGGTTAAAATCGAGTTATGTCGGAATTGAACGATCTGTATCAGGAAGTCATTTTGGAGCACAACAAGAACCCGCGCAATTTTCGCGAGATCGAGAACGCGACGCGGCACGCGGACGGCAACAACCCGCTCTGCGGCGACGCGCTGCGCGTTTACGTCGAGCTGGAGGGCGATCAGGTCAGGGACGTCGCCTTCAAAGGCTCGGGCTGCGCGATTTCGAAGGCCTCGGCGTCGATGATGACGCAGGCCGTCAAGGGCAAATCGAAGGCCGAAGCCGAGATTCTGTTCGACGAGTTTCATAAAATGGTGACGGGCCAGCTCGACGCCGAAACGGACGAAAATCATCTCGGAAAACTGAAGATCTTCGCCGGCGTGCTCGAATTCCCGGCGCGCGTCAAATGCGCGAGCCTCAGCTGGCACACGCTTCACGCCGCGCTCACGGGCGAGGAATCGGCCTCGACGGAATGAGGCGATTTCGGATTTCGGATTTCGGATTTCGGATTGGTGCGGGGCGGGCGGACGAGGTTTTTTGAGAAGTCGTTCGGGCGCGGGGTTTTTGAGTTTTCGATTGGATCGGAATTGTTCGAACAGCGGAAACTTATTTATTTATCCACGAAAAACACTAAAAAGACTAAATTTCTTTCGTGTCTTTTTCATTACTGAGCGGTCTAAA
>JAFDVJ010000040.1:0-53939 GCA_018269075.1 Acidobacteriota bacterium
CCACTAAATTCCCAGTAGAACCAATAAAGTAAAGAGTTTTTTCATTTTTCGACTCCCTGATTTTAAAGTTGCGGATAAAACTCGGGGTGAATCGGTACAGCGAGCGGCAGCGAGTCCGTGTCATCGAGCCTGTTTTCCGGGTGTGAAAGACTCGCTACTGCTCGCTGTACCGATTCCGTGTCTTACGGCTGCGGATTCTCCGCGCCCGGCGGGACGAGCCAGAACTTCGTCCAGACGCCCGCGCCGTTCGGGCTCCATCCGCCGCCGCGCACGATCGTGATGCGGCTCGCGTCGTATTTCAACAGGGCAATCGCCCGCCGAAGCTGTTTTTCGCGGGCGGCGATTTCCTTGTCGGTTCCGTAATTCATTATGTAAATTATCGATCGCGGCGGGGTGTTCGGCAGGCGATAGGCGGCCTCGATTCGGGCCCGAACTTTAACGCCGGAAAGCCTTCCGAACTCGTCGATCAGAGTCGCTCGATATTCGATAATGACGCTGCCGGTTTCCGAAGCGGTATTCGGGCAGCCCGCGGGAAGTCCCGCGACTTCGACGGTCGCGGTGATATTGAGATCATCCGGATCCGTCATATCGACCTTGATCGACGGCGTGCCCTGTCCTTCGATAATCTTTCCCTGCGTAACGGTCCACCGATATCGGATATTCAGATCTGCCGTATCGCCGCCGAGATAGGCCGTGAACATCATCTGCTCACCCGGGTTGGTAACGCCGCCGCCGGAAATCGCAAGCGTCGGACACGGCGGTTTTTCATTCTGCGCGAACGCCGCGGCGACGGAGAAAAACAACAGCGATAGTAAGATAAACAGCTTTTTCATTTCATCGGCTCCTCGATTATCACGGCTGCGGATTCTCCGCGCCCGGCGGGACGATCCAGAACTTCGTCCAGACGCCCGCGCCGTTCGGATTCCGACCCCCGCGCACCATCGTGATGCGGGGCGAGTCGTATCCGTAAAGGGCGATCGCTTTGATAATTTGTTTTTCGCGCAGCGCGATTTCCCGGTCGGTTCCGTAGTTGATGATGTAGCCGCGGGCGCTCGGCTCGTCATTTAACCGGAGATAAAACTGCCGGATTCGCCGCCTGGCCGCGCCGTTCGAGGCTTTCCCGAATTCGTCGATCAGGACGCTTTCGGGCCGCGGGTCTCCGCCGTATAATTCCGAAGCGGTATTCACGCAGCTCGCGGGAAGGCCTTTGACCTCGACCGTCGCCGTGATGCCGTTGGGATCCGTGCCGGTCGTATCGACCGTGATCGTCGGCGTGCCCTGACCGCTTTGGATTCTTCCGCGCGATATCGTCCAGTAATATTCCGGATTCGGGTTGGTCGTGTTGCCGTTGAGACTGGCCGTGAACGTCATCGGTTCGCCCGGTCGGACAATACCGCCGCCGGAAACAGAGATCGTTGGGCACGGCGGTTTTTCGGTTTGCGCGAACGATGAAAGACTGAGGATCAGGGCCGAAATTATCGTGAAAAGAAATCGTTTCATACAAATATTCTTCGGGCGGAATTTTCCTTCACTATAAACCCGAAACCGGAAAAATCAAAAAATTTTCGAAAAAAAGTTTGTTTCACTCTTGAAACAAGATGCAACTTGTGCTAGGCTTGTTTCATCTTTGAAACAAAATGCCTTTGACGGTAGGCATTTAGGAGTTAGCGAATAAACCAGAACATTAAGATTTAAGCGATAGAGGAGAAAGTAGTTATGAAATCTGTGAACAAACCGAAGATCAACCCTTTGAGCCGCGTTCCGCGCCAGCAGCGTCTGATCATGGCGATCCGCGGCGGCGCCGGCGTCGGCAAAAGTCATTTTATCCGCTCGATGTCGGAGGCCGGTTTAGGCAAGCTCTGCATTTTCGACACCGAGCGCAAAGCGCGCCTTCTGCGCGGCGTCGGCCAGACGTTCGACGCGCTCGAGATCGAGGAAACGGACGAGCTGCCCGAATTCATCGAATGGGCGATCTCGGGCGAGGGCGTCGAGCAGAACTACGGCTGTTTCGCGCTCGATTCGTGGGCCGCGTATTTCGGCGCGAAGCATTCGGAAATGCTCGAAGCCGTCCGGATTCGCACCGGCGACCCGCTCGCCCAGCCGTCGGCCGAGGAATTGGCCGCCGACCAGATGATTCTGCAGTCGGTTTTGCGTAAACTGTGTATCGAATCCGGCAAATGCGTCGTCATCGCCGACCAGATTCCGGCCAAAGGCAAGGAATCGAAAGAAGACAACGAGATCGGCCGCGTCCTGCCGATGACCGCTTCGGGCCTCGAATATTTCGTCGACGTGATGGTCGAAGTCTCTTTGCAGGAGCGCGACGGCGAGATCACGCGCGTTTTTCAGGTCGTCAAATCCAACTCGCCGGCCTTCGAGGTCGGTTTCGAGATGACCGGCAATGTTGCGTTCAAGGATTTTCTCGACCATATGCGCGGCGAACAGGCGCTCGAGCTGGCGTTCGAGAAGCCGGCCAAATCGAGCGTCCCCGAGTTCATCGAGGAAAAAGCGCCCGTTTCGATCGCACCCGCGCCGATGACGGTCGAAGATCTCATCAAAAAGGCCGAAGCGAACGGCTTCAAACAGGCCGACATCGTGACCGGCGCACGGATTTATCATAATCAGCCGAACATCTATCACCTGACGAACGAGCAGATTCTCGATCTCGACCGTCGGATGACGGCACGGATCGAAAAGATGAATTCGACGGCGGCCGAGGACAAGGCGCCGAAGAAAAAAGCGGCGTAACCGCAAGTTTTGCCGCAGGCAAAAGGCAGACAATAAGGGCAAAGGAAGTTCGGGAAAATTTCTTTGTCCTTTTTGTGTTTAAGGGAGGGAAAATTATGAAAGTAAAGGGTTTGGTGCCGATGCTGGCGACCGAGGATCTCGCCCGGACGGTCGCATTTTACGAGAAGTTTCTGGGTTTCGAATGCCGCGGAAAATATCCGGCGGACAATCCGTGCTGGGTCAGCCTCCAAAACGGCGAATCCGAGCTCGCCTTTCACCTGCCGAATTCCGAAACGGATTTCGAGCGGCCGGCGCTGACCGGCACGCTTTATCTTCACGTCGAAAACGTCGACGAAGTCTGGAACAACATTAAGGACAAGGTCGAGATCGTCTACGGCCTCGAAGATTTCGATTACGGGATGCGCGAGTTCGGCATCCGCGACTGTAACGGTTACATTTTGAATCTCGGGCAGAATATCGAATACTAAGGAGAAAATCGGATGCTGAGGATCGTTAAAAAAATTCTGCTTGTCGGCGGCGTGCTGCTCGGACTGCTGGTGCTCGCCTTTTTCGCGCTCGGCTTCATTTTTCCGAAGCTCGAGAACAAAACCCGGATCGAAATCGACAAACCGCGCGAGCTCGTCTGGAATTATTTCGTCGATGAGGGCAAAATGAGCGAGTGGATGCCGAATCTTAAGCAGATCGAGCTGGTCGGCGGCCGGCGGCACGAAGTCGGCAGCCGTTACCGGATGACGTTCGAGGAAAACGGCCGCCGGGTCGTGATGGAAGAAACGCTGACCGAATTCCGGCCGAACGAGCTTTTCGCCTTTCATCTCGAAAACGAGATCATCAGCGATGACGTCCGGGTGAACTTTACCGAGGAAAACGGGAAGACGGTCATCGTGCAGGAAGATTCGATCGTCGGCGGAAATGCGTTCTGGCGCTCGCTTTTCGTCCTCGCCCGATCGGGTATGCAGTCGAGCGCGCGGAAATATTACGAAAATCTCAAACGAAACGTCGAGCGGCTCGATTAGGAATGAATATGAAAATTACACAGGCAAGCCCGATTTTTCGGATCTTCGACGAATTCAGGGCGCGGGAGTTTTATCTCGATTTTCTCGGTTTCGAAATCCAGTTCGAACATCGCTTCGAACCGAATATGCCGCTTTATATGGGCATCCGGCTCGGCGATTTCATTCTTCACCTGAGCGAGCACGCGGGCGACGCGACGCCGGTCTCGGGCGTTTATATCGAGATGACCGGGCTCGACGAGTATCAGAAAACGCTCGCCGCGAAAAATTACAAATATTGCCGGCCGGAGATCGCCGAATCGGGCTATGGGACGCGGCTTATGAAGATCATCGATCCGTTTCACAACTGGCTCAGCTTCAACGAGCGGATCGACGGAAAAAACTTATAAAATAAAGGAGAACACTGATGGGACGAATAATTCTGGGAGCCCTCGCGGGATTTGTCATCTGGGCGATTTTATGGATCGGGAGCGATATGATTTTGATGGCGCTCTCGCCGGGCTGGTACGGCAGGAATATGGGCGAATTTCAGGCGGCGATGGAGAATAAGACCGTTTTTACTCTCGATTCGCTGATCCTGATAATTTCTTTGATCCGAAGCGTGGTCTTTTCTTTGATCGCCGGTTTCGCCGCCGCGTGGATCGCGCGCGAGAATACGAAAGCCCCGCTCGGCACCGGCATCCTGCTTTTATTGTTCGGCATTTTCGTGCAGTCGGTTTACTGGAATTATCTGCCGCTTTGGTATCACCTGACTTTTCTGATTTTGCTCGTACCGGTGACGATCTTCGGCGGAAAACAGAAAAGCCGGAAGCTTCTCGTTTAATCGCTTTCGACGATCGTCAGATAGACCGGCAGCGGCAGCCAGCGCGGGTGTTTTTTGTAAGTTCGGGCGTCGAGCTTTTCGATTTCGGCTTCGGCCGCCGTCGTCAGCTCGTCCGGCGGGAGGTCTTCGCGGCGGTCGTAGCAGGCGTGCGCGATACACGGAACCGGCTTGACCGCGTGGACGAGACAGCCCGCGCCCTTTTCGAAAAGCGGGCAGGCGAAGGTCTGCGCGAAAGTGTCGCCCTCGGCGCTCAGGCCGAATTCCCCGACGGCGCGGCGGATCCGTTCTTTGACGCTTTCGAGATGTGCGGGCGCGAGCTTTCCGAGCTCTTCGTCGATCAGCGCCGCTTCGAGCCGCGTGATGTGGACGTTGACGAAATGCGCGTCCGTGCAGCACGCGCCCGGCGTTTCGCAGGTCAGACAGTCTTTCGCCCGAAACTCGTAATCGCGTTTGACGAGCTCGCGAAAATTGTTTTTCAGGTCGCGCAATTTACGTAATGCCTGTTTTTCCGAAAGCGTTTTCATTTGCTACACTTAAGATACAGACTACAAACTGCGAATGACAAACCGCACGGGAATTATTTGATTTTATGTTGAAAGAAGGCGACAGCGCGCCGGAATTTACGGCGAAAAACCAGAACGGCGAAGAAGTGAAACTCTCTGATCTGAAAGGCAAAAGAGTGGTTTTGTATTTTTATCCGAAGGACGACACGCCCGGCTGCACGAAGGAAGCGTGCAGCCTGCGCGACTCGTTCGACGTGTTCGAGGAAAAGGGAATCAGGGTGCTCGGCGTTTCGGTCGACGACGAAAAATCGCATCAGAAATTCATCTCGAAATACAGTCTCCCGTTCGATCTGCTGGCCGATACCGACAAAACGCTCGTCAACGCCTACGGCGTCTGGGGCGAGAAAAACAACTACGGCAAAAAATATATGGGCATCAACCGGATGACCTTTCTGATCGACGGAGACGGCCGGATCGCGAAGATCTTCAAAAAGGTCAAGGTCGCCGAACACGCCGACGAGGTTCTCGAAGCCTTCGGCGAAAAATAAGCCGCGCTGAAAAAACCGGGAAACAATCGACCGGTCGTGCCGATAACAAAGATTTGACTAAAGCGTTAACGGATAAAGATTTACCAATGCCCCAAAACAGAATGCGCTGGACTGAATTGCTGGACGTTCTAACCAATTCAGACCGCAAGCGAGAAGTTTTACTGGAACGAGCCACCGAAACCGAGCGGATGGCTTTATTTTTGCTGCGGCGCGAAGGCTGGTCGGCCCAGATCTCGCCGAAAGATCTGAAGGAATACGATATCGAGCTCTCGCGGCCCGGAATGAAAGCGGTCGTGCAGGTCCGCAACCAGCGCGCCAAAGTCCATCTCGGACAGGTCGAAAAATTTCTCGATTTTCTCGCGCATCCGAACCCGAAAAATCACACCGAAGGACTGTTTATCTCGACGAGCGGCTTTACGCCGTCGGTTTACGCCTACCTGCGCGAGGAAAAAATCACGAATCTCAAGCTCGCGATTATGCGCGAGCACCGGCTGATTTTTGACTGCGAATCGGTCGACCGCGCCGCCGAGCGCGAAAAGACGACCTACATCGGCGTTTTCACCTGCAAGGGCGGCGTCGGCAAGACGACGATCTCGGCGCATCTCGCGGGCGCGTTCGCGCTCAACGGCTACGACGTCGGCCTGATCGATCTCGATCATCAGCAGAACCTCCGCAAGATCCTCGGCGAGGGCGTTTACCTGCCGTCGACGAAGGGCAGTCTCGGCTCGGTGATCTCGGTGCTGACGAAGGACGAATGGGACGAGGGCGATTATCAGGACACGAAGATCGTGATCTGCGACTGCAACCCGGAATTCGACGCGAACCCGAAGGAATATATCCGCAAATTCGATTACTGCATCATTCCGACGACACTCAACCCGCTCGGCATCAACAAAAACGCCGACGTCATCAAGCGGACGCTCGCCTCGATCCGCCGCGAAAATCAGACCGCCGAGCTTTTCGTCCTGATCAATTCGCTTCAGACCGACGAGCCGAACCGCAACAACCTGCTCAATCAGGCATTGCAGACGCAGTTCAAGCAGATGCGCGAAACCGACGCCCGGCTCCACTACATCAACCCGCTGGAATGCGCGATCCGTTTTTCGAAACAGCTTCTTTACTGGGGCTTTCACCTGTTCGACGGGAGCCGGCCGCAGCTCGCCTTCAAAACCGTCGGCCGCTATTCGTACCCGCGGATGGATTTTTTAAAGCTCGCCGATTTTCTCGAAATGCAGGCCGAGCTGCCGAGGGCGCAGACGGCGCTCGCGGCTTGATCTCGAATCGATTCAGAGCAAATGAAACCTCCGCCGGTCGAATTTCGCGTTAACCGGTGGAGGTTTTTTTATGGAAAATGCTTTGAACAAACCGGCGACCGGGCCGCGGACGCTGCTCGAATTCGCCGGGGTCGCGAGCCGGCCGAACCGGCTTTCGGAAAGCGTGCTGGT
The DNA here is from genome assembly GCA_018269075.1 of Acidobacteriota bacterium. Classification (GTDB taxonomy): domain Bacteria; phylum Acidobacteriota; class Blastocatellia; order Pyrinomonadales; family Pyrinomonadaceae; genus JAFDVJ01. The sequence goes on from JAFDVJ010000040.1 coordinate 7,075, forward strand.
GATCGTCGACGCGCAGAGGGAATTCACCGGGGGAAACTTAAAGCTCCCGGACATCGCGCCGGCGCTCGTCGAAGCGCGGAAATTACTGCTCCGCGCGCGCAGCCTGGGAACGCCGGTGGTTCACGTCTGGCATGTCAACAAACCGGGCGCGGCGCTCTTCGATCCGGCGACCGAATTCGTCGCGCCGATTGAATCGCTACAGCCCGAAGCCGGCGAGATCGTCGTCCGGAAAGGCTTTGCCAACGCGTTTTACGATTCGGCGCTGGCCGAAGAGTTAAATAAAACGGGCCGCCGGCGGCTCGTCGTCGTCGGCTATATGACGCATCTCGCGGTCGACGCGACCGTCCGCTCGGCGGTCGAACACGGCTTTCAAACGACCGTCGTCGGCGCCGCCTGCGCGACCCGTGCGCTGGCCGACGTCGACGGCGAGACGATTCCGGCGGCCGCGATCCAGCGCGCGTCGCTGGCGATGCTGCGCGACCGCTTCGCCTGCGTGATCGGCGCGTCCACGGAACTGCCGGATTGAGATTTTCTGCAACTCCGGCTTTCTTTTTCGTCTCTAAATACTGTAAAATGGCTTTCCCATAACTTGGGGGCGACAGGCTTCGACAGGGGCTTGTTCAGATCTTTGGATGCACGTCGGGCTTGCTTTCAATAGACCGTTAATACATTGAAAGAAACACAAATGCCACTAATAACATGGCACTTGCTGCCTAATTAAACCTAGCGACAGCAATGTCTTGCCGGAAGTCAGCTTGATGCGACCGGACAAGGCATCACACAGTTCAAGCTAGAGGACGTTCTCCACCTGCGAACGTTTTCGAAACATCAGCCGGGTTAGCTTTTCGCAAGGTCTTGTCGGTTCACCTGCTTGCGAAGGGCGAAACTAAAAGTGAACGCGACTAAACGTGTAGAGTCCACTGGTCGCAACTCTTGGATGCGGGTTCGATTCCCGCCGCCTCCATTGACAATATTTTTCAGTTCGCTGAGATAATGAGGACGAGACGGCATTTTCGGATGCCGTCTCGTTTTATTTTGGCCGACCCGTCTGGTTTAATTTCCGTACAATAAATTCAGTCTGAACATTCCCCTCGTTTTCAGGAGATTCAGCGGCTTTTCGGATGATTTTCGACCGTATAAGCTGATCGAAAATCGTAATCAGAAATATTAGGATCTGTTGTTTTATGCGCCATTGATAAACAAGTGTGTCTTATATAGCTTTAAACAAGAAGGTGTATATACCTATATGCCGATAAAAGTATGATAAATGAGATGCAAAGCCGGGGCAGGAGTCCGAAACTGATATCGAATTCGGATTTCGGAGGCGCGAGGTCGGGCTGCTCGAAATTGACGCAGCTTAGCTTTCTAAAGCAGTTAAGGAATTTATGAGAGCGATCTCAAGACGCCGTCATTTGTTCGAAACGGTATGGGATATGAATTAGGAGGCAACTATGAAAATATTAAAACTGATCGTTGTGATGACGTGGCTCTTCCTGAGTTTTGTCTTGATCACGACCCGCGGCGTCACGGCCGGCGGCGATAAAGACAACGGGAAAGAGCTTTTCAAACAAAATTGTCGTGTCTGTCACGAAAAAGACTCGCCCAACGGAGAATTCACCCCGATGAGTCTGACGCAGGACCAATGGAAAGCCTTTTTCAAAAATAAGTTCGAAGCCAAACACAAGGATGTGATTCTGGATCGCGAAAAGAAAAAACTTCTTGAATTTTTAACCACGCAGCAAATCGAAGCGATCCAGAAATTCTGCGTCGACCACGCGGCCGATTCCGAACAGCCGCAAACCTGCAGTGAATGATTATTTTATTCAATCGATGGCCGTTTTAAAAAAACGCGCCCGATTTTTTAGGAGGAGTTATGCGTAAAATTCTATTTATTATCGGGATTACGCTGATACTTATCGTTTCCGCGCCCGTCATCCGGGCGCAAAACCCGCAGCCGTCGCCGTCGCCGAATGCGCAGACCGAACAGGACGCCATTCGCAGCGAGATCGAAAAACTAAAACAAACCGTCAAGGCGCTTGAAGAACGACTGGCCGCGCAGGAAAGCAAGAAAACGGAGCCGACCCAGACGGCGCAAACCGAACCCCAGAAACAAACTGAAGAAAAAATCAAGGATTTAGACCGTCGCGTGACGAAGACCGAACGCGACACGGCGTTACAGAAAATTCGCTTCGGCGGCGATTACCGCTTCGAAGCGCACTCGATCCGGGCGACCGTTCCGGCGCATTTCGACGGAATGAAGCTCCAGAATCTGCTCGTCAAGACGATGTTCGCGATGAACGTGCTCGGCCGTCCGCCGGCGAGCGTCAACGAGATCAACCAGACCGTCGCCGGCAACTACAGCGGATACCAGCTTTTTACGTCGAACCTGACGTTCGGCCAGCTCAAACAGGCGATGGCCGCTTTTCCGCCGGCGCTCCAGCAGCAGCTTTTCGGGATGCTGATGCCGTCGACGTTCGTGCCCGAATACAAAAACAACAACCAGATTCTCTACACCAACCGCTTCCGGCTGCGGCTCGACGCGCCGGTCTCGGAAAATATGAGCTTCAGCGCGCGGCTCAGTATGTACAAGGTGTTCGGCGATTCGACCGGCGTCCAGGTCTTCAACGGCCAGCCGACCTCGATGAACGTCGACGGAACCACCGTCGGCGTCCCGAATTCGGACCAGATCCGCGTCGAACGCGCGTATTTTTCGTGGGACAAGATCGGCGGCTCGAAGTTTTTCCTCTCGATCGGCCGGCGGCCCTCGACGAGCGGCCCGCCGCTGCAGTACCGCGAGGACGAGCTGCGCGGCGGCACGCCTTCGGGCGCGCTCATCGACTACCAGTTCGACGGCATCACCTTCGGCTATAAATTAAGCGACAAAACCGTTCTCCGAATCTGCTACGGCCTCGGCTATGAATCCGGCTTCGGCAACGGCGATCTCGCGCAGATGCCGGCCGACCGTCTGAAGGACGTCCATTTCCTCGGCGGAAACGTCGATATCTGGAATTCCGACACGATGCTCGTGCAGGCGACGGTCGCCCGCGCGTTCGACGTGACCGACGGTTTCAACGGCCTCGTCGTGCTGCCGAACAATCCGCTGACGGGCGAAACCGTTCAGGCGCCGGTGATTATGCGCTTCACGCCGTCGACCAATCTCGGCGCGATCAATCTCGCGGGCCTGACGATCACGAAGAGGTTCAAAAAGCTCGACTTTTTCGGCAGCCTCAATTACGTCGGTCTGCGGCCGAACGATCTGACGACACCGTTCGGCGGAATGATGTCCGATCCGTTCGAAACGCCGCAGAACCGCGACGGCGCGATGATCTATCTCGGCGCGCGCTACAGCTTCGGCACCGAAGACCGGACGAAGCTCGGCTTCGAGTTCAATCACGGCACCAAATACTGGTTCAATTTCGCGCAGGCCGAGGACGACATCATCGCTCCGAAGACGAACACGCGCGGCGAAGTTTACGAAGTCTATCTGACGCACCGCATCAACAACCGGTTTATCGTGAAGGGCGATTACATCTACTACAACTATCGCTATTCGGGTTCGGGCTGGCACGTCGGCGCGCCGAAGCTGCTGACCTCGACGCCGATTCTCGGTTTCCCGACCTACAAGGACGCGCAGATGTTCACGCTGACCACGATCGTCAGGTTCTAGGGAGGCGTTATGAGAAAATATCGTTTAGCGGCGGTTCTTCTGGTTCCTTTGCTCGCGCTGGTCTTCGTCTGGACGAGATCGGGCGCGCAGGAGACGCCGAAGAATACGCACAGTGATTATTACGAGCATTACGAAGGCACGAAAACCTGTCTCAAATGCCACGAAAAGGACGCCGAGAACTTTTTCCATTCGCAGCATTATCAATGGAGGGGCGAAACGCCGAAGCTCGTCAACGCGAACGGCCGGAAGCTCGGTAAAATCAACACCTTCAACGATTTCTGCACGAGCCCGACGGGCAACTGGATCGGTTTCGTGAAAAACTCGCGCGGCGAGGTCATCAGCCGCGGCTGTTCGACCTGCCACGCCGGCAACGGCCTCAAGCCGTCGGAAACGATGAGCCGCGAGCAGCTCGAAAACATCGACTGCCTGATCTGTCACGCGAGCGGCTACCGGCGCGATCTTTATCAGAACGAGAAGGGAGATCTCCTGTGGAAACCGATCCTCTGGAAGAATCAGGAAGGGCTCGATTCGGTCTCGAAACGCATTTCGAAGCCGACCCGCGTGATGTGCCTCCGCTGTCACAGCGCGTCGGGCGGCGGGCCGAACTTCAAGCGCGGCGACATCGAATACAAGCTCGCCGATCCGGACCGCAGCTATGACGTGCATATGGCTTCCGAGGGGAAAAATATGCAGTGCGTCGCCTGTCACGCGGGCGAAAATCACCGGGTTCTCGGCCGCGGAGCGGATCTCGCCGGCAGCGATACGATCGGAAAGGATCTGACCTGCGAGAGCACGGCCTGTCATTCGGCGCCGCATAAAAATCCGGTGCTCAACCGGCATTCGGCGAGCCTCAACTGCACGGTCTGTCACATCCCGCGGTTCGCCCGCACGGACGCGACCGATATGGTGCGCGACTGGTCGAAGCCGTCCTACAACGCCGAGGCCGATAAATATTCGGCGACGATCACCCTGCAGAAGGACGTGACGCCGGTTTACGCGTGGTTCAACGGTTTCACGAAAGCCCAGCTTTTGGGCGAACCGGCCAATTTCCTGCCCGACGGCTCGGTCGGCATTATGATCCCGCAGGGCTCGCGCGACGATCCGAAGGCGAAGATCTACGCGTTCAAGCTCCATAAAGCCAGACTCCCGCTGCTCGCGGACAAAAACTGGCTGATCCCGATCACGGTCGAGCATTTCTTTTCGAGCGGTCAGATCGACCCGGCGGTGCAGATGGCCGCCAAAGAGATGTACGATCTCTCGACCATCAAATACACGTGGGTCGAAACGACGCGCTATATGGGCATCTTCCACGGCGTCCAGCCGAAGGAACAGGCTTTGAAATGTATGGACTGTCACGGACCGAAAGGCGTGATGGACTGGAAGGCTCTCGGCTACAAGGGAAATCCGATGTCGCTGAAGCCGCCTCCGCGAAAGAACTAGAAGCCGGTTCTTTCGCAAAGAAGGCGAACGTTGTCGCGTTCGCCTTCTTTTTGCGCGGTTTTATTTTTGCGGGATCTCTTCGCCCTCGGGAAAGAATTCGAGCGAGGCCGAGTTCAGGCAGTAGCGCTGGCCGGTCGGCGGCGGGCCGTCGGGGAAGACGTGGCCCTGGTGGCCGTCGCAGCGGGCACAGCGGATTTCCGTGCGGATCATCCCGTATTTAGTGTCGCGGTAAAGCTTCAGGTGCGCGGGATCGAACGGCGCGTAGAACGACGCCCAGCCGGTGCCGGAATTGAACTTTTCGTCCGACCGGAAAAGCGGCAGCCCGCACAATCGGCAGGCGTAGGCGCCGTTCTGTTTGTTGTCGGTCAGGTTGCCGCAGAAAGCGGGCTCCGTGCCGTGGTCGATCAGCACGCGGTAGGCCTCGTCGTCGAGCTCCATCGCGAGCTGTTCGCGCCGTTCCTTCGTCAAAGGCGTAATGTCGTAGCCGCTCTCCGAATATTCGCGGCCTTCCTTGCTTGTTTCAGGCATCATAAATTAAATTCTCCCCGGTTCGAAATATTCCAAACTCTGTTCCTTTATTATGCCGTCTCCGGTCTTTATTCCAAAATCCGCAGTCGGCGGAACGGCGCGGCGTGGTAAGATAGACTTGAGTTTTAGGGCCCGAGCCCTGAGCCGGAAGTGAAAAAAAACGACCGGCAGTGGTAAAATATCGATGCGCCGGCGGCGATTAAACGCGCGCCGGCGGATTCGACTTAAGACTCGGGACTTAAGACTAAAGACTCCGAAAACAAGGTTTATGGCAACACAGGAAGAAACAACGCAGGCGATCGTCGAATGCCTGCAGCGCATCGGGCGGGATTTGAAAATCAATTTCAGAGAATTCGTGATCGAGGATCACACGCAGGGCAAATATCGTTCGGGAACCTGGACCTACAAGATTTCCCGCCAGCGCGTCGCGCTCGAATACTGGTTCAGCGCCTTCAGCTCGCGCAAGGAGGAAACGGACGTCACGTTTCAGACCGACGGCGACGCGCGCAAGCTCGAAGACGATCTGCGCGGCTGCCTGACCAAAGTCCGCGTTGCGGTCAACCGCAAAAAGGGACTGTTCTGATTTCGGATTTCGGATTTCGGATTTCGGATTTCGCGTTCGTTAGAATGAATCCTCGGACGGAGCGCCGTCAGCTTGCCGGCAATGCGTTTGAAAAACGCAAACATCGCTTCATTTTTTGAGAGAATGAGCGAAAAGAAGCGTGTTGACGCCGCTTGTGCGCCGGCGGCCGGTTGAGATGCCGGCGCATCCGGCATCCGTTTATTCCGCCAGCTCGTCGCCGGCCGGCCCGACGCTTTGGCGGGTTTCGACGGGCTGATCGAACAGTTCTCTGACTTTCCGGGCGAGCGCGTCGAACGTGAACGGCTTCTGAATGAAGTTGGTGCCGATGTCGATGATCCCGTGCCGGAAAATGGCGTCGTCCGTGTATCCCGACGTAAATAAAACGCGGATCTGCGGATAGATCTGCGACATCGTTTCGGCCAGCTCGCGGCCGCCCATCTGCGGCATCACGACGTCGGTCATCAGCAGGTCGATCTTTCCCTTGTAGACTTCGCAGAGATTGAGCGCGGCGATGCCGTTTTCCGCTTCGATCACTTTATAACCGCATAATTCGAGAACCTCGCGGCTCAGACGGCGGACGGTTTCCTCGTCCTCGACCAGCAGGATCGTTTCCGAGCCTCGCTGCAGATTTGCCTTGCCCGCCGCGTTTTCCGCCGGTTTCGGCGGCGCGGCGACCCGCGGCAGGTAGATCTTGAAGGTCGTGCCCTTGCCGGGCTCGCTGTAAACCCAGATGTTGCCGCCCGACTGCTTGACGATGCCGTAAACGGTCGACAGCCCGAGACCGGTGCCCTTGCCCATTTCCTTGGTCGTGAAAAACGGTTCGAAGATCTGCTGCCGGGTTTCCTCGTCCATCCCGATGCCGGTGTCGGAAACCGCCAGCATCACGTAATCGCCGGGCTTGACGTTGATGTGATGATTGGCGTAGTAATCGTCGATATAGAGGCTCTCGGTCTCGATCACGATCGAGCCGCCCTTCGGCATCGCGTCGCGCGCGTTGACGATCAGGTTCAGCAGCACCTGCGACAACTGGCCGGGATCGGCCTCGATCAGCCCGACGTCCGGACTGAGCGACGTGATCATCTGAATGTCTTCGCCGATCAGCCGCTGGAGCATAATGATCGTGTCGGAGATGACCCGGTTCAGATCGAGCACTTTGGCCTGCATTATCTGGCGGCGGCTGAAGGCGAGCAGCTGCTGCGTGAGCTCGGCCGAGCGCGTGCCGGCCTTTTTGATCTCTTCGACGTTGCGGCGCAGCGGGTCGTCCGGCGCGAGGCTTTTCAGGATCAGGTCGCTGTAGCCGTTGATCGCCGTCAGCATATTGTTGAAGTCGTGGGCGATGCCGCCGGCGAGCCGGCCGACCGATTCGAGCTTCTGCGACTGCCGGAGCTGTTCCTCGCTCTGGCGCAGCGCCTCTTCGGCCCATCGCTGCTCGGTCACGTCGTTGATCAAAATCAGCCGCGAGCATTTTCCGCCGAACAGCAGCTCGTGCGAGGTGATCTCGACGTCGATGATCGTCCCGTCTTTCTTGATGTGCTTGCACAGATCGGCGCGGTAGAGACTGTCGGCCGGATCGGAAAATTCGGCTTCGGCCATCGGCGGCCGGATGTCGGCCGCGGTCATTCCCAGAAACTCCTCGTAGCTGTAGCCGTAATGTTCGACGGCCGCCGCGTTGACGGCCTGAAACGCGAGCGTTTCGGTGTCGATGACCCACATCGGCAGCGGATTGTTGTCGAAAAGAATCCGGTAGCGCTCTTCCGATTCGCGCAGCGCGGCCTCGGTCAGCTTGCGCTCCGTAATGTCGAAAGCGTTCGAAACGATGCCCCGGATCGCCAGATTGTCGAGCAGATTGGTGAGCGTGCAGGCGAAATACCGCCAGTCGCCCTTTTTATTGAGAAAACGGATCTCGACTTCGACCGGATGGTTGTTTTTTCGGATGATTTCCTCGAACGCCGCCCGCGCCTTTTCGAGATCGTCGGGATGCAGGTAGTCGAAACACGACTGGCCGATCAGCTCCTCGTTTTGATACCCGAGAATCGTCGTGATCGACGGGCTCTGATAGCGCATCCGGCCTTCCGGGTCGAGGATCGAGATCAGGTCCGAAGCCTTCTCGATCAACGCCCGGAAATAGGTTTCGCTGTGCTTCAGGGATTCCTCGGCTTCCTTGCTTTCGGTGATGTCGTGGCTGATGGCGATGAATTTCTGCGGTTTCTGATCGTCGTCGAGCACCGGCACGATGGTCGTTTCGATCCAGAAATGCGAGCCGTCCTTGGCGCGGTTCTTCATTTCGCCCTTCCAGACGTTGCCGCTCTTGATGGTCGTCCAGAGAGTCGCGAAAAATTCGTCCGGGTGATGATCGGCCTTGATCAGCCGGTGATCCTGCCCGAGCAGCTCTTCGCGGGAATATTTCGAGATTTCGCAGAAATTGTCGTTGAGATAGGTGATGCGGCCTTTTTCGTCGGTGATGACGACGATCGTCGCCTCGTCGAGCGCAAATCTGACGTAGGCCAGCTCCGTCCGAGACTCGCGCAGGGCGTTCTGAGCCTTGACCAGCTGAATATGGGCTTCTTCTTCGCGTTTACGTTCGAACAATCTTTCGACTTTGGCGATAAACCTTGCTTGTTCGAAGGGAATTTCGAGATAATCGTCGGCGCCGGCCCGAAATCCTTCGATCGCGCTCTTACTATCAACCCGCAACGCGCTGACCAATAAAACCGGAACGCGGTGCAGATGGGGAATCTCCCGCATTCGACGGCACATTTCGATGCCGTTCATTACCGGCATCATAACGTCGCTGACGACCAAATCGGGGGATTTCTCGGTTGCGATCTTTAGTCCCTTGGCGCCGTGTTCGGCCCGCAGAACCTTGTAACCCGCTTGTTCTAAAATAAATTGAGTTAAATCAAGTTGATCAGAATTATCGTTAACGACCAGAACGGTATCTGCATCAGTTTTTTTCACTCTAGGTTCCTCCTTTTGTAGGCAAGGCGTCCCCTACTTGTGTTGTCTTAATTTAAAAGACAGCCATATCGGAGAAAGCAATTTAAAATTGGATTTATCTTCAATAGCACATTAGTAGGAGTTAGGAATTTAACTCAGACTCTAAATACTGCCAATTTAGAAATAACTGAGGGCAACGCCCTAATATTACGATTTTTATTCCGACAAAATCAAGCTTTTTATTTTTTCGGTGCGACGGGATGAACGGACGGGCCGGCCGGCGGCATCGGCGGTACGGACTTATCTTGTTAGGAACTAACCGTTTAGGCCGTCCGGCGAGGCTGCCCGGATGACGAAAAAAAACACTCGAACGGCAAAAATCCTTTCCGGCAAAGGCGTTTTGACTTTCCGGCCGGCAGAAATTATGCTTTCCTTTTTCGTCAAATGAACAAAACTTCCGAACAATCTGAAGCGATTCTCCGCCGGCCGATCGGCATTTTCGACAGCGGCGTCGGCGGCCTGACGGTTTACCGGGCGCTCCATAACCGGCTGCCGAACGAGCATTTCGTCTATCTCGGCGACACGGCGCGCGTGCCGTACGGGACGAAGTCGCTGGCGACGGTCGAGCGCTACGCGATCGAAAACTCGCAGTTTCTGGCGGCGCTCGGCATCAAGCTGCTGGTCGTCGCCTGCAACACCGCGTCGGCGCTCGCCCTGCCGAAGATCCGCGAAAAGATCGGGCTCGACGTCGTCGGCGTGATCGGGCCGGGCGCGCGCAAAGCCGTCGAAGCGGCCGGCGCGCGGCCGCGGATCGCCGTCATCGCGACCGAGGCGACCGTCCAGAGCGACGCCTACGCCGCCTCGATCCGGCAGGCCTGCGCGATCGCCGAGGTCGTCCAGACCGCCTGCCCGCTCTTCGTCCCGCTGGCCGAGGAAAACTGGACGCGCGAGCCGGAGACATTTTCGATCGCCGGCAAATACCTGCGCGAGATCAAAGAATTCGAACCCGAAGCGCTCGTCCTCGGCTGCACCCATTACCCGATTCTGCGCGACGTCATTCAGCAAACCGTCGGCGAAAATGTTAAGCTCATCGATTCGGGCGAGGCGTGCGCCGACGAGGTCGCCAGGCTTCTGAACGAAAAGGGCCTCGCCAATCCGCACCGGGTGACGGGCACGCGCCGGCTGTGCGACGATCTCGATCATTTCTACGTGACCGACGCCGCCGACCGCTTCGGCCGCGTCGCCGAAAGATTTCTGGGCGCGAAGCCCGCCAAGCTCGAGGCCGTCGAGGTCTTCGGGGTCGACGAACTGAAAGAATCGAAGTGAAAAAGCCGAAAAGTGAAAGAGTCGAAAAGTCGACGGGGCCGCCGTCGACCGGACTTTTTCACTTTTTCGCTTTTCCACCGTTAAAGTTTTTGTGATACGTTTTGAATTAACGACGGTGCTTCGGGATTGCCTCCTCGAATCCTTATAACCGTTTTAGAAAGCCGGGTTACACCCGTTTTGAAAAATCCGACATCGTATCTCCCGCATCCGAAATCGCTATGAGTTACACGAGAATTGACAACCGCGCGTTCGACGAGCTGCGCGAGACGAAAATTACCCCGAACTATCTGCCCTACGCCGAAGGCTCAGCGCTGATCGAGGTCGGCAACACGAAAGTGATCTGCGCGGCGACGGTCGAAGAGCGCGTCCCGCCGTTTCTGCGCAACAAGGGCACGGGCTGGGTGACGGCCGAATACGCGATGCTGCCGCGCGCGACCGCGACGCGGACGAACCGCGAGACGCTGCGTCCGGCCGGCCGGACGCAGGAAATTCAGCGGCTGATCGGCCGCAGCCTGCGCGCCGTCGTCGACACGTCGCTGCTCGGCGAGCGCCAGATCATGATCGACTGCGACGTCATTCAGGCCGACGGCGGCACGCGCTGCGCGTCGATCACGGGCGCCTGCGTCGCGCTCGCGCTCGCCGTCAAAAAACTCCTGATCGCCGGCAAGGTCAAACGCAACCCGATCATCTCGGAAGTCGCCGCCGTCAGCGTCGGGATCGTCGAGGGCACGGCCGTCCTCGATCTCTGCTACGCCGAGGATTCGACGGCCGAGGTCGATATGAACGTCGTCTGCACCGGCTCGGGCAAATTCATCGAGATTCAGGGCACGGCCGAACGCGAGCCGTTCAACCGCGAACAGATGAACGAGATGCTCGCGCTCGCCGAAAAAGGCATCGGGCAGCTGTTTATGCTCCAGCGCTACGCCTTGAACAGTTGAGCGCGAGGATTCATAATCATCTCTGATGACCAATCGCGAGCTTTACCTGATCGTCAGAAATTTCGAAGCCAAATATCCGAAGGCCGCGCGGCCTTCGCTCGAACGGTATCTTTCCGCCCTCTGGACGGTCGCCGTGGCGCACCGCGACCGCGAGCCGTCGATCGGCGAGCTGGTCGAATGGCTCGACGGCGCCTTCACTTCCTTCGCGCCCGATTTCGATCCCGAATGGCTGAACAATAAATACGACGCGTCGAAAAAGGGCTTCGACGGCTTCGAGAGCCTGATCCTCGCGCAGATCGTCGATCTCCGGCAGATGGACGAAACCGGCCAGCTCCGCGACGAGCAGCGTTATTTCGGCCTCGACGCGCCGCGCGGCTCGCGCTGGTACAATTTCGACACGATTGGCTATCTCGAATGCGCCGTCCGCGGCGTTTACGGCGGCTACGCCGAAGACGAAACGATCGTTCTCGACGGCTCGGGCGATTCCGAAATCGTCGAGATCACGGAATTTTCGTGGGAAGATTTCACCGAGCTTCTCGCCTGCGGCCAGTTTTACGAATAACGCATAAATCCGTTTTCCCAGCCGCGAAAAAAAAACGCGCCCGAGCGTTATTGCCGAAAATTTTCTTTAATTATCGAAAATATGCTACACTTCACAAAAAAAAATTGAGGTGCGCGAATGTTCTACGAAGGTCGGCAAATCGGCGGCTATACGCTGCTTCGTAAACTCGGTAAAGGCGGTTTCGGCGAGGTCTGGCTGGCCGAAAAGCGCTCGCAGTTCGTCACCAAGCGCGTCGCCGTCAAGCTTCCGCTCGACGAACAGGTAAATTTCGACGCGATTCGACAGGAAGCCGGACTCTGGGAACAGGCGAGCGGTCATCCGAACGTTTTGCCGATCATCGACGCCGACATCGTCGCCGGCCAGGTCCTGATCGTCAGCGAATACGCCGACGGCGGCTCGCTCGCCGATAAGATAAAGCGCGAAGGCAAGCTGCCGCTTCAAAAGACGGTTGAAATGACGATCGGAATTTTGAACGGCCTCGAATTTCTGCACAGCCGCCGCATCATTCACCGCGACATCAAACCGCAGAACATTTTACTGCAGGGCGAGACGCCGCGGCTCGCCGATTTCGGTATTTCACGGGCGATGAGCACCACGGTCGTGAGCTCGACGATCATCGGAACGGACGCCTATATGGCGCCCGAATCGTTTGACGGCAAGCGCACCGTGCAGACCGATATCTGGTCGGTCGGGGTCGTGCTTTACGCGCTGCTGGCCGATCGACTGCCGTTTCCGCAGGAGCATCCGTCGGAGCGGATGTTCGCGATCCTGACCAAGAAATTCGAGGCGCTGCCGCCGGAAGTCCCGCAAAATTTACAGTGGATCGTTTACAAGGCCTTAGCCAAAGAGCCCGAAAATCGGTTTCGAACGACCACCGAAATGCGCGATAATCTGCAAAAAGCGTTGGTCGGGATCGCCCATCCGACGTTTGCCAGGACGGAGGTTCTCCGCGTTTCGACGGAAAACGTGCGGCTCGCTCCGACGCTCGAAAACCGCCACCGAACGAACGAGCCCGAAAAAGAAACCGTCGTCAATCCGCAAAAAAACAACCTTCCGGCGCCGACGCAGCCCGTCTCCGCGCAGCAGTCGATCGTCACCCGATCGCCCGTCGTGCAGGCGCCCGCCGCTTTTCAGCCATTGCCGAACACGGCGCGCGCCGTCGCCGCCGACACGTCGCGCAGGAAAACCGCCTACAAAATTTTGTTCGGCGTTATCGGCGCCGGCGTTATTGCAGGATTTCTGGTATTCGCGGTGATAGCTTTCTTAGTAATCGGGTCTTACAACCGACCGGTCACCAGTAATGCGAATATCGCGTCAAACGCGAATGCGTTGACAAACGCGAATACGGCGGGAAACTCGGATAATTCGTCGATCCAGCTGCCGAAAGCCGGCGACATCCAGAAAAACTCTTACGGAATGGAATTCGTTTTTATTCCGAACGGCGATTTTCAGATGGGGTCGGAGGAAGAGGCCGAGCGTTACGGGCCTTCTCATAAAGTCAGCCTCACCCGAAACTATTGGATCGGCAAGACGGAAGTCACGCAGGCGCAATGGTTTGCCTTGATGGGCGATAACCCGAGTTTTTTCCAGAACTGCGATCAGTGTCCGGTCGATCAGGTGACGTGGGACGACGCGCAAAAGTTTGTCGCCAAACTGAACGCCGCCGGCGACGGCTACAAATATCGCCTGCCGACCGAAGCCGAATGGGAATACGCCGCACGCGCCGGAACGACCGAAAATTCCGTGGCGGATCTGGATTCGCAGGGCTGGTATGAAGGGAATGCAGGGAAGAAAACGCACCCGGTCGCGTCGAAACGGCCGAATAATTGGGGTTTGTACGATATGTTCGGGAACATTAACGAATGGTGCGAGGATCGGTATTCGAGATATTCGAGTTTAGGGGAAAGCGACCCGACACGCACGGATTCGGATATGGGATCTAAACGGGTTCTCCGCGGCGGCGGCTATCTCAGCCCGGCCATCTTCGTGAACCAGATAACGCGCGCCAAGGCGGAACCATCAAAACGTGCCGAGGCCGTCGGTGTCCGAATAGTCAGGCAGAAATTATAGCGTTTTATATGTTTTGGGAAGATCGAGGAATCGGACGGTCCCGGCTATTCACGACTTAAGACTCAAAATATGCTACACTTCACGGAAAAAACGCGAGGGAAAATTATGATCAACGACGACCGGCCGCAACGTTTACCGAAGACTTCCGCCTCGATCCGAAAAAATCGTTCTTATTTACGACCGGCGAAATCGCTGGCCGTCGCGGCGCTGCTCGGCGCGCTGCTTGCCGGTCTCGTCGCGGCCGATTTTCTGGCCGGCCGGATGAAGGCTTTCGTTTTTCCGGCAGCGGGCGGCCCGACCGCTTTGTTCGACGGCCTGTCGAAAGAGGAGATGGAGCTGCTGCTCGAAGACGCCGCCCCGTCGACGCTGAAAAACTTGAAGGACGATCCGCAGTTTCGCCGCGAACAGATCGAAAATCTCCGGCAGCTGTTCGCGCTCGCCAATCAGGCCGTTCGGGAAGGCTTCGCCGACGAGGAAACGACGGCAAAGGCGCTCGCGATCGTCGAGACCGTCGTCCGCGCCCAAGCTTATGATAAACGGCTCGATCCGGCCGGCCCGCCGTTCGCCCGCATCACCGACAAGCAGATCAGGGATTTTTTCGGCGACGGCGGCAGTCCGAACGATTCGCAGAAACGCCGTCTCGCGGAATTCGACGATTATTTTAAAGTGCAGTTGGCGATGGCCCGGAGAAACAAGACGATTTCCGACGAATCGGAGCCGTCCGCCGAGGAAAAAGCGCAGATGCGAACGGAGTTTGCGCGGATCCGGATTTCCGAAAGCGAGGCGCGCGCGCAGATCGAAGCCGGCGCGCTGCCCGAAAAATTCGTCAAAAAGATCGCGCTCCAGATCAAGCTTCAGAAAGCCCAGTTTTTATCGCGGTTATACTCGACCGAAGCGCTCGCCAAAAAGACCGAAGTCACCGCCGACGAGGTTCAGGGCTATCTCGCCGCGCATCCGGAAATCGACCGCCGCGCCGCGCAGAAAGCGCAGGCGCTGAAAGTTCTCGCGCGGCTCAAAAACGGCGAGGATTTCGCCCGTCTCGCGCGCGATTTTTCGGACGACCCGGCGAGCCGCGACAAGGGCGGTCTTTACTCCGGCGTGGTCGAGGGTGCGTTCGACGCGGAATTCGAAAGCGCCGCGCTCGCGCTCCGGCCCGGTCAGACGGCGGTCGAACCGGTCGAGACGAAATACGGCTATCATCTCGTCCGGCTCGAAAGAAAAAGCCAATTCAAGGATCAGGACGGGAAGTTGAAATGGGGATACGACGTCCGGCAGATTATGTTTTCGACGATGGTCGAGCCTCCGGCGAGCTCGACCGAATCCGCTCTGCCTTTAATGGAATACGTCCGGAAAACGATCGGCGAGACGAAAGAGAAGACGCTCGTCGACAAGCTCGTCGCCGACAACCCGGTCACGATCGCCGAAGACTTCAAAATCCCGGAGGTTTCGGACGAAGAGATGAACCGGACTTTTACGAACGCCGTCATCATGGATCAGAAAAACCGCCGGTCTTCGTCGAACGCCAATCTTCCCCGAAAGCCGCGCTGAAGGCTGTTATGAACTTTGAAAAATAAGCTAAGCTTCGGTTATGAGTCGAAAGCCGAATTATTCTCGCAAATTACTGTTTATCGTTTCTTTATTTTCGATTATCGGCGCCCTCACGGTTTTGCAGGCGCGGGCCCAAATCGATGAAAAATTCGCTTCCCCGAAAACCGAGCTCGCCGGTTCTTCGGACTGTCGGACATTATCCGACAAATATGTTTTCCTGCACGATGTCGTACTCGATGAATTTATCAGAAAAATAAACAATTACGGGAAATGCGGCTACCGGGTTGCCGAAGCGGCGCGCCATTTGTTGAAAATAAATATGATCGAGGACTTTATGAGATTTTACGCGATCCTCGAGCGCGCCGCTCCCGCGCAATACGAATACGCCTGGTTTTTCGCTCAGTCGCCGGGCGAAGCCCAAAGGCTCGCCAATAAACTTGCGGCCGAGAATTTATATTTTCGGCTGAAATTTTCGTTTATGTCCCGGGTGGAGTATGAGGAATCTTCGGCTTCGAACGATTCGCCGATGGAAAAATTATTAAAATCACTGGGGATTTCGGAAGGCGTTCACCGGGGAGCTTTTTTTCTCTTTGAACGAAAGGTCGGCGCTTCGATAAAAAAGGAATATCGGATTCTGGACGGCCGGGTCGTCGGGAAAAGGGGCGAAATGGATGAAACCAACAAAGCCTTGAATGATTATGCCGCGAGGGGTTTTCGTCCTCTGGATGTCTGGTACACGGGATTCGGGATACAAAATCTGGTCATTGTCGAAAAGGACGAAGCGATCAAGCCCGAGGGCGAATATTTGATGCTTTATGACACTCTCGGCCTGAATAAAAAGCTGACGGAACTGGGCCGCCAAGGATTCGAGCCGATCTCGATCGGCTATGTTTTCGCGCTTTTGAAGAGAATCAAAAAAGAGCCGACCGGGGAAATCTATGATTCGATCGAAACGTGGGGGGAAATCGAAAAACGCCTTCCGAAATGGAAGGAAAGCGGTGTTCGATACATCGATACCGGAGTCGCCGATTATTATTCCGATCCTTTTGACGGTCGATGGCTGATGGCGATTCCCGAAAAAAACAATCCGGAGTACGGAAAAAACAAAGACCTCGTGTTCGTGCGGTATAAACCGATTGCCGAGGAATATTACAAAGCCCACGACCTGAAACCGTCTAAAAAAAATCCGCTGACCGCCGAGCAGTATCAGGAAATTCAGGACATTTTCGCCAAAGAAATAAATCGTCTGGCCGGTGAAGGCTATCGTCTGGCAAATATGGGCTATCCGGATTCGCTGGTCGCGATGTTTGTCAGATAAACGGCCCGACGACACGTTTTTTTTGATCGATCGCTTTCGAACGGCCGCCCGGGCCAGGGCGAAAGCGATCGAAGCTTACGCGGAAATTCTCGTCATCACAGGCGGCCGTTCAGCTTTTCTTCCGCAGGATCGCGCCCGGCAGATTGCCGGCGGTTTTGCCGTTTTCCCAGACCTTGCGGCCGTTGACCCAGACGATCTCGATGCCTTCGGAGAGCGTCTGCGGCGCGGAAAACGTCGCGCGGTCGATGACTTTGTCTTTGTCGAACAGAACGAGGTCGGCCTTCATCCCTTTTTTGATCATTCCGCGGTCTTTGAGGCCTAATCTCTGGGCCGGAAAGGCGGCCATCTTGCGGACGGCTTCCTCGAGCGGGAACCAGTTGTTCTCGCGCACGAAACGACTTAAAACTTTGGTAAAAGTGCCGGTTCCGCGCGGGTGACGGCTGCCGATCCCGCCGTCGCTCGAAACCATCGTCCACGGCTGCCGGTAGAAGTTTTTGACGTCGTCCTCGTTCATCGAATTGCAGACGACGCCCGCGCCGCCGTCCCTGACGATTTTAATGTAAACGTCGACCGGCGACGTCTTTTCGGCGTCGGCGATCTGCTGCAGGGTTTGGCCCTGATAATCGCGATGCGCCGCGCACGAGGTAATTAAAACCTTGTCCGCGCCGCCGACGTTGAAGAGCGCTTTTTCGACTTCCTGACGGTCTTCGTGTTTGCGTGACGGCACGAGCACCGTGATCGTCGAGGCCCAGGCCGTGTAGGGATAGACGTCGGCGGTGACGTCGAAGCCGTTTTTTCGCTCGGTTTCGATGAGCGCGATTGCGTCCGCGGATTTTCCCCAGACGTTGCGGTTGCCCATCTTGATGTGCGAGATCTGGACGGGAAGACCGGCCTCCTTACCGATCCGGATCGCCTCGCGGAGCGCGTCGAGCATTCCTTCCTCCTCGTCGCGCATATGCGTCATATAAATGCCCTTGTAGCGGGCGGCGACCTTTGATAAAGCGATCAGCTCCTCGGTCGAGGCCGAAAAGCCGACGTCGTATTCGAGGCCCGACGACAGGCCGAACGCGCCTTCTTTGAACGCCTGTTCTTCGAGCGCGAGCATTTTGGCGAGCTCCGCGGCGGTCGTCTGACGCTTGAAATCGTCGTTCATCACCTGTTCGCGGAGCGTCGCGTGGCCGATGAACGCGCCGACGTTCGGGGCGATTTTGCCCTGCAGCTTGGCGAAGTAATCGTTTAAGGGAAACGGCGAATCGCCGTCGGGGCCGACGAGGATCGTCGTGATGCCCTGCGAGACCTGATTCGCCGCCGCGCCTTCTTCGATCAGGCCTTCCTGCGAATGATTATGAATGTCGATAAAGCCGGGCGCGAGAATTTTGCCGCCGGCGTCGATCACCGTTTCGCCTTTTTTCGCTTCGATGCGGCCGATCCTGACGATCGTCTCGTCCTTGATCCGAACGTCGCCGCGAAACGCCGGCCGGCCGCTGCCGTCGACGATCGTCGCGTTTTTGACGACGAACGTCTGAGTCTGCGCCGCCGCGAACGAGACGAGCAAGATTGTCGCCAAAAAGGAAAAGCCGATCTTTTGCAAAGTCTTTTTCATACTGCACAAATCATATTCGAATTGCGTAAATCAGTCCAACACTCTCGAAAACGCCTTCGATCCATCGCCGAAAAACAACCGGAATTTCCCGGATTGTGTTAAAATCAAAGCAAAAGGGGCATTTATGGAAACAGTTTTGACCGAACCGAAAACTCAGATCGTGATCGAAGAACACGTTATTCTGCGCGGCGTTTCGTGGAAAACTTACGAGCAGCTGATGAAAGATCACGAAGACCGCAGCGTTCCGCGCTTCACCTACGACAGCGGAAATCTGGAAATCTATATGCCGTCACAAAAACACGAAAAGAAAGCCGAATTTCTGGGAGATATTATTAAAACGATTGCCGAAGAACGCGAAATGGAGATTTTGAGTCTTCGTTCGACAACCTTCAAAAAAAACAGCGTCGAAAAAGGCGTCGAACCGGACGGCTGTTTTTATCTGCAAAGCTACGACAAAGTTTTCGGCCTACAGCAAATCGACCTCGAAGCATTTCCGCCGGATCTGGTGATCGAAATCGATGTTTTCAGCCCGTCGATCGACCGGTTTCCGATCTACGCCGAATTCAGGGTCAGGGAAATCTGGCGTTATCTGAAAGATGAAGTCAAAATATATCTTTTTAACGGCCGGAATTATGTCGAATCGAATGAAAGCCTTGTTTTACCGAAAATTACCGATGAACTGCTGACGCGCTGGCTCGCCGAAAGCGAAACTCTGAAACGTTCCCTCTGGCTCAAAAATATGCGCGATTGGGAAACGAATAATTAACGTCGATGTCGGATTTCGAATTTCTTGAAATTAAAACGCCTTAGCTGATCGCGACAGTACGCGCGGCATCGGGAAGACGATCGCGCTTTCTGATGTTTAATCTTCGTTTTTGGGCAAAGGCCTGTCAATGTCGGGTTGAATCAGCTTTTTTAATTGCAAAGTTTCGGCATCGCGTAAATCCTGCGGCCTGCCGGCGAGTCGTTTGTTGAAAATCAGATCGTCGAGCGAGATAAAATTGATTTCGAGATCGCCGATCCGTGAAATCGCGCGTCTTTCCCAGCATTCTTCAAAATTCAATTCTTTCAGACCCATCAAAATATCGATCCGTGAAGGTTCGATACCGATTTGGAAAACAAGCGTCGGAACGGTGAAGTCTTCGACCGTAATGCCGGTCAAAGGAGCGCTGAATTCCTTCAAAGACTGAAAAACCAGTTCGGCGTTTTCTCTGGCATTGCTGATCCAGATATCAAGGTCTTTCGTGTATCGCGGTTCGGCGTGTTTGGCCACCGCATAACCGCCGATTATCAGATATTTAACCTTCCGTTCGCCGAAGATTTTCAACAGTTCTTTGAAGTCGGAGTTCATTTACGTCTTTTCCTTTCAATTCGTAATCAAAAACGACCAGATCCCAAACCGCCCGCATTCTTTGTTCATCGGTCAAACGCTGCCAGAATTCGATGTCGAAAGAGCGATTTCCCTGTTCTTCAATCGTCGTTAACCGCGACATTACAACACGATTCCGGCCGTTCGTGAATTTTGCTTCCTTGATCGGCATAACGATCTATTTTAACACAAAAGGCTAAGAACCGGCGGCGCATTGTATGTTCTGCTTTGACGGCGGTTTAATCGATCGATTCACGAAAAATGCGCCGTTCGTCAAGGAATCGTTTTGCCCGTTTAATTCCGATCGGTAATTTCGCTATAATCAAATCTAAAAATTTTATGAGCGAAAAACAATTCGAAGGAAAATCGGCAATCGTCACCGGCGGCACGCGCGGCATCGGGAAGGCGATCGCATTGGAACTGGCACGGCGCGGCGCGAACGTCGCGTTCAACTACGCGCGGAGCGCCGACGAGGCCGAAAAGCTTAAAAATGAAATCGAGGCGCTCGGCGTCAAGGCGTTCGCCGCGCAGTGCGACGTCGCCGACACGGACGCGGCCGCCGATTTCGTCAAGCAGACGACGGCCGCGTTCGGGACGGTCGATTTCCTGGTCAACAACGCCGGCATCACGCGCGACACTTTGATCCTGCGGATGAAGGAAGACGACTGGGACGCGGTGATGGACACGAATCTCAAGGGCGCGTGGAATTTCTCGAAAGCCGTCCTGCGGCCGATGATGAAAAACCCGGCGGGCGGTTCGATCCTCAACATCGCGTCGATCTCGGGCGTCGTCGGGATGCTCGGGCAGACGAATTATTCGGCGTCGAAAGCCGGGATGATCGGGCTGACGAAAGCTTTGGCGAAAGAGATCGCGAGCCGCCGGATCACGGTCAACGCGCTCGCGCTCGGTTTGATCGAAACCGAGATGGCCGCCGAGATGAACGCCGAATACCGCGAAAAGATTCTCGCGCAGATTCCTTTGGGACGCCTCGGCAACGTCGGCGAAGTCGCCGAGATCGCCTGCTTTATGCTCTCGGACGCGGCGCGCTACATCACCGGCCAGGTCATTCAGCCCGACGGCGGACTGGCAATGTGATGTGGATTTCGGATTTCGGATTTCGGATTTCGGATTGGTCTGTTGATGAGGCTCTTTCGATTGAAAACGGGAACGGACGCGAATTGAAGATCGGAGCGATCCGACATCCGACATCCGACATCCAATATCGATATGTCTTTAGATTTTCAAAACGATGAAACGCGAGAAGCGCGGACGGCCGCCCCGGTCGTGCCTTTTTACACGATCATCCTGATCGGCTGTCTGATTATGGTCGCGATCGCGCAGATTTTCGTCGACGGCAACGGCCCGGTGGCGTTCGGCGACCGGTCGGCGATGATCGCCGGATTTGTAAAGCCGGCTTTTCTGCACGGTGACTTTTGGCGAATCCTGACCGGCGCGGCCCTTCACGGCGGGTTGATTCATCTGGCATTCAACTGCTACGCGTTTTATGTTTTCGGGCGGCTGATCGAAACGCTTTCGAACCGCGCGCACCTGGCGATCGTCTTTCTGTTGTCGGCGGTCGGCGGCGGGATTTTGAGCCTGATCTTTTTGCCCGGCGGCATTTCGGTCGGCGCGTCGGGCGGAATCGTCGGACTGCTCGGCTATCTGGCCGTTTACGGTTTTAAGCGACGCGCGCTGCTCTCCTCTTCGTTTCTCAAAAATATGCTGTTCAATATCGGCTTTATCGCTATTTACGGTGTTTTTCTGAGAGCGAACATCGATAATTTCGGCCATCTCGGCGGGCTTTTGACGGGCGCGGTCTACGGGTTTTTTCAGATTCCCGGCAATATTTACGAAGACCCGCGCGCGGCCGGCAAATCGACCGAAACGATCGGCCTGATCGCGCTCGGCGCGTTCATCGCCGTCTGCGCCTTTGCGATCCTCGTGCTCCTGAAAGTCGTGTGATTCTCCCAACTGCCCACTCTCTTTGAAAAAAAACGATATTTCTCTCAAACCAAATTACATCCCTAAAAAACAACGGCCTTCCATCAACCCGCCAATCCGACATCCGAAATCCGAAATCCGAAATCGAATTGCCTTTTCCCGCTCGGATTTCATAAAATCATTCATTTGGTTTCTATATGCCGAGAGTCAGAGTCCATCAACACGTCAACCCGCTCGCGCCTTTTTTCCGGTTTAAGCCGGCGGCGGTCGAGCTCGAAAAGATCTTTACCGACCCCGAACGCCCGCTTTTTCTCGACATCGGCTGCGCGCGCGGGCGGTTCGTCCTGCAGATGGCCGAAGCGGATCGAACTCAAAACTATCTCGGCGTCGAGATTCGCGAGCCGCTCGTCGCGGAAGGCAACCGGATCGCCGCGGAAAAGAATTTAACCAATCTCCATTACGAATTCGCCAACGCGATGATCGCGCTCGACCGGCTGCTCGAAAAGCTGCCCGCCGGAATTCTTGAGACGGTCGCGATCCAGTTTCCCGATCCGTGGTTCAAGAAAAAACACGCCAAGCGCCGGATGGTCAACCGCGAGCTGGTCGCGACCATCGTCGAACATCTCGCCCCGCGGGGCCGCGTCTTCGTCCAGACCGACATCGAGTTTCTGGCCGCCGAGATGTTCGAGCTCTTCCGCGAACGCGAAGAGCTCCGCGAGCGCGTGATCGACGACAACCCGTTTCCCGTCAAAACCGAACGCGAAAAAGCGGTCGAGGAAAAGAACCTGCCGGTTTACCGGAGAATCTTCGAAAAGCTTTAAAGTGAAAAAGTGAAAAAGTCGGCTTCGAAACGCGAAGCGAACTTTTCCACTTTTCTACTTTTTCACTTTTTCACTTTTAATCGGTCAGCCGCACCGAGCGGAGGAGATTGCGGAAGGCCGAGTTGTAGGCCGTCGCTTCGTCCTGCGGGACGACCGTCACGATGTAGAACAGCTGGCCGTCGCGGAGCATTGTCGTGTAGACGGTCGCGAGCTCGGTCCGGTTCGTGACCGGCGAGCGCCCCGAGAGCGCGGCCGCGTAGGCCGTCCGCCCGCTGAGCGTCGTCCGCGTGTAGCCCGAATTCTGCCGCAGATAGCCGTTTTCCTTGAGGATGCCGCCGACGTATTCGTCGGTCGCGTCGGCGAGATTCTTGTTCTGCGGTTTATACAGACCGACGAGCGCGCCGCGCGTGATGCCCTGATCGCCGTAAGCGCCCTGCGGCGCGAACCAGATCTCGGACTGCGACGGGAAATCCTGCCAGTTGTCGGGCACGCTCATCTGCAAAAGATCGCCGTTCGAATAGGCGCGCGTCCGGGCTGACGGGTATTCGACGCGGGTTTCGTACTTGCCGCTCGAAGTCGGGTTCTGGCCGCCGTTCTGATTGCCGCCGCCGTTGCGCTTGTTTTCCGCGTCGATCTCCTGCATCGTCTTGGCGCGCGGCAGCGCGCGGAGCTTCGACTGGGTCCGTTCGAAGCCTCTCGTGATCTTGATCGGATTCGGGGAAACGCGGAGCAGGCCCGATTCGCGGTTGATGTTTTCGTAACGATTCTCGGGCGACGGGTGCGTGCTCAGCCATTCGGGGCCGCTGCCGCCGCTTTCCTTTTCGATCGTCTTGAACATATTCGCGAGATCGCGCGGGTCATAGCCGGCGCGCGCCATAATCTGCGCGCCGAGCGTGTCGGCCTGCGTTTCGTATTCGCGGCTGTACGGCAGCACCAGCAGGCTCGCGTAGATCGTCTGACCGATCTGCGCGCCGGCCTGTCCGCCGAGGATCGCGCCGCCGAGGATCGCGCCAATGCCGAGAATCTGGTTGATCGGATTGCTCTGCTGCGTCGCCTGCGCGGTCGCGTGGCGGAGCGCGACGTGCGAGATCTCGTGCGCCATCACGCCGGCCATCTCGCCCTCGTTTTTAGCGGCTTCGATCATCCCGCGGTTGACGTACATCGGCCCGCCGGGCAGCGCGAACGCGTTGATGTCGCGGGCGTTGACGATCTTGAAGGAATATTGAAAAGCCGGCTGCTGAAATTCGGGCGGAATGGCGTTGACGAGCCGCCGGCCGACGCCTTCGAGATAGGCGGTCGATTCGGCGTCGCGCAGGATCGGAAATTCTTTTTCGACCTGCGCGGAATATTCGCGGCCGGCCTTGACGTCGTCCTGCACCTTGTATTTGTTGCGCGGCGCCTTGACCTGCGTCTGGGCGATCGCCGCGAGCGGCATCGTCAGCATCGTGAAAACGAGGACGAGCGCCGCAAAGTTTCTGCTTGAATTGAATCTTTTCATTTTTTCCTCCGAAATCTTTTTGCTACAAGTCTATGCAAAATTTGATAGATAAGCAATATATAAGCATCAGTCGCGGCTTGGATGAAGAACGGCCTTTCGCGGGTTCGCCCGGAAATCGCCGTTCCGGGCGATGTTAAATAAATGTTACATCGCCGCTCTCCGCGGTTAATCGATTTCCTTAGTGCAAGTATAATCAACAATTTGAAGCGCAAAGGGAAAGGGGATTTCGGATTTCGGATTTCGGATTTCGGATTTGCTTTTGGGCGAATAATTAGTTTGAAAAGAGAAATTACCGGCCGTTCGGCGAACGATCTCCGGAGGCCGGAAAAAAGATCTGCCGCGGGTCGGAATGGACATTGACGGCGGTTTGGGAATATATTTTAATACTTCAGTTTACAATCAAATAACAGCAACGGAGATTTATCGAAATGGGCTTTAGTTTATTACCGCGCGAAGAGGAATATTTTACGCTCTTTACGCAAGTGACCGAAAAAATTCAGGAGGCGGCGACCGCGCTGGTCGAGATGATGCACGCCGACCCGGCGAGCTTCGAGGCGCATTCCAAACGGATCAAGGACGCCGAGCACGCCTGCGACGAGCTGACGCACAAGGTGACGACCAAACTCAACAAATCGTTCATCACGCCCTTCGACCGCGAGGACATTTTCACGCTCGTGGTCGCGCTCGACGACGTTTGCGACTATGTCGACGCGGCGGCGCGCGCCGTGCTGATGTACGGCATCACCGACATCAGCGACCACACGAAAACGATGGCCAAAGTCATTCAGGGCCAGGCGATGGAGATCAATTCGGCGGTTTCGATGCTCGGCAAGCCCGACGGGCTCAACCAGCACATCGTCGAGATTCACCGGCTCGAAAACGAGGCCGACGACGTTTATTTCCGGGCGATCGGCGAGCTTTTCAACAAATCGAACGATCCGATCACGGTCATCAAGTGGAAAGAGCTTTACGAGATTCTCGAAAACGCGACCGACCGCTGCGAGCGCGTCGCCAACATCATCGAAAGCGTGATCCTGAAGCACAACTAAAAAGTGGAGAGTGGAGAGTGGAGAGTAAAAGAATTCCACCGGACTCTCCACTCTCCACTCTCCACTCTCCACTAGAAATATGGAACCTATACATATACTGGCTATTTTCATCATCATCGTCGCGCTCGTCTTCGACTACACGAACGGGATGCACGACGCGGCGAATTCGATCGCGACGGTCGTTTCGACGCGTGTCCTCTCGCCCGGCGTCGCGGTCGCGTGGGCGGCGTTCTTCAACTTCATCGCCTTCGCCATTTTCGGGACCGGCGTCGCGAAGATGATCGGCGGCGGGCTCGTCGATCTCAAGCCGATTCCGAAAGACCTGCATCTTTACGTCCTGCTCGCCGGCCTGATCGGCGTCATCACGTGGAATCTGATCACCTGGTATCTCGGGCTGCCGACGTCGAGCTCGCACGCGCTGATCGGGGGCTACGCGGGCGCGGCCGTCGCCGCCGCCGCGAGCTTCAGCGTGATCATCCCGTCGGGCTGGTATCTGACGCTCGCCTTCATCATCGGCGCGCCGCTGATGGGGATGACGTTCGGTTTTATTCTGATGCTGGCCGTTTACTGGATCTTTCGCCGGACGCAGGTTTCGCGGGTCGATCGGGGATTTCGCGTCGGGCAATTGTTTTCGGCCGCCGCTTATTCGCTCGGTCACGGCGGCAACGACGCCCAGAAAACGATGGGCATCATCACGGCGGTGCTGGTCGCCGGCGGTCTGATCGCCAACGGGCCGGACGGAAAGCTCCCGGACATTCCGCTCTGGGTCGTACTTTCCGCGCACGCCTCGATCGGTCTCGGCACGCTGACCGGCGGCTGGCGGATCGTCAAAACGATGGGTTCGAAGATCGCCAAGCTCCAGCCGGTCGGCGGTTTCTGCGCCGAAACGTCGGGCGCGATCACGCTCGCGATCGCGACGCATTTCGGAATTCCGGTCTCGACGACGCACACGATCACCGGCGCGATCGTCGGCGTCGGCGCGACGAAACGCCTCTCGGCCGTCAAATGGGGCGTCGCCGGCCGCATCGTCTGGGCGTGGGTCCTGACGATCCCGATGGCCGGCCTGATCGGCGCGCTCGCTTATCTGATAATCTTAGGAATTCACCGCGCGACCGGACTTTAAAGAGTGGAGAGTGGAGAGTGGAGAGTGGAGAGCCGGTCGATTTTAGGCGACCGGCTCTTTTTTTGACTCAAGACTCGGGACTCAAGACTCAAGACTTAACTTTCGGCTCTCCACTCTCGACTCTCGACTCTCCACTCGCTTTCTCGACGGGCGGCGTCGGTTCGAGCCATTCGGCGAAGACGCCGCGGGCGCCGCGGTGTTCGATGACGTGGCGGTAGATCACGGTCGCGAGCGCGACGAGCGGGATCGAGATGAAGACGCCGGGAATGCCCGCGACCTGTTCGCCCGCGAGCACGCAGAGGATGATCAGCAAAGGATGCAGATGAATGCCTTCGCGGACGATGCGCGGATAAAAAACGTAATCCTGCAGAATTCTCAAAACGACCAGAAAAATGGCGACGTAAAGTCCGGTCCGCGGCGCGACCGAAACCGACGAGACGACGATCGCGATGCTGCCGATCGTCAGCGGGCCGAGCAGCGGAATGAATTCGAGCGTGCCGGCCAGAATGCCGAGCAGGATCGCGTAATTGATTTCGAGCGCGTAAAACCCGAGCGTGCAGACAAAGCCGATCAGCAGGCACGAAAAGATCTGCGCGCGGACGTAGGCGCGCAAAGTCTTGTTGACGTCCTCGAGCACGCTTTCGGCGCGCGCGCGCCAGCGCCCCGACGGAAACATCCGCAGGAAAAGCAGCCGGAACAGGTTGACGTCCTTGAGAAAGAAGAACGACAGCACCGGAATCAGGATCAGCCACGGAGCATAGGAAACGACCGTCAGCAAAAATCCGGTGACGATCGTGCCGATCTCGCCGATCGTCGCCGTCACCTTTTCGTTGATCTGCGTCTGCGTTTCCGGCCGGATCTGAAAACGCTCGCTGAGCTCGTTGAGCCGGCCCTGCACCGAACTGACGTAGCCCGGCACGTTGGTCGCGAGGTCTTTGGCCTGCTGCGTGACGATCGGCGCGAGGTTGGCGATGCCGAAGCCGAGGATCGTGAAGACGAAGACGTAGGCGATGATGATCGCGAGCCAGCGCGGCATCAGCTTGTCGAGATTTCGTTCCTTGAACGGCCGGCGGATCACTCTCACGAGCGGGTCGATCAGATAGGCGAAAAAGATCGACAGGACGATCATAAAGAAGAGATATTTGAGCGAGGAAAGAAAGTTCTGGAAAAAGTCGGCGACGTACCAGACGACGAACGCGATCAGCACGACGCGCGCGACCGTCCAGCTCGACGGCGTCGACGGATCGAGAAAAACGCGGCGGGCGGTCAGTCTTTTTTCGCGGATCGTTTTATCGGCCATCTTTTCTCCTCTTTCGTCTTCCGGATCTGAGACGTGATTGAACAGCTAAGGGTCTTATAAATCGGGAGGTTCTGCCGGAGGTGATTGAAAAATAAACGCCGCCGTGAAAGCGGCTCTTTTATGCCTGAAAGAAATCACCGGATAACGGGCGTGAACTTTTCGAGCGTTTTTTTTCGTCCGCTAAAAAACACTAAAAACACGAAACAATTTAGTGTTTTTAGTGGACGAAAAAAAACAGCGAACGCGACGAGATCGACGCGTTTCCAATCAATCGATTCGGGCACAATTATTTTTCAAAGACCGCCGGCAAATTCTTCCGGCTCGTAAAATCCGACATCCGACATCCCAAATCCGACATCGGCATCATTTGTTGGCCGCCGGTTTTTTCGTGTTGGCGTTGAAAGCCTTGTCGGCGGCTTCGCGCGCTTCGGGCTTCGAGTGATCTTCGACGACGAAGCGGTCGCGCAGGGCCTTCAGCTGTTCGGGCGTAAAGGCGAAGCCCGATCCGGCGATAAAGGCGCGGCCGTTGTCGCTTTTGCGCCAGCGGTTCGTCTCGATCGGCGTGTTGGCGCGCAGGTATTTCTGGTCGTCCTTGTCAATGACGCCGCCGTCCTTGCGCCGGAAGACGAAAACGAAATCGAAGCCGGCCGTCTCCATCTCGCGCAGGTCTTCCTCGACCGACGTCTTTTTCTCTTCGGTCGTCGTCAGGTCGGCCGGAGTCGGCGGCGGCGGCTTCGATTTCAAAATCTCCTGATTCGGCTGACAGCCCGAGAAAAGCGAAACGAAGATGAGGATCAAAACGGGAAAGAAGTGTTTGACGGGCAAGCCCGTCTCCTCTTCTCCTCTTCTCCTCTTCTCCTCTTCTTTATTTCTCATCATCGTCCTCATCGTTCGCGCCGCGGTTCGCGTTTTTCGCGTCGTTCTCTTCCATCTGGTCGAGAATCTTCTTTTCCTCGGGCGTTTCCGGGCCGCCATCGACCGATTCGGCGGGCGGTGCGCCCTTCGTGTCGCGGATCTTCAGATAACGCGCTTCGTCGTCCTCGTAAATGGTTTCGGCCCAGCCGCTGTCGAGCAGCTTGGCGACCATATCCTCGTTTTCCTTGGAATCGGTCATCACGTAATGCGCGCCGAATCGATCGCGGATGATCTCGGCCGCGTCGTCTTTTTTGCCGCCGGTGATGTCGCCGATAACATTGTAAAGCTCGGGATTTTTCGTGTAAAGATAATTCGGGTCGAGGCCGTAAACGTAAGCGTGCTTGCGGTCGTAATAGAACAGCTTCGGAAAATCGTCCCAGTTGCAGTTGAAGATCAGCTCGTTTTCCGGAATATTGGCCTTCGCCCAGTCGGTCGCGCGGCGGTATTTGTCGTTCGACTCGTTGCCGCGGATGTCGGTCAGCAGCCCGATCTGCTTGATGCCGGTCAGCCAGCGCAGACCGACCGTGTTCTTAAACCGCTCGTTGTCGGTGAAATCGACGCCGATGAAGTTGTAGAACATGATGATCGCAAAGACGACGCCGAGCGACCACGCGGCGGCGAGCTTGACCGTGTTCATCCAGCTCTGCGCGGGCGACGGCTTGTCGGCGTCCAAGTACGGCTCGATCTCGCGCTTGAATTCGTCGGGCAGCTCTATCGCGTTCGGTTTGAGAAACTCCTTCCAGCTGAAGGCCGCGAACATAATCGCGAACGGCGGGAAATATTCGGCAAAGCGTTTCGAGCGAAACTGCGACATCAGCAGAATCGTCACGAACATCAGCAGAAACGTCGCCTTTTCGGGCAGCTTGCCGTTTTTCGGCGCGAACAGGATATAGCCCATCAGCATCGCGGCGAGCGCGACCGGGAAATGCGTCAGCAGATCCTGTCCCGAATACGGGTACCATTCGCCGCCGACCGGCACCGCGAAATCCGTCCCGATCTTCAATTTTTCGACGAAATGCTCGTAGAACAGCCCGATGTTCTGCGGGAAATAGGGGTTGATGACGTTGCCGAGGATCATCCCGCCGCCGGTGTAGGCGAGCGGCCGCCATTCGAACCGGCGCTCGTTCCAGCCGATGATCAGCGTCCAGAAAAAAGCCGCGAAAAGCAGGAGCGGAAACAGGCTGTAGGTCCAGACGAAGAGAAACATCAGCGGCAGCAGCCAGACGTATTTCTTCTCGAACAAAAGATAGATGCCGATGACCGAGATGATGATCGTCAGCGGCGGCGCTTTCGCCATACTCATCCGGTAAAAGAACGGATTGGCGCAGGTCAGCAGCGCGAACAGCCAGAGCAAAAGGTAATCGACGCCGTAGCGGTAGAGCAGCCAGTAGACCGAAAAGATCGCGATCGACGAATAACAGACGGCCGCGACCTTGGCCGCCGTCACCGGCTCGAAAAACCAGAGAAACGGGATCTGCAGCAGGTGAAAGAGAAAATGATGGTCGGCGTAGTCCTGCGGGTTGAGAACCGTCAGCGGCAGCCATTTGAACTGCGGCAGCCAATGGCCCGCTTTGAAGCTGTTCCAGAGCTCCTGGCTCCAGCCGATGTGATAATAGCCGTCCCAGTCGCCGCAGCAGATCGCGTCGGTCGAAAACTGGAGGCGCGTCATCAAAAGAATGATGACGAGCAGACCGAAGATCAGATAAACCAGCCGGACGGCCGCGTCCGTTTCGATCCACTGGCGCCAGGTCTGTTTCGGTTTTTCTTCCGGCGCCGGGTTTTCGACGCGGTCTTCGGCGGCCGGCTCAGGATTGTCGTTAAGAATTTCTTCCATTATGAATGCTTACAAAAACAAAAAAAGAATCGCGAGCAATAAGAAAAAATACCACGAATTTAGGAAAAACGCATTTGCCAATCCAAAATCCAAAATCTAAAATCAAAAATTCGGCGGATTCAATCGAAACCCCGGATTTACGCAAATCCGAAATCCGAAATCCGAAATCGCATTATGTATCCGAAGGGAAATCTGTTCATTCCGGCGGCGGTCGGGCAGCTCGAAGCGATTCTCAAAGAGCCGCACGCAATGGCGGCGAAGGGGCTCGGCCTCGTCTGTCACCCGCATCCGCTCGGCGGCGGGACGATGCACAACAAGGTCGTCTTTCGCGCGGCGTCCGGTCTCGCGGACGCCGGCCTCGTCACGCTGCGGTTCAATTTTCGCGGCGTCGGCGCGTCCGGCGGCGTCCACGACGGCGCGGCCGAAACCGAAGACGTCCGCGACGCGCTCGGTTATCTGACGGAAAGATACCCGGAACAAAAAGACCTGACGCTCGCCGGCTTTTCGTTCGGAACGCGGATCGGCAGCGAGGTCGGGATGACCGACGAGCGCGTCGCGCGATTGATCTCGATCGGCACGCCGGTCGATAAATACGCGGATTTCGACTTTCTCGAAGGCTTACGCAAGCCGATCCTGTTCGTCCACGGCGACCGCGACGAATTCGGCTCGCTCGAAAGCCTGCAAAAGCTCGTCGACAAAGTTTCCGCGCAGACCGAAACCGAGCTCGTCGTCTTTGAAAACTGCGGCCATTTCTTCGACGAGCATCTGAACGAGCTGCGCGAGACGGTGAAAAACTGGACGGCGAAACATCTTTAACGCCAGGGCGCGAAGACGCAAAGTTTTTTTGAATTTGTGCTTGTCTTTGCAATCTAAACTATGGAAAACGAACAATCCGAAATCCGAAATCCGAAATCCGAAATCGAAATGGTCCGAAATCCGAAATCCGAAATCGAAATGGTCCGCAATCCGAAATCCGAAATCCCCCGTGATGCGGCGATCCGGCTGACGATGATGCCGCGCGACACGAACGCGCACGGGACGGTTTTCGGCGGCGTGATCTTGAGCTATATCGACGTCGCCGGCGGCGTCGGTGCGGCGCGCCACACCGGCCACGACCGCTTCGTGACGGTCGCGATGAAGGAAGTGATCTTTCACGAACCGGTCTTTATCGGCGATCTGGTCAGCTTTTACAGCGAGATCCTGCGCGTCGGCACGACCTCGATCACGGTCAAGATCGTCGTCGAGGCCGAACGCTTCGGCAGTCACGGCGACGGCGTCCGCGTGACCGAAGCCGAAGTCACCTACGTCGCGATCAACCAGCACCGCGAAAAGGTGAAGATCGGGAAAACAGTTTAATAAGTTTGGGAAGTTGAGGAAGTTGAGGAAGTTTGGGAAGTTTAGGAAGTTTAGGAAGTTGGAGAAATCGGAGGCGTTCGGGATTGGCTTTTAACTTCCCAAACTTCCCAAACTTCCCGAACTTCCCAAACTAAATAAAATGCATACCTGGAAACTCGAAATCGAATACGAAGGGACGCGGTACCGCGGCTGGCAGATCCAGCATAACGCAAAGACCGTGCAGGGCGAATTGATGAGCGCCGCGCGGCAGCTGTTCGCGTCGCGCGTCGAGATCGGCGGTTCGGGCCGCACCGACGCGGGCGTTCACGCCGTCGGGCAGATCGCGCACCTGCGCGCGCCGGAGCTCAAAGCGAACGTCACGCCGCGCCAGATCCAGCACGGTTTCAACGATCTGCTGCCGCACGACATCAACGTTCTCAAGGTGACGAACGCGCCCGAGAATTTCGACGCGCGCCGCAACGCCGTCGCCCGTTATTATCTTTACCAGATCTCGACGCGCCGGACGGCCTTCGCGAAAAACTTCGTCTGGTGGATCAAAGACCCGCTCAAAGTCGCCGAGATGCAGGAAGCGGCGCGGCTGCTGGTCGGCCGTCACGATTTTTACTCGTTCTGCGAAAAGGAAGAGGAAAAAACCGTCTCGACGAGCGTCGAGGTCGTCGCCTCAGAGGTCTTTACCGACGGCGATCTGATCTGTTTCCGGATCGGCGCGAACCGTTTTCTCTGGAAGATGGTCCGCCGGATCGTCGGGATGCTCGCCGAAGTCGGCCGCGGGAATTCCTCGGTCGCCGATTTCGGCCGGCTGCTCAAATTCCAATCGAACGCCGCCGCCAAATTCACCGCGCCGCCGTCCGGCCTCTTTCTCGAAAAGGTCTTATACAAGGGCGACGCGCCGCCCGCCGCGCAAAAATCGATTTCGCTGATGGGTTAGAGGCGAATTACGAACCCGATTCTCGGGCCGCTTAAGCAGAAACGGATTTTTCGAACGCCCGGAACACCGTTCGTCTCGCGTGTCGATCGTTCGGAAAACCCGCAATCCGTTTCGCATCACTCCGATCTCGCCGCCGGGTACCCTTTAAGACCAGCCGGCTTCCCTGTATCGAATACAGGGAAGCCTGTAAGCCGTGCAAGACGCCTCGTATGACATACAGGGTGCTGTGTATGAGATACAAGGCACCCTGTATAAGATGCGAGGTACCCTGTATGTCATACGAGATACCCTGTAATAAGATACGAGGAACCCTGTATGACATACGAGGTACCCTGTATGTCATACCATCTGCCTTGTATCTTATACGAGAAACCCGGCGGGCTTTACGGAGAATCTCATATTCGATACAAAGCGCCTTGCGAGTCATACCGGGTACGTTGAATCGAATACGAAGCACTCTGTCGGCCATACCGGGTATCTTATATAGGGCAGCGGCGTTTCAGTCAAATGAACCGCCTTACCATTTGTTTTAACATCCGGCTCGATTCATAGTTAGCGACGGAACCTTTTGGAAAAAGGGGCGATTCCGTGGCGTTCGCCTTTTTGTTCTTTCACTAAGCACTGAGCCATAAATTTGGCGGGAAAAAGAAATTGAGCCTCAATAATGGGGCTTTCAATTTTCTAAATACCCCGGAATATTGGCCGCCTGTTCAGGTATCAAAACCTTTTTCGGAGCGCGGAGCGGACTGGAGCGCAACCGTCCCGGTTGCCAACGCCGCGCCAGCGGTGTCAAACGTTTCACCGGCTCAGAATATCGCAGAAAATGAAACGTTCGTTCGCGCTCTCGCGCTCATGGCAACCGGGACGGTTGCGCTCCAGTCCGCCGCCGCGTCTTGAGCCGACCGGACTCCGGCGCAACGGTCGTTCGATGCACAAAGCGGCGGGCCGGATATTTCCCGGTCTGAGCCCCAAGAAATCGGGCTTTCAAATTTCTAAATGCCTCGGAATTTTTGGCCGCCTGCTTAGTGGATCGGTCAGCCGGCTCCGGTCGAGGTTATTTAATTTGTCAGGTAGAGCGAGAATTTTGCTCATGCTTTTACTCCCAATTCTTTGATTCTGTTTTCAATATCCTGTTCTGAAAAATTTTTTTCGCAAAAACTTTTCGCGCCGCCCGTCAATATTATTAGATCGACATTTCAGGGCTCGCGGATCGAATGCTTTCGAAAAACCGGCCGGCCCTTAATTCGAGATCTGGGACCGGGCACGCTCGGTTCCGGCCATTGAAAAGCGGCGCGGTGTGCCTCTTTTCACTTTCACGAAATTGTTGCAAGGCGTTGGGATTTCGGATTTCGGATTTCGGATTTCGGACTTTGAGTGAAATGAAAGGTCTTCGCCGGAGCGAGACCGCTTTCATTTGATTATCAAATCCGAAATCCGCAATCCGAAATCCGAAATCGCCCCGGTTTCCCCAGAACAGTTTTGCTGAGGACGTTTGCCGGCTCACGGATGCGGAACCGGTGGATTTCGACGCGGACTGGTTGGTTCGGGAAGTTCGGGAAGTTCGGGAAGCTCGGGAAGTTCGGGAAAAATATTTTTATTTTTACCTTACTTCCGAAACTTCCGAAACTTCCGAAACTTTCGAAACTCCCCTCCGCAAACAGCAAAGTAACAATATATATGGCAAGATTGAAAAAAGGTATTCCGCGCGACGTGCAGACGGCACAAATGCGGTTGGACGGAATGGTTTCGGTCGATCCGGAACTGGACCTCGGCAACGGCGTCACGGTCGAGACGTTGAAGGAAGCGATCAAATCGGTCACGAAGCTGATCAGCGAATACAACTCGCTGCTCTCGGAATCCGACGAAAAATCGAATCTGATCGACGACAGTCTCGAAGTGGTCAAAGAACTTTCGGCACAGGCGCTGATCGGCGCGGCCTACAAATACGGCCGCGACGGCAACGAGTACGAAATGATCGGCGGCACGCGCAAATCGGACCGGAAAAGACCGGGACGCCGGAAAGGGGGAGGCAGCGGGGAAATGAAGTAAGAGTCGGGAGTCGAGAGTCGGGAGTCTTGAGTCCGCGGGTTCGATCTTTGTGATTCGACCTCAGACTCAAGACTCAAGACTCAAGACTTCAACCCAGGCAACAATCTAATAAATACCGGCGAAGTGTCGGGTTGAAGGCCCGGAACATCTCGCCGGTTTTATTTTTCCGGCGAACAGCGAACAACCAACCGCTAACCACGAACAATAATGTAATCCGTAATTTGTAATCGCTGCGCGATTTGTGCAAAATTCAAGAATAGAGTTTTTCAAAAATCATTATTCAGGAGTCTTTTTTTACAATGCCGAAAATTACTGCGGAAACCGCGGCCGGAACCGTCGCCTTCGAAGCCGAAAAGGGACGCAAGCTCGTTTTGTGTCTCGAGGATAACGGAGTCGATATTCTGCATCGCTGCGGCGGAAATGCGCGCTGCACGACCTGCCGCGTCGAGATTTTGTCGGGCGATCCGGGCGAAATCGGCGAGGCCGAACACGCGATCCTCGCGACGAAGACCGATCTCAACGATCACACGCGTCTTTCGTGCCAGGTCCGCGTCGACGACGATCTGCACGTCAAGGTCATTCGCCAGGCGAGCGTCGAGGGCATCGACGCCGGCGGCCGGCCGGTCGATTAAATTAAAAATTAAAAGGGCAAAATGTTTTGTCCTCGATGGAATTCAAGAACAAGGAGAGGAAAATATGTTTGAAAAATTGAATAAAATGAATTTTGAAGTCGCCGAGGCCCATTGCGACGGGCCGTGCGGCGTTTACGATCCCGCGCAGGCGCGCGTCGAGGCCGAATCGGTCCTCCAGTTGACGAAGAAAATTCTCGATCTGAAGCATCCCGAAGGCGGCGACGCGGCCGCGCACGCCGCTTATCAGAACACGCTGACGCGGTTCATCGCGATCAAGGAAGAACGCGCCGAACTCGCCAAGCATCACCTGATGGTGCTCTGGACGGATTACTTCAAGCCGGCGCATCTCGAAAAATATCCCGAGCTCCACGACCTTTTCTGGAAGGCCGCGAAGACCTGCTCGTCGTGCAAACAGGAAGTCAGTCTCCAGCACGCGCAGGAATTGATGGACTACATCAAGCGCGTCCACGAGATCTTCTGGGAAACGAAGGGCAAAGACGTCGCGTGGTACACGGCGAGCTAAACGGATTGCGGATTTCGGATCATTACTGTTAAAAGGATTGAATGAGGTTTGAATAATTAGATTAATAGGACGCGGATTTTCGCGGATAACCATTAAAATAAATCCGCGTTTGTCCGCGTCCTATTAAACGAACAAAAATCTGAATTGCCGATCTTTTTAACAGTAATGATTCAGGATTGCGGATTGCGGATTTTTTGATCGGCAGTCCGCATTTTTATTTTTATGGAAAAGGAGCTGCCCGACGACGATTGGTTCGAGGAGCTGGCCTATGTCTGCGGTTTCCGCGAGATCGTCCGCGTCGAGGGCGATTCGATGCTCCCGGCCTTGAAAGACGGCGATCTCGTGCTGATCAACCCCGACGCCGAGCCGGCGGTCGGCGACATCGTGTTCGCGCGGCACCCGTTCAAACAGAGCGTCAAAATCATCAAACGGATCGCCGAGATCCTGCCGGACGACCGCTACATCCTGCTCGGCGACAACCTCGACGAAAGCACCGACAGCCGGAGCTTCGGCGCGATCGCCCGCAAAGACATTCTCGGAAAGGCCGAAGCGCGGATCAAGCCGGAAAAAAGCGACGAAGCGCCGTCATCCTGACGACAACGGAACGCCGGCATCTTGCCGGCAACGGAACGCCGGCATCTTGCCGGCAACGGAACGCCCGCATCCTGCCGGCAATGCGTTTGCAAAACGCACAAACGCTGCATTTTCACGAAGATCGAAAGAAATGAAACGCTGTGACGCCGCTTTCAGCGGCGTTGGCCGGCAGGATGCCGGCGCTCCGGGCGGTTTTTCAATGCTTGCCGTAGCGTTTCTCGCCGGCTTTGATCGCGATCGGGAGACGGTTCTGCGGCGGCGGCAGCGGGCAGGTCGCGAAGCTCGTGTAGGCGCACGGCGGATTTTCGGCCTTGTTGAAATCGAGCTCGACCCTGCCGTTCGCGTTTTTGTTCGCGTAGAGAAAACGGCCCGCGCCGTAGGTTTCGGTGCGGCTCGTCGGGTCGCGAAAGACGATGAAAAGCTCGTCGAGGCCTTCTTCGAGCACCGGTTCGAGCGCGTACTTCTTACCCTTCAGTTCGAAGCGCAAAACGCCCGGGCTCTTCATCCTGAAATTGCCGCCGAGCATATTCGGGATCAGAATTTCTTTCGGTTCGGGATAGGGTTCGAGAACGGCTTCGACCTTGTATCGCGGATCGATGGGAAACCATTTGAGGCCCTTGAATTCACTGCGCGCCTTGTAGTTTTTGTCCTTCAGACGGATCCCGAAGCGGTCTTCGCGGCGGATCAGATAAAACGTCTGGCTGCCGGTCTCGACGCGGGTCGGCTTGCCCTTTTCGTCCGAGACGAGCTCGATTCCGGAAACCGTTTTGCCGTCGCTCACGGCCTCGACGCCGTCTTCGACCTTCAAAATCGCCCTGCCGTCACGAAAATCGATCGTCCCGAATTTTTTCTGTTTAAAGTTTTCGGTCAGCTCGACATCGAAGCCGGCGCCGGCGCCGACCGTGTTGACGCCGTTTTTGAGCCAGAACAGACCGGCGACCGTCAGCCAGCCGTTCTCGTCTTTCAATTCGGCCTCGTGCGCGGCGCGCCATTTCTCGACGCTTTTGACGTAATCGCTCTGCGCGTCGACGGAAAAGACGAGGGCGAGAAGGACGACGAAAAATGTTAAGGATTTCATAGCTTTTTGACTGACGATCGATTTAATTTTCTCCCGCGAAAGACGCGAAAGGACGCGAAATATTCAAAGGCATTTTAGCGCATTTCGCGTCTTTCGCGGAAAAATAATCGATCAGTATTTCGGAACCGCCGGATCGACCTCGTCCGACCACGCCGTGATGCCGCCCTTGAGATTGATCAGGCGGCCGGTAAAGCCTTTTTCCTGCAGCGCCCGGATCGCTTTCGCGCTGCGGACGCCGCCCTTGCAGTGGACGACGGTCGTCCGCGACGGATCGAACTCGGCCGCGCGGCCGACGACTTCCGCGAGCGGGATCAGCCTGGTGCCGGGAATCCGCGCGATCTCGTATTCGTGCGGCTCGCGGACGTCGATGACCTGAATCTCGGGATTCGTTTCGATCAGTTCGCGCAGCTCGGTCGCGGTGATTTCTTCCAGAACCGTCTCTTCTTTGACCGGCTGTTTGAGGCCGCAGAATTCCTCGTAATCGACAAGCTCTTTGATCGTCGGGTGCGGGCCGCAGATCGGACAATCCGGATTTTTCTTCAATTTCAGCTCGCGAAAACGCATCTTCCACGCGTCGAAAAGCAGCAGCCGGTTGAGCAGAATGCCTTCCGCGCCGAGGATCACCTTGATTACTTCGTTGGCCTGAATCGTCCCGACGATGCCCGGCAGCACGCCGAGAACGCCGCCCTCGGCGCACGACGGGACGAGGCCCGGCGGCGGCGGTTCGGGATAAAGACAGCGATAACACGCGCCGCGCGCCGCCCAGAAAACGCTCGCCTGTCCCTCGAAGCGAAAGATCGAGCCGTAAACGTTCGGCTTGCCGGTCAGCACCGAGGCGTCGTTGACGAGATAGCGCGTCGGAAAATTGTCCGTCCCGTCGACGACGACGTCGAATTCGGGGAAAACCTCGAGCGCGTTCTCGCTCGTCAGCCGTGTTTCGAAAGCCTCGATCCGGGTGTGCGGGTTGATGTCCCGCAGGCGGTCCCGCGCCGACGCGATCTTCGGCCGGCCGACGTCCTTTGTGCCGTGGATGATCTGCCGCTGGAGGTTCGATTCGTCGACGACGTCGAAATCGACGACGCCGAGCGTCCCGACGCCGGCCGCCGCGAGATAGAGCCCGAGCGGCGAGCCCAAACCGCCCGTGCCGATCATCAGCACGCGCGCCGCCTTCAGCTTTCGCTGGCCTTCGAGCCCGACCTCGGGCAGGATCAGATGCCGCGAATAACGCGCGATCTCGTCGTTGCCGAGATTCGGCAAATCCTTTTCGGCGCGCGCTTCGGCCGCCGGACTGCCGCCGGCGATCGACGGCACGATCAGGATCTCGCCGCCGGAGCTGACCGCGGTTTCGAGCCCGTCGAGGTCGCGGATGTCCTCGTCGCCGACGTAGACGTTGACGAAATTCCGCAGATTTCCGCCGTCGTTGTACAGATGCTTTTTGAGTTCGGCGTGCGCGGCCGTCAGCTTTTCAAGCGCTTCGCCGGCCGTCGCCGCTTCGATCTCGATCTCCGAACGGCCGCCCGCAAACTGCCGGAGCGGCGTCGGAATTACTATCGTTACTGCCATAAATTATTGTCTCCCTTAATTTTTTATCGCTCACGGGCGCCCATCGATTTCGTTATCCTACCCGAAAACTTATCTTCTGAACGCGCCCGTGAACAATCCTTTTCAAGTCCTGAGTCTGAAGTCTTGAGTCTTGAGTCGGCTGATCGTTTCGCCTTTGGACTTATAGGTTTTGATTACAAAAACCAAAAGACTCAAGACTTCAG
Organism: Acidobacteriota bacterium; assembly: GCA_018269075.1. Taxonomy (GTDB): domain Bacteria; phylum Acidobacteriota; class Blastocatellia; order Pyrinomonadales; family Pyrinomonadaceae; genus JAFDVJ01. Next base: position 46,371 of record JAFDVJ010000040.1, read on the forward strand.
ACTCAAGACTCAAGACTCCCCCAAATCTCTTCCTCGTTGAACCGCGAGCGGTCGTTTTCCATTTCCCAGGCGCGCAGGTCGGCGGCTTTTCCGTCGCGGACCGAAACGATGACGTACGTCCAGACCGGCAGCGCGTGATCGAGATCGAACTGCGACGGGACGGCCGGCGAATCCGGGTGCGAATGATAATAGCCGACGACGTCGAGCCGTTTTTCGCGCGCGAACCGTTCGGCGCGCAGGACGTCTCTCGGCAGGATCAGGACGCGGTTGTGCCGTTCGGCGGCGGCCATCGCGTTTTCCATCGGCAGGAGCTCCACCACCGTTTTCCGGCCGTCCTCGAACCGCCCGATCAGCATCCCGCCGCATTCGTGCGGGAAAGTGCTTTCGCCGTGCGCTTCGATCTGTTTGATATGTTCTTCCGTTAAAATAACCATCTTTCGTCTAAATCAGTCTTCAAATTCGATCCAGTCGGCCCGAACATTTTTGTATTGATCGGGCAATTCGTCGATCGCCTGTTCTGCCGAATCGTAAAATGCATCCTGCTGCGTTTCCCAATTTTCGTCGCAGCTGAAACGATAAACCTGTTCGGAACCTTCATAACGACAAATCGCCAAGCCGAAAATTTTCGCGGCCAGCGGATCTTTTTCGTCTCCCACAAAACCGAAGGGAACCGGGCCCGACCAGGCCCAGAATAAAACCTTCGCTCCGTCGATTTCCTGCGGCGGTTTGCTCATTTCGCTCAAATAACCCGAATAAAGTTCTTTTTTTCAAACCCGGCCTTTCCGATTTCCGTTGCCAGAAACGCGTTTTCGAGGTCGGCGATGATATCTTCGACATCCTCGATCCCGGCCGAAACTCTCAATAATCCTTCGTCGATGCCGAGCCGCGCGCGTTTGGCGGGCGACATCTCGCGGTGCGTCGCGGTCGCCGGATGGACGACGCCGGTGAAGATGTCGCCGACGCTCGCCGCCCGCGTGCAGAGCCGCAAAGCGTTCATAAACCGGTAGACTTCCGCCCGCGAACCGGTTTTCAATCGCACGCCGAGCACCGCGCCGCGATAGTTTTTATTCAGAATCCGGCCGGCGATCTCTTTTTGCGCGTCGTCGGCGAGACCCGGATAAATCACCTTTTCGACCCGCGGGCAGTCGAGAAAGAACCGCGCCAGCCGTTCCGCGTTGCGGCACTGCTTTTCGAGCCGCAGCGCGAGCGTCTTCAAGCCCCGCAGAATCGAATGCGCTTCCCACGCGCTGAGGACGCCGCCGGCCAAAGTCAGCGCGCCGGTCAGCGCCGGCCGGTCGAAATCTTCCTTCGCGACGACCACGCCGCCGGTCGCGTCGGCGTGGCCGCCCAAAAATTTCGTCGCGCTGTGGACGACGAAATCCGCGCCGAAATCGAGCGGCCGGCAGAGGAAAGGCGTCGCGAAAGTGTTGTCGACGATCAGCTTCGCGCCGGCTTCGCGCGCGATCTTTCCGACGTTCTCGATGTCGAGCACCTTCAGGAGCGGGTTCGAGATCGTTTCGCCGACGAGAACGAGCGGTTTCAAATGCGCGACCTTTTCGCGGAGCGTTTCGAGATCGGAAAAGTCCGTCGTCACGGTCCGCACGCCGAACGCGCCGAAGATCGTGTAAAGCAGCTCGAGCGACGCGCCGTAAAGATCCTGCGACGCGAGCACGACCGAACCGTGCGACAGCTCGCAGGCCAGCAGCGCGGCGTGGAGCGCGGCCATTCCCGAACCGAACGCGAACGCGAAGCGCCCGTTTTCGATCTCGGCCATCGCCGTTTCGAAGGCGGCGACCGTCGGGTTGCCGTAACGGCTGTAAACGAAGCCGGTTTCGGTGCCCTCGACGACGCGGTCGACGTCTTCCATCCGCTCGTAAACGAACGTCGAGGTCGCATAAATCGGCGTGACGGCCGCCGCGCCCGCCGGCGCGGCGCGTCTTTCTCCGGCGTGGACGAGCCGGGTCGTGATCGAAAATTCGCTCATAAAAAAATCCCTCAAACGCAAAAAAGCTCTCGTGCCAAACAATGAGCACGAGAGCTTTTCGAAAAAAATTCTTCGACCGGTGTTTAGCAGTTTTTTTTGAAGTGGAGCAAGTTACCTTAAATCGCCACTTTTTACGCTTTCAAAAAACGGAAAGCTGTTAAAGAACTAATTATGCAATTTACAGGACGCGCCCGAAACCTGTCAAGGCTGATTACAAATTTTCATTTTCAAAGAGCCGGTTGGATAACGAAAACTTCTCAAAATCAAACAATCCGAAATCCGCAATCCGAAATCCGAAATCAGTTTTCGTTCCAGAAATCCTCGTTCAGATACTTGCCGCCGCCGTCGCAGAGGATGGTCACGACGACGCCCTCGTCGAGCTCGCGGGCGATTCGCAAAGCGGCGCAGACGTTCGCGCCCGCGCTGACGCCGACGAACAGGCCTTCCTCGCACGCGAGCCGCCGCGTCATTCCCTGCGCGTCCTCGGTCTCGACCGCGAGATTGCGGTCGGCCAATCGAGCGTCGTAGATGCCCGGCACGATCGCCGTTTCGAGATGTTTGAGGCCTTCGAGGCCGTGGAGCGGCGACGACGGCTGGACCGAAACGGCGCATAATGCGGGGTTGAATTCGCGCAGCCGGCGCGTTGTGCCGATAAAAGTTCCGGTCGTTCCCAATCCGGCGACGAAATGCGTCACGCGGCCCGCGGTCTGCCGCCAGATTTCGGGCGCGGTCGTCGCGAAATGCGCCCGCCAGTTGGCCTCGTTGTTGTATTGATCGGGATAGAAGTATTTTTCGGGATTTTGCCGGTAGAACTCCTTAACGACGCGCTGCGCGCCGTCGGTGCCGCTGAGGGGATCGGTTTCGATGATCTCGGCGCCGTAGAGCCGGAGAATCTTTTTGCGCGCGGCGCTCGCGTTTTTCGGCAGGGCGAGCGTCACGGTGTAGCCGCGCGCCGCGCCGAGCATCGCGTAGGCGATGCCGGTGTTGCCGCTCGTCGCGTCGAGAATCGTCTTTTCGGGCGTCAGCGCGCCGGATTTTTCGCCGGCGCGGATCATCGCGAGCGCCGCGCGGTCCTTGACCGAACCGCCCGGATTCATAAATTCGGCCTTCGCGTAAACCTCGACCGCCGCGGGCAGATCTTTGGCGACCGACCGCAGTCGGATCAAAGGCGTGTTGCCGATCGCCGCTTCGAGATAGTTTTCGGAAAGCTCTTCCGCCCGAAAATTACGTGATATTTTTGTTTCCCCGACCCCGGTCCGCATTTTTTTCTCCCCTCTTCCGAAAAAGAAAATCGGCCGTGAAATTGTTTTTCGAACTTCACGACCGACCGAATGATTTTTGATTGACAGCGCGTCTGCTTTCAGGTTTCCCGCGCGCCGAATCCCGGCCGGTGCTCGTCGCAGCAGCAACAACAGATTTGTTTTTTCGTCCGGGTTCTTTGCATTTTCTGAATCTTTACAAAAAAGTCTATATTTCGAATTTAGAGATTCGAAACGGGTTTGTCAAATCTCCGGCGGGTTACTGCCGCTGAAAAAATTTATCGTCGACCGGCGTTTCCGTGTCGATGCTTTTGACGTTGAGGTCGATCATCAGCGGCGGCGCGAGCGCGGCCATCGGGTCGCCGGCGCGGCTCATCACGAGCGTGATCCGGGTCGGCACCAGCACTCTCGCGCTGCCGGTTCCGAAAAGACCGCTCCGCTTGACCGAAAAACGGTCGTAGTTGTTGAAGAAGATCGTCGTCGTGACGGGCGCGCCGTTGACCGCCTCCTTTTTGATCATCCCGAGCAGGAGGCCGGTTTTCTCATCGAAAACGAGGAGCGAGGCCTCGTCCCGACCGTTTTGCTTCTGGACGGCTTTGACGATGGTCTTGGTTTCGGAAGGGGTCCGGACGCCTGCCACGTCGAGGCCTTTTTTCTCGGAAAGAAGCTTGATCGTTTCGACGCCGTATTCCTTTTGGATCTCCGGGTCGATGAAGGCCGCCGAATCGTATTCCTCCATTCCGAGTCCCATTTTTTTCGACGGGAAACCGTCGCCCTTTTCCTGATAACCGGCGGGCTGATTCGGCATATTCGTGTAGCTCCAGCCGCGCGCGCCGTCGAAGACTTCCTTGAAGACCGTCCGCGTTTCGGCGCCGGCTCCCTGCGTCAGCTCGACGCCCGAAAGGTTCGGTTTTTTGTAGACGATCTGAAGGGAAAAGAACTGGCCGATCCGCTGCGCATCCATATTCTGCAGGCTCATTCCCTCGTCGAGCGTGTTGGCGTTAAAGTTCGGGTCGGTGATAAAGGTGACGCGCGCCTCGCCCTTCATCGAATAGCCGTCGAAGACCAGCGAGTCGTCGGCGCCGGTCGTCTTCGCGTATTTTCGGAAAACGCCGCGCGGCGACACGGCCGCGTAAACGTAATCGAATCCGAAATAACCGGCCGCCGCGATCAGGAGCATCAGAATCACGGCGACTTTCAGACGCGGCGATTTTTTATTCGCGCAGTCGGCGCAGACGGTCTGCCCGCGCGGGATCATCGTCTTGCAGCGCACGCAGCGGGCGTCCATCACCGGCGGCGGCTGAAAGCCGTTGTCGAAACCCGCGCGGCGCGGCGGCGGCGGAAAGGCCGGAGACGGCGAAAAAGCGGGCGGCGGCTGAAACTCGCTGCGCGGGGCGGCGGAAGCCGGCGCGAAATCGGCCGGCGGCATCTGAAATTCAACCACCGGCGGCGACGGCTGATACTCGTTGGCCGGCGGCGCGGGATGCGTCTCGGCGGGCTCGGCGGGCGGCGTGATAAAAGCGGCGCAGACCGCGCAGACGCCGTTTTCGGTGAGCGCCTGCGAGCCGCAGTAGGAACATTCGGAAACTATCATATTTTGGGGAATTTTAAGGTGACGGAACAAGCGTCCCTTTTCGAGAAAGAACAAAAAATCTGAACTCCGGCGACGTATGAAAAATGACCGTTTATTCGCTTTCCGCCTTCTTTTCGAACAATTTGTCGTCGACCGGCTCGTTGACGCGCCAGACGGCCTCGTCGACTCGCATCCAAATCGTCCGGCCCTCGCTGCTGATCGTGCGGAAATACATCGTCGAAGGGAAATTCACGCCGTTGAATTCCGCATAGGAATAAATGAAACAGGTCATTTCGCTGGTCTCAATTTTCGTTAAAAAGCCGGTGACGGCGTCGAAGTAAATGGTTTCCGGTTTGTCGGGATCGTTTTTCTGGAGAATGAACTGGGCGCGCCCGTTATATTTGCCGATGCGCGAAAACGTCAGATTGTTTTCCGAAAGATCGTTTCCGAGAACCATCGCCGAGTTTTTCAGGGCTTCGAGATCCTTCCCGTTCAATTCTTCCGACGACGATTTGACGATCTTTTCGTTTTCGTAGACGATCTCTTCCTTCCACGCTTTTTCGCCGTCGAAAACCTCGATCACATCGGCTTTTTTCGGCGACTCGACCGGTCGGATCAGCGTCTTTCTGAGCATTTTGCCCGGTTCTTTATGATAAAGCTCGATGCTGCCGATCTTTTCGAACCGCAGCCGGGAGACGTCGTCGGCCGGATCGACGCCCGGAATCGGCGTGTTTGACGGCGTCGGCTTCGGCCGGAGAATCTGGAGCGGGGTTTGATAATCCGGGGAGGTCGGCGGGCGTCGCCACGCCTCCTTTTCAAGACAGCTCTTAGTCAGGCAGTCGGCGGCCGAAAAACTCACGCTGCCCGTCAGCGAAAGCGTCTGAACGTCGCGCGGAGTCAGCGATTTGCTGGTGACCTGATTGTTTTTCTCGAGAACTTCCCGGACCGTCGGCTTGTCGCGGTACCAGTTCCAGATCGACGGTTTATGCCAGCTGTTCGAAGGCAGGCCGTTGACTTCCGTCACCTCGGGCGCGGAAGATACCGAAAGCGGTTTATTGCCCGTCAAATTGCCGACGAAAACAATGCCGGCGACGGAGAAGATCGCCATCACGACGACGACCAGCAGGAATTTGAGCGCGATATCGACGAACTTCGAGCCGTTTTTGACGGGATTTGGGGCGGGCGGTTTGAGATCACAGCCGCAGCGCCGGCAGCGACGGCTTTGAGCCGAATTATTGAGCGTATTGCATTTCCGACAGTTAACGGGAAGATACGGGGACTGATGATCGGGACGTGGCATAATTTTAAGTGTCGAGGGGGGATGTCTGGTTGAGTAAAGATTTGCAGCGTGTCGGGTAAAACTTCCAAGCCATAGTTATTTTACAAAATCGCCGACGTTCCGGGCAAGATTTTTTTTGACCGGACGAAATGATACAATTTCCGTATGACCGAACAAGTTTTAATCGAAAGGTTCGTCGCGAAAAAGAAAAAGGAGCGTCTGCCGAAACCCGAGTGGCTCCGGATCCGGCTCGGCGACCCGACCAACCAGAACAAGGTTCTGAGCCTCATCGAAGGGCTCAATCTCCATACGGTCTGCCAGGAAGCGCGGTGTCCGAACATCTTCGAATGCTGGACCGACAAAACGGCGACCTTTATGCTCGGCGGCGACACCTGCACGCGGCACTGCGGCTTCTGCGCCGTCAATAAAGGGAAACCGATGGAGCTCGACCCGGACGAACCGTCGAACGTCGCGCAGGCGGTCGCGCATCTCGGGCTCGAACACGCCGTCATCACGTCCGTCAACCGCGACGATCTCGCGGACGGCGGCGCGGCGCACTGGGCCGAGACGATCCGCAAGGTCCACGAGCTCAATCCCGAATGCCGGGTCGAGGTCCTGATCCCCGATTTTCAGGGCGACGCGGACGCGCTCGCGACCGTCCTCGACGCGCGGCCCGAAGTCCTCAACCACAACACCGAAACGATCGCCCGGCTCTACCGCCGCGTGCGGCCGGACGCGAAATACGCGCAGACGTTGGAGCTATTGGAACGCGCCGCGCATTACCGCGACACGAAATTCCCGCGGATGAAGACGAAAAGCGGAATTATGGCCGGCCTCGGCGAAACCTTCGAGGAAGTCGTCGAGCTGATGAAGGATCTGCGGCGCGTTTCGTGCGACATTATGACGATCGGGCAGTATCTGCAGCCCTACGAGCGGCGGCTGCCGGTCGAGCGCTATGTGACGCCCGCCGAATTCGCCGAATGGAAGCGGATCGGTCTGGACCTCGGCTTCAAACACGTCGAATCGTCGCCGCTCACCCGGAGCTCGTACCACGCGCGCCAGCAGAGCGACTCGGGCGAAAAAAATTAACGAATCCGACGACGGAACGTACAATCGGCTGTCAGCCGGTTGACGGGCGCCAGCCCGTAAAAACGTATCGCATCCGAGCAGCGCGGCGGCCGGCCGGACATTCAACACGTCAGATCGGCGGCCGGCCGGTTGAGTGCCGAAAGCCTGCAATGCGGCGTCGCATCCGATGAAACGCTCGACACCGCTNNGGCCGGCTGACAGCCCGCCCTACATAACGTACAACAGTCTGTCAGACTGTTGACGGGCGACAGCCCGTAAATACGCTTCGCATTCGAACGACTCCGCGGCCCGCCGAACGTTCAAAACGAACGATCAGCTGTTCGGAAGCGACGGGCAAAAGTTTATCAAGCGGCTTCGCATACGATGAAACGCTCGACACCGCTGG
>JAFDVJ010000040.1:53961-56471 GCA_018269075.1 Acidobacteriota bacterium
CGGCTGACAGCCCGCCCTACAAAAGTTGACAGGCGAGAGCCTGTAAAAACGCATCGCCCCCGAGAAACGAGCGCTAAAATCGGGATTACGATCTCGCTTCGCACGGATTAAACCCCTGAGCCCGACCATTTGCGCTCGCGGCGCGCGAAAGGCGGCAACCAAACGGCGCTCGGTGTGCTCTAATCGGCGAAACGTTCGGGCGGCCGCTCGATGCGGGCGGCCGAACGGTGGCTGAAATCGAAAATCGAAGCGAAAATTTTGTCTCCCCGCATCCGAATCGTAAAAAAATGAACCGAATCATTCGAAAGATCATCGCAACTGTTTCGCTGAGCGCGGTTTTGGCGCTCGCCGGCTTCGGACAAACGCTCTCGGACGCCGAAAAAAAGGTCGCCGCGGCCGTCGATAAGGACGCCGCCGGCTCGGTCGACTTTCTCGAAAAGGCGGTCAACATCGAGAGCCCGACCGAGAACCTCGCCGGCGTCAAAGAGGTCGGAATGCTCTTCAAAAAAGAGTTCGACGCGCTCGGCTTCAAGACCCGCTGGATCGAGATGCCGCCCGAGATGAAGCGGGCCGGCCATCTGCTCGCCGAAAAAACCGACGGGAAGGGCAAACGGATTCTCCTGCTCGGCCATCTCGACACCGTCCTCAAGGGCGAAAAGTTTCGCCGCGAGGGAAATATGGGCTACGGGACCGGAATCGCCGATATGAAGGGCGGCGACGTCGTCATTCTCTACGCCCTCAAGGCGCTGGCCGCGACGGGCGCGCTCAGGGAGATGAACGTCACCGTCCTTTTGACCGGCGACGAGGAAGACACCGGCGATCCCGAGGAAATCGCGCGCCGGGATATGGTCGAGGCCGCCAAACGGAGCGATCTCGTCCTGAGCTACGAGAACGGCGTCGCCGGGACGGCGACCGTCGCGCGGCGCGGCATCGGCGGCTGGGAACTCGAGGTCACCGGCAACACGGGCCATTCGTCGCAGATCTTTTCCGACTGGATGGGCAGCGGATCGGTCTACGAGGCGTCGCGGATCCTCGAACAGTTTTACGAAGCGTTCAGCAATGAAAAATATCTGACCGTCAACCCGGCGCTGATCGTCGGCGGGACGAAGGTCGAGATGACCGATTACGCCGGCACCGCGACCGCCAAGACAAACGTCGTCGCCGGCCGGACGATAGTCCGCGGCGATTTCCGCTTTATCAGCAGCGAACAGGCCGAATCGGCGCGCAAACGGATGCAGGAGATCGTCGCGAAGAGCCGGCCGCAGTCTTCGGCGAAGATCACCTTCACCGGCGGGATGCCGGCGATGCCGCCGACCGAGGGAAACTACAATCTGCTCAAACAGCTCGACCAGGTGAGCCGCGATCTCGGCCTCGGCGAAATTAAAGCGCTCGATCCGGGCTCGCGCGGCGCGGGCGACATCTCGTATGTCGCGTATCTCTTGCCCGGACTCGACGGTCTCGGCGCGATGGGCAGCAAGGCGCACGCCGTCGGCGAGTATGCCGAGCTCGACAAGCTCCCGCAGCAGACCAAACGCACCGCGCTCCTGCTGTACCGGCTGGCGCGGTAGACGGATTTTTAAGTTTTGAGTTCCGCCTTCAGGCGGCCCGCGCCGCATCGACGAAAATTTCCGACGGCGGGAGGTGGGGCCGCCTGAAGGCGGAACTCAAAACATTAGACCGTCCGAAAACGATATGAAAACAAACATTTTACATCGCCTGATCCTGCTCGCGGCCTGCGTGGCGGCGCTCGCGGCGCTCGTACCGGCGCAGAATAAAAAGGAAGTTCTGACGCTGAAGACCTTCGGCGCGGCGCGCGTCGGGATGACCGTCGCGGAGGCGTCGAAAGCGCTCGGCGTCCGGCTCGTGACGAACGACGCCAACGAGGAATGCCGCTATTACGAGGCGAAAACCGGCTTTAAGGACATCGCCTTTATGACCTCGAACGACCGGATCGTCCGGTTCGACATCCGGAAACGCGGCTATGCGACCGACCGGGGCGTTCGCGTCGGCGACACCGAGGCGCGCGTCCGGCGGCTTTACCGCGGGCTCTACAAAGTCGAGAAACACCATTACATCGACGGGCATTACATCACCATCACGACCAAAGACGGCAAATTCGGCCTCGTCTTCGAAACCGACGGCCGCCGCGTGATCTCCATCAACGCGGGCCGCGCGCCGGAATACGGATATATCGAGGGATGTTCGTGATTTCGGATTTCGGATTTCGGATTTCGGATTTCGGATTTTTCCGGGCGGGGCGGCAAACGGCCGTCGGGCGGTTGTCCGTTCTGTACGGCGGGCTGTCAGCCGGCCCACGCCGCGCGAGCGGTGTCGAGCGTTTCATCGGATGCGACGCCGCTTTGCAGGCTTTCGGCTCTCAACCGGCTGGTCGCCGATCGGACGTGTTGAATGTCCGGCCGGCCGCGGAGTCGTTCGAATGTGAAGCGTATTTACGGGCTTTCGCCCGTCAACCGGCTGACAGCCGATTGTACGTTTTGTACGGCGGGCTG
>JAFDVJ010000041.1:0-13882 GCA_018269075.1 Acidobacteriota bacterium
GGAGCGCAACCGTCCCGGTTGCCATGAGCACGACAGCGCGAAGAAGCGCCGCGATTTCCCTGACGTCGAAAGCCGGCGAAACGCTTGACACCGCTCGCGCGGCGTTGGCAACCGGGACGGTTGCGCTCCAGTCCGCGGCCGCGCTCCGAAAAAGGTTTTGATACCCGAGCAGGCGGCCAATATGCCGGGGGATTTAGAAAATTGAAAGCCCGATTATTGAAGCTCAGACAATTTCTTTTTCCCGCAAAATTTATGGCTCAGTGCTTAATGGGCTACGGCAGATCCGATTTGTTCAGATACAGCTTCTGCTCGGTGCCGTAATCGCGGGAGTCTTTGTCGTCGGGATTTTCTTTCTGAAACGTGAAACCGAGATAAATCGCTTCCGCGCTGTTCAGATGTTCGAGCGCGACGCTGAAATAAACGGTCGTCCGCGGCGGCAGCAGCGTTTTCGCAAAGACATCGATGCCGTTGACGCGCACGGTCTGGTCGGGGAATTCCATCACGTACCGCGCGTCGATGTCCGCGCCGTCGCACAGACCTTTGCATTTCGAATTTAAGATCATACCGTTCGTGTCGATCGAAACCGGAAGATCCGACGCGTTCGCGAGCGTAAACCAGGCGAACTTCGCCTTGTCCTTCGGCAGCTTCAGCTTGCTTTTGTCGGTCGCGCCGCTCTCGGCGAGTTTCCGATTCCAGAAGCTTTCCGCGTCGCCGTAATGCGAGAACGCGGCCGTCACGCTTTTCACGCGTTCGCGGTTGTCGGCGTCGGCGCGGGCGGCATACTGCTTTTTCCGCTCGATTAACTCGACGCGCAGCGCTTCGCTTCGCCGCTGCTGTTCGAAGTAATCGCGGTCGATCGGGAAGATACTCCAGAGCAGCGCGCCGGTTTCGAGATCGAACATCAAGATATTCTGCCCGCCGCCGCCGGTGATGAAGGTCCGGCCGTCCGGGTGAAAGGCGACGACGTTGTCGTAAGAATAACCGACGTCGAATTCGCGGAGCGGCCCGCCCTTTTCGACGCTCCAGAGCTGCCAGCCCTGCCACCACGGCTTGACCAGAAAATACCGCGCGTCGGGCGTGAACGCGAAATTGTCGAGCTGATCGATGTAGACGAATTCCCTGATCGTTGCGTCGGTTTTCGCGTCGACCAGCCGGAACGGTTTTTCATACGGCTTGACGAGTTTGTATTTCCCGTCCGGGCTCAGCGACCGCGCGTCTTCCGAAAACCGGTTCTCGACCCTTGTTTTTCCGATCATCGCGCCCGTGTCGGCGTTCCAGACGATCGTTTCCTTCGCGCTTTTCGACGTCAGCCGCCGGCCGTCGGCGCTGAATTCGACGGCCTCGACATCGTCGGTGTGACCTTCGAGCGTCAGCCCGAGCCGCTTCGTCGCCGTCTCCCAGACGCGGACCAGTCGATCGCCGCCGCCCGCCGCGAACCGCCCGCCGTCGCGGCTGAAAGCGAGCGCCTTGACGACGCCCGGATGGCCGACGAGCCAGTATTTTTGAGCGCCGGTCGCGGTGTCGTAAATCTGCACGCCGTCGTCGATTAAGTCCGCATCGGCGACGAGCGTTCCGTCGGGGTTCAGCTCGCCGCCCATCAACGGCAGTATCCTGATGCGGCCGGTCGCGAGATCGACGATCCACGATTTCAGCGTATTACCGCCCAGCAGCAGTTTTTTTCCGTCGGCGCTGAAGGACGCATCGTTAACGAACCGATCTTCCGGAAAACGGCGCACGACGCTTTTCGCCCGGACATCGAACAGCTCGTACCCGTTGCCGCAGAAAGCGTAATAGTAATGAAAGTCGGCGCTGTAAACGATGCTCGTCCGTCTTCGATCCGGCCGCCCGCACGGCGGATTGACGGCGGTCGCCAACTCCTTGAAACCGTCAACCGACCGAACAGTCACGCGGCCCCAGGCGTCGCCGGTCGCGAACCGGGCGTCGTCGATAAACGCGACGGCGGCGACGCCCTGGCTGTCCGCGCTCAGATCGGCGAGCAACCGCCCGTCGGCGAGGTTCCAGATTTTCAGCTCGGTATTCAGATCGCGCGTTTCGGACAGCGACGCAAACACGCGCCCATTCGGGCTGACGGCGAGCATGGTCGGCGCTTCCGCGTGCGCCCTGACGTTCCAGACGAGCCGGCCGGTCGCCGCTTCCCAGAGTTGGATCTTTCCTTCGTCCGCGCCGGTCAGGATATATTTCTGATCGGCCGACCACGCGGCCGTCTCAAGGCGGAAATCGCCGGCCCGCTCGTAAATAAAGCCGGTGCCTTTTTTCCAGAGAACTTTACCGGTTTTCACGTCCCAGAGCCGCAGGTTCTGCTCGCCGGCCGCGGAAGTGACGAGCAGGTCGCCGCGCGGGCTCCAGCCGGTCAGGCTGATCCGGTCGTCGTCGCCGACCTGTAACGGATATTTGCCCGTCTGCGCCGCGACTGTCGACCATGCCGTAACAAACGCCAGAAGTATGAGAAGCTTTTTCATTTTCGTTACGTGGAGCAAAATTTGAAACCCCGACAACTCATAAATTGCGCCCGATTGCCGAAAATGTCAAAATTAACCATAAGTTTTTCGATTATCGAACTTTATGAGCAAAACTTACGACGTCGCCGTCGTCGGCGGCGGGCATAACGGGCTGACGTGCGCGTGTTATCTGGCGAAGGCGGGACTCAAAGTGATCGTCCTCGAACGCCGTCACATCGTCGGCGGCGCGGTCTGCACCGAGGACGATCTGATCGCGGGTTATAAGATCGACGTCGGTTCGAGCGCGCATATTATGATCCATCTGACGCCGGTCGTCAAAGATCTCGAACTGGAGAAATTCGGGCTCCGCTACATCGACTGCGACCCGTTCGCGTTCGCGCCGCTCCCCGACGGGCAGGGCGCGATCTATTTCTGGAAGGACGTCGACAAAACCTGCGAATCGATCGCCAAAATTTCGCCCGAAGACGCCGATCGCTACCGCCGATTCGTCGCCGAGTGGGAAGACCTCAATGAGGGCGTTTTCAAGGCTTTCCTGAAACCGCCGACGCTCTTTAATCTCGGCCGCCACATGGTTTTCGGCACGAGCTCGAAAAACCCGGCCGAGATGGTCCGCAAGCTGATGACGAGTTACGGCGCGCTCGTCCGGGAAACTTTCAAGCACGAAGGTCTGCGCGCGGCGATGGCGTGGCTCGCGGCGCAGAGCGGGCCGCCGCCGTCCGCGATGGCGACCGGCGACTTCCTCGGCTGGCATTCGATGATCCATAAATCCGGCGTCAAACGGCCCGCGGGCGGCTCGGGCGCGCTCACGCAGGCGATGGCGCGCTGTCTCGCGCATCACGGCGGCGAAGTGCGGCTCGACGCCGAGGTCGAACGGATCGAGGTCGACAACAACAAGACCGGCGGCATTATCCTGAAGAACGGCGAGCGGATCGAAGCGACCCGGATCGTCTCGAACGCGCACGTCCGCACGACGTTCTTAAAGCTGATCGGCCCCGAAAACCTGCCCGCCGGATTGGCCGAACGGATCGAAAACGTCCGCGTCGGCAACGGTTTCGGGATGATCGTCCGCTGCGCCGTTTCGGAGCTGCCCGACTACGCGGCCGCGCCGAGCGGCGGGCGCGCGGCCGACTGTCATCGCGGGCTCCAATTGCTCTGCCCGTCGCTCGATTATCTCGACCGATCCTACGCCGATTATCTCGCCGGCCGCCCGTCGCAAAATCCGGGCGCGCTCGCGATGACCTTTTCGGCGGTCGACCCGACGCTCGCGCCCGAAGGCCGCCACACGCTCTTTATCTGGGGCCAGTATTTCCCGTACGAATTATCGACCGGCGAGAAATGGCCCGAGATCGAAGACCGCGAAGCCGACCGGCTGATCGACGTCGTCAACTCTTACGCGCCGAACGTCCGGGCTTCGATCATCGACCGCTTCGTTCAGTCGCCGCTCGATCTCGAACAAAGAATCGGCCTCCTGCGCGGCAACGTGATGCACGTCGAGATGGATTTCGACCAGATGTTTCTCTTCCGCCCCTTGCCCGAAATGAGCGCCTACAAAACGCCGATCGAGAATCTCTACCTAACCGGCGCGTCGACGCATCCCGGCGGCGGCGTCTTCGCCGCCTCGGGCCACAACACGGCGCAGGTCGTTTTGAAAGACGTCAAGGGCGGCTGGTTCTAACCGATCCGATTTGGAGCGCCGGCATCTCGGCCGGCAAACGGCGCATAAGCGGCGTAACAACGCTTCATTTTCCTAAAATTGTCGTGGAAACGAGCGCCTTTGCGTTTTTCAAACGCATTGCCGGCCGCGATGCCGGCGCTCCGGTCGATTTTCGGGAAACATTTCGCGCCGCGCGCCGATAATCTCCAATAGAAAAAATTTTCACGCACAAGGAGCATTATCAATGGGCATCTCGATACCGAATCCGATCGACGGTCTCAAATCCGTCGTCCATCACGCCGAGGACGCCGGCAAAGCGGTCGTCGACACGACCGTCAAGGCGACTTCGACGGCCGTCGATTTCACCGAAAAAGCCGCCGTGACGACCGGCCGCGCGGCCGTTCAGACGTTTCAGTTCGAAGCGTCGATGACCAAATTCGCTTTGCAGAAAAGCTTCGACACGGCGCAGACAGTCGGACGAACGACCGCCGGGCTCGCCGGCAAAGTCGTCGATGCCGTCACGCATCCGGGCATCGCGAACCCGCCGGGCGCGCAGGGCCTCAAATTCTCCGAGACGAAGGCCGCCTGCGACATCGCCTACAAACGGACGAACTCGAAGGTCGGCGACGTCTACCAGTTTCCCGACGGCAAACAGTGGAAGGTCGTCGATCTCAAGGAAGACCCGAAAACCGGTTTTCGAGCGGTCGCGCTCAAGCCGCTCGACCCGGCCGACAACCGGACGATCGTCGCCTTTTCGGGCACCGACGAGGGGAAAGACTGGGGCGACAACGTCAAACAGGGCCTCGGCCTGCCGACGGCGCAGTACCGGGAAGCGGTCGATTTCGCGAATAAATGGAAGGCTTCGGACGGCAATAACGTGATCCTGACCGGCCATTCGCTCGGCGGCGGGCTTGCGTCCTACGCGTCGATCAAGACCGGGCTTCGCGCGACGGCCGTCAACTCGGCGCCGCTCGCGCTCGATCATCTCGGCCTCAACCCGCTCGCCGCGCGGCGGATCACGCAGTATTACGTGCCGGGCGAGGCGCTGAGCGTTTTGAACAAGGCCAACCCGCTCGACATCCGGCCCGGCGTCGGGATTCCGGTGCGCGGTCAGGACTCGATACTCGACCCGCGGTCGATCGGCAGCAATCACTCGCTCGACCACGTCGCGCCCGACGTGCCGCTCCCGAAATATCTCGGCAACTACAATTAAACTACAATTAAACGGAAAAGATTCGAGTCCCGAACCGGAAGCTCGCGCCCGGCGGGACTCTAATTTTAATGAAAACCCATTTGGCGACGGCACAGCGAGGATCGCTCACCGCGGCGAACCGGCGTCCGCCGCGGTTTCATTTCCTGCCCGATTTCACCTGAAAAATCGCCCGGCCGAAGCCTTCCGGCCGGCGATCGAAAAGCATTACATCTTCTGGATCATCACGATGACCATCGCCTTGTCGCCGGCCATCCGGCTGTACGAAATCCAGATGCCGGCCTCCGGATATTTGACCATCCGGTAGATCGAGCCGTCGGGCTTCGGTTCGGCGACGGCGGTTTTGCCGAAAACTTCTTCGAAGGTCGGCTGAGCCAGATTGGCGGCGTCGAAAACGGCCGAGATCGCCCGCACCTTTTTGTTCGCGTCGATCATAAACTGGACGTTTTCCGTGTCCGAAATGACGTAAAAGATGCTTTCCGGGTCTTCGCATTTCGGTTCGCCGAACTTGGTTTTGACCTCGTCGGCGGTCATTCCGATCGTCGCGCCCTTGTAGCCCGGCCACACCGGTTTCAGCTGGCTGATGGTCATCTGGCCGCTGGCCGCGATCGCCGTCACTAAGACGATGAATGAAACGAACAACGCGATGCGAATGGAAGAAGCGTTGGTTTTGATTATCCTGGTTAACATTTTCTGAACCTCCTTAAAAGGGGTATTGGATAAAAAAGCCGGATAAAATAATTATTTCCCGCCCCTTGCTCGTCATATATAAAGAACTGTCAACCAATCGACACAGCCTCATCATAACGCCGTTTTATGCGTGCAACAATATTCAGAAAAACCACTCCGGGTTATTTGTAATTAAGGATTTTTAATATTTTCGCGAACGTCAAAAACCGGCTCCGGAAACGATCCGGAACCGGCCGAACTAATTGGGATTTGGGATTTCGGATTTCGGATTGCGGATTGCGGATTGGTCTGAGTTCGAAGGTTTCAATTTCAACGGAAAGCCGTCGATTTGAAACCAATCCAAAATCCGAAATCATTACTGTTAGAAAGATCGGCAATTCAGATTTTTGTTTGTTTAATAGGACGCGGACAAACGCGGATTCAGCGGATTTTCGCGGATTTATTTTAAAATTATCCGCGTTCATCCGCGTCCTATTAACCTAATTATTCAAACCTCATTCAATCCTTTTAACAGTAATGATCCGAAATCCGAAATCCGAAATCCGAAATCCGAAATCCGAAATCCCAAATCAATTGCTTTTCTCGAAAACGTAAACGAATCTGGTCATCCGGACATTGCTGCCGGCCGATTCGTTAAAGGCGCTCTGGCCGGCCTGGCCGATCGAGCCGTCGTTGTCTTCGGTGACGGCCGAGCTTTTCAGAATCAGCTTTTGGCCGTCGTCGGAAAGCGACCATTCGTCGCGGGCGGTCACGAAAACCGTGTTTTTGTTGACGAAAGCGGTGATTTTCTCGTAGCGGGTGACGAGCCGGCGGTCGTCCCAGACGGTTTTCGAGCCGATTTGGTCCGGGTAAACCGGCGGCAGCGAGACCGGCGACCGGAAGACCGGGCGGTATTCGAGCGGCGTTTTCGCGTTGGTTTCGCCGCGGCCGTCGGCGTAGAACGTAAAAGTTTCGGTGACGGGCGCGGCCGTCGGGCGGGTTTTCGTCTTTTCGATCGTGACGGCCGCCGCAGACTGCGTGATCTTCAGGGTCACGCCCGCAAAGACGGATTTCGCGCCGATCTTCGCGCCGTCGGCCTCGACGAGCCGCCACGAGCCGCCGAGATCGGGCGTTTTCGCCTGCCCGAGACAAACGGCCGCCGCCGCTAAAACGAGTGCGGCAGCCGCGAATATTCTGATTAACATTTTGTCGTTATCCTCCTGATGAATTACGACCGGCCTGTCATTGTTTTACCACTAATTCCGTTCACTTTCAATCTTTTTTCGATCCGGCCCGCGGCGTCCGAAAATTTTGCAAATTTCTCCGCCGCGAACGGATTCACTTGCGCGGAGCGAAGTCCTTTTCGTGCAGATGCCGCGTCGTCTGTTCGGTGACCGAGGAAACGAATTCCTGCCGCGCTTCGGGCAGCACGAGCTCGTTCGTGGCGCCGCCGCCGTCGAGCCGGCCGGCGCGGGCGGCGGCGAGCGCGTCGCGGCCGCGCTGCGCTTCGCCGGCCGACGATTTATCGGAAAGATGCGTCTTCGGCACGGTGAACAGCAGACCGTTGAGGATGATGCCGACGCCGACCAAAAAAGCGATGAGCCCCGCCGCCGGCATAAAAATGCCTTCGGGCTCGCGGTACGTGAGCAGAAACAGCAGGATCGTCGCGCCGAGCCCGGCGGCCGCGACGATCATCCCGGAGCGCATCCGCCGGAGCCGTTTTTCGGCGGGCGATTCGAGAAATTTCTCGATCTGCGGAAGGACGTCCTCGGCGACGATCTTGAGATCGGCGGCCGTCTGCGCCTCGCGGATCTTGGCCGCAAACGCGCGGCCGATCTGCTCGCGCGCGGTATCGGCCGAGGCCGTGATCTGATCCGGTATTTCCAGCATCTTCTGCGCCGGCCGCAGATCCGTCCCGCACGCCCGGCAAAATTGATTGAATTGTTTTTCCTCGATTCCGCAGCCCGGACAAAACATAATTTTTTGAAATCTCCTTCGCTTCGAATTGTAATGATAAATCGGACAAAAGCCCATACGTCCGAACGGCCGCCGCGGTTCGACAACAAAAAAAATCACCTCAATTCCCTATTCGTTCTCTCTCTAATTCCCATCGGCCCGACCAACTCCCCCAAATCCCAAAGCCGCCCGCCCCGAAACCAATCCGAAATCCGAAATCCGAAATCCGAAATCACGTAAATCTGAGCAGATTGCGCTCGGTGATCAGGTCGCCGAACTTCTTGGTATTCGCGGCCTTGCCCTCGGCAAAGACGACGAGATGCAGGTTGGCGGCGAACAATTTGGCGTCGGCGCGATAGCCCTCGAGCTTTTTGCGCGGGCCGGCGTTCGGGAAATAGTTGATCCATTCGCACCAGAGCCGCGCCGCGTCGTTGAGATTGTTGGCGCAGCAGAACGGCGACGGCTTCGGGTCTTCGCCTTCCTTGTTGACGGTCTTCAGATATTTGATCTGGCATTTCGGATACTGCCAGTGGCTCGGCTTCTGCAGGTTGAACGGGCAGCCGGTCAGCTTATAGATGCCGCTCGTCCCGAATCCCGATTCGGCGCACGCGCAGGCGATCATCGCGGCCAGCGGATAATTGTAAAAATCGGCCCACGGCTTGCCCGACGCGGCCATCTTCTCGATAAAATCCTCCGGCGATTTGGGAATGTAAAGCTCGCATACTTCATTATTGGTGTCGCTCATAATTATTTTTCGGTTTCGGAAGAACCGCCGTTTCCCGCAGCTCCTCGAATTTCCGAATCCTCCAACCTAAAATTTATACCATTTTCCGATAAAAACAGGCGATTAAAACCGCCGCCGGCTCGAAATTTCCGGCTCGAACCGAAGATTTTCCGCTGTCAAATCCGAAATCCGAAATCCGAAATCCGAAATTTCCGATGGCCGGGAAACGGCAAAATGAAAAAACGGCTTGCAACAAACCGCCGAAACGTGCATCATTAAACCTGTTAATCCTTCTCTTGTGCATCAACGGTGATGCGCCCGACGGACAGAGATTTTTCGACGGCGTTTTGGATAGTTCAGAGAGCAGGCAGTTTTTTTAGGTTACAGAAGTTGCTTTTTCGAAAGCATCCGAACGCGATTCTTCGTCAGACAGACCGTTTCCCGAAGACCAATCCCGATTTCGAGACTTCTTTTTTTAGTTCGCCGCTTGTAACGGCAACATTGAGGATAAAATTAAACAAATGAAACTTTACGTGGGAAATCTTTCCTTTAACACCACCAGCTATGATCTGGAAGAGCTTTTCGGACAAATCGGCACCGTTCAGTCGGCCAACGTCGTCGAAGACCGCGACACCGGCCGTTCGCGCGGCTTCGGCTTCGTCGAAATGTCGTCGAAGGAAGAAGGTGAAAACGCGATCAGCGAGTTCAACGGCAAGGAATTCGACGGCCGCAGTCTGACGGTCAACGAAGCCAAACCGCGTGAAAACCGCGGCGGCGGCGGCGGCGGTAATCGCGGCGGCTACGGCGGCGGCGGCAACCGCGGCGGCGGCGGCGGCGGTCGCGGCGGCAATCGCGGCGGCGGCTACGGCGGCGGCTCGCGCTGGTAAGTTCGCAAAAACATCAAAGAGAAAAGCCTTCGGCGGCAGTCGAAGGCTTTTCTCTTTTTTAGAGTCTGTTTCAATTTATAGTTTGAGGCCGCGAACGCTTTTTAATCGATCCGCTAAAAACACTAAAAACACGAAATCTTTTTAGCGTTTTTCGCGGATCGAAAAGCAACCGCTCGCCGTTCGGACAGTTGATTCCCTCAACCGATTTTGTCACGAACGACACCTTTTCAGCGTATATTTCGCAAATTTAATCAGACCCTCAATGACGCGCGGCGGCCCGTATTTATATGAGCCGCCGGCATTAATTCTTGTGATTGGGCTTGACGACCTTCGGTTTCGGTTTCGGCTTCGGCTCGACGAAGCTGCCGACCGGTGTCGATTTCTGGATGTCCGAAGGCGAGCCTTTGATGTCGAAGGCCTTGCCGACGGCGAGCCGGTCGTCGACGAAGATGTCGATCCGGTAGCGGCCGGCCGTCCAGAGTTTGTCGGGCTTGCCCTTGAAGCTGACGCGGTTCTGCCGGCCGTTGGTCGTATAGCTGATCGAGATGACCTTGCTTTCGGCCTTGACGCCCTGAACCTCGACGGCGATCAGATTCATCCTGACGGTCGCCGGTTTGGTCGAATTGAGCTGGACGATGCAGTAGATCGGGATGTCGGTCGTCGCAAAGCTGTCGGCGACGTCGCCGGCCTTGCCCTCGCCGTTGTCCTTTGCGAGAAAGATCTCATCGACGGCGACTTTTTCCGGGTCGGGAGTCGGTTCCGGCGTCTGAGCCGCGGCGTTGAGGACGCAGAAAAGACCAAGCAATGTCAGAAGAAGTATTTTCACCTTTTTATCTCCGCAAATCCGAAACTCTGATGTCGGCTGTCTTTATTAGTGCGAAAAACCGTCGTTTAGTTGCTTGACGGCCGCGAAAATTTATTCGGCGCGACCGTTTCGGCCGGTCTCGATCAGGCGGCGAACCGTCGTTTTCAAACTTTCGGCGTCGCCGTCCTCGATCGTTTCGATCCCGGCGACGCCGCCGACGCCGCAGGATTTCGAAGCGATCACCGGCAGACCGCGCGCGGCCGCGAGGAGCAGGCGGCGCGGGCGATGCTCGACGTAGGCCGGCAGCACGACGAGATCGGCCTTTTCCGGCCAGTCGTCGCCGCCCGCTTCGCGGTCGAAGCCGTCCCAGAAATCCGCGCCCTCGATCGTCGCGCCGAGCGTCAGCAGCCGGACGTCGAGATCGCGGAGCGCCTCGCGCAGCTCGTAACAGCCCTTGCGGCCGACGGTCGCGGCCGGAAAGACGACCGTGAACTTCCCGTTTTTCCGGCGGCCGTTCTCTTTGACGGCCGGACGCTGCCAGTCGATGCTGACGGCCCGCGGCCCGAAGACGGCGGCGATTTCGGTGTGCGGCGTGACGATCTGCCGCGCGTTGATGAGCGCTTCGCGCTCGGTTTCGAGCAGCTCGGCCGGCGCGCGAAAATCGCCGAGCGTCGTGCTTTGCGGGTTGCGCTCGAACGCGGCGTCGAGCCGTCGCTGGATCTCGGTCATCGGCAGCGCGGTCATCAGCACGTCGAACGTGCGGCCGCCGAGCGCGCCGGATTTCCAGAGATACGGCAGCAGATTCTGCGAAACGACGACGTGCGTGACGTCGAACCGCAGCTTTTTCGCGTAGGAGGCGGCCAGTTTTTCGGCCGACGCGAGCAGCGATTTCTGCCGCGCCGCGCCCTGCGCCGCGAGCCTGCGCGACCGGTAGGAACGCAAGATCGTTTCGAAAACGCTCTGCCGGACGCGGCCGAAGCCGCCGGTGTTCCACGCGTAGTTCGAGCGATTGAAGCGCCGCCCGTCGAGCGGCAGAAACAGCCAGTCTTTTCCGGCACGCGTCTTTTGGATATAGTCGTCGAATTCGGGCGCGTATTCGTCGAGCAGGAAGGCCGTGCGGCCGAAATCGAGATTCGCGTCCGGTTTGAGGCTCCGGAAACAGCTCTCGACGCCGCAGGTCGCGCAGCTGTTCGGATGATCGGTCAGCGGGCCCTCGCGGATTGTCCGCTTGGTGATCTGGACGAGCGGTCTGGCGGCCGGCCGATCGCCCCGAAAAACCACGCGCAGGTGATCGCGGCCGAGCCGCGCCTCGATCCGAAAGGGCTGCGCGGCGCGAAAACGCAGATCGACGTAATTCCAGAAAACGGTCGCGTCGCGGTTGCGCTCGGCGAGCGAGCCGGGAATGACTTTCGTGTGCGCGTGGCGCTCGACGATCTCGAAACCGGCCTCGAGCGCGGCGTCGTAGAGCGCGTTCGAGAGCTGGCACAGACCGCCGCCGACGTTCGGCACGATGCAGCCCTCGCGCAATTCGCGGCCGACGACGTAGCCTTTCAGACGGTTGACGTGGCCGAGATGCTTCCAGAAGCTGAACGTCGCGCCGGCCGGAATTTCGAGACCGTCCAGCCGCTCGACGGCGATTCTCAGGTTCTGCGCCTTGCCGGCGAGCAGAAACCGTTCTTCCGGCTCGGTTTCCGTCCAGAGCGGCGTCTTCGATTCGGCGATCGCGGGCCGCCCGACCAGTTCGTCGGCCTTCGGATAACGCCTGATTTCCGAATCGAAAAGATTGCGCGCGCCGCGCCGGAGCTGCAGCAGAAGGGCCTTGAGCCGAAAGAGGACCGCTTGCGGACGGGTATGGATCCGAATTTTCGAGTCGACGACGGGTGAATTTTGCATTTCCAAACTTCAGGGTGAACTTACTAATTTGTATCAAGCCACAAAGTTCGAAATTTTGCAATCTTTTTTTGAGAGCGGAAAGGAAGGGGCTGGAGTCTTGAGTCCTGGGTCTTGAGTCTTGAGACTTAGGTCTTTGATCTCTGCTCCTGAATTATTTCTGTTAAAAGGATTTCAAAAATTGGAAGGTTCGGCCGATTTTATTTTTCAAAATACATCCGTTTAACAGTAAAGCCCCTGAATCTTCAATCGATTTAAGACTCGAGACTCAAGACTCCACTCCTCACCAGGCACGCGACCAGCGCTGGCCTTCGTTCGGGCCGCGGAGGCTCGAATCGACGCCGGCCTTGAGCTCGAGCAGCCGGCCGACCAGCCAGAGCAGGTCGGAAAGACGGTTGAGATAGGTGATGATCCGCGAATCGACCTTTTCGCCCGATTCGTGCATCCGGACGACACAGCGCTCGGCGCGGCGGCAGATGGTGCGCGCGACGTCGTAGGCGGCGGCGGCCGAAACGTCGCCCGGCAGGCTCCAGTCCGAGAGAATGCCGTCCATCTTCTCGATCCGCGCGACTTCGGCGGTCAGATCGTCGATCATCTCGGGCGTCACATACGGCTTCGGCGCCTCGTCGAAATGCGGGTTGGCGACCGAACCGGCGACGAGAAACAGCTCGCGCTGGATTTTTTTCGTCAGTTCATTGATCTCCGCGTCGCCGCAGATCGAGCGCGCGAAGCCCATCGCCGCGCCGAGCTCGTCGATCGTGCCGTAGGTCTCGACGCGAAAATCAGCCTTCGAAACGCGCTCGCCGCCGATCAGCGCGGTCTTTCCCTTGTCGCCCGTCTTGGTTGCAATACTCATACAACCAAACTAACTTCTGGCGTCCGGAAAAGCAAATTTCGCAAATTACAAAATCTACGCCGTTCGCCGGGCGGCGGCCGGCTCCGCGACGAGCTCGCCGAGACTCGAAGCGGCGCTGCCGACGACCGCGTCGGGGACGATGATCCGCTCGGCGTTGCCGGACAGCGCGCCGGCCGAAGCCGCGTAAATAAAGAGATTCCGCCCGAGCAGGCGGTCCCACAGCGAACCGCGCAGCTCGTAGATGACGAGCGGCGGCGCGGTCAGCCGGACGAACAGGTCGGCGATCCGGCCGAGATGATTGCCGCTCTCCGTCAAAACGTTCGTGCCGACGAGATGCTTTTTGGCGTGCGGGTGGTGTTCGACCCAGGCCTCGTCGAGGACGGCGATCTGTCCCTCGTCGGTGATCATCACCGCGTCGCTGCCGAAACTGTAAATCTGCCGGTAATCGACGCCGCCGAACTTCCCGTTCGGCGCCTTGATCGTGACGCCCATCAAAAGCCCCTGCGCCGGATCGATGTAAAGATCGTAAACCTCGCCGAGCCGATCGCCCGACGTTCGCGACAAAACCGGCATCCCGATTATTTTGTCGATTCCGATAACATCCGATGTCATAATTTCTATTCCCTCGCTCGTTAGAATTTTCGGCCGCGCAATCGTTCGTATCGTTTCGATTCACCCGCGCGCCCTCGACACCGGATTTCTGCAAAAAGCGTGCCTCCGGTGACAATGAGTCCTGAGTCCGAAGTCCTGA
>JAFDVJ010000041.1:13939-72692 GCA_018269075.1 Acidobacteriota bacterium
TCAGGACTTCGGACTCAGGACTCAAGACTCCGAATTATGTTATCCTTTTCGCATTATGAAAACATTTTTGCCGTTGATGCTGTTAATTCTGGGAGCGGTCAGCGCGGTTTTCGCGCAGGCGAAGGACGATAAGATCAAAGCGGACGTCAGAAAAGTGCTCGACGAACAGGTCGCGGCGTGGAACCGCGGCGACATCGACGGGTTTATGAAAGGCTACTGGAACTCGCCCGAGATGACCTTCGTCTCCGGCCAGACGGTCACGAAAGGCTGGCAGCCGACGCTCGAACGCTACAAGAAATCCTACGATTCGCGCGCCAAGATGGGCGTTCTGAGCTTTTCCGAGCTCGAGATCACGGTCACCGGCAAGGATTCGGCCGTCGTCCTCGGCCGCTTCACGCTCGAACGCGAAAAAGACAAGCCGACCGGAATGTTCACGCTCAACTTCCGCCGCTTCAAAGCCGGCTGGCGAATCATCCTCGACCACACATCTTGATTGCGGATTGCGGATTTCGGATTTCGGATTTATTTTCTCGATTTCCGCTTTTCAGTTAAAACCGAAGCCTTCAAATCCGGACCAATCCGAAATCCGAAATCCGAAATCCGAAATCATATTGATTTGACGGCGGCTTCGGGCTTAAAATATTTGTGTAGACTTTCCCCTTTTCCGAATGGCTTGCTCCCTGTCAGAAAATGCCCCGAAAACGATGAAACGAGATTTTTCCGGTTTCGTCGATTTTCGGTTTTTTTTTCAAAAAAAAACGGATTACCCGATCCTTTAACGATTTCTATTGGTATATAGAATAAAGAGTTACTATCCCCGTTCCGTAGCTTTGAGACTAATGAGGGATGGTTTATGAAAGAGAATAGATACAATTCCAGAATTCTTTGGTACGAGGGCATCGGTTTTCTGATCATCATCGCTTTTTCGTGGCTGACGGAGGTCACCGACCTGCGAAATTTCACGGGCGACACTCCGACGCCGATCAATTGGAATCAGTGCCTCGTCGAAACCTGCATCGTTTTGCTGATCGCTCTTCCGGTGATGTTTTTCACCCGCAAACTATTATTGCGTCTTTATTATCTCGAAGGTTTCCTGAGAATCTGCGCGTGGTGTAAAAAACTGGAAGAAAACGGCAAATGGATTCCGATCGAGACCTATTTCAAGGAACATTTCAAGATGGAAAGCTCGCACGGGATCTGTCCGGAATGTTTCGAAAAAACCCAGAAAAAAGCGGATCCCGAAATTAACTGAGCGATTTCGCGCCAACCTTAAAACGTCCTTCCCCGCGCCGTCGATTGCCGTAAACGGGCGCTTGTTTTACAATTCATCTAACCGAATTAAATTCACCCGTTAATTACGACAATTTGTTATAACTATGCCGGAAAACAACGTCATCGTCATCGTCTACACGACTCTTTACCGCAAGGGCGGCCACCAGTTTCCGGTCGTCGCCGAGACGCTCGCGCGCGAAAAAAAGGAAAACGGCTTCGACGGCGAGATCATCCTGCAGGCGGTCGAGAGCAAGCGCGAGGTGCTGCATATTTTCGACGATCTCAAAGCGGCCGGAAAAAGCGTCCGGGAATTCCATTTCGTCGGCCACTCGGGAATGTACGGCCCGATGTTCGGAACCGTCAAATTCCCTGAGCAGTTCAGCCCGTTCGAATGGGAACAGATGGAGATCCCGTTCGCCCCGGACGCGGCCGCCTATTTTCACTGCTGCCGCTCGGCGCGCTGGTTCGCGCCGTTTTTCGCGCGGACCTTCAACGTCACGGCCAACGGCTTTTTCTGGTACACGACGTTTTCGCGCGCTAAGAACAAATACAAATACGCCGGCGACAAAGCGGACGGGCCGCTCTACACGATCGGCTGCAAGGGCCGCAAATCGCACGGCCTCGGCGCGTCGGTCGCGAAGTTCGCCGGGATGATGCCGGCCGAGGAGATGAAATCCTTCCGGCCCGAACCGCCGTCGGGCGACACTTCCTACAACCACGTCGCCGAGCTCTACGACGCCGCCTTTCAGGACATCCGCGTCCGCCGCGACGAATGGAAATGGCTCGGCGAGCATCTGCCGGCGAACCGCGACATCGACGTGCTCGACATCGGCTGCGGCAACGGCGCGCTTTTGAACGCTCTGCAGGACCGGATCAAAACCGGCGCCGGCGTCGACGAATCGGCCGGGATGATCGCGCAGGCGAAAAAACGCAACGCCGGAATCGACAAGCTGAGCTTTTCGGTGATCGACGGGCCGCGGCTCCCGTTCGCGGACGCCTCGTTCGACGTCGTCATCTCGATGATGTCGTTCCGCTATCTCGACTGGGACCCGCTGCTCGCGGAAGTCAAGCGCGTGACGCGGCCGGGCGGCAAGTTTCTGATCCTCGATATGGTCACCGTGCCGGTGGGTTTCAAGGAATACCCGCGCTTTCTGTCGGACAAGTTCCGGATGATGTTCGGGCAGAAGACCAACAAGGAATTCAACGCCAACCTGTCGCGGCTCGTCAGCCACCCGGACTGGAAAAAGATGCTCGAATACAACCCGATCCGCTCCGAACACGAGATGAAATGGTATCTCGAAAGCCGTTTTCCGGGCCGGCCGTTCGAGATTCTCAACATCGGCTGGAACGCGCGCCTCGTCGCCTTCGACTCCGGCCCGGTCGAAAAGGGCGTCGAAGTAAAACTTTCCTACCCGTAGAATTTTTAACGCAAAGGCGCAAAGGCGCAAAAACGCAAAGACCCGACAAAAAATCTTTGCGGCTCCGCGTTAAAACAGCGATTATGAATCAAAAACTCGGCATCATCGACTGGGGCATCGGCGGGATCAGCGTTTACCGGCTCGTCAAAGAGCGGCTCGGCGCGGGCGGGATCGTTTATTTTTCCGACACGGGCGCGACGCCGTACGGGAAGATGACGCGCGGCGAGCTGGTCGGGCGGCTCAACACGGTCATCGATTTTCTCGTCGGCGAGGGCGTCACGCGGCTCGTCATCGGCTGCAACGCGGCGAGCACGGCGATTCCCGATCTCGGCCGCGAAGATATTCAAATCGAAGGCGTCATCGAACCGGCCGTCGAGATGTGCGCCGCCGTCGGACCCGAAAAGCTCGGCGTGATCGGCGGCCGGCGAACCGTTCTCTCGGGCGTCTACCGCCGCAAATTCGCCGAAAAAGGCATCCCGGTCGCGCAGCGGATCGCGCAGCCGCTCTCGGGCCTGATCGAGAGCGGCGACACCTCGTCCGACGTTTTGCGCGCGGCGGGCCGGCAGATCCTGACGCCGCTCCGAAACTGCTCGCATATTCTTCTGGCCTGCACGCATTACCCGGCGATCGCCGGAGTGTTAAAAGACTACGTCGCGCCGCGAACGGTCTTCGTCGATCCGGCCGCCGCGCTCGTCGAGCGAATCGCGGACTGGCAGTTTCCGCCGGACGGCGACGACGTTTTCTACACGTCCGGCGACCCGCAGGCGATGCGCCGCGCCGCGCAAAACGCGTTCGGCGTCGCGATCGAAAGGGTTTTGGTGAAGAGTCTTTAGTCTTGCCGGCAAATTCTCCCGGCCGATAAATTTCGAAACTTTTTGTCACCATTGCCGCGTCAAATGTGTCTTACGTTTGTAAATCCGAATTTGCAAGGAGAAAAAGCAATGAAAAAAGCTCTCTGTCTCGTCATCCTTCTCCTGACGGCGGCCGGCCTCCGGGCGCAGGAAAGAACGCTCGAAAAAGCCGAATTCGAGCGGGTGATCGGCCAATCGCAGCAAAAATACTTCGGCCTGTCGTACCGGGAAACCGAAACCTCGGACAATTCGGTCGGCAACAACAAAGTCGTCTCCAAATTCGTCTGGGAATTCGCCGGCCGCAACGCGCGCCGCCTTTTTTACCAGTTCGATTCGCCGACGATCAAGACCAAAAAAGAAATCATCACGATCGGCGGCAAGACCTACACCCGCACGGACGACGGCGAATGGATCGAAGGCGCGACGCCGCCGGGCAGCCAGCCGCCCGCCGCGCAGAGCCCGCTCGAAACCGCCGATGACCGGACGGTCTATAAATCGCTCGGCCCCGAAAAGCTGAACGAAACCGAAATGAGCGTTTACGCGTCCGAGCAGACGCAGAAAAAGATCGACAGGGCCCGCGGCCAGGAATTGTTCCTGACGATCACGACCAAATACTGGATCGACCCGGACGGCCGTCTCGTCAGAAAAGAGACGGTGATGGAAAATCTCATTAAATCCGAACAAAATCCGGAAGGCCGGCGCTTTCGGCATACGCGCGTCGCCGTCTGGGAGCTCGATCCGAACATCCGGATCGAAGCGCCGGTCGCCGCGGCCCGGTGACGCGAAAAAGCGCGCGTTTCGCACGAGCGGTGTGCCGGCCGGCGTCGCCGCTTTTTTATTTGACTCCGAACCGCGGCTCGGCTACCTTCGATTTATGAAAAAACCCCTGTTGTACAGATTATTCGGCATCGGCAAGATGCCCGACCGGGAGGCCGCGACGCTCCGCGCCGAGGGCGTGATCTTTTTCGACGAAGCCTTGAAAGGCTCGCTGACCTATCACGATTTTCGCGCGCCGGGAAGATATTCGAACTGGCGGCGCGTCTGGTTCACGGGCACGCTCGCGCTGACGAAGACGCGGCTCGCCGCCTTTCAGAATTCGCGGCCCGCGATCGACGTGCCGCTCGCGGACGCGCGGATCCGCGAGCTCAAAATCTCGGCCGAAGACGAAACGACGGCGCTCGTCGCCTTCGACGCCGGGCTCTTTCACGCCGACTGGTCGGGCACGCTCGAATACCGTTTCCGCACCGAACGCGCCCGCGAATTCGTCGAGCTCATCAATGCCGTTACTGGTCAGAGTCTTGAGACTTAAAGACTTGAGTCTTGAGTCTTGAGTCTTGAGTCTTGAGTCTTGAGTCGTTCGGTTATCGTGACAAGTCTGTAATCCGTTCGTTTTGACTGCGTAAAATCTTTGCCGGAAACGGATAACCTGCGAAATTGAAGCCTGACTCAAGACTCAGGACTCAAGACTCAGGACTCAGATTTACGGGTTTCGGACGATCCGCGGCCGCGTCACCGTTTCGGCGCTTTTCGGCGCGGTCGATTTGCTCGTGACGGGCGGCTTTTTGTCCGGTTTCGCGGGAATCGCCTTTCCCGTTTTATCGAGCGTCGCGTTCGGCGCGGGCGACGGTTTGGCGGCCGGCGGCGTCTTTTCGCGCGCGTCGGCGGCCGGTTTGACCGCCGGTTTTCGATTTCGCACCGGCGAATTCGGCGCCGGCGCCGGCTCGTCGAGACTGCGCAGATCCGAGAGATCGGGCGTCTCCGGTTCGGAAACCGGGCCGCTGACCGGGACGACGGCGGGTGGCGCGACCGTTTTTTCGTTTTCGGCCACCGGCGCTTCGGTTTGCGGCGTCGTCCGCGCGGCCGGCGACGAGGCCGGATTCGGCATCCGCGCCGACTGGATCCGGCGATTGAGGATCGTCCCGCCGACCGAGACGACGATCAGCCCGAGCACGGCGGCGGCCGTCAGGAGCTTGCGCTTGTCGGGCAGCTTCCACGACCGTTTCGGCTCGTCGGAGGAAAAAACCGGCGTTTCCCTGACGATCGGCGGCGCGGCGCCCGGCGGCCGAAGCGGCGGCGCGGCGGCGAGACCGAGAATCGAGCCGAACGAGGGCGCGGGTTCGCGCGTCTCGACGACCGGCGCGGCGGCGGCTTCGGCAGTCTTTTCCGGCGCGGTGTCGAGTTTCTGGACGGGCGATTCCCACGGCGCGAGCCGGCGCGGCGCTTCCGGAATGTCGTCGGGCTGTTCCCATTCGACGAGCGCCGGCGCCTTCAGTTCGTCGACGGTTCCGGTAAAGGTGATGTATGGGTTCGGCGCGGGCGCGGGCAGCGGCGCGGACGCCTCGTTGACCGGCCACGCGTCGCCGATGATCGATTCGAGCGGCGGCAGCTTGGTCGTCGTGTAATCGACGATCACGTGCGCGAGGCCGTCGTTTTCCTCCGGCACGACCGCGACCGGCACCGGCGGCGCGACGAGCGGCTGCGTGTCGAGCGGGCCGGGCTTGGCCTTGACCGGCGCGAATTCGGCCGCGAACGAAAGCGTTTTCTCGACGGCGGGCGACGGCGCGGCCGGCGCGGGCTCCGCTTTTTTGACGGCGGGCGGCGTAAAGGAAACGGCTTTTTTGTTCATCCGCGCCGGGTAAGCGATCGCGGGCGGCGGCGTCGGCGAATGCGTCGCGAGCTGTTCGATGTGCCGGAGACGGCGCGAAAACGCGTTCGACGTCTTGAGCCGGAGCCGCGCCATTTTCTGGAGCGCGTCCGAAAGCGTGTGCGTGAGCAGCATCCGGATGTCGAAATGATTGACCCGCACCGGAGGCGGCTGCTCGGTCAGCTGTTTATGGACGAGCGCGTCCGCATCGGCCGCGTCGAACGGCACGCGGCCGGCGAGCGATTCGTAAAGCACGACGCCGAGCGCGTAAACGTCGGTCTGGGCGTCGGCCGCCGCGCCGCCGCATTGTTCGGGCGAGAAATAGCGGAGATCCGACAAAAACGCGGCCGGCGCGGCGTTGACGGCGCGCTGGCCGAGACCGCCGAAATCGACGTCGCGGAGCTTGATCAGCAGACGCTTGTCGGCGTCGGTCGTGAGGACGATGTTTTCGGGTTTGAGACTGCGGTGAAACGCGCCGGCCGCGTGGATCGCTTCGAGCCCCTCGGAAACCTGCCGCGTGATCGTCAGCGCGGTCGTCTCGGACGGCACGCCGACGTTCTCGAAACAGCCGCGCAGCGACTGCGATTTCAGATCCTCGGTGACGACGTAGAGCGAGCCGTCCGCGAGCACGCCGCTCTCGTAAACGCGGGCGAGATTCGGATGAACGATCGCCGCGAGCGCGCGCGCTTCGTGCAGAAAAAGCTCGCGCGCCTCGCGGTCGCCGCCGTAAACGGTCGCCGGCACGATCCTGACGAGATAGTTCTTTTTGAGGATTTCGTTGACGGCGCGATAGGTTTCGCCCTTCGCCGTCGCGGCGAGCCGTCGTTCGAGCCGGTAATTGACGACCGGCACGCACGAACCGGCGCGCGCTTCGGTCAGCCCGGAATGATTCGGATCGGAACAGGAGAGCGCGGCGTCCTCGAAACACCGCTCACAAACGGAACAAACTTTCATTCAAACTATACCCCCTCAAGATCGCCGGCCGACGCCGATATGGTAAGTTTAGGAAGTTTTGGAAGGTTTGGAAGTTTTGGAAGTTCGGGAAAAAGACGATTACTTCCTGAACTTCCTGAACTTCCCGAACTTCCCGAACTTTCTAAACTGTCAAAACTGCCGCCGCGCAGTTTCCGTTCTGATTCGCTTCAAAGGGGGAAAGTTGTTCTGAAAATCGCGCGGTGAAATTCTTTTTTTGCGAGCCGGACACGCGTCCGGCCGTCAGAAATTTTCGGAATTCCGGAGAGCGCAAACGCCGTCAAACTCTGTCAGTCGCTCTTTTATTATCTACCCGACGCCGCCCCATTAGTCAAGATATTTTCGAGACCGGTGTTTTTATTCGACAACGCCGCGAAACCTTGAGGTAAATGAAAAGCCCGGACGGCAATCGGTTGTTTTTGATCCACGAAAGACACGAAAAACACTAAAAAGACACGAAGGAAATTTAGTGTTTTTCGTGTCTTTCGTGGATCAAAATCGGCTGTTCGCCGGGCTGCCGGTTCCGATTCGATCGAAAACGCGGTTCACGAACGAATCGATGCACCGGTCAATTACCGGGCCGAACAACTCTGGTAAATAATTGGAAATTGCGGTTTTCCGCTTGATTCTTTCAATCACCGCAATCAAGCTGCCAACTTGAATTTCGAGCAGTCCGATCGGGACGTGCACATCCCGACGCGGGACGCGCGCGCCCCGGGCCGGGACGCGCGTGCCCCAGACCTGGACGTCGATGTCCCGAGCCGGGACGCGCACATCCCGAGCCGGGACGCAGACGTCTCAAGCCGGGACACGCGCGCCCCGTTCGGGGACATCGACATCCCGGGCCGGGACGCGGACGTCCCGTTCGGGGATTCGCGTACCCCGGGTCGGGACGCGCGTGTCCCGACCCGGGGCGCGCGCGTCCCGCGTCGGAGGGGACGACGAAAGAATCGGAACGGCCGGGGCGATTCGAAGAATGGGGAAGGTCGGGCACCGCGGCCGAAGATTGAAAACCGCGATCCGGGACTTTCATCCCGGATCGTTTGCCCGACCTGTCTTGCGAGCGTTTTTCGGTTGTTTGGAAACTGTTTTTGCGGCCTTACGCGAGAAATCCGAGATTGCGGACGCCGAAATTCTGAAGCGCCGGGAAAACCGCGTCGAGCTGCGCGTCCGCGACGCCGAACCAGTTGGCGAGCGTCGCGCCGTACTGCGCGAGCGAGACCGACGGCACGAGCACGCCGCGCGAGTCCATAAAATGCGGCGCGCTGATCGTCATCGACGGAAACGTTCCGTAAATCGCGCCGCCCTGCACCGCGCCGCCGAGGACGAACTGGTGACTGCCCCAGCCGTGATCGGTGCCGGAGTTGTTCGGCTGGAGCGTGCGGCCGAAATCCGACGCGGTAAAGGTCGTCACCCGGTCGGCGATGCCGAGCTCCTGCGTGGCCGCGTAAAATGCGCCGAGCGCCTGGCTGAGACTCTGCAGCAGGCTCCACTGCGCGTAGCTCTGGCCGCTGTGCGTGTCGAAGCCGCCGAGCCCGCAGAAAAAGACCTGCCGGCGCATCCCGACCGTCGAACGGATGCTCAACACGCGCGCGACTTCTTTTAACTGATTGCCGATCGTCGTCGCCGGAAACTGCGTCGTGATGCCGCCGCTGCCGGCGCTCTGGAGAATGCCGTTGAGATTGACCGCGTTTCCGGTCACGCGGTTCGCGGCGTTGACGAGATCGAAGCTGCTCAGATTGTTGACGATCTCGACCTGCGCCTGCTGGCGCGCCGCGCCGTGTTCGGGCGGGTAGACGTTCATCGCGTACTGGCTCAGCAGATTTCCCGGCTGGAGGCTCGCCGCCTGAATCTGCGCGCCGGTCGCGAAAACGGCCGTCCCGTTGAACGAGATCGACGGCGGAAAGTCCGGATTGGTGTTGACGGTCTGCATCAGATCGGCGAGACGGCCGCCCCAGCCGGTGCCGAGCGAGCCGTCGGGCGCGCCGCTCTGGACCTGCGCGACCTGATCGGAATGCGAGAAAAGCTGGTTCGGAACCTGCGACAGATCGGCGCGCGTCGTCGGCCGGACGAGATTGCCGACGTTCGCGACGATCGCCGCGCGGCCCTGCGTGTAAAGCGTCTGCAGCTCGGGCAGCCCGTAATGCAGGCCGTACTGCGTGCCGCCGGCGTTGATCGCGAGCAGTTGGTTCGGCGGCAGCGCGAGCCCGCCGCGCAGCGATTGATACGCCGTGTATTCGCCGCCCGCGAGCGGCACGACCGTGTTGTGGCCGTCGTTGCCGCCGAACAGAAAGACGCAGACGAGCGCCTTGTAATCGCCCGCCGTCTGCGCGTTCGCCGTCAGCGCCGACAAATTCCCGAGCGCCGCGAGCGCCCCGAACCCGGCCGTCATCCCCAGAAAATTGCGTCTCGAAATACTATGCTGATTCATTATTTTCCCTCTACTTTTCCCAATCCCAAACTCCGACATTCTCAATTACCCAAAAAACCAATCCGCCCCGCCGCAAGACCAATCCGAAATCCGAAATCCGAAATCCGAAATCGAATCATTTTTGGACGATGAAATCGCCCGACGTGACGACCAGATAGATCGCCGCGATCGCCTTCGAGCGGTTGTCCTGCGCCGACGGCAGCGCGCGGGCGATCGAATCGCGCATCGCGGGCGTCATCCGGCCGCCGAGAAAGCGCTGGTCGATCGCGTCGATGAGCGCCGTCGGGTTGCCCGCGAGATTCGTGAACTCGCTGATGCTGAGCCAGTTTTCGTTCATCGTCTGGTAGATGAAGTTGGCGCGGTTGACGGCCTCGGTCGGCGTAAAGATCTGGAATTCGGGCCCGAACTGCCCGCTGCCGTTCGGCAGCCGGTAGAGCGGCGAATAATGGCCGAAGACCGTCGGCGCGTCGAGCACACTCTCGCCCATATCGCGGTAGACGTAGGCGAACAGCAGCGGCTCGTTGAAATCGGCGCCGACCGCCCGGAAAAACGCGATCGTGTGCTGGACGGGCGAGCGCAGCCGGCCGAATCCGGGCGGCGGGTTGTCGTCGCGCGCTTCCGGATCGAGCAGGATCGCGCGGATCACGGCCTTGAGATCGCCGCGGACGCCCGCGCCGTTGTTTTCGAAAACCGTCGCGATCCGCTCGATGTAGGCCGGCGACGGGTTGCTCGTGACGAACGCGCGGATCAGCCGCGTCGCGACGAACGGCGCGACGTTCGGGTGATTGAAGACGATGTCGAGCGCGCCGTCGAGATCCTGCTGGATCGTCTGGCTGGCGGGCAGGCTCTGCCCGAGAATCGTCTTCGCCGTCGTGTCGTGGTTGTTCTGGCGCGGCTCCATCGGACCGGGATAATAATTGCCGTTGGTCGGGCCCGGCGTCTGTCCGGGCGGCGTCGGATACGTCCAGCCGGTGAGCGCGAGCGAGAGCTGGCGGACGTCGGTCTGCGTGTAGACCGGAATCGGTTGATTATTCGCGTCGAGCTGGTACGAGCCGTCCATATTCAGCTTGTAAAGCCCGAGCGTGAAAAGCTGCATCAGCTCGCGCGCATAGTTTTCGTTCGCGCCCTGCGTGCCGCTCGGCTTGCTGCTGTTGACGAGATCGAGATAATGGCCCATCGAGGCGTCGATCGTGATCTCGCGCATCAGCGTCCGGTAATTGCCGAACGCGTTGCGGCTCAGTATTTTCAGCCACGGCAGCATCATATCCGGCTCGGTGTTCTTGTTGAACGACTCGACCCAGAGCTGGCTGAGCGCGTAAACCGTCCGCTGGCGGAGCTGGTCCTGTCCCTTAAAGAGATTGACCCAGAAACGATCGACGACTTCCTGCCGCGTCGCCGTCAGCGTCGGCTGGTACGGCGACTCGGGGAGCGCGAACTGTTCGTTGAGAAAAGCGTCGAAACCGATCTTCTCGACGTGGTTTTTCAGCGCCGGCGTCGCGCCGAAGGTCGTCTGATTGAGAAAACGGACGGCGTTCGGGCCGGTCGACGGGTTGAAGAGGTTGACCGTCGCCGCGCCCTGCGTCGAATTGTCGACGACGCTCGTCGCGCTGACCGTGACGATTGCGTTCGGCGGCATCGCGTTCGGCGCGGTGTAGAGGCCGGCCGCCGAGATTGTGCCGGTCTGCGCGCTGCCGCCCGCGACATTATTGACCTTCCAGACGACCGTTTGATTCTTGCTGCCGGCGACCGTCGCCGTGAACTGCTGCGCCGCGCCGAGCGTCAGATTGACGACCGGCGGCGCGACCGCGACCGTCAGCGGGTTCTGGATCGTGACCGTCGCCGTCGCCGAAACGGCGCGGTTGGCGCGGCTCGTCGCCTTGACGAAAACCGTCGGCGCGGCCGGCACGCTCGCCGGCGCGGTGTATAAACCGTTGATCGAGATCGTGCCGGTCTCGGGACTGCCGCCCTCGACGCCGTTGACCGACCAGATCACCTTGCGGTTGGTCGTGCCGTTCACCGAAACGTTAAACTGCTGCGTCGCGCCCGTCGGAACGGTCGCCGCGAGCGGCGAGATCGAGAGCCGCACGACGAGCGGCGCGGCCGCCGCCGGGAGCGCGAAAAAGTTCAGCAGAATACCGAAAAACGCAAAAAACGCGGATATCTTCCACCTTGTCATACTTCGATTATTTTTCCTCTAACGAATTGAATCCGCCGGAAATCACTGACCGTCGCCGCTTCGAGGATGGATTGAACCTGACGCTTGCTGTTCTCGCGGCTTTATAAAAAATCCGGCTCAAGAAAAAGACTACACTACCGGAAAGCGGAATTTCCCCACCCTTTTGGGTAGTAAAGTGCAAAACTCTGACAAACATCTGCCAAATCAATTTGTTTTTTTTTCGCGAGCGGCCGCGCCGCGAATGGAACGGCGTTTGCGGAGGGAGTTCGCGTCTGTTCTGAATTAAGACAGTAATTTACGACGAACCGGGGAAATGATTTATGAATATCAACAGAAAGGAAACGCTTGAAAAACTGAATGAATTGATTAAGGACATCGAGATCGCAATGCTCACGACGATCAGCGGCGGGAAGCTCCATTCGCGGCCGATGGCGACGCAGGAGGCCGAATTCGACGGCGACCTGTGGTTCTTCACGAGCAAACAAACGCACAAGGCCGGGGAAATCGCCAAAGACAACCGCGTCAACGTCAGCTACTCGGAACCGGAAGACAACCGCTTCGTTTCGATGTCGGGCACGGCCGAGCTCGTCGACGACCGCGAAAAGATCGAGGAATTGTGGAGTCCGGTTTACGAAGCGTGGTTTCCGAAAGGCCTCGAAGACCCGAATATCGTCCTGCTCAAGGTGACGGTCGACTGCGCCGAATACTGGGACGCCAATTCGAGCACGCTCGTCGAAGCCTTCGGTCTGTTAAAAGCCCTCGTCACCGGCCAGCCCGCCGGCGGCGGCGACCACGCATTTATCAGCCTCTAGGGATTTCGGATTTCGGATTTCGGATTTCGGATTTGCTTATTTTCGAAGTTCGAGTTTTACCTGTGAATTGTAAATCAATCACAACAGACCAATCCGAAATCCGAAATCCGAAATCCGAAATCAAAATGAGACAGGCTTTGATGCGATCTCAGCCTGTCTCTTGTTTGTTAGAGCCGGAGCTCGGGAGGCGGTCCTGAAACGAACGGATTACGCGATCGGCGCGGTCACTCGACGACTCAAGACTCGGGACTCTCGACCCGGGACTCGGATTAATTCAGCCGGCCCGCCTACTTGAACAGCTTGATTTTCCAAGCCTGGCCTGAAACATCATCCGTTTTGGCGAGCTGGATCTGATCGTTTTTGCCGTCGTTGACGACGTCCAAAGATTTCCCCTCGCCCTGCCACTGCGTCGTCAACCGATAATAACCGTCGCCGAGTGAAGTAATTTTCCAATACTGCCCCGAAACGTCTTCCGTTTTGGCAAGCTGAAGCTTGTTGTTTTTGCCGTCGTTGACGACGTCCAAAGATTTGCTTTCGCCCTGCCATTCCGTCGTCAAACGAAAATAGCCGGTGTCGCCGATCGGCGTGATTTTCCAAGCCTGGCCCGAAACATTCTCCGTTTTCGCCAAGTGCAATTGGTTGTTCGTGCCGTCGTTTACCACATCCAAAGATTTCCCCTCGCCCTGCCACTGCGTCGTCAACCGATAATAACCGTTACTGAACGTCTGCGAATAGACGTTCTGAGCGATTATCAAAAGTACGACCACAAAAAGAAGTCTGACTCCTGATCTCATTTAATTTTCTCCTTAGTTTTCTCTTCTGATTAAAAGCCTAAACCGAAATTCCGCCGGAAAGCCAGTTGGCGGAATGACTCCATTAAAGTAACAGGGTTAACACGGCCAGTCAATTCATCTTCGCACTAAATGTTGAAACGTTTCAGCTTTCAAACAGACCCCACGACATCGAAGCAAATCCGAAATCCGAAATCCGAAATCCCAAATAAAAAAGAGCCAGGCTTTGATGCGATCTCAGCCTGTCTCTTGTTATTAGAGCCGGAGCCCCCGAATCTCCGACTCTAATTCCGTTACTCTGAGGAGAGTCACTAGAACTGGTACGAAATACCCATCGCAAACTGATGGCGGGCTTTCAGGTCGACTCCCGGCGTGATTTTGCCGGCGACCTGCGCGATACCGAAGTCGATGTTGAAGGGATGCTTCGATTTCGGGATGATGCGCGTGAAATACGTCAGCGTCGTCGGGACGGTCGGGCCCGGCAGACCTCTGATGAATTTCGGCTGCTGCAGCGCTTCGGCGCCGAAGATCAGCGTGCTCTTGCTCGGTCCGTTGACGACGAAAGCGGCCGCCGCGAATCCGCGAGCTTTCCAGCCCGGCGCGTTGCCGGCGACGCCGAGAATCGAAGCGTTCGTCGTTTTGACGCCGCCGCTCAGCACGATCGGCAGACCTTTGATCTGGGTGATCGTCTTCGTCGCGACGACATAGACTTCGCCGTTCGTCGTCGATTTCGTCAACGGCGAGATGATCGCGCCGACGCGTTTGACGTTCGTGCGCGCGACGAAGCCGACGGCGATCGCCGGCACCCACTTGGTCTTATTGGCGTTTTCCTCGACCAGCACGGCTTTGCCGTGAAAGATGTTGAAATCTTCGGAGAACAGCGGGCTGAAAGTCGTATTGCTGCCTTCGGCCGCGACGTTGCGCGTGTAGCCGAATTCGACGCGCTTGGCCGCGCCGACCGTGATCGAAAACTGAAAATGATTGCCGACGACGCTGCCCGCGTTCAGGTAGTGAAAAGCGATCTGCGGTTTGCCGAACTTATTCTTTTCCGAAGCGCTCGTGTAAGCGAAAGGCGTCACGAAAGCGCCGGTCTGGCCTTCCCAGTTCAACCCCTGGGCCCGGGTCAAGGTCGGCAAAATAAGTAAAACGGCGCCGATCAGCAGAATGAATTTATATTTGCTCATAATTGTTTTGGTTGTTAACCTCCTCGGTAACTCAGAATTTATAATCTCGAAAAAATCAAAAATCGGCGCACAAAACCTCAAATCAACCGACACTTTCACTCCCTCATCTGATCCCTTTGAAATTTTGATAACCGTAATAGCGACAAAGTTAAACTTTGCGAACTATTTCACAATCAGCAAACGGCATACCATCATTTTTCGTTATAAAATAAAGGATTCCCGCGCGCCCTCGTAATAAAGGTGCGTAAAATTACCCGAAAATTTTCGCACTGCCGCGAAGTTTTTCGCGCCGGGCAGCGTCGGGAAACGCCGGATTCGACCGGCGATCCGCCTTGCGGCCGGGCTTGCGGGGCGGTGTTTTTCTGGATAATTCGCGGTAAATCGTGGATAATAAAGGCCGTCATTCACGATTCGTTTCATTTTCGGAGAAATTTTTATGAAGAAATCCTTCCTGACGCTGCTGATCGCGTTTCTTTTCGTTGTTTCGGCGGCGGCCCAGAATTACACGATTCAACAGTATCTGAACATCCGTTCGGCCGGCAGCCCGGCGCTCGCGCCCGACGGACGGCGGCTTTTTTACCTGACGAACGTCACCGGCACGTCGCAGGTCTGGACGATCGAATTGCCCGGCGGCGCGCCCCGGCAGATCACGAATTACGACGACAACGTCTCGTTCGTCAGCTTTTCGCCGAAGGGCGACCGGCTCGTTTTCGGCAAGGCCCGCGGCGGCGACGAAAACACGCAGTTTTTCACGATGAACGCCGACGGCGGCGACATCAAACCGCTCACCGACGCGCCGAAAGTCCGGCATAACTTCGGCGGCTGGGCCGAGGACGGCACGCGGATCTTCTACGCCTCGAACCGGCGCAACCCGCAGTTTTTCGACATTTATTCGATGGACGTCGCGACCGGCCGCGAAGAGCTGCTCTTTCAGCAGGACGGCAACAACGATTTCGAAGCGGTCGATCCGGCCGGGTCGCGGGCGGTCGTCTCGCGCTCGGGCACGGAGCTGAGCCTCGACAACAATCTCTATCTCGTCGATCTGAAAACGAAAACGGAGACGCTGCTCACGCCGCACACCGGCGCGGCGCTGTTCGGCCACCCGCATTTTCTCGCCGACGGTCTGCTCTTCGGGCAGAACGACAACCGCGAGTTTTACAGTCTTTCCTACCTCCGGCTGAAGAACGCCGCCGATAAATCGAACTGGAGCGCGGCCAATCTGAAGACCGAGCTCGTCGATGCCGCCCCGTGGGACGTCGAGGACGTCGAAACGCTCGCCTACGGCGACAAGATCGCCTACACGCTCAACCGCGAGGGCTTTTCCGAGCTCTACTTGCGCAAATACGAGACGAACGGCAAGCCGCTGATCTCGGTCATCGACAAAAAAGCCGAGATGATCAAGCTGCCGGCGCGCGGCATCGTCGGCGGGCTCGACTTCTCGGAGAACGGGAAATTTCTCGCCTTTTCGTTCAGCTCGGCGCGCAGCAACGGCGACATCTGGCTCTACGACCTCGAAAAGAAAACGCTGACGCAGGTCACGAAAAGCGACCGCGCCGGCGTCGATCAGAACACGTTCATCGAGCCGCAGCTCGTCAAATACAAGACCTTCGACGGCCGCGAAATCCCGGCGTGGTATTACAAACCCGTCAAAGCGACCGAATTCGTCGAGGGCCCGAAGGTCAACGGCGTGCCGCAGTCGATCCGCAAGATCAATCCCGTTCCGGTCATCGTCAGCGTCCACGGCGGCCCCGAAGGCCAGGAACGGCCCGGCTTCAACCCGCTTTACCAGTTTTATCTCTCGCGCGGCTACGCGATTTTAGCAACGAACGTCCGCGGCTCGACCGGCTACGGAAAAACCTACACGCATCTCGACGACGTCCGCAAACGCGAGGATTCCGTCAAGGATCTCGCCTTCGCCGTCGACTGGCTCAAAAAATCCGGCGGCGCCGACCCGAAAAGGATCGCCGTGATGGGCGGCTCGTACGGCGGCTATATGACGCTCGCGGCGATCACGCTTTATCCCGATTTATGGGCGGCGGCCGTCGACACGGTCGGGATCGCCAACTGGGAGAGCTTTTTGAAGAACACGAGCGGCTACCGCCGCCGCCAACGCGAGGTCGAATACGGGATGCTCGACAAGGACCTCGATTTTCTGCGCTCGATCTCGCCGCTCGCGAAGGTCGACCGGATCAAATGCCCGCTCTTCGTGATCCAGGGCAAAAACGACCCGCGCGTGCCCTACACCGAGGCCGAACAGATCGTCAACGCGCTGAAAAAGCGCAACGCGATCGTTCAATATAAACTTTACGACGACGAGGGCCACGGCATCGCGAAACTCAAGAACCGGCTCGACCTCTACCCGCAGGTCGCCGATTTTCTCGACAAATATATGAAATGATGTCGATGTCGGATTTGGGATGTCGGAGGGAGCGGCGGCATCGCGGCCGGCAAAGCATTTGAAAACGTGTATTTTTGCGGCTTTGCCGCCGGATGTGCGAACGGGCTCGGCCCATCCGTCGGGTGCCTCCTGATTCCGGCGAAAGGCTCCGCCTTGAGCCCAATGGCCTTAAGTGCAGGAATAAGTTCAGTGTGATGATTGATTCAGGCGGAACAAAAAAAATAGGCCGCGGATGACACGGATGACGCGGGTTTTCACGGATTTTTCTTTGGTTTTGTTTTTAAGAAAAAGAAATCCGTGTAAATCCGCCAAATCCGCGCATTCCAGCGTCCTATTAAACTGTTCAAGACTTTCAACTTCTTGCTTAACTTAAAGCCATTGGCCTTGAGCCGTCGCCGGGAGGCCGAGCCTCAGATTACCGGGGGCGGACTGGCGGAAAGGCCGAGCCTTTCCGCATATCGGGCGGCAAAGCCGCAGGAATAAATCTTTCAACGGTTTGCAAACGATTCTCTCTACCTGATTTGTTAAAATGAAAATCTTTTCACCGGATTTCGCTAAAATATGCGGCCTGCTGCCGGCCGTTCTGCTGTTCTTCGCGGCGGCCGCCGGCGGCGCGACTTTGACGGTCAATCTGCCCGGCGACGACGGCGATCTGACGTGCGACGCGACCTGCACGCTGCGCGACGCGATCGACGACGCCAACGCTTCGACGGCCGACGACGCGATCGTTTTCGCGCCCGAAATAGCGGTCGTCACGCTCGCCGGCGAGATCGTCATCAACAATCGCGGCAAACTGACGATCACCGGGCGCGGCGCGAATCTTTCGACGATCGACGGCGGCCCCGGACAAAACCGCATCTTTTTCGCCAACGCCGCCAACCTGACGCTCCGCCATCTGACGCTGACCGGCGGCAACGGCGCGGGCGCGACCTTTACCGGCAACGGCGGCGCGATCTACGCCTTCGGCGGCGCGATGACGCTCGATCACGTCCACGTCACCGGCAATACGGCCGTCACCGGCGGCCCGGCCGGCGGCATCTATTTCGCGGGCGGCTTCGCGGCGACCAGTAACCGGATCATCGATTCGACCTTTTCGAACAACGCTTCCGGCACGAGCTGCGGCGGTTTTTACAGCGGCGGCGACACGCTGGTCGTCGTCAATTCGACCTTTTACGGCAATTCGGCACAGACCGGCGGCGCGTTTTGCAGCGACAGCAGCACGACGCTCCGCAACGTCACCATCTACGGCAATTCGACGACGCTCGGCGGCGGCGCGTTTTATCACGGCGCGGGCACGCTCAATTTCGGCAATTCGATCGTCGCCGGCAATACGGCGAACAGCGGGCCGCCGGAAATCTTCAACCCGAACGCCGGCAACGTCGTCTCGAACGGCAGCAACCTCGTCGGCGATTCGCCCGGCGACGCGGCCGCGACGACCAGCCCGATCGCCTATCAAACCTCGGACATTCTCGACACGCCGCCGCTCGTCGGCGCGTTGCAGAACAACGGCGGCCCGACGCCGACGCTCGCGCTGCTCGCGGGCAGCCCGGCGATCGATCGCGGAAACCCGGCGCTCGCCGTCGATCCGTCGAACGCCGACACCCCCGTTTCGCGCGACCAGCGCGATTTCCGGCGGACCGCGTTCGGCGGCCTCGCGGAGATCGTCGACATCGGCGCCGTCGAGTATAATTCGACGCCGGCGGCGGGCGTCGCGCTCGCGGGCAAGGTCACCGCCCGCAATCGCGGCGCGGCGCGGGTCAGGATCACGATCACCGATTCAAACGGCGAATCAAGAACGACGACGACCAATCCGGCCGGCTTTTACCGCTTCAAAGACGTCCGCACCGCGACGACCTACACGATCGCGGCCGCGTCGAAGCAGTATGCTTTTTCGCCGCAGCAGTTGACCGTCAACGAAGACCTGAACGTCAATTTCACGGCTCCTTAAAATTTATTTTCCGAATAAAGCGCCCGGACGGACTTGTCGAAAAATGAACAGACCGGACGGCGAACGGTTGTTTTTTATCCACGAAACACACTAAAAACACAAAAAAACACGAAAGAAATTCAGTGTTTTTCTTGTTTTTGGCGGATATATTAACAAGCTGTCGCGGTTTTGACGGTACTGATTCGATCGAAATCGCTGCTCTCGGACAAAAAAAGAAGCCCGCGCGGATCGGCGGGCTTTATTCGGCAGTATGAACGAATATGAAAAGTATCGAACGGCAATTATTTATGAATTTATGAACGAATGATGGCGGCCAGCAGCAGGATCAAAAACAGGATCGCGGCGAAAAAGAATATGTCGAATTTGTCTTTTTTCATCTATTCCCTCCTTCTTTCCGCGCGTTCGGCGGCGCCTTTCAGCTCGATCGCGGCGAGCTCGGCGAGCACCGCCGCCTTTTCCGCCCTGGCGGCTTTTTCCAGACACTGCCGGCCTTTATTTTCGTCCCGGCGGATTTTCGCGGCCGATTCGTAGCCGACGACCGCGCGCCGGAAACAGGCGGCGCTCTGTTCGTAATGCCAGACGGCGATCTGGTTCAACTCGTCGCGGCTCTGCTCGTTGTCGACGCCGACGACCAGATTGCGCGCCATCACGGCGAGCCGCTCCTGCTCGCGGCCGTCGGCGGCGTTCTGTTCGGCGTCGGCGACGAGCGCGGCCGCCAGACCGAGATCTTCGCGGCTCGGCGGCGCGCTGTAAAGCGCCGCCTGCTCGCCGGGCGTCTCCAAACCAATTTCCTGAACCAACTTCTTAAACCTCCGTTTGCAAATTTCCCGGCCGGCGGCTCCG
This sequence comes from Acidobacteriota bacterium, assembly GCA_018269075.1. GTDB lineage: Bacteria > Acidobacteriota > Blastocatellia > Pyrinomonadales > Pyrinomonadaceae > JAFDVJ01. Next base: position 33,680 of record JAFDVJ010000041.1, read on the forward strand.
GCACAAATCGATGATATGAAAATCCGCCCGCCGAAACACCACCCATTTGCACAGCGATCTTCGCGCCGCGAAAAAACCCGAAAACTCCCGAAAAGACTGTAAAAACCGGCCTTTCGCCGCTTTTCCCTGAACTTGCGGCGCGGCGCGGCGTTACCCAAACGGGTAGGAGCGAAGTTGTAAATTATGTTGAGGGACAGTAATTGATCGGGCCGGAGCCGGTTTTGATCTTTGGTCTTTGACCTTTGGCCTTTGGTCTTCGTTCATTTCGAAAGACCAACGTTTAAGCCGAAGGACGACCGGGATCAAAGATCAAAGATCAAAGATCAAATCAATTACCAATCGCCTTTTCGGGCGGCAAAAGGCCGCGTTTTCCGCATCTTACCGGCAGCCGGATTCGATTCGAAAGAAAAACCGGCGTAAAATCTCTCCGAGGAATTTTCAAATTGCGAGGCAGGCAGAGCTATGAATCGTCGAGCGCTAATCCGTTTTATTCTGTTGATTTCGGCCTTTACCGGCATTTTCGGCGTCGCGGCGGCGGCCGCGCAGACTTCCGTGACGACGAATCGGAAAATCGTGCGGAAAAAGAAGCCGAAACAGACTAAAACCGTCGTCCCCGACGGCGTCTGGGGCGCGGCGGGCGTCAATCTGACGATCGCCGGCCGCGAAACGGGCATCGAGTACGACTGCGCCGAGGCCCGCATCGTCGGAAAGTTCGTCGTCAGTAAAAACGGCGTCTTCAAACTGAAAGGGACTTACACGCGCCGCTCGCCGGGGCCGGTGCGGATCGATCGGCAGCCGGCGGAGCGGCCCGCCCTGTTCGAGGGCCGCGTCGACCGCGACCGGATGACGCTGCGGGTGACGCTGACCGACGACCGGGAAGAGCTGCCCGAAGTGGTCCTCAAGCGCGGCGCGGCGGGCCGTCTCCGGCGCTGTTATTAAAGATCGCCGCGCGCACCGATGTATTCATCAGTACAGCGAGCGGTCGCGAGTCCGTTTCACCGACCCTGATTTTCAGGCGTCGCGGGCTCGCTGCCGCTCGCTGTACCGATTGATTCCCCGCAAACGTTTTTCCCGCCCAGACAACCGATTTCGAAAATCACCGCATCCTAGCCGGAAAGTCCGATTTTTTTCACGATACTTCGCAAAGCTCTATGAACATTAAATTTCCGGTTTGCTCACTGATTATTCTCTCGATCTGGACGAGTCTGTTCGCTCCGTTTACCGCCGCTCAAACGATTTTGCCGCCGGCGCCGGCCGTGCCCTTCGGCCTGCGGTTCGAGATCGGCGAAGCCGCGCGCAAAGAGCCCGCCAAGGAAAAACCGGCGCCGCCGGCGGCCGAAAATCTGAGCGCGGCGGAAACCGACGCGATTCTGCGCCGGCTGCCGCCGCTCCGGGTCGAGGCCGAAGACGCAGTCGATTTTAAGACGAGCCCCGAAAGCCTCAAACCGCCGCGCACCGGAAACGTCGTGCCGATCAAATTTCCCGCCGATCAAAACGGGAACGCCGTCAAACCGCCGGCCGCCGCTTCGCCGAAGCTCGCCGTCGAACGGTTCGCGCCCGACGGCGGCGTGGCGCTGACGACCGAAGCGAGCATCACCTTTTCGCAGCCGATGATCGCCGTCACGTCGCAGACCGAAGCCGAAAAATCGGTGCCGGCGAAGCTCTCGCCCGAAGTCAAAGGCCGCTGGCGGTGGCTCGGCACGACGACGCTCGTCTTCGACGCCGAAACGCGTTTTCCGGCGGCGACGAAATATACCGTGACCGTTCCGAAAGGCACGAAATCGGCGGCCGGCGGCCGGCTCGCCGAAGATTTCGGCTTCAGCTTTACCACGCCGCCGCCGAAAGTCGTCGAGTTTTTCCCGAAGGCGACCGACGCGGACGTCTTCCCCGCTTACGCGCAGATGGCGGCCAGATTCGATCAGTCGGTCGATCCCCAAACCGTCCTTTCGAAAATCAGCGTTTTCGCCGACGGAAAAAAAATGCCGGTCCGGCTGCGCGAAGATGAGCCGGACGAAAATACGGGCAAACCGACCGATACGCTGGTCTTTCAAACGATCGAACAGCTGCCGCTCGACGCCGCGGTCAAGGTCGTCTTCGAAAAGGGACTGCCGTCGGCCGAAGGCCCGCTCGTCACCGACAGCGAACAGGTTTTCACGTTCCGCACGCTGGCGCCGTTCAAATTCGTCAAATCCTACTGCGGCAGCTACGAAAACAAGCCCGACTGCGAGCCGTCCGACGATCTGATATTGCGGTTCAACCATTCGCTCAATCCCGTCAAAATCGATCCGTCGCTGGTCACGGTCGAGCCCGCGATCGACAACGTCAAGCTCGTCGCGCAGGGCAATCTGCTCTATCTTCAGGGCCCGAAAAAGCCGAACACGACCTACCGCGTCAGGGTTTCCGGCGCGCTTCTCGATTTTTACAAGCTGCCGCTCGGCGCGGACGTTTCGGCGGTTTTCGAGGTCGGCGTCGCCCGCCCGAAATTCTTCGCCGCGGGCGGCAACTTCGTGACGCTCGATCCGCAGTCGAAACCCGCCTTTTCGATCTATTCGCAGAACCAGCCGAGCGTCCGCGTCCGGCTGTACGCGGTCGCGCCCGAGGATTTTTCGAAATACCGACAGCTTTTGCGTGATTTTTACAATAATCGAATGAACCCGCCGGCCCCGGGCTTCGGCCGGCCGGTCTTCGACAAAACGATCGAGATCGACGCCCAACCCGACGTTCTGACCGAAACGCGGATCGATCTCGCCGCCGCTTTTCCCGAAAATCTCGGCCACGCGATCCTGATGATCGAACCGCCCCTCAAAAATCAGCCTTACTATTACTACAACGAAAACTGGCCGGTGACGGCGTGGGTGCAGGCGACCGCGATCGGCCTCGACGCGGTTGTCGATTACGAAAAGCTGTCGACGCTCGCGACCGATCTGCGGACGGCGAAGCCGCTCGGCGGCGCCGAAATTTCCGTTTACAGTCAGGGAGAGCGTATTATTAACACGTCGACGGACGAAACCGGCACCGCCGCTTTCGATCTGCCGGCGAATTACGGCGAATTTCTGGTCGCCAAAAACGGCGGCGATTCGGCGATCCTGCCGCCGAACGATTATTATTACCCGCTTTTCGCGGCGCGCGATTCCCGGAAACAATACGATTTCACGCGCTGGTACGCCTTCGACGACCGCAAAATGTACCGCCCGGACGAGGAAGTCTCGATCAAGGGCTATCTGCGCAAAGTGACCGGCGGAAAATTCACCGACATCGCCGAGCCCGGGCCGGAAACGCGGTCCGTCAACTATATCCTGCGCGATCCGCGCAATAACGAGATCGCCCGCGGAACCGCCGCGCTCAACGAGTTCGGCGCGTTCGATCTCAAGCTCAAGCTGCCGAAAAACATCAATCTCGGCCTCCAGCGTCTCGAATTCTGGCAGCGCGATATTTCGGGCTCGCCGAATTTCACGCACGAGTTTCAGGTGCGCGAATTTCGCCGGCCGGAATTCGACGTGACGGTCGACGCCGAAACGCCGGCGCCGTTTTTCGTCGGCACGTCGGCCGTCGTCGGCGTCGAGGCGAAATACTACACCGGCGGCGCGCTGCCGAACACCGCCGTCAACTGGACCGTTTCCGCTTATCAAACGAGCTATTCGCCGCCGAATCACGAGGATTTCACATTCGGCACGTTCGTCCCGTGGTGGCGCGAAAACTTTATGGTGGACGGAGCGGATAATTTACCGAGGATGCCTTCTTATTTCGGCCCCCGCCCGCAGAATTTCGACGGCACGACCGACGCGAACGGCAGACACCGCATCAATCTCGATTTCAAGGCGGCGAATCCGGCGCGGCCTTACTATTTGCGGGCGACGGCCGAGCTGCTCGACGTCAACCGGCAGTCGGTCGCCGATTCGAAGACTTTTCTCGTCCATCCGGCGGACGTTTACGTCGGGCTGCGCGCCGCGCGGAATTTCGTGCGGGCGAACGAAGCGATCAATGTCGAAGCGATCGCGACCGATCTCGACGGCCGGCTCGTCGCCGGTGCGCCGATCAGGATCGAGGCCGTTCTGAAAGACTGGCAAAAAACGGGCGGCAATTGGCAGGAGGTCGTCGTCGATACGCAGACCTGTCAGCTAACTTCGGCCGCCGACAGGGTTTCGTGCGGTTTTACGGCCAAACAGGGCGGCGTTTTCACGTTTACGGCGACCGTCCTCGACGCGCGCGAGCGTCCGAATTCGAGCGACCTCACGGTCTGGGTCGCGGGCGGAAACAGCGCGCCGAACCGCGGCGTCGAACGCGAGACGGTCGAATTGATCCCCGACAAAAAAGAATACGCGCCCGGCGAGACGGCGGAAATTTTGGTCAACGCGCCCTTTTTTCCGGCCGAAGCGGTGATGACGCTCGAACGCAACGGGATCATCAAAACCGAGCGGCTGACGATCGATGACGGCGCGGCCGTGCTCCGAATCCCGATCGAGGAAAATTATCTGCCGAACATTCACGTGCAGGTCGATCTGACCGGCGTCAGGGACCGGACGAACGACGCCGGCGAGCCCGATAAGACGCTGCCGAAGCGGCCGGCGTTCGCGGGCGGCGAGCTCAATCTGAAGATCTCGAAAGCGACGCGAAAACTCGACGTCGCGGTCGAACCGGCCGCGAAAACGGTCGCGCCGGGCGCTGAGACCGAGCTCGCCGTCGAAGTCAAAGACAATCTCGGCCGGGCGGTCGCCGGCGCCGAAGTGGCGCTCGTCGCGGTCGACGAAAGCGTACTCGCGCTCTCGAATTACCGGATTCAAAACCCGCTCGACGCGTTTTACCAGCCGGTCGGCGCGAACGTCGCGCATCTGCGCTCGCGGCAAAAGGTCGTGCTCGCGAATCCGGCCTTTCTGACCTCGGAGCAGATCGCCAATCTGCCGGTCAACGAACGCAATCTGAACGCGCTCCAGATAGACGGTTCGACCGCCGATTCTTCAAGAATGGAGCTCAGGCGGAACGCCAAAGAAGATTCCGGAAACGTCTACAAAAACTGGCTCGCCAAAGACGTCGCCTATCTCGCGGCCGAACCGGAAAAAGCGGACATCGCCGTCCGCCGCAATTTCGACGCGCTGGCGATCTTCGCGCCGTCGGTCGTGACAAACGCGGACGGCAAGGCGCGCGTCAGGCTCAGGCTGCCCGACAATCTGACGCGCTACCGGATCACGGCGGCGGCCGTCACGAAATCGAAGCAGTTCGGCCTCGGCGAATCGAACGTCACGGCCCAAAAGGCGCTCCAGGTGCGGCCGTCGGCGCCTCGCTTTATGAATTTCGGCGACCGCGCCGAGCTGCCCGTCGTCGTTCAGAATCAGAGCGAGCGGCCGCTCACGGTCGACGTCGCGATCCGCGCGGGCAACGCCGTGCTGACTGACGGAAACGGCCGGAAAATAACGGTTCCCGCCAACGACCGCGCGGAAATTCGGTTTCCGGTCGCGACCGAAAAGGCCGGCACGGCGCGTTTTCAGATCGGCGCGACGAGCGGAGACTTCGCCGACGCGGCCGAGATCGAGCTGCCCGTCTACACGCCCGCGACGACCGAGGCCTTCGCGACTTACGGGACGACCGACCGCAGCGGCCCGATCGTCCAGACGATCTTCGCCCCGCCCGACGTTTTCGCGGACTTCGGCGGGCTCGAAGTGACGACCGCTTCGACGCAGCTCCAGGAGCTGACCGACGCCTTTCTCTATCTGCAGTATTATCCTTACGGATGCAGCGAGCAGGTTTCCTCGCGCGTGCTCTCGGTCGCCGCGCTGCGCGACGTGCTGACGGCCTTCGACGCGAAAGGAATGCCGTCGAAAGAAAAGATCGAGGCCGGAATGAAGGCCGACATCGACCGGCTCCGGCAGCTCCAGCATTACGACGGCGGCTTCAGTTTCTGGCGCAGCGACGACGAGGCCCGACCGTTCGTCTCGGTTCACGCCGCCCACGCGCTCGCCCGCGCGCGGGCCAAAGGCTACGCCGTGCCGGACGAAACGGTCGCCAGATCGCTGAATTATCTGAAGACCGTCGAATCGAAACTGCCCGAAACCTATTCCGAAGAATCGCGCCGGGCGATCGCGGCCTACGCGCTCTATGTCCGCGACCTGTTCGGCGACAAGGACGCCGCCAAAGCGAAAAAACTGCTCGCCGACGCCGGAATCGAAAAACTCCCGGTCGAAGCGCTCGGCTGGCTTTTGTCGGTGCTCGCGGACGATAAAAATTCGGCGGCCGAGGCCGGCGAGATCAAACGAAACCTGCTCAACCGCGTCACCGAAACCGCCGGCGGCGCGCATTTCGTGACGAATTACCGCGACGGCGAATACGTTCTGCTGAGCTCCGCGCGCCGCGCCGACGGCATCGTTCTCGAAGCGCTCCTCAAATCGGAAGCGGCGGCCGCGGAATCGCCGGCGGCCACGCTGATCCCGAAGATCGTCCGCGACCTGCTCGCCAACCGGATCAGCGGACGCTGGCAAAACACGCAGGAAAACGTCTTCGTGCTGCTCGCGCTCGACAAATATTTTCAGACCTACGAAAAAACCGAGCCGAATTTCGTCGCCCGGGTCTGGCTCGGCAAGTCGTTCGCCGGCGAACAGAAATTCGTTGGCCGCTCGACCGATTCGAACCTGATCGGCGTGCCGATGAACTATCTGCAGCAATCGAAAGACTCCAAAAATCTGACCATCGACCGGCAGGGCGAAGGCCGGCTCTATTACCGGATCGGGCTCAAATACGCGCCGAAAAATCTGAAGCTCGCGGCGAGCGACGAGGGCTTCGCGGTTTCGCGCCGGTACGAGGCGGTCGACGATCCGGCGGACGTCCGGCAAAACGCGGACGGCAGCTGGACGATCAAAGCCGGCGCGCGCGTCCGGGTTCGGTTGACAATGTATGCTCAGGCTCGGCGGTATCACGTGGCGTTGGTGNNCCGCTATCACGTCGCGCTCGTCGATAATCTGCCCGCCGGGATCGAGATCATCGATCCGGGCCTCGCGACCACGGGGAACACTTACATCGATTACGATTACGATCAGAGAAAGCATCTCTTCCGGTACGAGCACCGGAATCTGCGCGACAACCGCGCCGAAGTCTTTACGAGCCTGCTGACCGACGGCGTCTGGCTCTATTCGTATCTCGGCCGGGCGACGACGCCCGGCAGCTTCGTCGTCCCGCCGGCCAAAGCCGAGGAGATGTACGCGCCCGAAACCTTCGGCCGGAGCTCGACGGATTTCGTGCGGGTCGAATAAACCGCGAACGAGAATCGGGCCGACTTCGCTTTTTTCAGACTCGAACGGCCTAAACCGCCGCGCATACCAGTCGGAGCATCGATCGTGATAGTTTAACTATCACGATCGATGCTCCGGGTATCAATTCGTGATACCCGGAGCATAAAATTTACCCTCCGGGTATCGCGAAGTGATACCTGAACTATGACGATTTACCCTCCGGGTATCACGACTTGATACCCGAACTATGACGATTTACTCTCCGGGTATCACGACTTGATACCTGAACTATGACAATTTACTCTCCGGGTATCACGACTTGATACCTGAACTATGACGATTTACCCTCCGGGTATCGCGAAGCGATACCTGAACTATGACGATTTACTCTCCGGGTAATACCTTTGCAGGATAAAATAAGCCGGAAAATGATCGGAAGGCGGTTTGTTTTTCGAAAACAAGCTTAAAGCCATCGGCGACGGCGGCGGGATTTTCAATGCCGCGACAATCTGTCGGCCCTCGGGATTTTGTATCTTCCGCTGCTCCGAGCTTCGCCGGCTGAACGTCAGTCGGGCAGGTTCTCGCTCAACAGCCGGACGACGTTGCCGCCCATAATCTGGGCGATTTCCGCGTCGGTGAAATTTTCCTTCATTAAGGCCTCGGTGATCAGCGCCTCGCCGCTCGTGTCGAACGGGACCTTGACCGAACCGTCAAAATCCGAGCCGAGCGCGACGTGGTCCGCGCCGGCGACGTTCGCGGCGTAGCGGATCGCCTTCGCGATGCTCGCGGCGTCGCTGCCGCAGACGGCCGTGTCCCAGAAGCCGATCCCGATCACGCCGCCGGTTTTGGCGATCGCCCGGAGCTGTTCGTCCGAGAGATTGCGCTGATTGTCGCAGGTTCCGCGAACGCCGGTGTGCGAAACGAGAACGGGCCGCGTCGCGACACGGAGCACGTCGTCGATCGTCGCCGACGAGGCGTGCGCGACGTCGACGAGCATCTTTTTCGTCTCCATCCGGCGGATCAGCTCGCGGCCCTTGTCGGTCAGCCCGTATTTCTGGAGGCCGTGCGCCGAGCCGCCGATGTCGTTGTCGAAGAAATGCGTCGGCGCCATCATCCGGAACCCGGCGTCGTAGAGCGCGTCGAGGTTGTCGAGATTGCCGTCCAGAGCGTGCGCGCCCTCGATGCCGAGAAAACCGCCGACAACCTTTTCGGTTTTCCGGCGTTCGAGCAGGTTCTGCAGATCCTTTTTCGATTTGACGAACACCAGCTGCCCGTTCGAGCGGTCGGCGTATTCCTTTAATTTCGCGGCCTGATAGAGCGCGCGTTTGGTCAGCGACGAAAGATTTTCGAGCGGCTGGCGCTGGGCGAGCGCGAGCCAGAAGATGTTGTCGGACTTGTCGTCGTTCGATTCGATGTTGAGCCCGCGCGGCGTTTTCGTGACGACGGTGAAGGCCTGCAAAGCGACGTTGCCTTCCGCGAGCTTCGGCACGTCGACCTGCGAGACCTCGCTTTTCTGGAGCAGATCGCGGTTCCACAGCAGCGAATCGGCGTGGAGATCGGCGACCGTCAGTTTCGCGTGCAGCGCGCGCGCCTGCTCGCTCACCTGATACGGCGGCTTATTGATCACCGGATTGAGCGATTTTTCGACGAACGGCGCGGCAAAGCCGAAGAAAAAGACGAGAAACGCGGCGAGCAGAAAAACGACGACGAAAACGGAAATTTTGATCAGCTTCTTCATTTTTTTAGTCTTGAGTCTTGAGTCTGAAGTCTTGAGTCCGCGTGAACGCGTAGCTTTTCGCCGCGCGCGCGAAACGTCGCAAACCACAAAACCGTCTTTACGATAACCGACTCAAGACTCAAGACTCAAGACTCAGGACTCTTGATCCCGCGTCCGACGCGCGCGCGGCGTCGAGAACTTTCTGGACGCGGAGGCCGTCTTCGAACGTCGCGGCGTGTTCGATCGCGGTTCGACCGTCGAGCAGCGCATCGACGATCGCCGGGGCGAAGCTCATAAAGCCGCGCGCGAAACCGGTGTCGCCGACGCCTTCGACGTTGCGGCCGAGATCGGTGTCGATCTTTGTCCAGTCGTTTTCGCCCGCGCGGGCGAGAAACAATTCGCCGCGCGCCTCGATCCGGAGCGCGCCGTCGGTGCCGAACAATTCGAGCCGGTTCTGATATTTCGGGTATTCGGCCATCGACGCCGAAACGACGCCGGTCGCGTCGGCCGTCCATTCGCCGGCGGCGAATTTCAGGATCAGGTTCGCCTCGTCGTCGGTCGTCACCGGCCGGAGCGCGCCGCCCGCGTCTTTGCGTTCCTTAACGTGCGTCTGCAGCCGGCAGTAGACTTCATCGATTTCCGTATCGAGAAACCAGAACAGCGAATCGAGAAGATGCGAAACGATCGCGCCGAGCGTGCCGCCGCCGGCCGTTTTGTCCGACCACCAGTTCCACGGCGCGTCGGGGCCGCCGCGATGCGGCGCGCGAAAATTCGCCTTGACGTGGCGCACGCGGCCGATCGCGCCGGCGCGCAAAAGTTCGAACGCGCGCCGCCGTCCGGGCAGAAAACGCAATTCGTGATCGATCAGCGCGAGCACGTTTTTTTCCTTCGCGAGCGCGGTCATCGCGGCGGCTTCGGCCGTCGTCATCGCCATCGGTTTCTCGCACAGGACGTGTTTGCCGGCTTCGAGCGCGGCCCGCGTCATCTCGAAATGCGAGACCGGCGGCGTCGTGATGCAGACCAGCCGGACGTCCGGATGCGCGACGGTTTCGCGCCAATCGTCGGTAAAATGCTTGATATCGAACTCCCGCGCCGTCTCTTCGGCGTTCGACAGATGCCCGCTCGCGACCGACACGACCGGCGCGCCGCACTCCAGAAACGCCGGAATCTGCACGCGCCGCGCAAATCCGGTCCCGATCACTCCGATGCCCGCTTTTTCGTTCATAAAAGTTTGGGGTTTAACGCGAAGGCGCGAAGGCGCGGAGACGCAAAGTTTTTTTTGGCTGCTTTTCGATCGCCGGCACGATTCGTTTTTACCGGAAACGCATCGGCGACTAAATTATTCAATCGTTATCCGACAATGCCCTGCCAGCCGGCCATAAAAATCTCCGCGCCTTTGCGCCTCGGCGTCTCTGCGTTAAATCACCATTCCCAAATTAAATCACGAATCCCGCCCAAACAAAAAAGCGCGAGGCATTAAAACCTCCCGCTTTTAGTGATCATAAAATCCGAAATCCGAAATCCGAAATCCGAAATCGCCCTATCCTTTGTCGATGCCGAGCGCCAGGCTGCCTTTTTTGCGCTTGCTGCCGTAGCGCAGAAATTCCTCGTAGAATTCGCGGTTGTCGGCGGTCATCTTGATGATCTTCGCGCCGACCAGAAAACGGGCCGTCGAGATATGCTCGCCGACCTGCTCGTAGCGGCTGCCGACGATCTGCATCCGGACTTTTCCCTCGGGCAGATCGATCTCGGCGTTGAGCACGCGGCCCTCGCCGACCAGATAATTTTCGCGCACGCGGATCGACGAGACGATGAACGCGATGCCCGAACGGCTCAGATCGCTGGTTTCGCCCGTCACCGTCACGTTTTCCGCCGGCATCCGGAGCGGTCCGGTATTTCTGTCCGGCTCGAACCAAACCTTGATCGGAAACTCGAATTGCTTGCGCGTCGAAACGACACGTTCCGTAATGGATTTGTTAAACTTGGAAACCAGTTTTCGTATCATTATCTCGTTGTTTAGCTTGTCGGATTGCCAAAAACTACTGGGGCTAAACAACTTATAAACCTTTTTTTTCAAAATTTCAACAGTAATCCCCGAAAATTCAGAAAAAATTCACTTCTTGAGGGGCTGACCGCCGTTATCTTTGGTCGAAAGACGCGTTCCGTTTTTCGCGTCGAGCTCGAGCAGGAAGGATAGTTTTCCGGTTTTTCCGTAAACCGCCGGGTCGGCCGTCGCGAAATATTTCTTCCTGCCGTCCGTCAGATTGACGCGGTAATTATAGCCGGTCGAATCCGCCGTCAGGGCGTCGTCGGGCAGCAGTCCGGCCTGGACGAGCTCGGCGATTTCGCCGTATGTGCCGCCGCTCTGCAGGGCGAAAACCATCTCCGCTTTGGCGACGCGTTCGAGCATCGCCTTGGCCTCGGATTCGTGCGTCTGGAGCCGCAGGTTGAAGAAATACTGATTGCCCTCTTTTTTGATCGTCGCTTCGGCCTGCTCGTCGACCGTCAGGATGACCCAGAAATTCCCTTCTTTGCGGAGGCGGATTTCCTGCAGCTCGAGCTGTTTCGTCTCGTTGTCGGGCAGTTTGGCCGTGACGGTCGCGTAACTGCCGGAGATGATCTCGCCGTTGATCTCGATCTCGGCCGGGATCTGCTGGGCGATCGGCGCGAGGTCGAGCTGCAGGTCCTGCAGCTCAGTGTCGGTCAATCCCTCGATCGCGGGCCGCAGGTTCGTCAGAAACATCGCGTCGCGAAAACGGTTTTCGCGAAGATCCTTATAAAAGACGCGGACCGTGTCGGCCGGCGAATTCTGTTCGATCTCGATCGTCGCGCCGCGGGTCGTCTTCGCGGCGTTCGGCGCGGCAATCTTCATCGCCGGATCGGTCGACTTCGCCGCCGGCTGTTCGGCCGCATCGGTTTTCGCCGCCTGCACCGCGCAGCCGCCGATCATCAAAAACGAAAGAATCGCCGAAAGAAACAGGTAATTGGAAACGCTTTTGAACTGAAAGAACTTTTTGGACATTGAAACTTTACTCCGGAATCAAAAAAGATGGTCTTGAATTGAAAAAAAGAAGATTTTTTTGCGTGAAGCGCGCCGAAAAAATGGAAATCGCCGCGCTTTAAGCATTATAGCGCGGCGTTCGCGAAACTGTAAAACAAAATTTTACAGTTTTGTTGATTTTTTGTTTTTTGACCTTCGGCCTTTGATCTTTGATCTTCGGTCTTCGACTCAAGCCTCAGGACTCCAGACCGCCCCCGCCTCGAAACCAATCCGAAATCCGAAATCCGAAATCCGAAATCGCCTCATTCTTCCTCGACCGTGCAGAGCAGCGGGAATTCGCGCGAGCGCGAGAGGTTCATCGCCTTTTCGGCCTTCATATTGGCGATCTCGAACGGATAGACGCCGGCGACGCCGATGCCTTCGTGATGGACCTTGAGCATAATCTCGAAGGCCTCGAACTCCGAGCGGAGAAAGACGTGGACGAGGATGAAGACGACGAAATCCATCGTCGTGAAATCGTCGTTATGGAGAATGACCTTGTAGAGCTTCGGTTTTTCGAGCTTGGTCTCGCTCTCGGTCAAAACCTCGCTGTCGTGTTCGATGTCGGGGATTTCGGGCATATATTAAATCTGCAAACGTGTTTCGCGGGATTATTTTATCACTCTTCGCGGCGGAAGCAACCGCTAATCCCGCCAATGAACCCGCTTAAAACCCGCGCACCTCGAAATACGCCTTGATCGCGTTGTATTTCGCCGGATTGTCGAGAATGTCGAAGATCTCCGCGTAGTTTTCGAGTCCCGAAACCTTGTGCGTGAGCATTCTTCCGAGCCAGCCCGGATACATCGCCTCGCAGAGCGCGAAGTCCTTGACGCCCATCTCGAAATGCTCGCGGTTGGCGTTGACCGTCCCGACCATCGCGCGGTTGCCGAGGACGAACATCTGGTTGATTTTGTCGGACGGCACGGCGTCGGTCCTGCGCTCGCCGCCGGTCACCGACGCGAGGATCAGGATGCCGTTCTCGTTGAGGGTCTGCATCGCGTCGAAGATGATCGGCGAAAAGCCGGTGCATTCGAAAACCAGATCGTACTGGCCGTATTTCGCGACCGAATCCGTCAGCGCGAGCTCGGCCGTCGAATCGTAGGTCGCGCCGATCGCTTCGAGCAGATCGGCGTTGAGATAGCCCGCGCGCGGCGTCCGGCCGAAGCCGTGAACCTCGTAGCCGCGCATCCGGAGCGCCATCACAGTCAATAATCCGACGTTGCCCGTCCCGAGCACGGCGGCCGTTTTCGGCTGCCAGATCTTGAGGCGTTCCTGGATGTCGCTCGCCTGCTTGAGTCCTTTTTCGATGATCGAGAGCGGTTCGAGGAGGACGGCGATCTCGGCGATCGCCGGCGGGATCTTGACCAGAAAGTCGGCGCTTTCGGCGTAATATTCGGCCATATAGCCGTGAATCCGCGAGATGCCGCGCTCGTAGTATTTCTCGTCGGTCGTAAAATCCTGCGTCCCGATCTTGTCGTAGATGCTCGACCCGCGCGGCCGGCGGACGGTCGCGACGACGAAATCGCCCGCTTTTAAATCTTTGACGTTCGGCCCGACCTCGGCGACGCGGCCGAAATTTTCGTGGCCGAGCACGAGAAAATCGAAACCGCGCGGCGCGACGCCGTATTCGCCGTTGTTGATCTCGCGGTCGGTCCCGCACGCGCCGACCCGCAAAACCTCGACGAGCACGCCGCGCCCGTCCTTGAAATCTCCCAACTCCGGTTTGTCCATCTCGACGAGATGCACGCTCTTTTCTTTTTTCGGTATCACCGCGACTGCTTTCATAGTTTTTTTAGTCTTGAGTCCTGAGTCCTGAGTCTTAAGTCCCAAATCAAAATACCGGTTCAGGCATCGGCAAGACACTCCCGAAATTCGGACTCAAGACTCAAGACTCAAGACTCAGGACTTTTAATTAGCATAATAACCGCGCCGCGTTCTGACAACCAGATCGGGGTGCGTTTTGACCGTGACGGTCAGATTTCGCCAGCCGCCGTCGCGGTTTTCGTTTTTCGGCTCGTAGCCGAGACTGTAAACCTGGCCGATCTGGTTGATGACCTGCTCGTAGATGCCTTTCAGATCGCCGGGGTCGTCGGCCTTGTAAAACTCGCCGCCGGTCTCTTCGGCGAGCATCCAGAGCGACTGCTGCGCTTTGCGGATCGCCCGCTCGCCGTATTCGCTGAAGCTTTTCAACCGGCCGAGATAAACCGGGAAAACCGTCGTGTCGTGACGGCGGACGATCTCCATCGCGTCGGCGAAGGTCGTCGTTTTCGAACCGTCCTCGGCGTCGGTCATAAAGACGACGGCGCTCCGCCGGCCGACGCTGTTTTCCTTGAGGATCTTGTCGTAAACGAAGCGGAGCGAATCCCAGATCGGCGAGCCGCCGTTGACGTCGATGTCCTTGATCTTGTCCTTGAGCGCGGCCTTGTCGGTCGTCAGCTCGGAGACGACCCGGATCTCGGTCGCGAAGACGACGATCGCGATCCGGTCGGACGGCCGCGCGTACTCGACGAACCGCTGCGCGGCTTTTTTGATGAGGCCCCGGCGCTCAAAGGTCGAGCCCGAAAAATCGAGCAGCAAAACCAGATCGAACGGCTGCTCGGTGCTCGAAAAAAACTTGATCTCCTGCTCGACGCCGTCTTCCGACACCGAAAAATCGTCCTTCGTCAGACCGAGGCCGACCGGCGGCTTGAGGTCTTTCGTCAGCATCCGCACGTTCAGACTGACGAGCTTTGTTTCGACCCGCACCGGCTCGTTCTCGTCGTCCGTAATGCCGAGGAGATCGGTGTCGCTTTTCGGCGCGTTTTTTTTGTTCGACCGCTGCAGCATCGGCGCGCCGGACATCACCTGCATCTTCAGCACCGGCATCAGATAGCGGCCTTCGAGACCGCGAATCTGCGTGACGAGCGGCGGCAGATCGTAGAGTTTGCGCCAGTCGTCGACCTTTTCCTCGTTGAGCAGCGGATAGAGATAGACGACGTTGTTGCGGACGACGGCCTGCGTCCCGAAGATCTGCGGCATCCGCGAGCCGACGCGGATGCTGTCGACCATCGACGCGAGCATCGAGTTTCCCAGAACGCCCTTTTTCGCGGCTTCGACGAGCACCGGCAGCAATTCGCTCTGCGCCTGCGGGTCGCGGCTGTTCGAGATCAGAAAAAGAAACGCCTGAAAACCGTCTTCCTTGACGGCTTCGCGCGCCGGCCAGCCGTTTTCCCGGAGCAGCCCGCAGACGCGCAGCAGCTGCGTCTGGCCGAGCTGGTTGGCCTCGGGGATGAGCTTCTGGTTCTTTTCGGTGTCGACGGCGATCTTCGCGTTGAGCTTCTCGCGCTCGTCGCGCATCTCGAGCAGCTCTTTGCGCAGCTTCTCGTTCTCGCCCGCCGCCGC
This sequence comes from Acidobacteriota bacterium, assembly GCA_018269075.1. Taxonomy (GTDB): domain Bacteria; phylum Acidobacteriota; class Blastocatellia; order Pyrinomonadales; family Pyrinomonadaceae; genus JAFDVJ01. The sequence continues at coordinate 49,035 of JAFDVJ010000041.1, forward strand.
GCCGATCGTCGCGATCACCTTTTTCGCGTCGTCGCTCGACAAACAGCGATTCTGCCCCGCCGCCGTCGCCGCGAGCGTAAATAACAACGTCAGAATCGTGATCAATGCCTTCATCGACTTATCAGTTTGGAATGTACAATCGGCTGTCAGCCGGTTGACAGGCGACAGCCTGTAAAAACGCTTCACACCCGCGCAGCGCACCGCCGAATATTCAAAACCGACAACGGCCTGTCAACCGATGAATCGTTTGACACCGCTGGCGCGGCGTTGGCCGGCTGACAGCCCGCCATACAAAATGTACAATCGGCTGTCAGCCGGTTGACAGGCGACAGCCTGTAAAAACGCTTCACACCCGCGCAGCGCGGCGGCCGGCTGACAGCCCGCCGTACGTTAATCCTAAACTTCCCAAACTCTTTATGGTTAGACGGCGATTCGGCGGTCGCGGGTTTCATTAATTTTCGCGATCGTCGAGCGGCTGCAGGTGACCGGTTTCGGTAAACTCGCCGCTGCGCGCGCCCTCGTACTCGCCGATCTGCTGGATGATCTTGCCGATCAGCCCCGTCCAGCCGGTCTGGTGGCTCGCGCCGAGGCCGGTTCCCTTGTCGCCGTGAAAATATTCGTAAAAAAGCACGTAGTCGCGCCAGTGCTCGTCGGTCTGAAACTTTTCGACGCTGCCGTGAACGGGCCGCGTGCCGTCCTCGTCGCGCAGAAAGATATTCGCCAGCCGCCGGCCGAGATTCTGCGACACTTCCCAGAGCGTGTGCAGCTTGCCCGAGCCGGTCGGAAACTCGACCTTGAACCGGTCGCCGTAGAAAAAGTCGAACTTCTGGAGCGATTCGATGAGCAGGAAGTTCATCGGAAACCAGACGGGGCCGCGCCAGTTGGAATTGCCGCCGAACATCCCGCTCCGCGATTCGCCCGGCTCGTAATCGACGCGGTACTGCGTGCCGCCGACGGCCAGAAAATACGGCGCGTTCTTGTGAAAGCGCGAGAGCGCGCGGATCCCGTAATCGGACAGAAACTCGGCTTCGGAGAGCATCACGCGGAGCACGCGCGCGAGCCGGTCCTCGTTGACGAGCGCGAGCAGCCGCCGGTTTTCGCGGCCCTTCCGCTGGAGACACGAAATCTGATCGGTCAGGTCGGGCCGGTTTTCGAGAAACCATTCGGTCCGCCGCCGGAAATCCGGGAGCTGATCGAACCATTCCTCCTCGATCGTCTCGACCGCGAAGAGCGGGATCAGACCGACCATCGAGCGCAGCCGGAGCGGGATGTTGCGCCGGCCGGGCAGATGCAGGACGTCGTAGTAAAAACCGTCGCGCTCGCTCCAGAGCTCGGTGTTTTCCTCGCCGAGATTGTTCATCGCGTCCGAGATATAAACGAAATGCTCGTAAAACTTGCTCGCGACGTCCTCGTAGACCTTGTCCTCCTTGGCGAGCTCGAGCGCGATCGCGAGCATATTCAGGCAGTACATCGCCATCCAGCTCGTTCCGTCCGACTGCTCGATCGTCCCGCCGGTCGGGAGCGCCGCGCTCCGGTCGAAGACGCCGATGTTGTCGAGCCCGAGGAATCCGCCCTCGAAGACGTTGTTGCCCTCGGCGTCCTTGCGGTTGACCCACCACGTGAAATTCAGCAGGAGCTTGTGAAAGACCTTTTCGAGAAACGCGCGGTCGGCCGCGCCGCGCCGTTTCGCCTCGATCTGGTAGACCCGGAGCGCGGCCCACGCGTGGACCGGCGGGTTGACGTCGTCGAACTTCCACTCGTAGGCCGGGATCTGCCCGTTCGGATGCATATACCACTCGCGGAGCAGCAGGATCAGCTGGCGTTTCGCGAACGTCGGGTCGACGAGCGCGAGCGGGATGCAGTGAAAGGCGAGGTCCCACGCCGCGTACCACGGATATTCCCACTTGTCGGGCATCGAGACGACGTCGTCGTTATAGAGATGCTTCCAGTCGCTGTTGCGGCCCGTGAGGCGCGACGCCGGCGGCGACCCGAACGCCGGATCGCCGTCGAGCCATTCCTTGACGATGTATTGATAAAACTGCTTCGACCAGAGCATTCCGGCGAGCGACTGCCGCATCACGCCGCGCGCGTCGTCGTTGATATTGCCCGGAATGACGTCGGCGTAAAACTCGTCCGCTTCGTCGATCCGCGCCGCGAAGACCGCGCGGCAGTCTTCGACGAACTCGTCGCGCCCCGCGAAATCCGGCCGCCCGCCGCCGCGGCTCCGAAGCCGCAGAAAGACCTCTTCCGCTTCGCCGGGCGCGAGCGTCAGATTGTAATGCGCGGCCGCCTTCGTCCCGGTTTCGGCGGGGTTGACGGCGTCCTCGCGGCCGTTGACGACAAACTCGTTGATCCCGTCCTTTGCGTAGGCCGACCGGTTCGCGCCGCCGTAGAGCTTTTGATAATTCGTCTCGTTCTCGCAGAAGAGCAGCCCGGCCGGGCCCTCGGCGATCAATTCGTACGCGCCGAGATGTTTTTCGTCGAGCGCGACGACGGCGAGGTCGGCGGCCGCCGTTTCGGCTTTTCCCAGCGACGGTTTTTCCGCGCCCGGAAACCACGACCAGTCGTTGCGGAACCAGACCGTCGGCAGCAGCCGGAGCGCCGCCGTCCGGCCGCCGCGGTTGACGGCCGTGATCCGGATGCAGACGTCTTCGGCGTCGGCCTTGGCGTATTCGACGAAGACGTCGAAATATTCGTCTTCGTCGAAGACGCCCGTATCCATCAGCTCGAATTCGGGCTCGGTCTTGTCGCGCCGCCGGTTCTCGTCGCGGAGCCGCGCGTACGGAAATTCGCTCTGCGGGTATTTGTAGAGGTATTTCATATACGAATGCGTCGGCGTGTTGTCGAGATAGAAATAATATTCCTTGACGTCCTCGCCGTGATTGCCCTGCGGGCCGGCGAGCCCGTAGAGCCGCTCCTTGAGAATCGGATCGTGTTCGTTCCACAGCGCGACCGCGAAGCAGAGCCGCTGTTTGCGGTCGCAGAGACCGGCGAGGCCGTCCTCGTTCCAGCGGTACGCCTTGAGATGCGAATGCTCGAACGGGAAATAATCCCACGCCGCGCCGTCGGCCGAATAATCCTCGCGCACCGTGCCCCACGCGCGCTCGGAAACGTAGCAGCCCCAGAGCTTCCAGTCGCGCTCGCGGCGGCTCGTCTGGTCGAGCCGCAGTTCTTCCGCTTTCAAGTTATTTTCGGACATATCTTTTTTTAACAGAATGACATATAAAAACTTTTGCGTCCATATCGCGGCCCGCCCGCAAATAATAATGGACGCGCGCCAATTTTTCTGCTAAATTTCAAGTTATTGGAGAAGGTTTTCCGTTTTCTTGTGTCCCCTTAGAACAATTTGAGACTCGTTGCTGAAAATCGGCTTCGATTCGACGTTTTATTTTCGTAATCGCATAATGAGCAGCAATTCGACCCTGACCAAATCCGGTTTACAACCGATTAGCGCCCCCGTTTTCGGAGCCAAGGGCAAGCCGCAGCCGAACAAGGCCCAGAAAGCGGCCGCCGAATCGGCCGCGCGCATCATCGAGCTCGCCGAACAGAAGCTGACCGAAGGGTTTTCCGCCGAAGCCGAAAGAATCCTCCGCGAAGCGATCGAGCGGCCGGCGACGGCGCCCGACGATCTCGCGAATCTCCGGCGGCTGCTCGCCTACACGCTCGAAACGCTCGGCCGCTACAAGGAAGCGATCGAGATCATCCGCGCTTACGAGTCGGAAGACGTTCTTCTGACGCTCGGCCTCGAAACGCAGATCAAAGTCATCAACCAGCTCGCGATCTGCTACAGCAACCTGTCCGACAGCCCGAAGGCCGTCACGCTCCACAAACAGAATCTCCAGCGCGCCGAAGCCGCCGAGATGAAGCATCTTTTCGGCCGCATCTACATCGCGCTCTCGCGCGTCTACCGCAAGCTCAACGAGCACAACATCGCCCGCGACCACGCCGAAAAGGCGCTCGGCGCGTTTCGCGAAAACGGCGAGTGGCGCGGGATGGCCGAAAGCTATCAGGCGATCGCGACCTCGTTCTACCAGGAAGGCAACCCCGAGAAATCGCTCGAATACTTCGAGCTCGCGATCAAGATCGTCGGCGAACGGAGCTCGCCGTTCCTGCTCGGCAAGCTCTACTCCGATATGTCGGGCGCCTACTGTCTGCTGCGCCGCCCGCAGGACGGCATCAAATGTCTCGAAAAGTCGATCAAGTTTTTCGACCAGACCGAGCATAAGCTCAACTCGGTCGTCGCCTACAACAATCTCGGGATGAACCTGATGCTGCTCGGCGACTGGGACCGCGCCGAGACGATGATGAAGCGCGCGCTCGATCTCGCCTCGGAAGCCAATCACGTCCACGTCGCCGGCATCCTCGATTCGCTCGGCGAGCTCAAGCTGCTCCGCGGCGAGCTCCGCGAATCGCAGCAGCTGCTCGAACAGTCCGTCCAGTTCGCCCGCGAGCGCAAGATGGAGTTTTACGTCATTCAGGCGCTCCGCAATCTCGCGCGCTGCTTTCTCGCGCAGGGCAAGACGCCCGAGGCGATCGAAAAAGCGCAGGAGACGATCGAATTATGCAAGGCGATCGGCGAAAAGCAGACGATCGACACGGCCGCGCTCGTGCTCGCCGAGAGCTATCTGCAGGAAGGCCGCTTCAAGGAGTGCGAGTTCAAGCTCCAGAAGATCGAGGAGGGCGATCTCGCCGCCGATTTCTTCATCCTCGGCAACATCCAGCGGATTTACGGGCTGCTCGCGCGCCGCCGCGACGACGACGAGACGGCCGCCTATCACTTCAACCGCGCGCTGACGATCTTCGAGGCCGCCGACGACATCTATCACATCGCGCTGACGCGCTTCCTGCTCGGCGAAAGCCTCGCCGCCGCCGAACCCGAAAGGGCGTCGAAGAATCTGATCCCGGCGAGCGAGATCTTTCGCAAGCTCGGCGTCGACGCGCTCTACCGCGCCGCCGAGAAGACGATCGAAAGCCTCAAGCGAATCGACGAGCCGTCGCGCCGGCCGAACGTCTCGGCGACCTCGCAGCTCTCGATGCTGCGGCTCGCCGAAGCGACCGCCTCGCGCGAGCTGCTGTTTCGCGAGCTCGTCGCCGTGCTCCAGCAGGAAAGCCGCGCGCGCCGGATCATCGTCGCCGAGATCAACGACCAGCGGCGTTATTTCCCGTTCATCGCGCAGGGCTGCACGCCGAGCGAGAGCATGGAGCTCGTCGCGCAGGTCGATCACGCGCAGGTCAAGAACAATCTCGACGAATTCGCCAAAGAAAAGAACCTCGGCGTCTTCCCGCTCCGTGCGCCGAACGCCGCGCCGGCGATGCTGATCGTCTATCCGCGCTCGGGCGCCGTCCTCGGCGACGGCGGCTCGATCCAGCCGCTGCTGCGCGTCGTCTCGCTCGGGATGGACGTCTGCGCGCTCCGCGACAAGGACAAGGTCCAGCAGGTCGAGCAGGAAACGAGCCATTTCACGCCGAGCAGTCTGATGCCGGGCTTTATCCATTCGTCGCCGGCGATGAGCGCGCTCGTCGAAGAGGTCTACAAGATCCGCTCGTCGGACGTGACGGTGCTCGTGACCGGCGAGAGCGGCACCGGCAAGGAGCTCGTCTCGCGCGCGATCCACGCGATCTCGAACCGCAAGGACCGCGTCTTCATTCCCTTCAACTGCACGGCCGTCCCGAAAGAGCTCGCCGAGGGCCATCTGTTCGGCTACCGCAAGGGCGCGTTCACCGGCGCGGTCAACGATTCGCCCGGAATGATCCGCGCGGCCCACGGCGGGACGCTTTTCCTCGACGAGGTCGGCGATCTGCCGCTCGACGTCCAGCCCAAGCTCCTGCGGTTTCTGCAGGAGGGCGAGGTCCAGCCGATCGGCGAAAAGAACCCGATCAAGGTCGACGTCCGCGTGATCGCCGCGACCAATATGCCGCTCGAACAAAAGGTCGCCGACGGCTCGTTCCGCGAGGATCTGTATTACCGGCTGAACGTCATCCGGCTGCGCGTGCCGCCGCTCCGCGAGCGCCGCCCGGAGATTCCGCCGATCGTCAACTACTACATCAACCATTATTCGTCGCGCTTCGGCAAACGCGGCATCACGATCACGCCGCAGACGATCGATCTGCTGATGGTCTGCGAGTGGGAAGGCAACGTCCGCCAGCTCTGCAACGAGATCCAGCGCGTCGTCGCGCGCGCCGTCGACAACGAGGTCATCACGCCCGACCATCTCTCGGTCGAGCTCAAGCGCAACGCGACGCCGATCGCCGCCATCGACGACCAGTCGAACGTCCGCCCGATCACCAATTCCGGCACGTTCGGCGGCTACCGCGTCGGGCTTCAGGGCCAGACGCTCGAAGCCGCCGTCTCGGAGCTCGAAACGCAGATGATCACGGACGCGCTCCGCCGCCACGAATGGAACATCTCGCGCGTCGCCCGCGAACTCGGCCTGACGCGCCGCGGTCTTTATCTCAAGCTCGCCCGCTACGGCATCGAAAAGACCGCCTGAACGTACGGTCGGCTGTCAGCCGGCCCGGCGTTTGCAAAACGCACCATTGTTTCGCTTCCTAAAAATATCGAATTGAAGCGCGGCGTCCGTTCGCGCTGTCGCGCTCATGGCAACCGGGACGGCCAGCGCTCCAGTCCGCCGCCGCGCCGCCGGCAATCGGGGACATTTGCGCGCCGGTCGATCCCGAAACGCCGGCCGCCGCCCGTAAAATGCCGGCGGTTTTGCATAAAACACCGCCAATCCTGCATAAATTTCCGCCTGTCGCGCCGGAAGCACCTCCGGACCGGCGTGAAGTACTTCCGGTCGCGCGTGAAGCAGCGTCGGACCGGCGTGAAGCACCTCCGGACCGGCGTGAAGTACCGTCAGACCGGCGTGAAGCAGCGTCGGACCGGCGTGAAGCACCGCCGGTTCGGCGTGAAGTACCTCCGGTTCGACGCGAAGCACCTCCGGTTCGGCGTGAACCACCGCCGGTCATGCATAAACCATCGACCGACACGGAAAACTACGGTCTGACTCTTAGAAAAGACGGCCTGACGCGGACGATCCGGCGGCTGACCATCGAACAGACTGACCTGTCCGTCGCAAAAGCCCGCCTGGCGACGATTCACGACCGGCCGGATCGAATAACAGGTCGGATAAAAAGTTTTGAGTTCCGCCTTCAGGCGGCCTTTCCCCGCGCTCCCGAAATTTCCCGGGGCGAACGAAAAGCCGACTGAAGGCGGGGCTCAAAACCGGTCGCGGGCGCGGCAGATGAAGACGCCGAGACCCATCAGAATATAGAAGATCATCGCGACCTCGCCGTCGCCGAGGTTGTAATGCACCAATCCGCTCGTGAAAAAGCCGATCATCCCGCCGAAACAGCCGAGCAGGATGCCGGTTTCGAGCGCCGAGGCGGTCGTCGGCTCCGCGCCGCCCGCGAGCCGCGCCCGCAGCCCGCGCCAGAGCGTCCGCGCGTAGATACCCAAAACCGCGAGCCAGATCAGCAGCGCCGGCAGTCCGCGTTCGACCAGCAGCTGCACGAGCGTCGAATGAAAATGCCCTTTCGGCTGCCAGCCGTTGTCGAACAATCCCCATTCCGGCCAGTAGCGCTGGATCGAGTCCATCCCGACGCCGAGCACGAAATTGCGCGGGCTCGCCGTCCAGAGCCGCATCCCGTCGCGCCACATCATCTCGCGATACCGCGTCGATTCGTCGCCGAGGTTGAGCTCCTGCTGCCGGACGGACTGGTAGACGATCAGACCGGCGACGATCGCCGGCACCGCCGTCAGGACGAGCAGAAATATCATCCGCCGGTTGCCGCGCAGGAAGACGATGCTCAGAGCCGAGACGAGAAACGCGAACTGCGAGGCGCGCGTGACCGTCAGCAGCAGCGCGAGCGCCATCAGCCCGAGACAGACCGCGAGCAGGATCGCCAGACGCTGCTCTTTTCGTTCCGAGATCTCGTCCGTCGCCGCCGGCTCGCCTTTCGGCCGGAACCAGCGGTGCCGCGCGGCGAGCGCGACGAACAATCCGAAGGCGAGCGAGACGATCAGCTGCAGCGCCTCGGCGAACGTCGTGAAATGCCCGTAAAATCCGGCCGCGCGCCAGCTGTGGCTGCGCGTCCAGCGGCGGACGCCGAGCGCTTCGGCGGCATTTTCCGACGGTTTGATCCGCGCGCGCGAGACGTCGACCGGCGTGTAGGCATCGGCGCGGTAGACGAGCGCCTTGAAAAGCGGCTGTTCGGGATGCTCGAAGATCCGCCGCCGCAGCTCGTCGAGCGAGTTGACCTTTTTACCGTCGATTTCGAGGATCGTGTCGCCGTCGCGGAGCCCGATCTCGTCGAACGCGCTGCCCGCGAAGTCGTAAAGCGTCACGCCGCGCCCGATCGCGCGCTCGACCGGCGTCCAAACGACCGCGACCATCGCCGAAAAGACGAGCGCGAACGCCAGAAACCGCGCCGCGCGCAGCGTTCTGACCGCGCCGCAGACGAAGACGAAGATCAGAAAGAGCGAAACGCCGCGCAGTTTGTCGAGCGAGATGGCCGGCGCGTAGGAAAATGCGGACGAAACGACCGCCCACAGAAAAAAGCCGGCGAGCGCGAGCTGGAGCGGGCGATTTTTCAGCCGCGACCACCAATCCGGCGGCGCGGCCGGCGCGGCCGGCCCTCGCGCGGAAAATCTTTTGACGGCGAGCGCGACGACCCACGCGAGCATCCCGATCAGCCAGCCCGACTGCGTGACGGCGATCGAGTGCGGCGCGAAGAGCACCATCACCGTCAGAAAGACGAACGCCGCGCGCTCGAGCCATAAAACGACGGCCGGTTCCGCGTCGAGACCGTTGAGCCGGTCGAGATATCCGAAAATTTCGTTCGATTTCATCGTGCGTGTGCCTAACGCTTATTTTTGCTAAACTTTCCGTATGTTGCAACAGGACCTGCATCTGACCGCCCGGATCAATCTCTATTACGATCTTTTCGTCCCGGAAAACATTTCGAAACCCGCGCCGCTGCTCGTCGCCGTCCACGGCTACGGCGCGCATAAACGCTATATGATGCGCGAAGCGCAGGCGGTCGCGCCGGAAAATTTCGCGATCGTCTCGATCCAGGGGCCGCACCAGCATTTTCGCCCGACCGAGAGCGGCTACCGGATCGGCTTCGGCTGGCTGACCGACTACCGCCCGGCCGAATCGGTCGCCGTTCACCAGCGGTTCATTCTCGATCTGCTGGAAAAGCTCGCCGGCGACGGCGCGATCGACCCCGAACGGGTCTATCTGTTCGGCTTCTCGCAGGCCTGCGCGCTCAATTTCCGGTTCGCCTTCACGCACCCGGAACGCGTCCGCGGCGTCGTCGGCCTCTGCGGCGGCATCCCGGGCGATCTCGGGACCAACGAAAATTACCGGCCGACCGATGCCGACACGTTCTATCTCTACAACGACGACGACGAGTTTTACCCGCTCGCCAAATACGAGGAAAACGCCGCCGCGCTTCAAGAGTTTCTGCCGAACTTCGAGTCGAAGCTCTATCACTCGAAACACGAGATCATCGACCCGATGCGCGCCGACGTCCGCCACTGGCTCGCGGCAAGAGCCTAACCGGAGCGCCGGCATCTCGGCCGGCAAACGGCGCGCAAGCGGCGTCAGACGCTTCATTTATCTTTAATCTTCCGGGAAAATGAAACGCTGTTTGCGTTTTTCAAACGCATTGCCGGCCGAGATGCCGGCGCTCCGGACGGCTAAAACCCGTACGACTTCCGCAGTTTATCGTATTTGTAAGCGCGCAGCGCGGCGGCGATGACGGCCACATAGGCGGCAACGACGCCGTGCAGCACGAGATAATAGACGAACGGCGGGCCCTCCGCCGAATCCTGCTGATAGAGGGCGGCGACCGCGTAAAGCCACGGCAGCAGCAGCAGAAAATTATAAACGGCCGTCCCGATCCAGAGCGGCGAAAGCCATTTCGCGGCGAGCCGCCCGCGGGCGTGTTTGAAATAACCGGCCATCAGGACGAAACCCGGAGCGATCAGCAGAACAATGCCGACGCCGCTCAAAACCGCTGCCGGCGCCCGTCTATCGAAACCGATGAGAATCGAAAAAGCCGCCGCGACCAAACCGGCCGTCGCCGGCAGGAGCAGCACATAATCAAAGCTCTCGAGAGTCTGCGCGGTCTTCTGCGAACGGGTCGGCTGCGGGTAATTCGAAAGCGACGGCACCATCGTGATCTTCCTCCTGATTGTTCCCTCAAGAAACGCCGCCGGAGAAAATCGCAAGCCGCGTGCCGCCGCCCGAAAGCGCGTAAACCCGTGATTTAAGCAAATTCAGCCCGCCGCGGGTTTCGCAGTTTGCCGAAACCCGCCGAAACTTTTCGCAAATCGAGAACTTTCGCGGCGGAACGGCCGCGCGGGCGTGATCCGCGTCCGAAGCGCGTTTTATTTCAGACCGGTTTGTCGCGTTCCGACCAGAGGGCCGAGAACGCGAGGACGATGATGACGAGATAGCCGACGGCGGCGGCGGGCCAGATCAGCAGATCGCCGATCCAGAAGTCCATCACGCGGCGCGTCGCTTCGAGCACCTTCCCGACGAAGACGAGGACGAACGGCACCATCAGAAGAAAGTTGAAAACGATCGTCGCGACCCATAAAAAGCCGGACCCGACGCGCCCGAACGGCCGGCGCGAATGTTTGATGTAGCCGGCGAGCAGGACGAGGCCGAGCGCGAGCGGCACGAACGCCAGCCCCCAGGCGAGCCCCATCGTCGCGTCGCCGCTGCGAAACGCGGCGGCGACCACCTGCGCCGGCGTCGACAGCGCGTAGAACGCCGGGATCAGGAGCAGGTAGCCCATAATCTCGAACCCGCGGGCGACTTTCTGCGAATATGTCTTCGGCATTTTGCCGGACGTCGTCGGCATCGTTGTTTTCTCCTTTGACGAGTTATTTTAGTCTTCCCGGTGCGCGTGCGTTATCCGCCATTATACGGGAAAAAGCGGCGGCCCTTGACGGTCGGGCGTAATTTTTTTTCGCCGGCCGCGAAATTTCCCGGCAACGCCGGCCGCCCGTTTTTCATCGGACCGAGCGCACAACAAAAAATTACTCTCCTCGAAAAACTGAAAACTAAAACTTAGGGGGAATGTATTGAAATGAAAAAATTCATTGCATCTTTATTGATGTTGTCTTTTCTGGCGTTCGCGCTGCCGTCCGAGGCGGACGCGCAATGCCGTCGTTACTCGCGCAAGCGTTCCTACGTTTCGCGTAATTATTCGAGAAGGGCTGTCCGGCGCACGTATCAGACGCAGGGCTACACGTACCGGAAGCCGAGCTTTTACCGGCGTCACCGCAATATGATCAATATGGGCATCGCGACCGGCGGCGGCGCGCTGCTCGGCGGCCTGATCGGCGGCCGGCGCGGCGTCGGGCTCGGCGCGCTGATCGGATTGGGCAGCGGCGCGCTCTACACCTACAAGCTCAACAAGAAGAAACGCCGCTACTAAACCGAACGGCGGCGGACGCGAAATCGATGTGCCTGTTTGTTTCCCCCTTTCTTCTTCGCGAAGCCTTTTGACGAACAAACCGTCCGCCGCCGATTCATCTTTCCGACTCCGCGCCTCTGCGCCTCGGCGCCTCGGCGGGAAACTTTCGTGAATGAGCGAAATTTTAACGCCGGGACGCAAAGACGCCGGGGCGCGGAGTTTTTTTATCCCCGCTTATACACGATTTGGCTCAAAAACGAACGATATAGTGTCTCAAGCCCGCCGCGCAAAACCCGCCCGTTCGGCGCAACTGTTGAAATACCGTTATTTCACCTTTTTGGCACGCTCCTTGTAACAATAATGGGCGAAAGAAGAGAAGAGAAAGCTTCTTAAGATTTATACAAGAGGGAGATTTAAAGCAATGAAAAAATTAATCACGACTTTCTTAATGATGGCGGTAATGGCGATCGCGATTCCTTTCACGGCGACGAACGTCGAAGCGCAGCGGCGCTATTACAAGAAACCGAGCGTTTACCGTAAACACCGCAATCTGATCAACATCGGTATCGGAACCGGCGCGGGCGCGCTGCTCGGCGCGCTGATCGGAGGCAAGAAAGGCGCGGGTATCGGCGCTCTCCTCGGCGCGGGCGGCTCGGCGCTCTACACCTACAAGCTGAACCCGAAAACCAAACGCTACTACCGCGTCCGCCGCTACTAACCGGCCCAAAACAAATCAGCTTCCAACCGCAAAAGCCCCGGCAACGGGGCTTTTGTGATTGCGGATTTCGGATTTCGGATTTCGGATTGGTCCGAGTTTGAACTGATTTGTTTCTTCGACAAATGAATACGCACGGAAAAACTCACGCCGGCGGGCGCGAGCAATCCGAAATCCGAAATCCGAAATCCGAAATCAACTGATTGCCTCTTCGCAGCGGCGGATCAGTTCGGTTTCGTCGATCGCGGCGAGATAGGGACGGGCTTCGGCGAAGAGGCGCGCGGCCTCGTCCTTTTCGCCGCGGCGGCCGAGCGTCAGCGCGAGAAAGGCCTGGACCTCGCTCCGGAGGCCGACGAGATGCGAGTTGCGGCGATAGGGTTCGAGTTCTTTCGACGCCTGTTTGAGATAGAATTCGGCCTGCGAATAATTGCCGTCCTCGACCTCGATGACGCCCTGGCAGAACGGCACGAACGGCGCGGCGAGCGCGGTCAGCGGTTTGTCGAAGACCTTTTCGAGCGCGGCCTTGGCGCGATGCGGGCGGCGGTGACGGCGCGCCAGACAGAGCGCGTAATCGAGCCGTTCTTCGGTGTAGTCGCTGCCCTCGTCGAAGGCGCGCTCGTAGAGCCGCGCGACCTCGTCGAACCGGCGGGCGTTGTTGTAGATGCGGACCAGGCCGAGTTTGTAAAGCCGCGGCGCGACCCGCGGATCGTGTTCGTAATGCGCGATCCGCCGCAGCGCGCCGGCGAGATCGCCCTCGCGCGCATCGGCGCAGGCCAGATTGAGATCGATCTCGAGCGCCGGAATCTTGACGAAACTTATATAATTGAACGCCTTCGCGACCCGCGCCCAGAACCGGACCGCGCCGTTGCGGTTCCACTGGTGCGCGCTGTGCAGGAAGTGAAAGATCCTTCCCGGCAGCATAAAATACGCGGTCAGCAGCGTCCAGCCGCCGAGCAGCCAGAGACTCGCCGCGTCGCGGCCGGCGTAAACGAAATAGAAGAGCAGCGCCCAGACGAACCACGTCGCCTTGAAGACGTTGATAAGACTGCGTCGAAAGCTGTTGTCGTGGTGCAGGCCGACCGCCTGCCGGCGGGTTTTCTCGTAGTTTTTGAGCGCGGCTTCGTCGAACAGCCGGCGGACGTCGTTCGAGAGCTCGCTCTCGTAGAAGACGACTTCCGTAAAGCCCTGAATTTCGAGCTTGTAGCGCGCCTGCCCGAGCGTGTCGGCTTCGACGATCTGGGTCACGGATTGCCCGTCGCGGTTGACGGCGGTGAAAAGGAATTTGAGCATCGGATTTCTCGCTTGCAGATGAAGGATGCGGGAAAGGACTTCCCGATAATTTAAACAAACGACGATTACCGCTTTATTTCCAGAATTTATCCGCCGCCCGTCCGGGCGTTATTTCGAGCCCGCCGCGGCCGTCACCGCGCCGGCCGGCTGGATGTTCTGGCCTTCCTTGAATCGTTTCTGGACTTCCTTAAGTTCCTTGAGCTGTTCTTCGAGCAGCGCCTTGCGTTTGGCGTTTTCCTGTTCCATCACGGTCTGCTGGTTCTGCAGACCGGTCGCCACTTTTTCGGCCGAATCGAGCATCCGCCGCTGGTTCATATTATGCGAGATGACGCCCGGATGGAGGCGCGGCGTGCCGAACATCATCTCGGAATTATCCTGCATCGCCGCGTTGTAATTGCGTTTGATGCTTTCGAGATCGCGGTCGGCTTCCTTGAGATCGTCCTCGATCACGGAAATGAAGTCCTGAATGATGTTGGCCAGCCGGTGTCGAACGCCCGCCAGATAGACGCTCTGAAACTGCGTCGCGTAGTCCTTGCCGCGGCCGGGATAGAGCCCGCGCACGTAGGCTTCGGCCGAGCCGCCGTCGAGAATCTGCGTGTAGGTTCCGAACCAGCGTTCCTGCAGATGATCGAGCGTCGCCTTGGTGCCGGCTTCCATCGTCGAGAACTGCGCGAATTTGGCCGGAACGTTCTTTTCCTTGCCGCCGACGATCTCGATGTTGTCGGGCCGGTTGAAATCGCCGAGGTCGCCCTTGCCCATCACGTTGCCGGGATTGTTGCCCTTCGGCTTCATTGTGTAGCCGCCCTGCTCGCAGAGCCACTGCGCGAGCGGCAGCAGAAAGCGGAAATCGAGATGTTCGGGCTCGCGCGGCTTGCGCCGCTGAATCTCGTTCGTCAAAACCCGCCGCAGATCCTTCAGCAGGTCCTTGTTGCCGTGTACATTCTTGCGAAAAGTCCAGTGTTCGAGTGCCATCAGCCTGATCTCCTTGTGTGTTTACCGGAATTGTGCGGAAAAACCCGCCGGAAGTCAAGAAAATTTTCGCCGCGAATCAACCATTTCCCTCTCGCCCCAGACAATCCGAAATCCGAAATCCGAAATCCGAAATCCGAAATCAGTTATATCCCTCGATGTCGGTAAAATCTTCGTAGATCATCCCGCGGCGGTCGCGTTTGGCTTTGGTCGCGGCCTCGAAGCCGCCTTCCTCGTTGCGCGCGATCTTGTTCTGCGCGTAGAGGCCTTCGAGCACGAATTCGCAGGCCGCGACGAGCTTTGCCTGATCGTCGCGCTTGAAATCGAGCGGGACGAGCGTCGCGTCGATCAGTTCGGGCACGCTTTCGAGCAGATAGACGCATTCCCCGGCCGAGGCGCTTTCCGATAGCAGGATCTTGTTGCCCTCATCGAACCACTGAACGGCCGGCGTGAAATCGATGCCGAGGAAAAAGCCCTCGAAGACGACGCCGCACGCGCGTTTGATGAGATCGCGCGCGAGCCGCGCCGCGCCGATCTGCTCGCCCTCGTATTCGAGCTCCATCTTGCCGGTCATCGACGGCAGCGCGGCGTAGATGTCCGAGATCCGCGGGACGATCTCGGGCTCGCCGGTCGCGAGCGCGCGCCGCTCGGCGTTCGAGACGGCCGATTCCAGAACGGTGATCGGAAACCGCTGCGAGACGCCCGACCGCTTGTCGATCCGCTGGTCGTCGCGCGCCTCGAAGGCGATCTGCTCGATCGTCTCGGCGATGAAATCGGGAATCCGGACGGTAAAGCCGTCGAGATCGTCGCGCTCCGTCCACGCTTCCTGCCGCGTGATCGCGGTGCCGAGACCGAGGTCTTTCGGATAATGCGTCTGGATTTCGGCGCCGATCCGGTCTTTGAGCGGCGTGATGATCTTGCCGCGCGCCGTGTAGTCCTCGGGATTGGCCGAAAAGACGAGCATCACGTCCAAAGGCAGCCGGACGGGATAGCCTTTGATCTGGACGTCGCCCTCCTGCATGATATTGAACAGCCCGACCTGGATCTTGCCGGCGAGATCCGGCAGCTCGTTGATCGCGAAGAGGCCGCGGTTGGCGCGCGGGAGCAGGCCGAAATGGATCGTCAGCTCGTCGGACAGGAGATGCCCGCCCTTCGCGGCTTTGATCGGATCGACGTCGCCGATGATGTCGGCGATCGTCACGTCGGGCGTCGCGAGCTTTTCGACGAAGCGGTTCTCGCGCCGCACCCAGTCGATCTTCATCTCGTCGCCGTGAAAATCGACCTGATGCCGCCCGAACGCCGAGAGCGGCGCGAACGGGTTGTCGTTGATCTCGGAGCCGGCGATGATCGGGATTTCCTCGTCGAGCAGTTCGGTCAGCTGCCGGATGATGCGGCTTTTCGCCTGCCCGCGCGTGCCGAGCAGGATCAGATTATGTTTGGAAAGGATTGCGTTGACGAGCTGCGGGATGACCGATTCCTCGTAGCCCAGCACGCCCGGAAAAAGCTTTTCGCCCGCCCGCAGCTTTTTGATCAGATTCGCGCGCATCTCGTCCTTGACCGGACGCGCGACATAACCGCTCGCTTTCAATTCGCCGAATGTCGATGCTCTCATAATTAAAATTATCGCACATCGCCGCCCGATTTTTCGACCTCGCCGGAAAATTTTCGCGCGCCCGGCGACACCCCGCCGCAGTTGCCGCCCAATCCCCGAAATCATCGATCCGCTTCGATCCTTCCCGCTTCAAACCCTTCTCCTCACCCGGTCGTTTCCCGAACCCAACAACAGCCATCGCCGCGAAAAATCCGAAATCCGAAATCCGAAATCCAAAATCCAAAATCCGCCTGTTGTATAATATCCTCATTATATGAAGGTTTTATTCATCGGCGGAACGGGCGTCATCAGCGCGGCCTCGGCGGCGCTCGCGATCGAGCGCGGGATCGAATTGCATCTTTTCAATCGCGGCGAATCGGCGCGCGCCGTGCCCGACGGGGCGCGCGTCATCCGCGGCGACATCCGCGATCCTGCGGCGGCGCGGGCCGCGCTCGACGGTCTCGAATTCGACGCGGTCGTCGACTGGATCGCCTACCGGCCCGAACACGTCGAGGCCGATCTCGAACTGTTTCGCGGCCGCGCCGGCCAGTTCGTCTTCATCAGCTCGGCCTCGGCCTATCAGACGCCGCCCGCGAGCCTGCCGGTCACCGAGTCGACGGTGCTCGCGAATCCGTTCTGGCAGTATTCGCGCGACAAGATCGCCTGCGAGGAGCGGCTCGTCAAAGCCTACCGCGAAGAGGGCTTTCCGATCACGATCGTCCGGCCGTCGCACACCTACGACCAAACGATGCTGCCCTTGAAAGGCCGCTACACAATGATCGACCGGATGCGGCGCGGCAAGAAGGTGATCGTCCACGGCGACGGCACGTCGCTCTGGACGCTGACGCACACGCGCGATTTCGCGAAGGGCTTCGTCGGGCTTCTGGGCAACAGCCGCGCCGTCGGCGAGGCGTTTCAGATCACGTCCGACGAAGCGCTGACGTGGAACCGGATCTACGAGCTGGCGGCGCAGGCGGCCGGCGCGGCGGCCGAGATCGTCCATATCCCGTCGGCGACGCTCGCCCGCTACGATCCGGAATGGGGCGCGGAGCTGTTCGGCGACAAGGCGCACTCGATGATCTTCGACAACACGAAGATCAAACGCCTCGTCCCGGATTTCGCGGCGACGACGCCGTTTTCGCACGGCATCCGCGAGATCGTCGCGTGGCACGACGCCGATCCCGCGCGGCGGGTCGTCGACGAACGACTGGATTCGCTGATGGACCGGATCATCGCCGACTGGGAAAGGATTTTCCCGTGAGTTTGACGTAATCACGGAGCGCCGGCATCCTGCCGGCAAACGCCGTGCAAACGGCGTCAAACGCTCCGATTTCCTTTAATCTTCGTGGCAATGAAACGCCTTTTGCGTTTTTCAAACGCATTGCCGGCCGCGATGCCGGCGCTCCGTTTCATTTCTCGCCGACGAGGTAGACGACCGGTTCTTCGCTGACGACACGCGCCGAATGATAGGTGTCGGCGGGCATAAAATCGCGGTCGCCGGCTTCGAGGACGAACGTCCCGACGCGCTCGATCGTCAGCTCCAGCGCGCCGGAGACGATCCAGTGCGACTGGTCCGTGCCGTGTTTGTGATTGACGTAGATCGCTTCCGGCAGGTCGCTCCATTGATAGACGCGATAGCCTTCCGTCACGAGAATATGCCGCAGCATCGCCGCATTCGGCGCGTGCGGCGCGTTCCAGCGCTCGACTCGATAATTGCTCATAATCTTTTATAGTTCGGGAAGTTTGGGATCACGGACGACGGACTGTCAGTCCGGTCGCCGCGCCGCGCGGGGATGAAGCCGTTTTACAGGCTGTCGCCTGTCAACAGTCTGACAGACTGTTGTACGTTCCCTTCCCAAACTTACCAAACTTATTTATCTAAATCACCAGTCTATATTACAATTTTTTTATGATTCAAACAGTTTCGGGCGCGCTCGAGAAATTTCAGAACTCGGTCGGCATCAAGTTTCAGCTCTACAACAGCCTTTTTCTGTCGCTTCCCTTCTACGGCGTCGACAAGACCGGCATCCTGCTCTCGCTGTTCAACACCGACTGCGAGGAAGGCTACGCGAAGGGCAAAAGCCCGGCCGCGATCATCGAGGATTTTTTCGAGAACAACTCGATCGCCGACAAGCTCGATTTTCTTTTTCGCTTCGTCCAGTACACCGAGCGGCAGGTCGTGCTTTTCGACGCACTCGAGGACGCGGCGTTCACCGCGCTGCACGACCCGCACGGGCCCGGCACGCTGACCGAGCTCGAAACGCGCGTTCTGCAGGAAAACAAGACGGCTGAATTCGCCGACAAGCTCCGCAGCTTCGGCGTCCGGCTCGTGCTGACGGCGCACCCGACGCAGTTTTACCCGGGCGCGGTGCTCGGGATCATCAACGATCTCGTCGAGGCGATCGCCTCGAACGACGTCTCGCTGATCAACACTTATCTCCAGCAGTTGGGCCGGACGCCGTTTTTCAAGAAACAGAAGCCGACGCCGTTCGACGAAGCGAACAGCCTGATCTGGTATCTCGAAAACGTCTTTTACGAAGCGGTCGGCAACATCGCGTCGGATCTGAAAAGCTCGTTTCCGCGAGAAATCTTCGATCTTTCGAATCTCGTCAAGATGGGCTTCTGGCCGGGCGGCGACCGCGACGGCAATCCGTTCGTGACGAGCGAGACGACGCTCAAAACGGCCGACGCGCTGCGGCTCGCCGCGCTCCGCTGCTACTACCGCGACACGCGCCGGCTCAAGCGGCGGCTGACGTTCACCGGCGTCGACACGATTCTCGCCGAGCTTGAGGAAAAACTTTACGCCGAGGCCTTTACGCCCGCTAAAAACGATCTGTCGAAGGACGAGATTCTCGCCTATCTGCTGCAGATCCGCGCGCTCCTGTTCGAGCGGCACAACGGTCTGTTCGTCCATCTGGTCGACAATCTGGTCGAAAAGGTCAATATCTTCGGGCTCTATTTCGCCGCGCTCGACATCCGTCAGGACAGCAGCGTCCACGCCAAAGTTTTGGCGGACGTCGCCGCCAAAACCGGCGCGCTGCCCGCAGGTTACGACGGGCTGCCCGAAGCGGAAAAGATCAGGGCGCTGTTGAGTATTGCGGAAAAGGTCGATCCGCAGGTTTTCGACGACGAGCTGACGCGCGACACGCTCGTCAACATCGAAACCGTCAGACGAATCCAGACCTCCAACGGCGAGCAGGGCTGCCGCCGCTACATCATCAGCCATTCGGAGACCGCGCTCAACGTGATCGAGGTCTTCGGCCTCTTCCTGCTCGGCGGCTGGCAAAAGGAAGAGCTGAAGATCGACATCGTCCCGCTCTTCGAAACGATCGCCGACCTCAAACACGCCGCGGGCATTATGCGCGAGCTCTACGAGAACGCGGCCTACCGCGAGCATCTGACGCGCCGCGGCGACGTCCAGACGATTATGCTCGGCTTCAGCGACGGCACCAAGGACGGCGGTTATCTGATGGCCAACTGGAGCATCTACAAGGCGAAGGAAGAGCTGACCGCGCTCGCCCGCGATTACGGCCTCTCGGTGATCTTTTTCGACGGCCGCGGCGGCCCGCCGGCGCGCGGCGGCGGCAAGACGCATAAGTTCTACTCGTCGATGGGCCGCGAGATCGCGAGCGATTCGTTCGAGCTGACGATCCAGGGCCAGACCGTCTCGTCGAACTTCGGCACGGTCGCCGCGGCGCAGTTCAACATCGAGCAGCTGCTCCACGCCGGCATCTACCATCATCTTTTCACCGAGCGGACGGAAACCTTTACGGACGACGAGGAAGAATTGATGCAGAGCCTCGCCGACGCGAGCTTTCGGGCCTACGAAGAGCTCAAGCATCACCCGCATTTTCTCGATTATCTGTCGGACGTCTCGCCCTTGAAGTTCTACGCCGAAACGAACATCGGCTCGCGTCCGGCGAAACGCGGCGCGGGAAAGCTGACTTTGGACGATCTGCGCGCGATCCCGTTCGTCGGCGCGTGGAGCCAGTTAAAGCAGAACGTGCCGGGCTTTTACGGCGTCGGCGCGGCGCTCGACGCGCTCGGCGGCCGGATGGAGGAGATCAAAGCGCTCTATCACGCGAATCTCTTTTTCAGGACGCTCGTCGACAACTGCGAGATGGCGATGCAGAAATCGGACTTTCAGCTGACGGCGTTTCTCGCCGACCACGAAACCTACGGCCCGATCTGGCGGATGATTCACGAAGAATTCGAGCTCTGCCGCCGCCATCTCGCCGGGCTCACCGGCCGCCAGGACCTGATGACCGATTTCCCGGTCGAGCAGCAGTCCGTCCGCACGCGCGAGCGGATCGTCCTGCCGCTGACGACGATCCAGCAGTACGCGCTGACGCGCCGGCGCGAAACCGCCGACGAAGAACTGCGCCAAACCCTCGAAAAACTCGTCATCCGCTGCTCGTTCGGCATCATCAACGCCGGCCGCAATTCAGCCTGACGATTTCGGATTATTTTGATTTCGGATTTCGGATTTCGGATTTCGGATTGGTCTGAGTTGGAATTAATTTGTTTCTCTGACAAACGAACAAACTCGGATTGGTCTGAATTCGGATCGCTTTTGTTTCTCTGACAAACGAATATACACGGAAAAACTCACGCCGGCGGGCGTGAGCAATCCGAAATCCGAAATCCGAAATCCGAAATCGTTTCAGTCGGTGACCGCGCCGTATTTGGCCGATGAGACGAGTTTCGCGTATTTGGCGATCACGCCGCGTGTGAAGCGCGGGGCGGGCGGCGTCCAGGCGGCGCGGCGGGCGGCGAGCTCGTCGTCCGTGAGATGAACTTTTAAAAGCCTTTCGTCGGCGTCGATCGTGATCAGGTCGCCGTCGCGAACGAGCGCGATGTTGCCGCCGGCGGCGGCTTCGGGCGCGACGTGGCCGACGACCATCCCGTAAGTGCCGCCCGAGAAACGGCCGTCGGTGATCAGGCCGACCGAATCGCCCAATCCCAACCCGATGATCGCCGAGGTCGGCGCGAGCATCTCGCGCATTCCGGGACCGCCCTTCGGGCCTTCGTAGCGGATCACGACGACGTCGCCGGCCGTAATCTTCCGGCCGACGATCGCGGCCATCGCTTCTTCCTCGGAATCGTAAACCTTCGCCGCGCCGGTGATTTTGCGCGATTTGATGCCGGTGATCTTCGCGACAGCGTTTTCCTCGGCGAGATTGCCGCCGAGGATCGCGAGATGGCCCTCGGCGTAAAGCGGCGCGTCCCACGGCCGGACGACGTCCTGACCGGCGGCGGGCTCGCCGGAAACATTCGCGAGATTTTCGGCGACCGTGCGGCCGGTGATCGTCAGACAGTCGCCGTGAAGAATGCCGCGGTCGAGCAGCATCCGCATAATCAGCGGAACGCCGCCGGCTTTGTGGAGATCGGTCGCGACGTATTTGCCCGACGGCTTGAGATCACACAAAACGGGAACCTTCGCGCGGATCGTCTCGAAGTCCTCGATCTTCAGATCGACCTTCATCGAATGCGCGATCGCCAGTAGATGCAGGACGGCGTTGGTCGAACCGCCGGTCGCCATCACGACGGCGATCGCGTTTTCGAACGCTTTGCGCGTCATAATCCGCGACGGGAGCAGTTTGTTCTCGACGGCTTTCGCCAGCACGCGCGCCGACTCGCGCGCCGACTCGCGTTTTTCGGCGTCCTCGGCGGCCATCGTCGACGAATACGGCAGGCTCATCCCGAGCGCCTCGATCGCCGACGACATCGTGTTCGCGGTGTACATCCCGCCGCACGAACCGGCGCCCGGACACGCTTTTTTCTCGACCGCGCAGAGCTGTTTTTCGTCGATCTTGCCGGCGATGAACTCGCCGACCGCCTCGAACGCGGAGACGACCGTCAAATCTTTTCCGTCGAGATGCCCGGCCTTGATCGTGCCGCCGTAGACGAAGACCGACGGGATGTCGAGCCGCGCGATCGCGATCATCGCGCCCGGCATATTCTTGTCGCAGCCGCCGATCGCGAGCAGCCCGTCCAGCTGCTGGCCCTGACAGACCGTTTCGATCGAATCGGCGATCACCTCGCGCGAGATCAGGCTGTATTTCATCCCCTCGGTGCCCATCGAGATGCCGTCCGAGATCGTGATCGTCCCGAAGACCTGCGGCATTAGTCCGGCTTCGCGCGCCGTCGCCATCACGTCCTCGGCGAGCGTGCCGAGACTCAAATTGCACGGCGTGATGTTGCTGTAGCCGTTGGCGACGCCGACGATCGGTTTTTTGAAATCGTCGTCGCCGAACCCGACCGCGCGGAGCATCGCGCGGTTCGGCACGCGCTCGACGCCTTCGGTGATGATTTTGCTTCGATAATTGTTTGGCATAGCAATCCGGGATCTGAAATTTCAGATCTGAAATTCTTTTACTCCTTCCACAGCGCGACGCGCTTTTCGTAGGCTTCGCGCACGAGCGCGACGTCTTCGAGAAATCTCGACAATTCGTTCATCCGGAGCGCCTGCGGGCCGTCGACGAGCGCTTTCGACGGGTCGGGATGAAAATCGACGAGGATCATATTCGCGCCGGCGACGATCGCCTGCGCCGTCACGTGCATGATGTCGAGAATGTTGTCGGACGAACGGCCGCGGCCGCCGACCGAGTGCGACGGGTCGCCGCAGACCGGCATTCTCGTCAGCCGTTTGACGACCGGAATATGCGCGAAATCGACCATATTGCGGTGCGGGTCGCCGATGTTGGTCTTCATCCCGCGCAAGGCGAAGATCACTTTCTGGTTGCCCTCGCTCGCGAGATATTCGGCGGCGTGGAGCGATTCGTCCAAGGTTATGCCGAAGCCGCGCTTTAAAAGCACCGGAAATTCCTGCTGGCGGCCGACCGATTTCAAAAGCTCGAAGTTCTGCGTGTTGCGCGTCCCGATCTGGAGCATCACGCCGGTCGAATCGCCGGTCTGTTTCAGCGCTTCGCGAATCTCGTCGATGTGCGATTCGTGCGTGATCTCCATCGCGATCACGCGGATTCCGTACTTGCCGGCGAGCTCGAACACGTAGGGCAGGCAGTTTTTGCCGTGGCCCTGAAAAGAATACGGGCTCGTCCGCGGTTTATACGCGCCCATCCGCGTGCAGACCTGACCGTGCTCTTGAAGCGCCTTCATCATCGCCTCGACCGATTCGGGCGAGTCGACCGCGCAGAGACCGGCGAAGACGTTCAGGTTGTCCTGCGAGAACTCGACGCCGTTGTAATGAAAGAAGTTCGGCCGGCTGTCGTCCTTATGACGCCCCAAAACGCGGTATTCCTCGGACACGCGGACCGCGTGCTCGACGCCCGGAAAGCTCCGCATCTCGTCGAGCGAAAGCGCGGCCGTGTTGCCGATCAGATAGACCTCGGTCAGAATCTGCTCCGCGCCGTGAACGCGATGCACGCGCATCTCGATGTTCTGAAAGTTTTTTAAATGTTCCGCGATCCGCTGAAACTCACGGCTTTCAGCATCGATGTTCGGTTTAAGAATTAAGATCATTTCGTTTGAATAAAAAATCAGGCAGTAAACCAAAAGAAAGGCTCTGATCAATTGCCACTAGCTTATGGTCTTTGATAATTAAATCCGACAAATAATCCGCATTCAGCCCGTGAAACGGGCGACAGCATAAAGCCCCGTGCGTCAGCGCGGGGAACGAGCGCGGAACATTTCTCCGAGCTCT
>JAFDVJ010000042.1 GCA_018269075.1 Acidobacteriota bacterium
ATCCCCATTCAAGACTCAAGACTTAAGACTTCGTATTTCAGATTCAAGGATACCTAAACTTGGACGAATTCTTCAACGGGCGGCGCGTTTTCCCGGTCGGCGAGTTCTTCTTCCTCGTCCTCGTCCTCGAGAACATCCCGTTCGGTCGGCAGCGCGACCGCGCCGACCGGAAAGGTGTCGCTGATGAATTCGAGATGGAGCTTCGGCCGCCGGTGGTCGGCGAACTGGCGGTTGCGGACGATCGCGAGGCCCGAAAATTCGGGCGCGAAGCATTCGACGTTGACCGAGCTGCCGACGTCGACCGCGAGATTCGAATAGACGGCCATTCCGCTGAGGCTGATGTTTTCGGTCGCCGCTTCCTCGTCGCAGAGCAGGTTCTTGTCGTCGTCGAGCGCCGAGAGCTCGACTTCGAGCCCGACCCAGTAGCGCGGGTGTTTGCGGACGACGAACGAGGTCTTCGACTCGACGATGCGCCACGTGCCGTCCTCGTTCATCCCGGCGATGCGGTACGACTGGAGCGGGTTCTCGTGATAGCTCGGCGGGACGCGCCGGCCGACGAAGGCGACGCCGACGTGATATTCCTCGCGCTCGCCCGCGAGGCGGCTGCAGTGCTGCACCAAACCCCAGACGCGGTACAATTCCTTTTCGCGGTCGTAGCAGCGCAGGTGGCGCGGCATCGCCATGATCAGCGAGACGAGCCGGCCGACCCGGCATTCCTTCGAGAGATAGAAACCGGCTCCCGAGCGCGAGATGCTGATCAGATCGGTTTTTTCCTTGAAGACGGCTTCGATGCTATCCCTGAATTTGACGACGGCCGACAGCGAGAGCGCGATCCGGTCGCCGCGGCGTTGTTCCTGATCTTTGAGCTTTGACATGGCAACTCCTGAAAAACTTAAATCGTTATGGCAAGGGGTTTTTTCGGGGTTTAGCCGATTCCGTCGAGCGGAAACCGGATGTTGATGAATTCGAGATGCAGGCGCGGCAGATTGTCCTTGCCGACGCGGCGCGCGCGGACGACCGCCGTCGCCGAAAAACCGCCGTATTGTTTGACGAATTTGACGCGGTCGCCGACCTTGACGTCGAGATCGGAAAAAACGGCCGCCCCGTGTTCCGAGATGTTTTCGGTGACGGTTCGCTCGTGGGTCAGAATGTTGCCCTGATCGTCGCAGATCCCGATGAAGATCTCGATCGGGATCGTGTAGCGCTGCTCTTTGCGGTTCGGCGGTTTGGGCGGTTCTTCGTGGACCTGCCAGAAGCCGTCGTGATCGATCTGGCCGAGCTGGTAGACCGAGGACGGATTTTTCCGGTAGCCGGCCGGCGGCTCGGGGCCGATAAAGCCGACTTCGAGGTGAAAGACGGAGGAGTTTTTGCGGATCACCCGGTGACAGTGGCGGATGATGCTCCAGACGCAGTAATTTTCCTTCTCCTGATCGTACCGGCGCAGCTCTTTGTCGATCGGCATCGACAGATAGAGCAGCTGCCCGATCGTAAAGAGACGGGTCAGGTAAAAATCGGCTCCCGTGTGGGAGACGCTTTCGAGATTGGTCAATTCGCGCCAGATCGCCTGGGCCGATTCGTGCGCTTCGACGCGAATCGGCAGCATAATCTTCAGACGTTCCGGACGGTGCTCGGCTTTTTCTACTGAATATAACATCGATAAATACTTCGGGGGTAGAAAAGCTTGCGCTCGATTTTCAATTAAAATAACGATTCAAATAGATTTGTAATCGACCGGGCCGCGGAGTTCGGGCTTTGATCTTCGGTCTTTGACCTTTGACCCTTGATCTTTGCCGTTCTCCGGTATCGAACGATCGGCTCGTGAACAGAGCCAAGACCAAAGACCAAAGATCAAAGACCCAAGGCCCAGGACCCAGGACCCCGTCAATCACGAAAAATTTCCCCTGCCGGATTTATGCTTCCCTGATAATTCTATTCGATCCCTTCCAGCGGAAAGAAATGATCGATAAATTCGATATGCAGCCGCGGAATGCTGTCCGGCCCGAGCCGCTTGCCGCGGACGACCGAGATGATCGTCGTGTTGTACTGCTCGCTCGTCAGCCGCATAAACGAGCCGACGTCGGCGCTCAAAGACGTAAAGACCGACGCGCCGCCGAGCGAGACGTTTTCGGTGACGGTCATCTCGGTCGTCACGACGTTGCCGTCGTCGTCGAGCACTTCGAGCAGCACGTTGACCGGAATCTGGTAGCGCGAATGGCGGCGCAGCTCCTTCGGCAGCTCGCGTTCGTCGGGCCGGTCGGGCGCTTCGACGAGCCGGTAAAAGCCGCGGTCTTCGAGCTGCGTGATCTCGTAGAGCTTGGCCGGATTTTCCGTGTAGCTGAGCGGCGGATGCTTGCCGATGAAGGCGACGCCGACGGCGTACTGCTCGGCGTCGATCGAGTTTTTGACCGTCACGCAGCGGCGCACGAGTCCCCAGATGCGGTACTGCGGCTCGAGATAATCGTAACAGCGCAGCTGGCGCGGCATCGGCATCGTCAGCGCGACCAGCCGGCCGCGTTTGACCGGGCGGTTGAGATTGAATCCGGCCCCGTAGGCCGAGACGTCCTGAAGGCGCGTGATCTCGCTCCAGGCGACGGTTTTATTGATTTTTCCCTCGATCCGGATCGGCAGAGCGAGGCCGATGCGCTGCAATCGACGGTCTTCTTTTTCATTGACGGCTGTGTTCGACAACATATTTCCCCCGGAATCCGTAAAGTTATTGATTATTTTGGGTTTAAGTAGGATTCGAACCCTTCTGTGGATTCGCTTTCAAAGGCTCTTTTAATTTGCTTAACAGGCGTTAAACCTGTAAAATAATAAAACGATTAAATCGAATAATTTTCCAGTTTTTTTTATGTTCACACCTTTTCCCGCAAGTTTGGCAGGGATCGCAGATTTCAAGAAGAAGACAATTAATTAAATGGATATAAATTTAGAACGCAATCAGATAAATATTGAAGACGAGATGCGGCGCTCGTATCTCGATTACGCGATGAGCGTGATCATCGGCCGCGCGCTCCCGGACGTCCGCGACGGCCTCAAACCCGTCCACCGGCGCGTCCTCTGGGCGATGCACGAGCTCGGCAACACTCACAACAAACCGTACAAAAAATCGGCCCGCGTGGTGGGCGACACGATCGGAAAATATCACCCGCACGGCGACACCGCCGTTTACGACACCGTCGTCCGGCTCGCGCAGGACTTCAGCCTGCGTTATCCGCTCGTCGACGGTCAGGGAAATTTCGGCTCGATCGACGGCGACAATGCGGCGGCGATGAGATATTGCCTGACCGGCGATGCGCTCGTCGTCACCGATCGGGGGCTGCGGCCGCTCGGCCGGCTGGCTGCGGAAGAGGACGTCGATATCAGGGTTTTGTCGCACGAACGACGTGTCAATTCCGCGAGTAAATGGTTCGATTGCGGAAAGTTCCCCGTGCGCCGGGTGCGGACGCGGCACGGTTACGAGGTCACCGGCACGACGAATCATCCGCTGCTGACGTGGCGCGTGACCGAAGACGGCACGCCGCGATTCGCGTGGAAACTGATCGAGCAGCTCGAACAAGGCGATTTTCTCGTGATCGACCGCAGTGAAAAGCTGTGGCCGGAGCGGGAAGTCGGGCTCGCCGATTACCGGCCGGTTTTCGACAATCCGCGGACCGCCACTCACCAGACGCCGGAGACGCTCAACGCGGATCTCGCGTTTCTGCTCGGCGCGCTGACGGCCGAAGGCGCGATTCAGACCGACCGGATCGAGTTCGTTAACGCCGAGGGCGAGTTCGCCGACGAATTCGGCGCCGTCTGGAACCGTGTTTTCCCGACCTGCCGGCTCCATCGCTGGCTGCGCGAGCCGCATAGTTACGGGAAGAAACACTGGTGGCAGATGCAGGTCGTCAGCCAATACGTCGTCGGTCTGCTGCGGAATCTCGGTCTCGAAGGAAAATCCTCCGAAAAACGGATTCCGGAAGCGATCCTGCAATCGCCGAAGCCGGTTGTCGCGGCTTTTTTACGCGGTCTGTTCGAAGGCGACGGCAGCGTCGAGAGGTCGGGAACGAGCCTGCTGCGGGTGACTTTGACCTCGATCAGCCGGGAACTGGTCAGACAAACGCAGACCCTGCTGCTGCGCTTCGGTATCGTTTCGACCCTGCGCGACGACGCTTCGCATGGCCGGAAGACGTTCCGCTTAACCCTGCAGGGAAGGATCGATCTGCAAAACTTCGCCGCGAAGATCGGATTCTTCTCCGCTCGGAAACAGACGGCGCTTGCGGAAGTGATCGAAGCGGTAACCGGCAGGAGTCTCGCGAAAAACGATTTCGTGCCGTATCTCGCGGCCTTCGTGCGCGAACGCACATTCGCCGGCAGACAAAGCTGGCTCAAACGAAATAATTTCGACCGCCCAGCCCGGCTCGCCGGCACGCTGCCGCGTCTCGCCGCGTCGCTTTCGAGCGAGAATTACGCGATCGTCGAACGGATCGCGCAAAACAACTATCTGTTCGATCCGGTCGTCGACATCGCCGATGCCGGCGAGCAGAACGTCTATTCGATCCGCGTCGACAGCGACTGTCATTCATTCGTCGCTAACGGTTTCGTCAATCACAACACCGAGGTGCGGATGATGAAGCTGACGAATGACGTGCTTGCCGATATCGAGAAGGAGACCGTCGATTTTCAGCCGAACTACGACGACTCGCTTTCGGAGCCGACCGTGCTGCCGACGAGGATTCCGAACCTGCTCGTCAACGGCTCGGAAGGCATCGCCGTCGGGATGGCGACGAAGATCCCGCCGCATAACTTAACGGAGATTCTCGACGCGACGATCGCGCTCGTCAAACGGCCCGAGATCACGGTCGAAGAGCTGATCAAGATCGTGCCGGGGCCGGACTTTCCGACCGGCGGCTTCATCTACGGCCGCGAGGAGATCCACCGCGCCTACCGCGAGGGCCGCGGCATCGTCCAGATGCGCGCGCGCGCGGCGATCGACCGGATCGGCCGCGCCGACCGCGAGCGC
>JAFDVJ010000043.1:0-17616 GCA_018269075.1 Acidobacteriota bacterium
TGTCGGGCGGCATCGCCTATGTCTTCGATGAGGGGGCGAATTTCGCCGCGCTCTGCAACCGCGAAATGGTCCGGCTCGGCACGCTCGACGAAACGTCGGAGATCGAGTTCGTCCGCCGGATGATCGAGCGCCACGTCGATCTGACCGGCAGCGGCATCGGCCGCCGGATTCTCGACGACTGGGAGAATCAGCGGGGAAATTTCGTCCGCGTGATCCCCGCCGATTACGAAAAAATCGTCAGCGCGCAGGAACGGTTTCTGACGGCCGGGTTTTCGAAGGATGAGGCCGCGATGTCGGCGTTTATGGAGGCGACCGGCTGATGGGAAAAACGACCGGATTCATCGAATTTTCACGAACTCTGCCGATTCTCAGCGATCCGCGCGGGCGGCTCGCAAACTGGCGCGAGTTTCACGCGCCGCTGCCCGCGGACGAGCTTTGCCGGCAGGGCGCGCGCTGTATGAACTGCGGCATCCCGTTCTGTCACACGGGCGCGACCTTTGAGGGCGCGAACGTCGGCTGCCCGCTCGGCAACCTGATCCCGGAATGGAACGATCTGGTCTACCGCGGGAAATGGTTCGAGGCCTACAAATCGCTGGCCTCGACGAATAATTTTCCGGAATTCACGGGCCGCGTCTGTCCCGCGCCGTGCGAATCGTCGTGCGTGCTCGGGATCAGCGAAGAGCCGGTGATGATCAAGGAGATCGAGGTTTCGATCGTCGACCGGGCCTTCGCCGAGGGCTGGATCGCCCCGAACCCGCCGAAATTCCGGACGGGAAAACGCGTCGCCGTGATCGGTTCCGGCCCGGCCGGACTGGCCGCCGCCGACGAACTCAACAAATACGGCCACACGGTCACGGTCTTCGAACGCGACGACCGGGTCGGCGGGCTGCTGATGTACGGGATCCCGAATATGAAGCTCGACAAACGGCTGGTCGAACGCCGCGTCGGGCTGATGAGATCGGAAGGCGTCGAGTTTCGGACGGGCGTCGCGGTCGGCACCGATTTCACGGCGGCGGATCTGCTGGCCGGCTTCGACGCCGTCGTGCTGGCCTGCGGGGCGACCGCGCCGCGCGATCTCGGGATCAAGGGCCGGCAGCTCAAAGGCATCCATTTCGCGATGGAGTTTCTGGCGAAAAACACGAAGAGCCTGCTCGATTCGGATTTCAAAGATCGAAATTTCATCGACGTCAAAGACCGCCGCGTGATCGTCATCGGCGGCGGCGACACCGGGACCGACTGCATCGCGACCGCGCTCCGCCACGGCTGCCGGAGCGTCACGCAGTTCGAGATCCTGCCGCCGCCGGGCCCGAAGGTCTACACGCACGAACACTGGCTGAGCCGCGCCCGCACCTTTCAGGTCGATTACGGCCAGGAAGAGGCGGCGGTCGTTTTCGGCGCGGACCCGCGCGAATACTGCGTGCTGACAAAACGCTTCGTCTCGAACGGCCGCGGCCGGGTGCGCGGGCTCGAAACCGTCAACGTCGAATGGCGCGACGGGAAATTCTCTGAAATCGAGGGCACCGAAAAATTCTGGGAGGCGGACCGGGTTTTTCTGGCGATGGGCTTTACCGGCGTCGAAAAGGCGCGGCTCTTTGACGAGCTCGGCGTCGCGCTGACCGAACGCGGAACCGTCCGCGTCGACGACGATAAGCGGACGGCCAACCCGAAAGTCTTCGCCGCCGGCGACTGCGAGCGCAGCCAGTCGCTCGTCGTCTGGGCGCTCGCCGACGGCCGCAAAGCGGCCCGCAGCGTCGATCGATTCCTGCACGGCAGCACGGGAAACTAGATTTCAAAATTTGGTCTTTGCGGCTTCGTGCCTTTGCGTTCGGATTCAACTTCGAAGAATCCGATGCGAGGGTTAGTTTTAACGCGAAGGCGCGGAGACGCAAAGGCGCGGTTGGAAAAAAGTCAGAAACAGTTCGTCGCCGGTCCCTTTTCATCAAGCGTTATCACCCGCTGGTTTCATTTTTCTCTTTTTTGCGGACAGTTTTCGGCTGAATGCGGGCCGCGGCTTGAATGCGGCCGGATTAAAAAGGAAGATAGAACCGACGGCGCGTTGTTCGGTCGAAAAATCGAATCCGGCCGGAGCTTGAAAAAATGAGAACACATACCAGGGAATCACAACAGACGACCACGCCGAAAGATGCGCTCGAGTATCTGCGGGAGGGAAATCACCGTTTTGTCACCAATCTCAAGGCGAACCGCAACCTTTTACAGCAGGTCAACGAGACCCGCGACGGGCAGTTTCCGTTCGCGACTATTTTGAGCTGCATCGACAGCCGGACGTCGGCCGAGCTGATCTTCGATCAGGGGCTGGGCGATATCTTCTCGATCCGGATCGCCGGCAGCATCGTCAACACCGACATCCTCGGCAGTATGGAATTCGCCTGCAAGGTCGCCGGCTCGAAGCTGATCGTCGTCCTCGGCCACAGCAAATGCGGCGCGATCCGGGGCGCCTGCGACCAGATCCAGCTCGGCAATCTCTCGACGCTGCTCAACAAGATCCAGCCGGCCGTTTATTTCGAGCGGAAAACGACCGCGAACCGGACGTCGGCAAACCCGGAATTCGTCGCCAACGTGACGGCGATCCAGGTCAAACGGAGCGTCGAGACGATCGTCGAACAGAGCGTCGTCCTGCGCGAGATGATCGAAAAGGGCGAAATCGGTCTGATCGGCGCGGTCTACGACGTCGAAACCGGCCTCGTCGAATTTCTCGAAGAAACGCTGATGCTCGGGGAGATCCGTCATTTTTACCTCGACCTCGAGGCCGCCGGCGCCGATTCGCGTAAAGCCGGCGGGAGTTGAGTTTTAACGCGAAGCCACCAAGATTTTTTTTGGACTCACTACGGTCACGCTTCGTTCAAAGCGCGACCGTTTTGTCTGAGAAGCAGCCCTAAAATTCTTTGCGCCCTCGCGCCTTCGCGTCTTCGCGTTAAAAAATTACCCCGCGCCCCGCTCGTTGAGGGCGTCGATCAGCAGGTCGATCTCCTCTTTTTTGACCGAGAGCGGCGGCAGCAGCCGGAGAATCTTCGGGTTGCTCGAAGTGCCGGTGATGATCCGGCGATCGAGCAGTTTTTGATGGACAGGTTTGCAGTTGTCGGCGAATTCGATGCCGATCAGGCCGCCCTTGCCGTGGACGGCGACGACTTCCTCGACTTCTTTCAGCCGCTCGCGGAGATGGCTTTCGACCGCGGCGATGTTCTCGCGCATTCGATCTTTCTCGATCGCTTCGAGCGTCGCGACCGTGGCCGCCATCGCGAGCATCCCGCCGCCGAAGGTCGTGCCGAGGTCGTTGGTCTTGATGTTGCGCGAAACTTTATCGTTGACCAGACACGCGCCGACCGGGACGCCGCTCCCTAGAGATTTGGCGAGCGTGATGATGTCGGCCTCGACGCCGCCCGCGAATTCCGAGCCGGAAAAGAACCAGTTTCCCGTGCGGCCGACGCCTGTCTGAACCTCGTCGAAGATGAGGACGATGCCGTGCGCGTCGCAGATCTCGCGCAGTCCTTTGAAAAATTCGGGCGGCGCTTCCGTCACGCCGGCCATCGACTGGATCGGTTCGAGCAGGATCGCGGCCGTTTGATCGTCGGCGAGCTCCCTGACCGAATCGAGATTGCCGAATTCGGCGCAAACGTGACCGGGCACGTTTGGTTTGCCGAGATCGCGGTATTTCCCCAAAAACGTCGCCGAGATCGAATCGGCCGAGCGGCCGTGAAAGCCGCCGGTGAACGAGATGATCTTTTCGCGGCCGGTCGCGAACCGCGCCATCCGCATCGCGTTTTCGTTGGCCTCGGTGCCCGAGTTGCAGAAAAAGGCTTTGGTGATCGATTCCGGCGCGATCGCGACGAGTTTTTCGGCGGCCTTCGCGCGGATCTCGGAATAGACGAGGTTCGAATAGAACAGCACCTTTTCGGCCTGTTCCTGAATTGCCCGGACGACGTGCGGGTGCGAATGGCCGGTCGCGCAGACCGCGTGGCCGCCGTAGAGGTCGAGATATTTTTCGCCCTCGCTCGTCCAGACCCACGCGCCGCGGCCGGTTTCGACGGCGATGTTCATCTTGGCGTAGGTTTCGACCTGATATTGTTCTTCGATTTGTTCGATTTCTTCAAATTTCATAAAAATAATCAACGCCAAGCCGCGAAGTCGCGAAGACTTAAAAAAGAGGCTTTGCGTTTCGGTTCTAGATCCTTTTCTCGAAAATCCAGTCGGTCTGCGGGTCGCTGCCGAGCTGGAAGACGTGTTCGCCGCATTTTTCGAAGCCGAATTTGCGGTAGAACGCCTGCGCGCGGTAGTTGAATTCCCAGACGCCGAGCCAGAGCGTGTCGCGGTTCGTCTCGGCGGCGATCTTCAGGAATTCGAGCATCAGCGCGCGGCCGACGCCGCGGCCGATGAATTTGTCGAGCGCGTAGAGCCGGCACAGCTCGAGCGGGCGCTCGCCCGACACGCACGGCTCGCGCGCGTCGAATTTCATTTTCAGATAGCCGGCCGCCTCATTTCCGGTCTCGGCGATCAGAAAGATCGTCTGCGCGTTGGCGATCTCGGCGGCGATCGTCGCTTCGGCAAAGGCCTCGTCCATATAAGCCCGCATATCGTCGGGATGATTCGCCGGATGGTCGGAAAAAGCCTCGTCGAACGAGCGCCGGCCGACGACGGACAAAACCTGAACGTCGCGCGCATCCGCGCGGCGGATTTTCGGGGTTTCCAGATTCATAACTTTTACGAGTCTTGAGTCTTGAGTCTTGAGTCTTAAGTCTTTTTTCAGACGCCGAAGTTTATCGTTCGGGATGAATATTGACCCGATTCGAACGACTCAAGACTCAAGACTCAAGACTCAAGACTCAAGACTCAAGACTCAAGACTCAAGACTCAAGACTCAAGACCTCCCCTCAGCAAAGCCCGGCCTTTTCGAGACATTCCTTGATTCTCGAAAAACTGAGCTCGATGTCGTTGTCGAGCCCGACCGACATCCGGACGAGCCCGTCGCCGAGGCCCATCGCGTCGCGTTCCTCGTGCGGGATCTCGGACGACGTCGAATGGCCCGGCGCGCTGAACAGCGTTTTGAAATAGCCGAGGCTGACGGCCAGATAGCCGACCTTCGCCTCCTGCATCGCGGCCATCAGACGGTTCGCCTGCTCCGAGGTCTTCGCGTCGATCGCGAGCATCCCGCCGAAGCCGAACTGCGGGTTCATCAATTTCCGCATCAGTCCGTGGCTCGGGTTGTCGGGCAGGCCCGGATAATAGACCCGGACGCCGAGCTTCTGCAGATTCTCGGCGATGAAGAGCGCGTTTTTCGAATGCTGCATCATCCGGATATGGAGACTGTGGATGTTTTTCAGGATCGACGCCGCGCGCGTCGAATCGAGCACCGGCCCCAAAAGCATCGTCGCGCCGGAATTGACGTCGACGAGCTGATTGACGAAATCCGCGGAAGCGCAGATGCAGCCGGCGACGCAGTCGCTCGTGCCGTTGATGAACTTCGTCATCGAATGGACGACGATGTCCGCGCCGAGCCGTTTCGGCGAGATGATCAGCGGCGTGAACGTGTTGTCGACGATCAGCTTGATGTCGTGCGCCCGCGCGATCTCGGAGATCTTCGGCAGATCGGCGATATCGAGCAGCGGGTTGCTGAGCGATTCGGTATAGATCACGCGCGTCCGCTCGTTGATCGCCGCCTTGATCTTGTCGAGGTCGCGGATGTCGACGAAATGGACCTTGATGCCGAGCCGCGGGAGAAAGTTTTTCAGAAAAGCGTAGCTGCCGCCGTAGATCGTCCGCTCCGAGATGATCTCGTCGCCGGTTTGGCAGAGCTGGAGAATCGCCGAGGAAATCGCGGCCATTCCCGAAGCGGTGACCTGCGCGGCCTCGGTGTCTTCCATCGCGGCGAGCGCGCGGGCCAGATATTTGTTCGTCGGGTTCCAGTGGCGCGAATAGAGAAAACAGCCCTCGATCTCGTGCTCGAAGGCCTCTTCCATCTGGGCCGGCGATAAAAACGTATAGGTCGAAGAATCGGTGATCGACGGATTGACGTCGCCGAATTCCCCGAACACCAGAAAATCCTGTATGTTTCTGCTTGGATCGAACATAATGTTACCTCAATAAAGGAGTTAGAATGTCCCGCCAGATCTGATACCCCTGTTCGTTCATATGCAGTTTGTCGTCGAGAAAAAGCTCGGGCCGCGGTTCGCCGAGCGCGTCGAGCATCGCCGACCAGACGTCGACGAACTTCGCCCGTTTACGGCCGGCGATTTCCGCTTTGATCAGTTCGTTCGCGCGCCGCATCGGCTCGGCCAGCTTCCAGCGCGAGGGCGACGGCTTGAGCGCGATATAAAACAGCCTGGCCTTCGGCAGTTTTGCTCGGACGAGCGCCGCAAATGCCCGATAATCTTCGAGCACCTTTTCGGGCGCGATGCCGTCGTTGATGTCGTTGTCGCCGGCGTAAAGGACGATCGCCTTCGGCGCGTAGGGCGTGACGATCCGGTCGAAGTAGTAGACGACGTCGGCGAGCCGCGAGCCGCCGAAGCCGCGGTTGATGACCGGCAGGCGCGGGAAGCTCTCGCGCAGGTTGGTCCACATCCGGATCGACGAGCTGCCGACGAAGAGCACCGCGTCGGCGGGCGGCGTCTGCTTCCGGTCGATCGCCGTCAGCTCGTTGATCTCGGCGTCCCAGAGCTTCGCGCGGCTGTAAGTCTGCGCGGCCGCCGCGACGGCGGCCAGTAAAATAAAGATGAAGATCGTAAAGGTTTTTTTCATCCCGTTAATCAGTCAAGATGTTTCAAAACTTCGTTGTACCCGAGCACCGCGTCCTGATTCGTCCGGAGCGCGGTTTGAAAAAGGTCGTTGAAAGACTCGTCGGAATCCTGAAAATTCATCAGCAGCCGGGCTTCGTTGGCGAGCCCGCCGGCCTCGGATTCGGTCGCCGGCCGGCGGATTGAAACCGCCTCGTCGATCAGCGCGATCAGCGACGAGATCTTGCGCAGCCACGCGAAATGCGGATCGTCGATGACGAGCTGAAAATAAAGATTGACGTTCGAAATCCGGCCGTGTTTCGCTTCGTAATCGATCTTCGCCGCGTCGAGCAGCGTCTTATGCAGCCGCAGCATCGCCCGGCTCAGTTCCTTCAGCCGCGCCCGCGTCCCGTCGGTCAATTTGTCGTGCCCGTTTTCTGTTTCATTGTTCATATAGAATATTTTAGCCTAAACGAGTGGAGAGTGGAGAGTGGAGAGTGGAGAGTTCGGAGATTTAATTCCATAAACTCTCCACTCTCCGCTCTCCACTCTCCACTCGCCTAAGGGTTTGTCCCGACGAGCTTGAGGCCGGTCGTTTCGTCGAGGCCGAACATCAGGTTGAGATTCTGGACGGCCTGGCCGGCGGCGCCTTTGACGAGGTTGTCGATCGCGGCGAAGACGGCGAGATGGCGGCCGCTCGCGTGGACGGCGAGGTCGCAGAAGTTCGTCGTCTTGACCCAGTTGATGTCGGGCGAGCCGTCGACCATCCGGACGAAAAAGGCGTCGCGGTAAAAATGGCGGTAGAGATGGCGCGCGTCGTCGTTCGTCAGCGGGTTCGTCGTTTCGAGATAGCACGAGGCGAAGATGCCGCGCGAAACCGGCAGGCTGTGCGTCATAAAGACGAAATCGTTGGCGAAATCGCCGACCTCGCGCAGGTGCTGCTCGATCTCGGGAACGTGCTGGTGGGTGAACGGCTTGTAGACGTAAAACGAGTTCATCCGCTGCGGATGATGCGTGTTCGCCGCCGGTTTCGCGCCCGAACCCGACGAGCCGGTCTTCGCGTCGACGATCACGCGGCCGGTGAGCAGTCCGCTTTTGACGATCGGCGCGAGCGCGAGCAGCGTCGCGGTCGCGAAACAGCCCGGATTGGCGATGTATTGGGCCGATTTGATCTGTTCGCGGTTCGTCTCGGTGAGCCCGTAGACGAACCGGCTCTGGAGCGCGGGCGCGGTGTGTTCGAGCTTGTAGTAGCGCTCGAAGATGCCGGCGTCGTCGATCCGGAAATCGCCCGACAGATCGACGACCTTGACCGAATCGGGCAATTGCGGGACGAGCCCGAGCGCCTGCCCGTGCGGGAGCGCGAAGAACGCGGCGTCGACGCCGGTCAGGTTCGACAGATCGTCCGGCGCTTTGGCGAAACGCAGGTCGGTCAGGCCGAGCAGGTTTTTATGGACCTCGCCGACCGCTTTGCCGGCGTGTTCGTTGGCCGTCACCAGCACGATCTCGGCGTGCGGGTGAAAGAGCAGAATTCGCAAAAGCTCGCTCCCGCCGTAGCCCGAGCCGCCGAAGATCGCAATTTTTATTTTCTCAGTCATTGCTTAGTAGTTCCTCAAGATGATTCCACATATCGAGAGCCGCGCCCGTAGTTGTAAAGGGCTTGAGGCTCTCCGCGAAGACCGCCTGTTCCTTGCGGTACATTTTCAATAAACCTTGATTACCGGCGCGGCCGGCTTCGACGTTGGCGATCCGGTCGGCCAGCTTCAGAACGATCGCTTTTTCGGATTCGCGCGTTTTCAGATAGGTTTTCGCCTTGCGCTCCCTGCGGTTCGCGCCGTCCTCGTCGGTCACGCGCCAGACGAGCTCGGCCGTTTCCGCGCCGCATTCGGCTTCGATCTCATCAGACGTCAGCGCGGTGTCTTCGAGCGCGTCGTGGAGCCACGCCGCCGCGACGAGCGCCGCGTCCGCCGCAAACCCGAATCGCTCCAGCACCGCGACGACCTGCGCCAGATGATATTCATACGGCTGATCGCCGTATTTCTGCCCGCCGTGCGCGGCGACCGCCATTTTTCGGGCTTTATTCTCGTTTTCCATCATAAGGGGCGAAGTTTTGAGTTCCGCCTTCAGGCGGCCCGCGTTTCACCGGGAAAAGTTTTCAATCGAATCGTTAGCCGCCTGAAGGCGGAACTCCATACGATCATTTACCGGAGAACTCGATCAAATCCCAAAGGTTCCCGTAAAGATCGGCGAAGACCGCGACCGTGCCGTAGTCTTCGACCGACGGCTCGCGGACGAAGCGGACGCCGCGCGCTTTGAAGGCTTCGTAATCGCGGTGAAAATCGTCCGTTCGCAAAAACAAAAAGACGCGGCCGCCGGTCTGATTGCCGATCCGCGAGCATTGTTCGTCGCCGACGCCGCGCGCGAGCAGCAGCTGGCAGCCGTCCGAACCGGGCGGCGCGACGAGCACCCAGCGTTTGGTTTCGGAGAGCGGCGTGTCCTCGACGAGCGTGAAGCCGAGCTTTTCGGTGTAAAATTCGATCGCTTCGTCGTATTCGCCGACGACGAGCGCGATGTGCGCGATTGATTGTTTCATTGGCTTGTCGGCTCGTTATAAGCCGCTTTCCGTTATTTCAATGGTAAATTCCGGTTCGGAATCGCGGAATTCGGGTTTCGGTAACGCGTTACCCGAGTCCGGTAACGCGCTCTCTGACCCGGGCAATCAGTTACCCGCCGATGGTAAGGCGTTACCGAAGGGAAGCGGCGCGCTCCCGGGGTCGGGTAATCCGTTACCGATGTCGGAGTGACCGATTACCGATGACGGGTAATGCGTTCCCGAAGACAGGTAACGGATTACCGAAGACAGGTAACGGATTACCGGCGTCAGGTAATCCGCAACCGAAGACAGGTAACGGCTTGACCGAGGTCGGGTAATGAGCTCCCGAAGCTGAGTAACGCGTTACCGAAGACGAAATTTGCCGGATTTATTATCGGTTTCGGGCGTCCCAGGGTCAAAGTCCGGCAAACTCGCGCGGCGGTCTTTCATCAGGCGGCGAGCGGCAGCTCGATCCGTGTTTGTTCGAGATCCGCTTCGATCAGCGCGAAAAGTCTCCGCCCGTCGCGCCGGGCGTTGCCCGCCCGGAGGCCGTAGGTCGACTCGACGAAGTCCTCGCCCATCTGCGAATCCGTCACCGAACCGGCGACGACGTCGATCGCGATGCCGAGATTCTGCAAAACATTGATGCCGCCGACAACGCCGACGTAATCCGACGCGCAGAAGACGAACGACGAGATCGCGGCTTTGACTTCCGCGTCCTTCAAAACCGAATCGACCGCGTAGCCGCCGACGATGCCGTCGCCGAGTTCGACGACGATCAGGTCGGGCGCGAACGAGTTCAGATGATTGAGAATGGCCTTCGCGACCGGCGCGAGATCGCCGTAATCGACGGTCGAGGGCAGCCCGCAGTCGAGAAAGCTCGCCGTCGCGACCGCGCCGTGGTCTTCCATATTCAGAGTGTCGCGCAGACAGGCGACGCCCGACATCTTCGCGCCGCAGACTTTGAGGCCCGAATGCGCGGCCTGCTTGATGATCTCGGTCGCGGCGACCGTCTTGCCGGAATTCATACAGGTGCCGGCGACGATCACGACCGGCGCGCTATTTTCGAGGGAACCGGTCGGTTTTAATGCGCGGTCGCCGATGTTCAGGATGCTGCGGGTTTGATCTTCGGTCTTCGGTCTTTGATCTTTGGTTTTGGCTTCGGAAAGCTCGAAGTTATCGGTCGCGATGTTCGGATCGGCGGCGGCGAAGCCGAGGACTTCGACCTCGATCGCGTCGGAAAGCGATGAATGATGACCCTTGCAGACGCCGATCACGCCGCCCATATTCAATAAATGGAGCTGATCGCCGGCCTTCGCCGCGGCCGGCACGTCGCCGACGAAGCCCTTGAGCGCGCGGCGCTTGCCGAGGACGCCGACGAGGACGTCGTTGCGGTTGATCTTCGCGAGCCGGCCCGACGGCAGCTCGAGATTGCCGTAGGTCACCGATTCGCTCAATGCGCGGACGACGACCACGTCGCCCGCCCGCGGCGCGTCGTTCGCGTCGACGACCGCGATCGTTTTCGTCAACCCGAGCGGCGATGTCGCCGATCCGATCTTGTCTGCTTCGATATATTTCATCTTTTTTACCTCCCTAAAACTCTCGTTTTGTTAAATCCTCCGCCTCGCGTCTGACGACCGCCAACCATTTTTCGTAGTTGAATGTTTGGATAAAAGGAATGAACGACCGGTCGTACCACTCTTCGCTGTGTCCGTCGTGAAGAATTCCCCAGATACGGAATTCCTCCCGGAAACCAGACGGCATCTCAAGATCGGCAAGCAGTTCAACTCCCTCGGCCGGGTCCAAACTGCCGGATACAATCCGCGAAGCCAGCTCTTTAGCGTATCCGAACAGCACGGCTCGACGATCCGGAACGGGCCATTCCAATTCCTTCAAAGATTCAAAAAGCAATTCCCGAAAATCGAATTCGATCGGGTGACTTTTATTCAATCCGCCGAGCTCGCGCAGGCTTTTCGTATCGCACCCGGTTTCGAGCATCTCGATTGCCCAATCGACGTAATCGGCCGTTTCGATCCGGTCGAGATAAAGATTGACAAAGAATTTACGGGTAATTTCGTTCATTTTCGTCTACCATTTATTCGTCATCATTGGTCGGACAATATCTCAAATCTGAAATCCGAAATTCAACTTTCCTTACCTCTCAAATAAAATTCCCTCGATCTGCTCGATCCACAATGTGGGATTTTCGAAGTCTTCCGGGCTGCCGTACGGGGCGATCACGATGTAACGGTCGCCGATGCCGTGTTTCGCCGCTTCCTCGAAATGATGACGGCTGTCGTCGATCAGAAAATCGGCGTCGATCCGCCGGACGTCCTTCCAGCCGGTCGCGATCTCGTCCCACGAATAGGTTTCCCGAAAAAATTCGGAAAGCCCGAACGCGAGATTTTTGTCGAGATAACTCCGGTTGCTGACCGACCACAAAATCAGATCGAAATC
The DNA here is from genome assembly GCA_018269075.1 of Acidobacteriota bacterium. Lineage (GTDB taxonomy): Bacteria > Acidobacteriota > Blastocatellia > Pyrinomonadales > Pyrinomonadaceae > JAFDVJ01. The sequence goes on from JAFDVJ010000043.1 coordinate 11,773, forward strand.
GTTCCGCAGCCGGCGGAGCAGCTCGACGCATCCCTCGCGAAATCGAAAACCCGTGATTTCGACGTCGTCGATGACCGGCACGCCGAGCGTCTCGTCGAGATCGAAGGCCACGCGTTTTCGCTTTCGGTCGGGCATTTCAAACAACGAATATCGCCGGGATCATTATCAATCCATCTGCCGCAGCCGCAGCCTAAGCGATTGCAGCCGGATAAAGCCCTCGGCGTCGAGCTGGTTGTAGGCGCCGGCGTCGTCCTCGAACGTCACGACACGCTCCTTGTAGAGCGAATACGGCGATTTGCGGCCCGTCACGGTGACGTTGCCCTTGTAGAGCTTCAAACGGACGTCGCCCGAGACGTTTTCCTGCGTCTGATCGACCATCGACCGCAAAATCTCGAATTCGGGCGCGAACCAGAAGCCGTAATAAACGGATTCGGCGAACTTGACGCCGAGCGAATCCTTGAGACGCATCACCTCGCGGTCGAGCGTGATCGATTCCAGCGCGCGGTGCGCGACCTGGAGAATCGTCACGCCGGGCGTTTCATAGACGCCGCGCGACTTCATCCCGACGAAGCGGTTCTCGACCAGATCGACGCGGCCGATGCCGTGCTCGCCGCCGATGTAATTGAGCTTCGCGAGCATATCGACCGCGCCGTAGCGTTCGCCGTCGATCGCGACCGGCTCGCCCTTTTCGAAGGTCAGGAGAAGCTCCTGCGGCTTGTCGGCCGCCTTTTCCGGCGATTTCGTCATCAGAAAGATATCCTCGGGCGGCGCGGCCCACGGGTCTTCGAGAATTCCGCCCTCGTAGGAAACGTGCATTAAATTGCGGTCCATCGAATACGGCTTTTCGGCCGTCGCGGTGACGTTGATGTCGTGCTTGGCGCAGTAGGCGATGAGATCGGCGCGGCCCTTGAAATCCCAGTGCCGCCACGGCGCGACGACCTTGATGTCGGGCTGCAGTGCGTAATAGGTCAGCTCGAAACGAACCTGATCGTTGCCCTTGCCGGTCGCGCCGTGGGCGACCGCGTCTGCGCCCTCGCGCTGCGCGATCTCGATCTGCCTTTTCGCGATCACCGGCCGCGCGAGCGACGTGCCCAAAAGGTAAACGCCCTCGTAGAGCGCGTTGGCCTTGACCGCCGTCCAGACGAAGTCTTTGACGAATTCCTCGCGCAGGTCCTCGACGTAGAGCTTCGACGCGCCGGTCTTCAGGGCCTTTTCCTCGAGCCCGTCGAGCTCTTCGCCCTGCCCGACGTCGGCCGTAAAGCAGACGACCTCGCAGCCGTAAGTTTCCTTGAGCCATAAGAGCATCGCCGACGTATCGAGCCCGCCCGAATATGCTAAAACCACTTTTTTGATGTCTTTTGTCATATTTTTATAGTCTTGAGTCCTGAGTCTTGAGTCTTGAGTCGGCGGTCTTGAGTCGGGGGGCTTAAGTTTTGGTTCGGTGACTCAAGACTTAAGACTTAGGACTCAAGACTTCAAACCAACCGTTCGAACAATTCCCAAACCCTTTTCAAAACCGCGCGCTGGTCCTTTTGATTCCGGACGGCGATGAAGATCGTGTCGTCGCCGGCGATCGTGCCGACGACCTCGTCGATCGCGGCGGCGTCGATCCGGACGGCGCAGGCCGACGCGAGTCCCGATTCGCATTTCGCAACGACCAGATTTTCGCCGGCGATCTCGAGGCTCCGGATCCCGAAGACCATCCCGTTCGAGGATTTCTGGGGCAGCGCGTAGGCGCCGTTGACCTTGACGATGCCGAGCTCGAGCAGGTCGCGCGATACGCTCGATTGCGTGACCGAAAAACCTTTTTTCTCGAGCTGTTCGGCCAGTTCTTCCTGACGGCCGATCTGGCCGGCGGCGATCAGTTTGAGAATCGTTGATTGTCTCTGTTCTTTCTGCATAAATAAAACTAGTTATGCAGAATTTATTGCATAACTAGTGCATAGACGTTTATTTTATGCAGAGCGTTGCAAAAAGTCCAACCGGATTGTCAGAAAAATTTTTTTGAGCGAAAATGAAAAACTGACGCATAAAACGATGGCAAATACAAAAAACCTATGGGGCGGCAGGTTTACCGAGGGCGCGAACGAGACCTTCGCCGAATTCAACAATTCGTTTCGCTTCGATTTCCGGCTGTTCGGGGCCGACATCCGCGCCTCGATGGCGCACTGCGACGGGCTTTTTCACGCCGGCGTGCTGACGCGGCTCGAAGCCGAGCGGATCAAGAACGGGCTCGTCACGCTGCTCAAACGCGCCGATTTCGACAAAAACTATTTCAACGATCCGGCCGAGGACGTCCATTCGTTCATCGAGGCCAAGCTGGTCCAGCTGATCGGCGACACGGGCCGCAAGCTCCATACCGGGCGGAGCCGCAACGATCAGGTCGCGACGGCTTTTCGGTTGTGGCTCCGCGAGGAGATAGGCGATCTCGGCCGGCTCGCCCGCGCGCTGCAGGTCGCGCTCGTCGATCTCGCCGAAGTGAACCGCGACGCGGTCCTTCCGGGCTACACGCATCTCCAGCGCGCGCAGCCGGTGCTCTGGGCGCATTGGTGCCTCGCCTATTTCGAGATGCTCGCGCGCGACCGCGAACGGCTCGACGAGGTCTGGCGGCGCGTCAACATCCTGCCGCTCGGTTCGGCGGCGCTCGCCGGGACGAGCTACGAGATCGACCGCGAGGCGGTCGCCCGCGATCTCGGTTTCGACGGCGTCACTCAGAACAGTCTCGACGCCGTCAGCGACCGCGATTTCGCGATCGAGTTCGTCGGCGCCTCGGCGATTATGATGATGCATCTGTCGCGGCTCGCCGAAGATCTGATCGTCTACGCGACCACCGAATTCGGCTTTATCGAGCTCGGCGACGCGATCTCGACCGGCTCGAGCCTGATGCCGCAGAAGAAAAACCCGGACGCGCTCGAACTGATTCGCGGCAAGGCGGCGCGCGTCTACGGGCATCAGACCGGTCTTTTGACGATGATGAAGGGCCTGCCGCTCGCCTATAATAAGGATATGCAGGAGGACAAGGAAGCGGTATTCGACACGGTCGAAACGGTTTCGCAGACTTTGCGCGTGACCGAGATCGTCCTTCGCAACATCGGCGTCGATACGGCGAAGACCCGCCGCGCGGCGGCCCGCGGCTATCTCAACGCGACCGAGCTCGCCGATTATCTCGTCCAGAAAGGCGTCCCGTTCCGGATCGCGCACGACACGGTCGGCCGGACGGTGCTCGCGGCGATCGCCAAAGGCAAGGAGCTCGACGAGCTGTCGCTCGAAGAGCTGCGCGGTTTTTCGGACAAAATCGAGATCGACGTTTTCGAGGCTTTGAGTCTCGACCGGACGTTGCGGAGCAAGAGCCAGATCGGCGGCACGTCGCCGGAACGCGTCAACGAAGCGCTCGCCGCCGCGCGCCGCGATCTCGAGCTCGACGCGCATTGAACCGGGACCGGCAAAAAAGAAAATGGATAAAAGCGAACTTTTAGAACAGACGCGGCAGAGCGAGCTTTTACGGCTGTTCGACATCGAGATCGAAACGGCGGAAAAGGATTTCGTCGTGCTGACGATGCCGGTCACGCCGAAGGTTCATCAATATATCGGAATTATGAACGGCGGCGTCTCGCTGCTGCTCGCGGAAACCGCCGCTTCGATCGGCGCGGTCGTCAGCTACGACCTCGGGAAGGTCACGCCGGTCGGGATCGAGATCAACGCCAACCACCTGCGGGCGGTCAGCCGCGGGCTGCTCCGCGTCGAGGCGAAAAGCATCTACAACGGCCGGACGCTGAGCGTCTGGAGCGTCGAGATCACGAACGAACGCGGCAAACTGGTCTGCATCTCGCGCATCACGCTGAGCCTCAAAAAAGGCCCGGCGTTTCCGGCCGCCGATGCCGAATAATGCACAAATTCGTCCTCAAGCTTTTGACCGAATGGCGGAAACTGGGGCTGCCGTTCGCGAACGAAACCTACGTCGTCGCGGTTTCCGGCGGCGCGGATTCGGTCGCGCTGCTGGCGGCGGTCGAGGAGCTGAGAAATAGAAAGAAGCTCCGCCACCGTTTCGTCGCCGCCCATTTCGATCACGGGCTGCGCGGCGCCGAGAGCGAGCGCGACGCGGCGTTCGTCCGCGAGCTGGCCGAAAAACTCCGGTTCGAGCTCGCATTCGGCAAGGGAAATATTCCGAAAGCGGGAAATCTCGAACAAAACGCCCGGCTCGCCCGCTACGGCTTTCTCCGCACGACCGCCGCCAGCCTGCACGCCGGCGGCATAATCACCGCGCACACCGTCAACGATCAGGCCGAAACCTTTCTGCTCAACCTCATCCGCGGCAGCGGCCCGACCGGCCTCGCCGCGATGCGCCCTGTCATCCCGGATTTCAAATTGCCGTCTGATGAGCCCGAACCGAAATCCGAAATCCGAAATCCGAAATCGACTATCGCCCTCCTTCGCCCGCTGCTGAACTGGGCGAAGCGAACCGACACCGAAGGCTATTGTCATCATCGCGGGATCGAGCCGCGGTTCGATTCGATGAACGAGGATCTCGATTTCAAGCGGGTCCGCGTCCGCCGGGTACTGCTGCCGCTGCTTGCCGAATTCAACCCGAAGATCGTCGACACGCTCGCCGCGACCGCCGGTTTGATGCCGGCCGAACCTGCCGGTCGAACAGCAGAGCCGGAAAGCCTGCCCGATCCGGAGCGTAAACAACTGCCCTTAAAAGAGCTGCGGGCGCTCTCGAAAACCGATTTATACCGGATTCTGCGGCGCTGGCTCGAATTCAACGGCGGAAATCTGCGCGGCCTCGAATTAAAACATATCGCGGCGCTCGAACGTTTAATCGGCAGCCGGAAAAGCGGCCGGCTCGTCGAGCTGCCCGGCGGCCGGTCGGTGATTAAGGAAAAGGGAATGCTCGATTTTCGGCGAAAAATATGATCGAACAGCGGTTTCGGCGGCCGCCGGGCCGGTAATGACGGGGCTTTATCGAGAAATAAAGGTTGAAAAATGACGTTCGGCAAACTAAAATCGATATTAGACGCGTTCACCGACGCTTATTGAAAACAACTTAACGGTTGAAGCTTTCATCGAAAGAAGCATTATAAAGTGACTTTCGGCAGATGAAAGTTAAATTTTTGGAGGCTATAAATTGAGTTCTAAAGCAAAACAGGTTTTATTGTGGCTGATGATCATTTCCAGCGCGATGCTCTTCGTCTGGTTCCTGCAGAGCAAACAGCAAAAGAATCCGGAGGAAATCAGTCTCGACCAGGTTGTCTACAAAATCGACAACAAGCAGATCAAAACAGCGAACTTGAAACAATCGGCCGTCGAACTGACCGACAATGACGGCAAAAAATACTTTGCGAACCTCGGCAGCGATCCGACCCGCGAATCGCTCGTTAATTCGATCAGGGAATACAACAAAATCAATACGACCGCGCCGATCACGCTGACCGAGGAACCGACCTCGAGCGGTTTCGGCTGGCTGCTGCTGATCCAGGCGCTGCCGTTCCTGCTGCTGATCGGTTTTCTCGCCTTCACCCTGCGCCAGATGCAGGCCGGCGGAAACAAGGCCCTGAGCTTCGGCAAATCGCGCGCCAAATTACTGAACAATCAACAGAAACGCGTCACTTTCAAGGACGTCGCCGGCGTCGAGGAAGCGAAAGAGGAGCTCCAGGAAATCATCGAATTCCTGAAGGATCCGCAGAAATTCCAGAAGCTCGGCGGCCGCATCCCGAAAGGCGTTTTGATGGTCGGCCCTCCGGGAACCGGCAAAACGCTGCTCGCGAAAGCGATCGCCGGCGAGGCGAACGTTCCGTTCTTTTCGATCTCCGGTTCGGATTTCGTCGAGATGTTCGTCGGCGTCGG
>JAFDVJ010000043.1:17623-37060 GCA_018269075.1 Acidobacteriota bacterium
CGACGCGGTCGGCCGTCATCGCGGCGCGGGCCTCGGCGGCGGACACGACGAACGCGAACAGACCTTGAACCAGCTGCTCGTCGAAATGGACGGCTTCGAATCGAACGACGGCGTGATTCTCGTCGCTTCGACCAACCGCCCGGACGTTCTCGACCCGGCGCTGCTCCGGCCCGGACGCTTCGACCGCCGCGTCGTCGTCGGCCGCCCGGACGTCAAGGGCCGCGAGGGCATTCTCAAGGTTCATACGCGCAAGATCCCGCTCGACGAAAACGTCGACATCAGCGTGATCGCCCGCGGCACGCCCGGCTTTACCGGCGCGGACCTGGCGAACATTGTCAACGAAGCGGCTTTGAACGCGGCGCGCTACAACAAAAAGGTCGTCACGATGACCGATTTCGAGATCGCCAAGGACAAAGTCCTGATGGGCGCCGAACGCCGCAGTATGGTTTTGTCGGATCACGAAAAGAAACTGACCGCCTATCACGAAGCCGGCCACACGCTCGTCGGGCTGAAAATGCCGTCGGCCGATCCGGTTCACAAGGTCTCGATCATCCCGCGCGGGATGGCGCTCGGCGTCACGCAGCAGCTGCCCGAAGCCGACCGGCACAGCTATACCAAAGAGTATATTATGAGCCAGATCGCGATCCTGATGGGCGGCCGGCTCGCCGAGGAGATCTACTTCGGCGCGGACAAGGTCACGACCGGCGCTTCGAACGACATCGAACGCGCGACCGAGCTCGCCCGCTCGATGGTCTGCGAATACGGAATGTCGGAGCTCGGCCCGCTGACTTTCGGCAAGAAGGAAGAGCAGATCTTCCTCGGCCGCGAGATCTCGCAGCACCGCGATTACTCGGAAGACACGGCGATCAAGATCGATCAGGAAGTCAAAAAGATCATCGCGCTGCAGTATGAATCGGCGCGCCGGATTCTCGAAGACAACGCCGACGCGATGGTCCGCCTGTCGGAAGCCCTGCTCGAACTCGAAACGCTCGACAGCGTCCAGATCCGCCGCGTCGTCGCCGGTCTGCCGCTCGACGGCGATGACAGCGCGTCGTCGGCCAACGACGGCGGAAACGCCGCCGAATCCGAAGAAACGCCGAAGAAAGGCTTCAAAAAGCCGATTCTTCCGCCGATCACCCCGAACAATCCGGCGACGGCCTGACAAAACCCGGGATCTTTCAAAAAAAAAGGATGAAGATGCGAATCTTCATCCTTTTTTAGTTTGGGAAGTTTGGGAAGTTTGGGAGGTTTGGGAAGTTGGTGGAAAAGGGGAAGTTTGGTGCTGGAGACTTGCTTTTTACTTCCCAAACTTCCTAAACTTCCTAAACTTCCCAAACTCAACTATGGATTGGCTGACATCGAAAAGAACCCTGAACGTCGACCGGACGCTGGTGATGGCGATTCTCAACGTCACGCCGGACAGTTTTTCGGACGGCGGAAAGTTCATTGGATTGGACGCGGCTTTGCGGCGGACGGAAAAATATGTCGCAGAGGGCGCGGACATTCTCGACGTCGGCGGGGAATCGACGCGGCCGGGCGGCGGGAAAGTCGCGGCCGACGAAGAACGGCGGCGCGTGATTCCGGTGATCGAGGCCGTTTCGAAGCGGTTCGACATCCCGATCTCCGTCGATACCTGGAAATCCGAGGTCGCCGCCGCCGCCGCCGGTGCCGGGGCCGAGATCGTCAACGACATCTCCGGGTTTCGGTTCGACGAGCGGATGCCGGCGGTCGCCGCCGCGCACCGGACCGGCCTCGTCCTGATGCATCTCAAAGGGACTTTCGAGACGATGCACGAAAAAGATCCCGGGGCGGAAATTCTCGGCGAAGTCGCCGGCGGTTTCCGCTGGAGTCTCGAAAAAGCCCTTGAATACGGGATCGAGCGGAACCGGATCGCGTTCGATATCGGGATCGGTTTCGGCAAGACCTTCGCTCAGAACCTGGAATTGATCGCCAATCTTGATAAAATCGCCGCCGAATTCGCGGGCTTTCCGCTGCTCGTCGGGACTTCGCGCAAGTCCTTTATCGGAAAGATTCTGGCCGATGCGCCGGCCGACCGCAGACTGGCGGGAAGTCTCGCGAGCGCCGCCGTTTCCGCGTGGAATGGGGCGGGCATTCTGCGCGTTCACGACGTTCGCGAAACCGTCGAGATGCTGAAGGTGGTCGAGGCGCTGAAAGAGGAGAAAAAAAATAATGAGAAATAAGAATCCGCTGCTTCCCGCGCTGATTTTCGCGCTTTGTTTGTCGGCCGCCGTGCTCGCCGACGTTCCGCCGCCGAGCGATTACGAACGGGTCCGGCTCGACCTGATCATCCGGACGACCGAAGATCTTTCGGATTACCGGTTCTTCCTCGACTTTTACGGCGACCTGCGCGAAATCGAGGTCAAAAACAAGGGCGAAACCGTGATCCCGCCGTCGGGCGGCGGCGCGCGTTATTCGAACGCCGCGTTTTATGCCGTGCCGCGGGCGGAATTGGCGGAATTCGGCAGCGACGCCGCGCCGGAAACGCTGACGAAGATTCAGCAGGCGATCGTCGCGAAAAAAATCCCGGGCGCGGTGCGGCTGTTCAATCACCAGTTCATCAGCGAACGGCCGAAAGGCTCGACGCCGCTGCCCCAGATTTATACGATCACGCGGAGCGGCAAATCGCTCGTTTCCCAATTCGGCGAGCCGCTGCCAAAGGGCCCGGCCGGCGATCCGCCGCCGGCCGACGCGCCTTCGGATTCGCTGACCTCCAAAGGGAAACTCGGCCTCGCGGTCGGCGGCGGTCTGGCGGCGGTGTTGTTTCTTGGCGTGGCCGGTTGGCTGTTGATCCGCCGGAAATCGTTGAAGTAATCAGACCCGGCGGTTTTCGGAATCCGGCGAAACCGATTAAAATGATTTTATGAAATTGATTCGACTGGCAGGTCTGATTCTGGTCTTTTTAGGCGTTTCGGGATTTACTGAATGCTACAAACCGGTGACGAATTCCGGTTTGCCGAAAAACATCAAAACGGTCGCGGTGCCGGCTTTTCAGTTCGAAGCGCGCGGCCTGCGCTATCGGGTCGAGTCAAGGTTTACCGAAGCCGTGACGAAGGAAATCATTCGCCGCGGCCGCGGTTTGAAGGTGCAGGGAACGCGCGACAACGCCGACGCCGTCGTCGAGGGCACGGTCCGCGATTTTAATTTTTCGGGCGTCCTGCTCGACCGCGAAGGCCGGGCGCGGGTTTACGAGGTGACGATCACGGCCGCCGTCACCGTTCGCGATCTGAAGACGAATCAGATCCTCTACGACAACCAGAATTTTATTTTTCGGGATTCCTTCGAATTTTCGTCCGACCCGCGCTCGTTTTTCAACGAGGAAGACCCGGCCGTCGAAAGAATGTCGCGCGCCTTCGCCGAATCGGTCGTCTCGACCATCGTCAACGGCCTCGGCGTCAAGGAAGAGAAAAAATGATCTTCGATCTTTGATCTTTGGTCTTTGATCTTCGATCTTATGATTTCGAGTTTTTACCTGAACCGTACAAACCCGAAAAATCCGAAATCCGAAATCCGAAATCCGAAATCGCCATGCAGGTCATCACCCGCGAAGAGCTTCGCAACAATTTGAAAAGACGCGAGATCGCGCCGGTTTACGTATTGTTCGGCGCGGAAACCTATCTGCGCGATCTGGCCGCGAAAACGATCGCCGATTTTCTGTTCGACGAAAATTCGCTGCGCGATTTCAACGAGAACGAGTATTCGCTCAACCAGCCGGAAAATCTGACCTACGCGCTCGCCTCGGCCGAACAGCTGCCGATGATGGCGGCGCGGCGCGTCGTCCGGATCACCGACGTCCGGGTGACGGCGACCGGCACGAAGGATAACCTGAAGGAAGATTACGAAAACGTGCTGACGGCCTATTTATCGCGGCCGGCGGAAACGTCGGTGGTGATCTTCGTCGCCGACGAATTCGACAAGCGCCGCCGGATAGCCAAACTCCTGATCGAAAAGGCCTGCGCCGTCGAATTCGCCAAGCTCAAGGACGCGGAGCTCGTGATCTGGGCGCGCAAGGAAATGCGCGATCTCGGTTTCGACGCCGAGGAAAAGGCGCTTTATCATCTCGTCGGACTGGTCGGCGACAATATGCGCCGGCTGTCGAACGAGATCAAAAAAATCACGACGGCCGCGCTGCCCGACCGGATCGTCACCTACGGGCTCGTCGAATCGCTCGTCCCGAATTCGCGCGAGATCCCGAATTTCGACCTCACCGATCACCTGTTCGGCAAGGACAAGCGCAAGCCGCTCCAGGTGCTCAAAAAGATACTCGACGACGGGGCCGAGCCGCTGATGCTGTTGGGGCTGATCGCCCATAACCTGCGGCGGATGCTGATGGTCAAACAGATGATGGAGCAGGGCGTCGAACGCAGCGAGATCATCCGTCTGATGCGGCTCCATCCGAAATTTCATCTCGATTTCATCGAGTCGGCGCGCCGCAGCGACCGGCAGAAGCTGCTCGCGATCATCCGCAAGTTGGCGGAGGTCGATCTCGCGATCAAGACCTCGAAGGGCGGCGGCGGCACGGCCGGCGCGCGGATGCAGCTCGAACTGCTGGTCGGCGAAATCGTTCATTCCTGATCCCGGAAATTTAAACAAAAAAAGCGGAAGCAAAACCGGCGTCGGTATTGCTTCCGTTCATTCAAAGGAGAAAAACTATGAATGATACTTGATGAGGCGAATCTTTATTGCGCTAAATTGTTGACGTGCAGCGTTAACCGCGATTTGTAGCGGGCCGCCGTGTTTTTGTGCAAAATTCCTTTGTTGACCGCTTTGTCGATCGCCGAAACGGTCGGGTTCAAAAGGGCGCTGGTCTGTTCCTTGTTGCCCGAAGCGAGCGCCGCGCGCAGCTTTTTGATCTGGGTGCGCAGGCGGCTGGTGTTACTCTTGTTGATCGCGTTCCGTTTGGCGGTCTGTCTGACGCGTTTTTCAGCTGATTTATGATTCGGCATAGTTATTCAGTTTAAATAAATATTGAGTTTCTCCTTCAAGAGAAACTACAGAGTATAAAATTTGAAATTCGGTTTGTCAAGCGGCTTATTCGAACTTCGAGGCGAAGGCGTGCATCAGATCGACGAACAAAACGACGATCGGCGGGTAAAAGATGAACTCCGGCTGAATGTTGTGCGAATAGACCGAGGGCATCATCGCGCCGAAGAAAAAATCGAGATAATTGCCCAAAAGCAGGCCGCCGCCGAGACTCAGCACGACGCCGCCGATGATGAACAGGACGGCGGCCGCCCGCGAATAGGGTTTGGCTTCCGGTTCGGCGTCTTCGAGGATCGAATCGTGGATGTTCTCGTCGTAGGTGTAGCGCTCGAAGGCCGCCCGCAGCCGCGAAAACAGGTGGATCACGCCGACGATAAAGAGCGCGATCATCACGATTTTGAGAATCACCGGCGACTGCATAAAAAACGTCGGCTTGAAGACGGCGACGGCGAACGTCGAAACGAAGAGGCCGACCATCGGAAAGATGATTTTTTGCAAAGCGACCGATTCGCGGCGCTCGTCGGCGATCATCCGGTCGATGATCTCGTTGTAGCGGCGTTCGTAAACCATCTGCCGCCAGCGTTTGGCGTATTCGTTTTCGGAGGAGAAGATCGTCGCGCCCGAGCCGTTGTCGCTGAATTCGGCCCGCAGCCGCTCGCGGTCGTAATCGGCGCGGAGTTTCGGATTGCCGAGCGTTTCGTAAGCCTTCGCGACCTGCGCGAACTGTTCGGCTTTTTCCGGCGAGCCCGCGTTTTTGTCCGGGTGGAGCTTTCGCGCCAAACGCCGGTAAGCCGATTTGATCTCGGCTTTCGAGGCTTTCGGTGAAACTTTTAAAATCTCGTAATAACTCACCATTCGGGACGATCTGGGAGAGAAATAGTTTTTAAAGAGTAAAAAGCGCGAATAGAAAAGGCTTTCCAGCCGAAAAAAATTATAACACAATTTGCGGCTGCCGAAATCTCAAAATCGCCGTTTCGACCCCAAAAATGCGGGAAAATGCGCCCGAAACGGTGAAAACGGCCGCCGGACGAAAACCGGCCGGCGACGTTTCCGGCTTTCCGGGGTAACCTGGCAGCGCCGCGGCGGCTGAGGTCCGAATAGCTCTTTTCGATCATTGCAGCTCGTCGATCTGCAGCCCGATCGGCGCCGCGCCGGCGACTTTGACGGCGTCGACGATGCGCGCGACGCTTCCGTAATCGAGCTTTTTCGGCGCTTTGATAAAGACCGTCTTTTCGATTTCGTTGGTGCCGTAACGGAAAATGCCGTTGTTCGTGCGGTCGGCGAAGACCTCGCGGAGCCGCGCGACGATCCGGTCCGAATCCTCGATCGTGCCCTGACCGTCCTCGCGGTTGAGGACGAGCGTATGGTCGGGATTGATCGTCACGATCAGCGCGTTCGGATTCGGGCGGACATCATCGGATTTGTTCGGGACGGACGGGATCTTGGCCTGAAATGCGGTCGGTTTGGCCGGCGCGATGACCATAAAGATGATCAAAAGCACGAGCAGCACGTCGATCAGCGGCGTCACGTTGATATTCGGTGTATTCATTGATTTACCTCCTGAAAATTAATCGATCCGGAGCGGCGGCGTTCGTTTCGAAAGCGTGGCCGTCGAAAACAAAAACGGCGGAGAAACCGAAAACAAAAACACCGGCCATCGCCATCAGGCCCGAACGGGCCGCGCCGGAAAACAAAAAGATCGAAAGCCGCGGGTCAAAAGGTTTGGCGGGTTTTGACATTCGATCCGCGGCTTTCGACCTTTTCGGATTTTTAGACACCGGCTTTCGGTTTTTGTTCCGGGATTTTTCGAACGATATTAAAACCGGGAAAAATGCGAATCGGAATAACCGAATAATAATAAGTGAACGCGTACGGAATTGATTTTCAGTGTCGGAAAATCAACGCGAAATTTACCCCGAGAGCGGATCGGTTTTATTGATCAACGAAGAAATAAAAAAAGACAGGAAAAAATTAGTGTTTTTGGAGTTTTTGGCGGATCAAAAAAAGCCGGTCGCCGGGTTAACGATTCTGAAACCAGGTTGCAGTAAAGACGGCGACGAAACCGGTTGGGAAAAAAGGCGGTTTCAGGATGCGTTCGCTGGTTTAACTGTCCGCCAAAAACACCAAAAACACGAAATCATTTAGTGTTTTTGGTGTCTTTCGTGGACAGTTAAACCAACGTTCGCCATTCGAACGATCATTCGATCAAAGGCGGTTAAGTCGATAATTCCTCTGTTTTTATGACAACCTGGTATGAGTTCACGAACGAGTCGCCGGTTCGGTCAATGGCCGTGCTGAACGACTCTGTGCAAAGAGTCGGTTTCAGCGAAATTTTATTCGGAATCGAGCGCGGCGAAAAGGGCTTTGGCTTTGACTTCGGTTTCTTCCCATTCCTTTTCCGGGTCGCTGTCGATGACGATGCCGCCGCCGACGTTGAAGACCGCTTCGCCGTCGCGGATGGTCATCGTCCGGATCGCGACCGACAGATCGCAGACGATCCGACCGCCGTTTTCCGCGATTCCGGGGCCGGCAAAGCCGATCGCGCCCATCGAGAGGCCGCGGGCGGCGTTTTCGAGCCCGTCGATGATCCGCATCGTCCGGATTTTCGGCGCGCCGGTGATCGAACCGCACGGAAAAACGGCGCGGACGATCCCGGAAAAGCGAATTTGCGGTCGGAGCCGGCCGGAGACGGTCGAGACGAGATGAAACAGCGTCGGATGCTCTTCGAGATCGCAGAGCTTCTCGACGCGGACGCTGCCGAATTCGCAGACCCGGCCGAGGTCGTTCCGTAAAAGATCGACGATCATCACGTTTTCGGCGCGGTCTTTGGCGGAGCCGAGCAATTCGCGCCGCAATTGTTCGTCCTCCCCGAAATTACGCCCGCGCGGCCGCGTGCCCTTGATCGGGGAGGTTTGGATGAGTCTTGAGTCTTGAGTCCTGAGTCTTGAGTCGTTGGATTTCGAAGCGCCCAAAGAACGATCCGGACTTCCGTTTTGAGAACCGGGACTCAGGACTTCAGACTGAGGACCGAGGACTTTAAAAAACCTTTCCGGCGAGGCGGAGACGACGGTCGAGCCGGGACGCTGGATAAAGGCGGAAAACGGCGCGGGATGTTTTTTTCGGAGATTGAGGAATATTCGCTGCGGCGCGAGATCACGGGGAAGCCGCGCGCGAATCTGGCGCGTCAGATTTGTCTGATAGGTGTCGCCGCGCCGGATGAATTCCCGGACGGCCTCGATTTTTTCGAGATATTCGGCGGCGGTGAAATTCGACGCGAACTCGATTTTGTCGGGTTTTTGCCCGAACGACGGGACGGACGCGGCGGCCAGCAGTTTTTCGAGCGCCGCGAAGCGTTCGGGCCGGCCGGTCAGAAAGGTTTCGCCGGAATCGTAGTCGTGGACGACGAGACAGTCGTAAAGCGCGAGAAAAACGTCCGGTTCGTAATGCGAATGTTTCTTTTTTCGCGGCCGGATCCGTTCGAGCTTAAGCCCGAATTCGTAGGCCAGCGTAAAGATCGCGAACAATCCGGAATCCTCGATCTTCGCGTCCAGAAAACGGAGTGTTTGATCGGGGTCTTCGTCGGTGATTTCGTGAACCTCGACCGGTTCGAGCCCGCCGATCAAAAGATGCGAGCCGAGATGCCCGACGCCGCCGCTGTCGAGCAGACAGAGCGGCCGCCCGGCGGACAAACCGAGCAGCTTTTCGACCAGCTCGCCGGCCGAAAACCGGTATTCGAGAGTTTTTTTCGCAATCTTCACAAAGCGAAAATAATATCACAAACCCGGTTCATAAGCGTTCGCCCCGAACCGTCGGTAAAACTGCGCGGACGGGAAAGAGCCAATTATCCGAAATCAATAATCCATCAAAACAAGGGTTCGAAACGCCTTCCAACCCCTGAATTAATGGATAATTGAAAATGGAAAATTATACGCTACGCGATTCGAACAAAATCCGAAATCCGAAATCCGAAATCCGAAATCCTAATAGTTTTTCTTCGTTTCGGTTTTGTTCTTGCGGGTTTCGGCCGACTGCGTGAACGGCGAATTGATGTTGTCGGGGACGGTGAAATTCTTTTCGAAAAACGTGAAATCGTTGCGCGCCTGCTCGTATTCGGCGGCGGGGCACCACGAATGGAGCACGTAGAACGTCAGCTCGTCGAATGTGATGATCAGATGCCCGCGGACCTTTTCGCCGTCGTCGACCTTCTCGAAGATCAGCAGCCGCGCCGGGTGTTTGCCGATGAAGATGTTCATCCGCGTGATCTCGCGGAACGAGTTTTCGCCGAATCCGCCGGCGTTGCGCGACTCTTCCCTGAGGGCTGCGACGACGTTGTCGGCGAGCTGATCGAGTATATAGGCGGAATCGGCGCGTTTCATATCGAGATTGGCCGGCACCGGGACGACTTCGAACATCGTCAGCCGTTTTTCCTGTTTGTCGATCGCGATCATCCGCGCCTGCGGCGAATTGATCAGCGGGTTCTTGAGATCGATCATCGACCAGCCTTCGGGCAGGACGACCTTCGCGCCGGTCGTTTTATCCTCGTATTCGGTGCCCTCGATCTTGTATTTTTCCATCTGTTTGCCGGCGAGCTCGAACTTCGAAAAATTCGGCGCGACGAGCGCGACCCCCGACAGCGCGATGACGCCGAAATTGAAGAGGAAAAAGAGCGCGAACGTCCCGACGCCGGCCATCACGCGCGCCGGCGACGGGCCGCGTTTGCCGTGAAGGACGAGCAGGACGCTGACGAGCAGCAGAAAATAAGCGATGAAATTGACGGTTCCGGCGATCAGGCCGTCGGTCGGAATCCGGGTAAAGGGCACGATCACGCCGAAAACGAGGAAACCGAGATAGGTCCGGGCGAGAACCCATTTACGGGCGGTCTCGGCGTCGTCGTTTTTCCAGAGTTTGATCGCCAGCAGGATGTCGATGACGAGCGAAACCCCGAGCCGGACGACGCCGTTGGCGGGTTTATCGTTGACGGCCGTCGGGCCGTTCGCGGCGACGGTTTCGAGAACCATCAGGAGGACGTTGATGACGGCGTTGACGATCAGCATCACGGCCGCCGGCCGCAGACCGTTGCGTTCGCCCGACGGAATGCCGTCGTTCACCCTTTGATTGAAATTGCTCGCCGGAGTTTGATAAACGGCGGGGCCGTTCTGGAACGGGTTCGACTGGTGCGGGACCGGATTGCCGGGCGTTTGAAAGGGATTGGCCGGATTTTGATATTTCGAGGGCGCGAATTCGGCGGGATTATTTTGAAAGTTGTAACTCGTTTGCGTGGTTTCGGCTTGATAATAGGTTTCGCTTTGATTATGTTGTGAATAACCGTTCTGGTAATACGGGCCGGGATTGGCCGGCGGCGGGTTGAGCTGATTCGACGGATAGACGGGCGGCGGCGGATTGTAAACCGGCGCCGCCGGAGCATCGAACGGATTGACCGCGGGCGGCGGCGGATTCTGATGCACGGGCGCGGCGGCGAGCGGGATCCAGTTATTGACGTCGATCGCTTTCCGGAGCATCTGCCAGCGCGGATTATCGGTCGAGCAGACGAGCGAATCCTGATTTATCTGCCGTTTGAAAAATAATTCTCTGATTTGTTCGAGAGATAGATTGCGGAGCTCTTTTCCGTCAAGCAGGACGATCGTATAAGACATAATTTTCCAAGATTCAAGGGTTTTGTGGTAATCGCCGAAACGTTTGGTGATAAAGGGATTGCCGGGCCGGAGATTTTTCCCGGGCATATGCAATTATAATTTAGATAAAGCGGAAAAGACAACAAAAATCTTTTCCGCGAACTGAACTCTTCCGTCGAAAAAAATATGCAAAAACAGACAATTACGCTGGTTCGCGGGCTCGGACTGCTGGCGGCGGTATCAATCATCATCGGCAACGTCATCGGCACGGGCGTTTTTCTCAAGGCGCGCGTGATGACGTGCAACGTCGGGAGCCCGAAATGGGTCCTGATCGCGTGGATCGCCGCCGGCATTTTAAGTCTCGCGGGCGCGCTGACCTACGCGGAGCTGTCGGCGATGAAACCCGAAGCGGGCGGCGAATACGTGTTTTTGCGCGACGCCTACGGCCGCGTTTCGAGCTTTCTTTACGGATGGATGCTGATCTTCGTCGGCAAGACCGGCGCGCAGGCGTCGGTCGCGGTCGTCTTCGCGATCGGTCTGAACGATTTTCTCGACGGCTCTTTGAAACAGACTTTGGTTAAGACGAGCATTTTCGGCTACCCGTACGAGCTGACGTCGCTCCAGATCATCGCCGTGATGATGATCGTGATTTTCACGACGATCAACTGCGCGTCGGTGGCTTTGAGCGGGCGGATCGCGACGGCGCTGACGTTCGTCAAGGTCGCGTTGATCGCGTTCGTCGGGATCGGCGCTTTTATCTGGGTGACCGGCGGCACGTTTCAGCATTTCGGGCTGACCGAAGCCGGCGGCGCGTGCCAGAGCGTCAACGATGCGGTCCGGTTCGGTTCTTCGTCGTACAGTTTCATCGGCGGCTTCGGCGCGGCGATGCTCGGCGCGTTGTGGGGCTACGACGGCTGGAACAATCTGACGCTCGTCGCGGGCGAGATCGACAAACCGCAGCGCAATATCCCGATCGCGCTGATCGGCGGGACGGTCGTCATCATCATCCTTTACGTCTTCGTCCATTTCGCCTATTTTTACGTGCTCGATCCGACCTCGATCGCGTCCGTGTCGAAGGATTCGTCGGTCGCCAAGGAAGTCGTCTCGCGGTTTTTCGGCGGCGATCTGAAGACGTTCGCGACCGGTTTCGCGGTCGCGCTCTTTACGGTCGGGCTGATGCTCTCGTCGATCGGGACGCTCCATACCTCGATCCTGACCGGCGCGCGCGTGCCCTACGCGATGGCGAAGGACGGGTTGATGTTCGAGAGCTTCGGGCGGCTTTCCGAAGGCACGCGCGTGCCGGTTTACGCATTGGTCTTTCAGGGCGCGTGGGCGATCCTGCTGGCGC
The DNA here is from genome assembly GCA_018269075.1 of Acidobacteriota bacterium. GTDB lineage: Bacteria > Acidobacteriota > Blastocatellia > Pyrinomonadales > Pyrinomonadaceae > JAFDVJ01. The sequence continues at coordinate 29,606 of JAFDVJ010000043.1, forward strand.
TGTCGGGCTCGTTCGACACGCTGACCGATTACGTGATCTTCGGCTCGTGGATCTTTTACGCGCTCGTGACCTCGTCGATTTTCGTGTTTCGCCGGAAAATGCCGAACGCCGAACGGCCGTACAAGGCATTCGGGTATCCGATCGTACCGATCTTTTTTCTGATCGCGGCGGGATGGCTTTTATACAATACGGTTTCGACGGATTATGCCGGGGCCGTCGATAAAATGAGTAAAATGACTAATGCCGGTGTCCTCCATAAACTCTGGACCATTCTTTCCACGCCTTCAATTGCCGGAATTTTCCTGATTTTGCTCGGATTACCCGTTTATTATTATTTGACGAAGAAATATCCGGGGAAGGAAGTTGAAGTAAAGGAAAATGACAATGATTGACAGAAGAACGGGCGGTGAACGACGCGTTTCGCCGCGTTATAACGTAAATATCGAGATCGATTGGGAAGCCGATGCCGGCCGTCAGAAGGGAACGGTCAACGACATCAGCCGCGAGGGCTGTTTCGTGCTCTGTTCGGGCGAGGTCGAGGACGGCGACCGCGTGAAATTGTTTTTTCCGCTGAGCGACGGGATGAAGGTCCAGCTCCTCGGGACGGTCGTCAATCATATTTACGAGATCGGCTTCGGCGTCCGGTACATCGAAATGAGCGTCGCCCAAAAAGGCTTTCTGTCGAAGCTGATCGACACGCTCAGGTAGGAATTCGGATTTCTGATTTCGGATTTCTGATTGGGTTCGTAATGGAAACCTGCTGTTTTTGTGAAATGGTTTTCCGTCAATAAAAAAAGAAGAAATTCGGTGTTTACGGAAGAAGAATAATCAGTGACAAAAACTGTTGGAATAACGAACGTTAAACCCGTATGTGGTTTTAAACTATCCACGAAAAACACCAAAAACACGAAAGAAATTTAGTGTATTAAGTGTTTTTCGTGGAAGAACAAAAAAACGAACGCGAGCGGAATCGCCGCTTTTATCAATCAGTTATATCACTTTGCTGTAAAGCCAGCCAACCGGGTTTGATAGCGCGGGGGGAAGAGTTTTATTTCAAGATGTCAGGAGCCCGGGCGGACGATCGCGTCGGCCCGGGCTCTTTTTTGTTTTTTTGACGGGATCAATCTTCGGCTAGTTTGGCGAGGGCTTCGCGGGCGATTTCGCGGTCGTCGAAGTGATATTTCTCGCTGCCGACGATCTGGTAGGTTTCGTGACCCTTGCCGGCGATGATCACGACGTCTTCGGGCTTGGCCTTGGCGATCGCCTGATGAATCGCTTCGCGGCGATCGGAGATCGAGAGATACGGGCAGCTCGTGTTTTTCAGACCGACCTCGATCTGCTCGATGATCTCGAGCGGGTTTTCGGTGCGCGGGTTGTCGCTCGTGACGATCACGAGATCGCTGTGGCGGCCGGCGACTTCGCCCATCGGCACGCGTTTGGTCTTGTCGCGGTCGCCGCCGCATCCGAAGACGGTGATGATCCGGCCCTTGGTCAGATCGCGCGCGGTCTTCAATGTATTCAACAGCGCGTCGTCGGAATGCGCGTAATCGACGACGACCGCGAAATCGCCGTCGTGCGGAACGCGTTCGAAACGGCCGGGCGCGCCGACGCAGGTTTCGAGTCCGGCCGCGATCCGGTCGAGATCGAAGCCGAGTTCGAGCGACGCCGCCGTCGCCGCGAGCATATTGTAAACGTGCGGCCGGCCGACGAGCGGCGAGTTGATCGTTCGTTCGCCAATCGGCGTTTTCAGGAGATAACTCGTGCCGCGCACCAGCGAAACCTCGATGTTTTCGGCCGTCAGGTCGGCGGGATTGTTCTGCGCGAAGGTCAGGACGCGCTGCCCGTTCGCGCGGAGCTCGTCGGCGAGCTTTTTGCCCCATTCGTCGTCGATGTTGATGACCGACGAGCCGGGCGCTTCGCCGAGGCCGCCGTCGAAGAGCTTCTTTTTGGCGAGAAAATAGTTTTCCATCGTCAGATGGTAATCGAGATGGTCGCGCGTCAGGTTCGTGAAGATGCCGACCCTGAAGCGGAGCCCGTCGCAGCGATGGAGATCGATCGCCTGCGACGAGGTTTCCATGACGGCGGTCGGGCAGCCCGAATCGACCGCTTCGCGGAGGAATTTGTTCGTGTCCGAAGCCTCGGGCGTCGTCCGGACGGCCTCTTCGGACTTGTCGCCGATCCGGTATTCGACGGTCGTCAGCATCGCGGCCTTTTCGCCGTTCGCTTCGGCGAGCGCGAAACAGAGATAGGTCGTCGTCGTTTTCCCGTTGGTGCCGGTGATGCCGACGAGTTTGAGTTCGTGCGACGGGTTGCCGTAAACGACCGACGCGGCCTCGGCGAGCGCGGCGCGGGCGTCGGCGACCTTGAGCCACGCGCCCTCGAAATTCGCGGGCCGGTCCAGTTCCGAAATGATGCCGGCCGCGCCGCGCCGCATCACGTCGTCGACGAAGCGGTGCCCGTCCATCGTCAGCCCGCGGATCGCCGCGAAGAGCGCGCCCGCGTGCGCCTGTCTGGAATCGTGCGTGACGTTGGTCACGACGATCGATTCGTCGCCCGAAAAATCGGCCTTCAGACGGTCGGCCACCTGCCGGAGATTTACTGCTTGAAAAGTCAAAACTTTATCCTCTGAAAATTCGTTATCCAATGCAGGTTGCATTATAACGACTTTGGTTCGATTTTGCGAAATCGCCCGATTCTGAAAAAAAAAGGAGTTTAAAGAGATGAAAATAATCAAAATATTGCTGGTCGGCTTCGGTTTGATTCTGCTCGGAATGCTCGCCTTTCCGATCATCGCGTTCGTTTATCACGCGCTCTGGTACCTGTTCTGGATCGCCGTGCTCGGTCTGACCGGCTATGTCGGCTACAAGGTGCTGACGCGGAAAAAAGACTCGCTCCTGCTCGAAGATAAATCGTCTTTTGCGCTCCCGGGACTCGACAGCGCGGATCGCGCGTTCCGCGAATTCAGGCGCAAACATCTGACGAAATAGCCTGAACCCGTTAAACGAATTTTCCTCAGGTCCGGTTTGCCCCCGTCAATGAAGGCTTGCCGGAAGTCGAAACGACCGGGCCGGGGAAAAAAGAAGCCGGCCGCCGCAAAATTTTGCGGCGGCCGGCTTTTTGTCGGGCCGTCATCGATCGTGATGGTCGGGGCGGTTGCGTATGTACGCGGGGCGGGTGCGTATGTACGCGGGGCGGTTGCGTGTGAAAGGTGGGCGGAGACGAATGTAAGGTGGGCGGAGACGAATGTAAGGTGGGCGGTTGCGTATGTACGCGGGGCGGAGACGAATGTACGCGGGGCGGAGACGAATGTTGACAGGGCGGTTGCGAATGTTAACAGGGCGGGGACGAATGTACGCGGGGCGGAGACGCAGTTGGGTGTTCATTGACCTTTGTTTTGGGGACTGAAAAAGTAATTGTGTCATCGAAGGGAAATCCGGCTCAGCCGCGCCCGTGTCAGTCGCGGCGGCGATCGCCGATGCGCCGCCATTTCACGTAAAAAAGAACCGAAAAATGAAAGCTCCCCGTTGTAAATCGGGAGAAAAGTGGTTTATAAAACCTTGGGATGAAAAAATTTATACACAGATATTCACCGATCCTGATGGTGGCGGCCCTCGGCCTGCTTTCGACCGCCTGTCTGACCTTTAAGGCGGGCTATTTCGACAACGATAAGAAATTGGCCGGCAGCGTCGTCGACGACTACCACCGGCTTTACAACGACCGGAATTACGAGGAGATCTTCAACACCGCGCACCCGGAAGCAAAGCGGACGAAAAGCAAGGAGGCGCTCGGCGCGGCGCTCGCCCAGACTTTCGACCGTTACGGCAAATTCGTCAGCGGCGAGCTCGTCTTCTCGAAAGTGACGGTCGTCGGCGCCAACGAGCGGCAGGTCGATCTCGCCTACAAATCGAAATTCGAGCGCGGCGAGCGCAACGAGACGTTCCTCATCATCACCGACGATCGGACCGGCGCGCTGTTCGGGATCGGCGAGCTTTCCGACGAGGAAATCGAAAAGCTCAAATGACCGAAATTCTGGTATAATCGATCTCAGAGGTTTTACGGGATATGGATACGATCAAAATCATCTTAATCGTGATCGGCGCGATCGCGCTCGTGATGGTCGGAATGTGGCTTTTCGGCGTCGTCGCGGCGCTGCTCTGGCTGGCTTTGAAGATCGGCCTGATCGCGGCCATCGGTTACGGCGGCTACCGTTTGTTTTTCGCCAAAGACCGCGAAACGCCGCGGCTTGAGGAGAAAACGCCGGTCGCGATCGCCGATCTCGAGGAAACCGACCGCCAGCTGGAGGAATACAAGCGCAAATATCTGCCCAAATAGCCTTCCGCAAAAAACGCCTCGCTAGACTTTCGTTGCCAAAAACGATAAATTCAAACTTGCTTGTTTTAAGCGAAAAAACGGGCTGAGATGGCGTAATTGGTAGCCGCGCTGGTCTTAGGAGCCAGTGCCGTAAGGCGTGCGAGTTCGAGTCTCGCTCTCAGCACCAGAAGACACCAATTTATTAACAGAATATTCAAGGTTTGCTCGTCGGGCTGTTTTTGATGAGCCTTAAAATTATCAGATGAAAACTGAATTAAAAGAGATATCGCCGACGCAGCGCGAGATCCATATCGAGATCGAAGCCGATGCCGTTCGGGAAGTTTATAACAAAGTCAGCAAGAAATACGCGAAAAACGCCAGCGTGCCGGGTTTTCGCAAGGGCCTCGCGCCGGTCGACGTGATTCGTCTGCGCTACAAGGAAGAGATCCAGAACGAGGTTCTCCGCGAGCTGCTGCCGGACAAGGTTCAGCAGGCGATCGAGGAGCACGAGCTGAACCCGCTCAGCGAGCCGCAGCTGCATTTCGACAATTACGACAACCTCAAACTGAACGGTTCGGCGCCGCTCGCGCTCCACGTCCACGTCGAGGTGATGCCGGAAATTCCGACGCCCGATTACAAGGGCTTCGAGGTGACGCGCCGCGTCCGGCCGGTGCCCGAGGGCGAGATGAACCGGATCATCGATCAGCGCCGCCAGCAGGGCGCGACGCTGATGCCGGTCGAGGGTCGCAAGTCGGAAAACGGCGACACGCTGATCGTCGATCTCGAAGGCGTCTTCGTCGACGACGCCGAGGCCGAACCGATCAGGGCCGACGATCTCGAACTGACGCTCGGCGACGGCAATATCGAACCGGCGTTCACCGACAATCTCGCCGGGCTCGAAGAGGACGAGGAAAAAGAATTCACGGTCACCTATCCGGAAGATTTCTCGTCGATCGCGCTCGCCGGCAAAACGGTGACTTACAAGGCGAAGGTCAAATCGATCGGCCGCGTCGAAATGCCGGAGCTCGACGACGAATGGGCGCAGAGCCTCGACGAGGGCTATGAATCGCTCGCCGATCTCAGATCGCGGCTCGGCAGCGATCTCGAAAAAGTCACCGAATCGGACGCCGACGCGGCCGTTCGCAACGAGCTCGTTTCGCAGCTCATCGCGAAACACGATTTCGAGATCCCGAACGCGCTGATCGACGCGCAGGCCCGCAATCTGCTCAACAATTTCGCGGCCGATATGCAGCAGCGCGGCGTCGATCTGAACAAGGTCGACAAGGATTTCATCCAGATGGCCTACAGCCAGATGCGGACGCAGGCCGAGCGCGACGTCCGCGGCGCGCTCCTGCTCGAAAGAATCGCCGAGCTCGAGGGCGTCGAGGTTTCGGCCGAGGAAATCGACAACGAGATCCAGATGATGGCCGATTATTACAGCGTGCCGGTCGAAACGATCCGGCAGTCGCTCGCCGGCCAGCAGAACGGGGAAGCGAACATCGCCAACAATCTCCGGACGCGCAAGGCGGTCGAGGCGATCTTCAAGCACGCCTCGGTGACCGACGGCGAATGGATCGATCCGGCGCAGAAAACGGCCGAAGCCGCGGCAGCGGCCGATGAACCGGAAGCGGCCGACGAACCGGCGACGGCCGAGGAAACCGCCGCCGACGAAGCGGAAAAGCCGAAGGCCAGGACCAAAAAAGCGAAGGCCGAAAACGGCGAAAACGAGGACAAGCCGAAGAAGAAACCGGCGAAAAAGGACAAATAGGAGGAGGCGAAGCAAACAGGTTCGGGGATTTGCATTTCGACGGATAAGTTGTAAAATCTTTTCTGGTAGCCGTTCAGCTATTATTTCAATAACTTATCTTCTGAAAATTAAACCAGTTCTTAAACCTGTTGCTTCAAATCTTTGATTTAAGAGAAAGAGAGAAAAAATATGTTAGTTCCAATGGTGGTCGAACAAACTTCGCGGGGCGAACGGGCATTCGACATTTACTCAAGACTTTTGAAAGACAGCATTATCTTCATCGGAACGCCGATCGACGATACGGTTGCCAATCTGATCGTCGCGCAGCTTCTTTTTCTTGAAGCCGAGGATCCCGAACGCGACATCAACCTGTACATCAACTCGCCGGGCGGCTCGATCACGGCCGGAATGGCGATCTACGACACGATGCAGTTCATCAAGAACGACGTGACGACGATCTGCGTCGGCCAGTGCGCCTCGATGGGCGCGCTTCTGCTGACGGCCGGCGCGAAGGGCAAGCGCTTTGCGCTCCCGCATTCGCGGATTCTCATTCACCAGCCGTCGGGCGGCGCGCAGGGCCAGGCGACCGACGTCCGGATTATGGCCGAAGAGATTCTCCGGATGCGCGAGATGACGAGCCGCATCCTTTCGTTCCACTCGGGGATGCCGTTCGACCAGGTCGAAAAAGACGTCGAACGCGATCGCATCCTGTCGCCGATCCAGGCCAAGGAATACGGCCTGATCGACGAGGTAATCGAACACAGGGACAAGTAAGTCGCCAGTCGGGAGTCGAGAGTCCAGAGTCAAAACGACCTGCTCTCGACTCTCGACTCTCGACTCTCGACTTTTTTATGATCAGACGACCCGAAGAAATTTTACGTTGTTCGTTTTGCGGGAAATCGCAGAATGAAGTCAAGAAATTGATCGCCGGACCGAGCGTTTACATTTGCAACGAATGTATCGACATCTGCAACGAGATCATCAATGACGACGAACAGGCCGAAAACGCGTCCGTCCGGACGGCGCTGCCGAAGCCGCAGGAAATCAAGTCGTTTTTGGACGAATACGTGATCGGGCAGGACGAAACGAAAAAAAGGCTTTCGGTCGCCGTCTACCAGCATTACAAACGGATCGAGCTCGCCAAGCGCCGGACCGACGTCGAGCTTCAGAAATCGAACATCCTGCTGATCGGGCCGACCGGCACCGGCAAGACGCTGCTCGCGCAGACGCTCGCGCGGGTGCTGAGCGTGCCGTTCTGCATCGTCGACGCGACGAGCCTGACCGAGGCTGGCTACGTCGGCGAGGACGTCGAGACGATCCTGCTTCGGCTGCTGCAGTCGGCCGGCGGCGACGTCGAACGCGCGCAGCACGGGATCATCTACATCGACGAGATCGAC
>JAFDVJ010000044.1 GCA_018269075.1 Acidobacteriota bacterium
CGGCTCTGCGAACTGAACGTCGTCGAGCAGGTTCTGAACGTCGGCGAGACGACGATCGTGCAGGATGCGTGGGAGCGCGGCCAGCCGCTGCGCGTGCACGGCTGGATCTACGATCTGCACGACGGGCTGATCACCGATCTCGAAGTCCATCTCGAAAATCGCGTCGCCACCAACGCGCTCCGCAAACGTTTTTTGTATAAGGCGAATCAAAAGAAAGCGTAGGGATTTCGGATTGCGGATTGGTTTTTGGACGAGTGGGTTTTGGTTTTTAGCGGAATTGTTCGGGGCTGCGGAAAGTTGGCCGCAGCTTTTTAGGCGATGACGGTTTGAGAAAAATATTATGACGAGAATACCTGTTTTAAGAGCTCTCTGTTTGCTGCTGCTGACGCTTGCGGTCGGCCAGTCGTTTGTTTTCGGGCAGATGTCGCGCAAGCCGTCGCCTTCGAAAAACGGTCGCGAGGGAATGGTCGACGACAACGGCAAGCGGTATCTGAACACGATCCGCTCGGCGGCCGATTTCGACGCGATGGCCCGCGTCTACAACGCGAAAACGCCCTACGCGCTGCCGCACGCGATGTTCATCATCGACCGCAAGGACAACAACAAGGTCTATTTCGTCAATTCGAAAAAATACCGGTTTCATCAGGATTTCGCCAACGCGCTCTATCTCTCGCTCAAACGCGGCGAGGATTTTTTCAAGGAAGTTTATATCAACGACAAGCGCCGTTTGATCGTCGGGACGATCGCGTGGCAGATCCCGGTCCAGAAATACACGTTCGAGTTTTGGGAAGGCGATCTGATCAAGACCGATCTGATCAAGCTGACCTACGACGCGATCAACAAGGCGTTTTTCAAAGAAGTCGCCTTCAAGCCGAACTCGATCCGGCAGGAGGACGAATCGGCCGAGCTCAAGATCGCGAAGATCTCGGCCGACGAGATCTCGAAAAATCAGGAATATCTCGCGCTCAACACGGCCAAAACCGTCGGCCGGATCCACGTCATCGACAAGCTCGACGACACGGTCGAGATCGGCTACAACGAGATCGTCGTCCTCAACGAGCTGCCGCTCGATCTGCCGCCGGTCGCCGGCATCATCGTCTCGAAGCCGTCGTCGCCGCTCTCGCACGTCAACCTGCTCGCCAAGGGCTGGAACGTCCCGAACGCCTACATCAAGAACGCCAACGAACTGTTCCGCAAATACGACGGCAGCTGGTTCGTGCTCGAAACCAAGCTGACCGACTACAAGCTTGAACCGTGCAACACCAAGGAATGTCTGAACACGAGGCCGGAAATCACGCCGATCTACAGCCGCGACAAGCTCAAATCGCCGCCGTCGGACCTGAACGTCAGAAAGCTCGCGCTGCTGCCCGAAATGCGCAAAAAAGACAGCATCAGCTACGGTTCGAAATCGGCGAATCTCGGCGAAGTCATCAGTCAGAACAAGACGAAAAGCTTTGACGTGCCCGAGGGTTTCGGCATCCCGTTCGTTTATTATAAAGAGTTTATGGAGTCGAACGGCTTTTTCGATATGTTCGAAGACCTCTACGCCGACAACGACTTCGTCCATAACCCGTCCGTCCGGCGGAAAAAGCTCGAAGAATTCCGCGCGAAGATTCTGGCGGGCAAGTTCGACGATAAATTAAAGGCCGCGATCATCGAGAAATGGAAGACCGCGCTCGGCGGCAAGCCGATCTACGTCAGGAGCTCGTCGAACGCCGAGGACACCGGCAACTTCAGCGGCGCGGGGCTTTATTCGAGCGTCGAGAACGTCACCGAGGAAGACAGGATCGTCGAGGCGGTCAAGACCGTCTGGGCCTCGATCTGGAATTTCAAGGCCTACGAGGCGCGCGAGCGCAACTTCGTCGAGCATTCCGAGACCTATATGGCGGTGCTCGTCCAGATCGGCGTCAGGATGGACAACGGCGGCGTGATGATCACCAAGGACCCGTACGACCGCGAAAACAAGGGCGCGGTCTATATCAGCGCGACGTGGGGCCATAACGTCGGCGTGACGAGCGAGAAAAAATCGATTCCCGAACAGATCCTGTTCTCGCCGAAATCCAACTCCGTGCAGGTATTGACGCGGTCGGATCAGGAGACGATGTTCGTCCCGGACGCAAACGGCGGGCTCAAGGAAGTGCCGTTCACCAACAAGCGGCGGGTCCTGAGCGACGCGGTCGCGCGCAGTCTCGTCAAGGTCGCCGGTCAGATCAAGAAGATGTTCGGCGGCGTCGAGCAGGACATCGAATGGGGAATTATGAACGGCCGGATCTACATCGTGCAGTCGCGGCCGTACATCGAAGCCAAAAAATAGCCGGCTTCGAAAAAAATCGCGAAATCGAGTCCGGCGGCGCGAACTGGTTCGCGCCGTTCGGTCTGAAACTTATGAGCAATTTCCTGAAGCTGACGTGTTTGTCGATCCTGACGCTCGTGCTCGGCGGCGCGCCGGCCGCGGGCCAGCTGTCGCGCAAGCCGTCGCCGCTCAGCGAGCCGCCCGGCGTGATGAACAAAAAGCCGGACACGCAGCGGGACTCGCTGCCGCGGATCGAATCGCCGGCCGAATTCGACCTGATCGGGCGCGTCTATCATCAGGGCACGCCCTACGCGCTGCCGCACGTGATGTTCGTCATCGACCGCCGGGACGGCAACAAAATTTACTACGTCAATTCGCAGCTTTTCCGCTTTCACAAGGATTTTCTGTTTGCCAAACGGCTCGTCGCGTTCGGGACGGACATTTACAAGTCCGTCTACGCGACGGACGACCGGCGCTTTATCGTCGGCACGGTGGCGTGGCAGAAGCCGGTCGAAAAATGGACGTGGGAGCTCTGGGAAGGCGATCTCGCGAACGCCGGGCATCTCCGGATCGCCGACGAGACGATCAACCGGACTTTTTTCGAGAAGGTCTATTACAAGCCGAACTCGATCCGTCAGGAAGACGTCGCGGCGACCGTCGGCCTCGACCGCGTGACGCAGGACGAGCTCAACAAAAATCAGGAATATCTCGCGCTCAACACGGGCAAAACCGTCGGCCGCGTGCATATCGTCGACAAGCTCGACGACACGGTCGAGATCGGCGACAACGAGATCATCATTTTGAAGGAGCTGCCGGTCAGCCTGCCGCCGGTCCGCGGGATCATCGTCGCCAAACCGTCGACGCCGCTCTCGCACATCAACATCCTCGCGAAGGGCTGGAACATCCCGAACGTCTATGTCAAAGACGCCGACAAACTGTACCGGGAATACGACACGTGGTGGGTCGAGATCGACGCGACGCTGACCGATTTCAGCATCAAGCCGATCAAAGATCCGAAGCCGATCGACAATTTTTGCCGGCAAAATCCCGATAAATGCCAGCAGCCGCGCGAAGCGCCGGCCGATCTGAAAGTCAAAACCCTGACGCCGCTCGGCCGGATGCGCAAAAAAGACAGTCTCGCGTTCGGCTCGAAATCGGCGAATCTCGGCGAGATGCTGTTCGCGAAAGCGCCCGGCTTCACCGTCCCGGACGGCTTTACCGTGCCGTTTTACTGGTACGCCAAATTTATGAGGGACAACGGGTTCGACAAGGTTATCGACGATCTGACGGACGACAACGACTTCGTCCACAACCCGCGCTACCGGCGGCAGAAGCTCGAAGAATTTCGCGCGAAAATTCAGAAAGGCGCTTTTGACGAAGGCCTGAAAAAAGAGATCGTCGCCAAATGGAAAACGCAGCTCGGCGGAAAACCGGTCTTCGTCCGCAGCTCGTCGAATTCCGAGGATCTGCCGAATTTCTCGGGCGCGGGACTTTATTCGAGCGTGCCGAACGTGACGCAGGAAGACGCTTTGATCGAGGCCGTCAAAAAGGTCTGGGCGTCGCTCTGGAAGTTTGAGGCCTACGAGGCGCGCGTCCGCAACTACGTCGATCAGGATTCGGTCTATATGTCGGCGCTCATTCAGCTCGGCGTCGATATGGAAAAGGGCGGCGTGATGATCTCGAAAGACCCGTTCGACAAATTCAACAAAAACGCGGTCTATATCAGCGCCGTCTGCGGGCATAATTCGAAAATTCCGGACAACAACGGCATTCCGGAGCAGATTCTGTTCAATCCGCGGTCGAATTCGGTCGCGGTGATGACTCTTTCGCAGCAGGAAAATTCGCTCAAATTCGACGCCGGCGGCGGGCTCGTCGAGACGCCGGACACCTGCGTCAATAAACAGACGAAACGCGTCCTGACCGATCTGCAGGCGCGCGCGCTCGCGAAGATCGCGCTCGCGATCCGCCGCGTCTTCGGCGGCGACGTCGAACAGGACATCGAATGGGGGATTATGAACGGGCGCGTCTACATCGTGCAGGCGCGGCCGTATATCGAGAAAAATTAAGGGAGATCTTCAAACAAACACTATGAAAAAAATCGTAATTTTAAGTTTATCGGCATTGATTTTTTCGGCCTGCGGCGGTGCGGCGACGACCAACCAGCCGACGGGGGCCACGAACGCGAACGCGACGACCGCGCAGAGTAACACGATGGTTTCGAGTCATTCGAAGGACAATCCGGCCGAGCTGCAGACGGCGCCGCGGTCGGACACGAAATCGAAATGGACGCAGGGCGGCAATCCGATCGACACGAGCAAGTTCGACACCGAAATCGCCGCCGCCGAAAAGGAATACAAGGCGAAGCCGAAGGAAGAGGGCACGAAAAAAGCGCTTGCGACGGCCTATGTCAACCGCGCGCTCGCGCTTACCGACGCCCGCCAGTACGCTTCGGCGCTCGGCGATTACCGACGCGCGCAGAAGCTCGATCCGACGAACGATGAAGCCAATAAATGGATCGAGCAGATCGTCGGCATTTATTCGAGTATGAACAAGGAATACCCGAAAGAGGGCGAAGAACCGCCGCCGCTGCCGTTCAACAAGGACGCCGCGCCGGCCGCGAACACCACTCCGAAAAAGTAGCGAAGGAGGTTTAATATGAAAGCAAAATTATTGGTGATCGCGGTTTTCGCGCTGCTGCTGGCGGCCGCGGCGAGCGTTTCGGCGCAGCAGCGGATCGTTTTCAAACGCGGCGCGAAACAAACGGTCGTATCGGGAAATCTGCGCGGCTACCGGGACCGCAAGGTCTATGTGATCCGCGTCCGGCGCGGGCAGACTTTGAGCACCGAACAGGTCGGAAGGATGAATTCGAATCATTACGTGACGGTTTCGATCAAGGCTCCGAACGGCGAATACGTCGGCGATTCCGACGCTTCGTGCAACAACCGCAAGGAAATCTCGCCGACGCGCGCCGGCGACTACCGGATCGAGGTCGTCGAATGTATGAAGGCCGACCGGTGGCGCGGCCGCTTCAGTCTTAAAGTCCGTGTCGACTGATTGTTTTGAGTCCCGTTTTTTAACGTTTTTTTTCGAAAAGGTAAATCATCTTTCAACGAAAAAAGCCGCCTGAAGACGGGACTCAAAACTTCTCTGCTAGACAAAATCGCCCCGTAAAAACTAAACTATCAATTTTGCAATCATAACAAATTTTTAGCATACGGAGATTTAGAAACAGTTTATGGCAATTTCAGCAAACGAAATCAGAAAAGGAATGGTGATTCTTTTCGAGGGCACGCCCGTCAGGGTGATGGAATTCCGGCATCACACGCCCGGCAACCTGCGCGCGATGGTCCAGACGCGGCTCCGCAATCTTTTGACCGGCAACTCGTTCGAGCATCGCTTTCGCTCGGCCGATTCGCTCGAGGTCGTCCGGCTCGACCAGCAGAAGATGGAATATCTCTACTCGGACGGCTCGCATCATCATTTTATGAACTCGGAAACCTACGAGCAGGTCGCGCTGACCGACGACGAGCTCGGCGACGCCGCGCAGTGGCTGACCGAAGGCCTCAAGATCGACGTCGAATTTTACGAAGGCACGCCGATCGGCATCACGCTGCCGCCGTCGATGGAACTGACGGTCGTCGAGACCGAGCCGGTTCTGAAAGGCGCGACCGCGTCGAACTCGAACAAGCCCGCCAAGCTCGAAAACGGCGTCACGCTCTACGTCCCGCCGTTCATCGTCGAAGGCGAAAAAATCCGCGTCAACCCGGCCGAAGCCCGCTATATGGAACGCGTCAAATAGAGTAGCGAGTAAAGAGTGGAGAGTGGAGAGTTAAAAATCAATTCTTCGACTCTCCACTCTCCACTCTCCACTCTCCACTCGCAATGTACACGCTTTACAGTTTTCTTCTGACGGTCGGCTTCATTCTGATGACGCCGATTTTTTTGCTGAAACGCGAAAAATACGCGGCGGGCTTTCGGCAGCGGCTCGGGGTTCTGCCCGAGTTCGTGCCGGACGGACGCCGCGTCGTCTGGCTGCACTGCGTGTCGGTCGGCGAGACCAACGCCGCGCGGCCGCTCGTCGAAGAAATACTGAAAAGCTTTCCCGACTGCCGGCTGATCGTCTCGACGACGACGCGAACCGGGCAGGAGCTCGCCCGCGAGATTTTCAAGGACAAGGCCGCCGCGGTTTTTTATTTCCCGTTCGATTTCAAATTCAGCGTCCGCCGCGCGCTCCGGCATTTTCGGCCGGCGGCGATCCTGCTTGTCGAGACCGAGATCTGGTTCAATTTTCTACGCGAGGCGAACAAGAGCGGGGCGCTGACGGCGATCGTCAACGGCCGGCTCTCCGAACGCTCGTGCCGCCGTTATTCCTACATCAAGAATTTCATCCGCCGCGTTCTGACCTACGTCGATCTCGCGCTGATGCAGGGCAACGCCGACGCCAAACGGCTGATGGCGCTCGGCGCGCACCCGACGAAGGTCAAGGTGACCGGCAACATCAAGTTCGACCAGAGCTTCGAACCGGGCGCGCTGACCGGGGCGCTCGGCGAGCGGTTCGGCATCACCCCGGAAGCGCCGCTGATCGTCGCGGCGAGCACGCACGCGCCCGAGGAGCGCCGGCTGCTCGAAGCCTTCAAGCTGCTCTGGAAAGATTCGCTCGAACGGCTGCCGCGCCTGCTGCTCGTGCCGCGGCACCCGGAACGCTTCGACGAGGTCGCCGGCCTCATCGCCGAGACCGGTTTCGAATGGGTCCGGCGCTCGGCCGCGGCTTCGGAAAAGGATCGGCGCGCCGAAATCATTTTGCTCGATTCGATCGGCGAGCTGCGCGCGGTCTACCCGCTCGCCGAGATCGTCTTCGTCGGCGGCAGCCTGATCCCGCACGGCGGGCAGAGCATCCTCGAACCGGCCGTCGCCGGCAAGCCGATCGCGACCGGCTTTTACACGATGAACTTCGCGGCCGCGGTCCGTGAATTCTTAGAGCACGACGCCCTCATCCAACTGCCGGAAACCGACGAACAATCGATCGCGGGCGAACTGGCGCGCGTTTTCACCGATCTTTTGAAAGACCCGGAAAAACGCGCCGCGCTGTCGCGAAACGCGCTCGACGTGATGCGCCGGAATCGCGGCGCGACCGCCCGGACGATCGAAAACCTGAAGCCGTTTCTGTCCCGAGCCGAATGATTTTTCTCTTTTACATCTGCGCCGCCGTGCTCGTCTATTTCAGCTGGAAATCGTTTCGCGGCGGTCTCGATTATCTCGCCTATTTCCGGGCCGAGCTCGCCCGTCCGCGTTCGGATTTCACTCCGTTCGCGACCGTCTTCGCGCCGTGCCGCGGGCTCGACGACGGCCTCGAAGAAAATCTCGCGGCGCTGTTCCGGCAGGACTTTCCGCGTTACGAGATCGTTTTCGTCGTCGATTCGGAGAGGGACGAAGCGGTCGAGACGATCGAAAAAGTGCGCCGAAGGTTTTCGGGAGTCGTCGCCTCGCGGCTCGTCGTCGCCGGCCCGGCGACGAACGAGAGCCAGAAGGTTCACAACCTGCGCGCGGCCGTCGGTCACGCCGCGGACGAATCGGAAATCTTCGTCTTCGTCGATTCCGACGCGCGGCCGGCGGAAAACTGGCTGCGCGCGCTCGCCGCGCCGCTGCGCGACGAGCGGATCGGCGCGGCGACCGGCTATCGCTGGTTCATCGCGAAATCGTTCGGCCCCGGGGCGGAGCTGCGGTCGGTCTGGAACGCCTCGATCGCCTCGGCGCTCGGGCCGAACCGGAAGAGAAATTTCTGCTGGGGCGGCTCGACGGCGCTCCGGCGCGCGACGTTCGATGGGATCGGGATGCGCGCGCAGTGGCGCGGGACGCTCTCGGACGATTTCGCCGTCACGCGCGCGCTCGGCGCGGCCGGGCTCGAGATTTATTTCGTGCCGGCGGCGCTCGCCGTCTCGGTCGAGGACTGCACTCTGCGGGAATGTCTCGAATTCACGACGCGGCAGATGAAGATCACGCGCGTCTACGCGCCGCATCTGTGGAAGATGTCGTTCGTCGGCTCGGGGATTTTCAACCTCGTCTGGCTGTGGGGCATTTTGAACCTGTTTTTCTACCCGGCCGGCTCGTTCGTCTTCTGGTTTTCGGCCGTCGTCCTGCTGCTCAACGCCGTTCTGAGCATCGGCAAAGCGGAGCTCCGGCGGGCGGCGGTCCGGCTGGCCCTGAAAGATCACGGATCGGCGCTGCGCCGCCAGTTCTTCACGCAGAACACGCTCTGGATCCTGTCGCCGGCCCTGTTTTTCTACAACGCCGTCGGCGCTCTCGTTTCGCGCCGGATCGTCTGGCGCGGCCTCCGGTACGAGCTCAAATCGCCTTCCGAAACAATCATTTACAAAGAGGATGCAACGGCGGAAAAATTGTCTTCATCTGATTCTCTGAATTAGATTTTGGCGATTTTTATAGTATCGTATCGAACAAGGGGAAGTTTATGTTGAAAAGTATCGGATGGCACGGTTTCTTTCTCTCTCTGCTGGTCGCTTTGACGCTCGCCGGCGGGCCGGCGGCGCTCGCGCAGAGCGACAAAAAGATCGAGAAGGAGCAGAAGAAGGAAGAAAAGCAAGAAGAGCGGGAAAGCCGGATCGAGGTCAAAAATACGGCCAAAGGACGGCTGCCGGTGATCATCATTCCCGGCCTGATCGGTTCCGAGCTCGTCAATAAAACGACCGGCGACACCGTCTGGTTCGACCTCAAGCGCGCCAAGGACGACGATCTGCGGCTGCCGATTTCGCCGAATCTCAAGGCCAACCGCGACAATCTCGTGCCGCGCGACATCATCCGCGAAATCCAGCTCATCAAGCTGACGCCGAAAATCCAGATCTACCAGAAGCTGATCGACGGGCTGATCGCCGACGGTTTCGTCGAAGGCAAAATCGACGATCCGCCGGCCGGCGGCGACGCCGACACTTTTTACGTTTTCCCGTACGACTGGCGGCTCGACAACGTCGAAAACGCGCAGCTGCTGCTCGAGAAGCTCGACACCCTGCGCGCAAGGCTCAACCGGCCCGATCTGAAATTCAACGTCGTCGCGCATTCGATGGGCGGGCTCATCGCGCGCTACGCTGAGATGTACGGGAAGGCCGATCTCGCGGCGCGCAGCCCGCGGCCGACGTGGAAGGGCGCGGCGTATTTCAACAGCATCGCGCTCGTCGCGACGCCGAACGCCGGCGCGACGAGCGCGCTCGATTCGCTGCTCAACGGGTTTTCGCTTTTCGGCAGCGGCAAGATCAACCTGCCGTTCGTGCAGAACCTCGGCCGCGCCGATCTTTTCACGATCCCGTCGATTTATCAATTGCTGCCGCACGCCGGCACGGTGCGCGCTTTCGACGAGAATCTGAAACCGATAAAAATCGATCTGTTCGACCCGGAAGTCTGGGAGAAATACGGCTGGGCCGGTTATCAGGACAAGGATTTCGGGAAGAAGTTCGAGGCCGCCGAACAGCTCGCCGCGAAGGCCTATTTCCGCGCCGTGCTGCTTCGCGCCAGGGAGTTTCAGGCGGCGCTCGACGCCGCGCCGAGGGCCAAAAATCCGGTGCCGACCTATTATCTCGGCGCGGAATGCCGGGAAACGGTCGACGGGTTTATCGTCCGCCGCGACAAGGACGAGTGGAAGACCGAGTTCGGCGCGGCGTCCTACACGAAGGCGAACGGCGAGAAGGTGACGAAGGAGGAGACCGCAAAGGTCCTGCTCGCGCCGGGCGACGGCGTCGTTCCGAAACGGTCGCTGCTCTCGTCGCTGCTCCGGCTCGGCAAATTCGTCAACCCGGATTCGAGCGTGATTCTTGACGTCGCGCCCGATTCGTGCGACGAGCACAACCGTCTTACCGGCAACGAGCTGCTCGTCAAAAACATTCTGAGCGTGCTCAACAACAAGGGGATCGAGGAGAAAACCGCGGGGAAATGATTTTGGATTTCGGATTTCGGATTTCGGATTTCGGATTTTGTGTAGAGTCGGTTAGGAGCTTTTGATTGAAAAGCCGGATTTTACGGAAATTGTATAAAAAGTCGCTTTCTCGATTTATGTTGGCTCAAAATTCTCGTAGCATATTGATTAGCAATAGGTTAGGCCTAATTTGACAGACCCGCTCAGCTACATTTATTGGCCATTTCATCTAATATGAGAGAGTTTTGAGTGAAGTCAATTTCACTTAATCTGAAATTTTGTAAAATGTTTTTAATTTCTTCTGGTAAATCATCAAACTTCAATTCTTTTTTTGGCATTGTTACACGAATATATGACCTTTCATTGTCATCAGGAGGAGAATCATAAGCAAACAGTCCTCTTGCGGACATTTCAGCCGACGGCTTAATATAGCCAAAAATATTTGGAACAAGTCTGCTGTCTAATTTATTCCTTAAATCAGGACATACTATATAATTCCCCTCTTGAATAGCCGGTAAATTTTCGAAGTAATTATTCAATACTTCCCAATCTTCCCTGGATTCAGCCACGACCGGAGGAAACAATTTCTCTCCTCCGGTCGTAAAATGTCCAATCCTACCCTCAAGATCTACCGCATACCACGGGAGATCCAATACCCATTGTTCACCTTCAGAAAATGATGTCATATTTACCGCTCCTTCTGTTCGGCGATTGTATAAAGTGTACAACCATTTAGGGTTTCATAAGGAGTCTCAACAGGATATTGCCCAGGTGTAGTCCAAGTTTGACATAAAAGACAAACCGGAATCTCTGAAAGGCGATTTACACGCGTTGATATAGAAAAAGCAATTTTTGAAGGGTTCGCCCTACCGAACTTTCCAAATTTACAACGTTACTTCATTCGGAACAAGTCCCAACACATACTCCCAAAATTTTGTTACCGACCCCGTCAATCCTTGCAGCAATTGCGGATATTCTGGGGTGGTAAAGGTATTCTGGGGTTGGGCGCATTCATTCGAAGTGCGTTTGAGCACGTTTTTGGGGAGCAGGGGCGGTTTGGCGACGGGCGGGGCGGAGAAATTCGGGCCGCCTGTTTCGTTATTTGCGAAATTCGCATAAAATAGCTTACGAAAACGATAGTTGGAAAAATGATCAAGAATTTGCTCAATGCGGACGAAGAACTGCCGTTGCCGAAGGAGGCCGGCGAGGAGGCGGTCGCGGCTCCGCCGGCGAGCGAGCCGGCTGCCGGGCCGGCGACGGCCGAAGAACCGGCGGCGGCGCCCGAAACGCGGCCGGTTTTCGAGATTCCGCCGACCTCGCGGTTCTTTTTGAAAGCGGCTGACGAGGTCGAGGAATCGCCCGATAACTGGGCCGACAACCCGTTCGCGAACATCGAAGATCCGCCGGCGACGATTTCGGATCCCGATTATGAAGATCTGGACGACGAAACCGAAAATTTCGGCCCTTTTCCGTTCGCGCCGGACGACCTGCCCGACCCCGCGTCGGCGGCCGTCGAAATACACCATCTCGAAAAAACGGCCCTTCCGCCGCCCGAACCGCACGCGGACGCCGAACCGCCGGCCGCCGAAGAAAAGGAATCCTTAGTGCCGGTCGTGATCAACGCCGAGCCGCCGCCGTCGATGGCCGAAACCATTCGCCAGAGCGGGCTCGCCTATTCGGCGGCGATCGTCCTGTTCGGCTCGGTCGTTTTTATGATGATTCTCGGCTGGTTCGCCGATCTCCTGATCGGCAGCTCGCCGTGGGGCATCGTCACCGGCATCGTCCTCGGCGGCATCGTCGGCTTTATCCAGTTTTTCCGGATCACCGCGCAGATTTTCAGAAAGTAGGGAAGTCTTGAGTCTTGAGTCTTGAGTCTTGAGTCCCTGTTTCGATCTTCGACCTTTGATCTTTGGTCTTTGACTCAAGACTCAAGACTCAAGACTCAAGACTCAAGACTCAGGAGTCGGGACTCGAAACTCCCCTGATTTGAGAAAAAATGCACAAAAACGGTCGCCGGCTTTGAAATTTGGGCGTTTCCTTTGTAAAATCATTGTTTCGCCATGAGCGAAAAATCCGAACAGGGCATCGACGAACAACAAGTTCAGCCGCTTTCGCACAAAAGAATCCTGATTCTGATGGCGTGCGCGGTGCTTTTCGGCAGTATTCTGTGCTCGGTTTTCGTTTCCGTCGGCTTCGGCGTCGGCGTTTTGATCGGCGGCGTTTTATCGCTCGTCAATTATTACTGGCTGAAACGCTCGCTCAAGGTCATTTTCGACGAAGCGGTCGCCGGCGAAAAGCCGCAGTTTCTGACGGCGCGGTATTTTATGCGATACCTGGCGCTCGGCGCGGCGCTCGCGGTCGTTTACCTGACGCAGCTCGTCCCGATCGTCGCCGTTCTGATCGGACTCGCGAGCTTTGCCGCGGCGATCGTGATCGAAGGTTTTATACGTTTATTTAACAGCTTTTCTAACAGATAAGGATTTTTAGAGAACAATGTTTTTATTAGCAGAAGGCGGACATCATACGCCGTTGATCGTCGAGTTCATCAACCATTACCTGGGCGAACCGGTCCTGAAATTCGAGCAGACATACACGATCCCGGCCTGGAACCGCGTTTTCAAGACGCTCGGCGTCAACACGACGGCCGAAAAAGTTTTCGGCCCCTACACGGCGGAAACCGCGATTCCGTGGTACACGATCATGTTCGTGATCGCCTGCATCCTGACCGTGATCCTGATCTGGATCTTCAAGGGCAAGTTGTCCGAAGACGATCCGACACCCGGCCAGCTGACGCTCGAGGCCGGCATTCTGGCGATCAAGGATCTCGTCGTCAATGTCATCGGCGAACACGGCTTCAAGTATTTTCCGGTCGTCGCGACCTTTGCGACGCTCGTCCTGATCTCGAACCTGATGGGCCTGTTCCCGCTCTTTATGTCGCCGACGGCGCACGTCTCGGTGACGTTCGCGCTCGGCATCTCGTCGTTCGTCTACTACAACTACGTCGGCATCTCGGAAAACGGCATCGTCAACCATCTCGCGCATTTCACCGGCCCGCGCCTGCCGCTCGTGATGATGTTCATCATCACGCCGCTGATCTTCGCGATCGAGCTGTTCAGTAATATGATCCGCCCGGCGACGCTCGGCATCCGGCTC
Source organism: Acidobacteriota bacterium (assembly GCA_018269075.1). Classification (GTDB taxonomy): domain Bacteria; phylum Acidobacteriota; class Blastocatellia; order Pyrinomonadales; family Pyrinomonadaceae; genus JAFDVJ01. Next base: position 13,365 of record JAFDVJ010000044.1, read on the forward strand.
TTCGCGAATATGTTTGCCGACGAGCAGATCTCGTCGATCATCTCGGGCCTGTTTCCGCCGTTCACGCAGTTTTTCGTGCCGATCGTGCTCTTGCCGCTCGCGGTCTTCGTCGCGCTCGTTCAGACGCTCGTCTTTACGCTGCTCTCGATGATCTATCTGAGCGAAGTCTCGCACGCGCCGCACGAGCACGGCCACCACGACGACGAGCACGCGGAAGACGCGGGCGAAGCGCTTGCGCACGCCTAACGATTTCGGATTTCGGATTTCGGATTTCGGATTGGTTTCGAAATCCGAGATCACAATAGGTTTTTTGAAGGTTTTTGTTTGAGTTTGAAAATCTGCATTTTATATCTGGAGATGCCCGCACGCGTCAGGAGCCTCGACTCCAACGAGAGTAGAAATCGAGCGCATACCGGAAGTGAGGCGAAATCATAAGCAAGCCGCAGGTTGGAAAACGGGTTCGAATAAAAAATCTTCGACGATAAAAAAATAAATTTAGGAGATAAAAATAATGAACAAATTTAAAGTGGTTTTCTTTGCGGTTCTGGCGATCGCGCTTTTGGCGGTGACGGCGATGGCGCAGCCCGGCGGCGCGGCGGCCGGCGGCATCGGCGGCAACGAATCGACGGTGGCGGCTTACAAAGCGATCGCGGCCGGTCTCGGCTTCGGTCTGGCGGCCGGTCTCGGCGGTCTCGGACAGGGTAAAATCGGCGCGGCGGCGGTCGAAGGCGCGGCCCGCAACCCGGGCGCGGCCGGCACCGTTCAGACGATGATGATTATCGGTCTGGCGCTCATCGAGTCGCTCGTCCTGCTGGCCCTCGTGATCGTTTTCGCGAAATTGTAATCGGCCGCAATCGACAACAAACCGGCGGGCGAAGTTTTCCGAAACTTCGCCCGCCGTCACTTTTTTCCGGCGTCAAAAATGGCAACCGCCCGTCCGCGGTTTGAATCATATTTTGCAACCTGTATAATTTTCAGGGCGTTATTAAAAGCGATGAACGATATATTTCTCGGAAAAACACTGGCGGAAAAATACCGGATCGATTCGGTGATGCGCGAGACCGATCTCGGCAAGGTTTATCACGGGCGGCATCTGCTGATGGACAAACCGGTCGCCGTCAAGATCCTTTCGCCGGCGCTCGCGGTCGACGAAAACATCGTCAAACGCTTCTCGGCCGAGGCGCGGAGCATCTCGAAAATCTCGCATCCGAACATCCTCAACGTCCTCGATTTCGGCTCGGACGCCGACGGCGCGGTCTATATCGTCTACGAGGACGCCGAGGGCGAAACGCTCCGGGACGCGATCGTCCGCGACGGGAAATTCACGCCCGAACGCACGATCGGCGTCACCAAACAGATCGCCGGCGCGCTCGCGGCCGCGCATTTCAAGGGCGTCGTTCACCGCAGTCTCAACGCCGAAAACGTGCTGCTGACGCTCGACGATTCGGTCAAGGTGCTCGATCTCGGGACCGTCAAAACCGACGAAGCGCCCGACGACGAGGCCGCGCCCGAACGGATCGAGTATCTTTCGCCCGAGCAGTGCGCCGACGCTTCGACCGCCGACGAGCGCTCGGACATCTACAGTCTCGGCGTGATGATGTATGAAATGCTCGCCGGCGAGGTCCCGTTCAGGGCCGACAGCACGAGCGAGCTGATGATGAAGCACGCGCAGGAGCCGCCGCCGCCGCTTTCGGCGTTCCGGCAGGATCTGCCGCCGACGGTCGAGCCGCTCGTCCTGCAGGCGCTCGCGAAAAATCCCGAGATGCGGCACCAGACGGCCGCCGAACTGATCGACGATCTCAACCACGTCGGCCGGACGCTCGCCGATTACGACACCGCCGCCGCCAAGGCCGCGGCCGGCAAGCACAACATCTGGAAGACCGCGTTCGTCGTCCTCGCCGGCATCTCGCTGCTCTCGATCGCGCTGATCTGGGCGACTTCGAGCAAGCAGACGAACCCGTCGACGCTCCAGTCCGACACCAACGCGCAGCCCGTTCAGCCGATCAACCCGGCGACCGGAATGAACGAACAGGGCCTGGCGACGATCGTCCCGATCTCGCCCGAGATGATGTCGAATTCGAATATGTCGACGATGCAGGTGCCGGAAACGCTCGGCTCCGACGGCAACCCCTACTGGCAGACCGGCCGCGTCCCGCCGGGCGCGCCGCAGTACGTGCCGCAGGGCGGCCAGTATATCGACCCGTACAACCCGAACAGCCCGTTCAACCCGGACGACAAACCGACCTATTATCAGGACGCCAACGGCGCGGTCTTTATGATCGTCCCGTCGACGCCGAACGCCAACGCCAACGTCAAGCCGACGCCCGGCAAGACGCCGAAGAACGCGGCCAACGCCAACGTCCAGCCGACGCCCGCGCCGAACGAGACGCCGAAGCCGCAGACCTCGCCGACGCCGGACGTCAAAACGACGCCCGCGAAAACGCCGGCCGCGACGCCGAAACCGAACGACAAACCGAAAACGCCGCCCTCGACGACCCGCACCGAGCCGAGCGGCCAAACGCAAAACTCGTAGGATTTCGGATTTCGGATTTCGGATTTCGGATTGGTCTGAATTCGAAGGATTCGGTTTTTACGAAGGCTTTCGATTAGAAACAAATCCGACATCCGAAATCCGAAATCCGAAATCCGAAATCCGAAATCCGAAATCCGAAATCCCCTATCAATCCGAAATTCGAAATTCGAAAATCGAAATCCGCTTTCGCAGGCTTTTTTCGTCGTCGAAGACGAGGCGGCTTTCGACGACGCGGCAGGGAAGCTCGAAGGGGAAATCCGCGAGCTTGACGGCGTCTTTGGCGGTCGTCAGCAGGATTTGCGCGCCGGTTCGGCGGGCTTCAGCTTCGATTTTCGCGATGTCCGTTCGGGCGTAGCGATGATGATCGGGGAATTTTATCGTCGTTTTGAGAGCGAAGCCCTCGCGTTTCAACTGCTCGAAAAAATTGTCGGGATTGCCGAGCGCGCAGAAGGCGGCCGACGCCTGATCGCGGTCGGCGGCCGGCGGTCGGCGGTCGGCGGCCGGCGGTTTGCCGGAGCGGGCGAATTCGGTGATTTCGGTTAAGGCGGCGAGTTCGTTGCGGGCCGTCAGGACGGGGCGGTCGGGGTTGTATTTCGAGATTTCGGTTTTGAGATTCGCGATTTTTTCCTCGTCGACGAGGTCGGCGCGGGTGACGACGATCAGGCCGGCGCGGCGGAGATTTTCGAGCGGCTCGCGCAAAATGCCGAACGGCAGCGTTTTTCGGTTGCCGAACGGGTTCGTCGCGTCGACGAGGACGATGTCGAGCTCGCGCCGCGCGCGCCGGTGCTGAAAAGCGTCGTCGAGCACGAACGCCGTCACGCCGAATTTTTCGCGGGCCCAGCGGCCGGCCGCCGCGCGGTCGGCGTCGGCGACGACGAGCGCTTTCCCGAGCAGCCGGCGGGCCAGCTCGAACGGCTCGTCGCCCGCCTTTCGATAATCGGTCAGAATCTTTTCGCCGTCGGACACGAGCACCCGTTCCCGCGGATTCTCGCGCCCGTAACCGCGTGTCAGCACGCAAACCCGCGCGCCCGTTTCGGCGAGCGTTTCGGCGACGAACGCGACCATCGGCGTCTTGCCCGTCCCGCCGACGGTGATGTTGCCGACGCTGATCGCCGGCGCGCCGAGCGACAGCGAAGCGAGCCGCCCGCGCTCGTAAAGCGCGTTGCGCAGATTGATGATGCTGCCGTAGATCCAGCTCAAGGGCATTGCGGTTTTTGATTTTTGAGTCTTGAAACTTAAGACTTATGGTTTTTGAAAATTAAATCCGACCAAAGCCCGTGAAACGGGCGATAGAGTATAGCTACAGGCGTGAGCCTGTAGTCGGTGTCCAATAATGTTCCGAAGCCCGCCAGCGGGCGACAGAGGCCGCGCCGTCTCGTTTTCTGTCGCCCGCTTCGGGGCTTTAATTCATCGGTGTGCGCTTTCTACAGGCTCGCGCCTGTAGCTAAACTCTGCCGCCTGTTCCACAGGCTGAATACGGAATTTTTGTCGGATTTATTTTTCAAAGAACATAAATCTTGAGTCTTGACTCTTAAGTCTTGAGTCTAAAACACGATAAGCCCGGCGCGCGGCGAGCATTGCCGTCGCCGGACAACCGGACGATCTTCACCGTCAATCGGACTCAAGACTCAAGACTCGAGACTCAAGACTTCTTACAAAACTTACAATCGCAAACCGCAAATCGCAAATCGCAAATCGCGAATGCCGGATTATTTCTTGTTCGTCGTCTGAACCAGCCGGTCGAGCTTGTTCTGCGCCTGACCGCTGTCGATCGACTGTTCGGCGAGCCGCGCGGCCTGGATCGGTTCCTCGACGAGTCCGCCGATGATCAGCGCGGCCGCCGCGTTCAAAACGACGAGCGAGCGCGCTTCGTCGCGGCGCTTGCTGCTCAGGACTTCGCGGATGATCGCCGCGCTCTCGTCGGGCGTTTCGACCTTCAGATGCTCGATCTCGCCGCGCTGCAGTTTGAAATCCTCGGGCGCGACGCGGAATTCGCGGACGCGGTTGCCGGCGATCTCGGCGATGAACGTCTCGTCGGCGAGCGTGATCTCGTCGAGCCCGTCCGAGCCGTGGACGATCCACGTCTTCTCGGTGCCGAGCAGGGCGATCGCCTGCGCCATCGGTTCGAGCAGCGACGGGTGCCAGACGCCGATCAGCTGTTTCGGCGCGGCGGCCGGGTTCGACATCACGCCGAGCAGGTTCAGCGACGTCCGGATGCCGAGCGCGCGGCGGATGTCGCCGACGCGGCGCAGGGAAGGATGAAATTTCGGCGCGAACATATAGCAGATGCCGGCCCCGTTGAGGCTCGTCTGCGCGACTTCCGGCTCGCTCGAAACCTTGACGCCGAGCCGCGCGAGCACGTCGGCGCTGCCCGTGTCGCTCATCACCGCGCGGCTGCCGTGCTTGGCGACGGCGAGGCCCGCGCCGGCGGCGACGAAGGCGGCGGCGGTCGAGACGTTGAAGGTTTTCGCGATGCTCGAGCCGGTGCCGGAAATGTCGATGAAATTCTTCTGCCGCGACTTGATCTTGATGGCCTGCGCGCGCATCACCTGCGCCATCCCGGCGAGCTCGGCGGCGGTTTCGCCCTTCGCGGTCAGCGCGGTCAGGCAGGCGGCGATCTGCGCCGGGTTGGCGTTGATGTCCGTCAGCGCCCGGAAAAAATCGGCGGCTTCTTCCACTTCCAGATTCTCGCGGCGGATCAGGCGGTTCAGATACGGGAAAAGCGGTGTATCGGCTTTGCTGTTGGTCGCTGAAAGCGGCGCGGCATAAAGCCACTGGGTCTTGGACATAAACATATTATAATTGTGAATAGGGGGAACGAGCGGATTTGGGAGGTCGGATGTCGGATGTCGGATTTGTTTGAGATTCGACATTCCAAATCCGAGATCGCCCCGAAAGGGCTATTTCTACTATCTCAAAGATTAAGGAAGTTTTGCAAGAGTTTTTTGCCTTCTTTGGTAAGAATCGACTCGGGGTGAAACTGGACGCCCTCGATTTTATGCTGTTTATGACGCACCGCCATAATCAGCCCGTCGGGCGAGGTCGCCGAAATTTCGAGACAGTCCGGCAGCGTCGCGCGTTCGACGACGAGCGAGTGATAGCGGGCGGCGCGAAAACGATAGGTCAGGCCCTCGAAGATCGTTTTTTCGTCGTGGCAGATCTCGACCGGCTTGCCGTGCACCGGTTCGGGCGCGCGGATCACCTTGCCGCCGAAGATCTGGCCGATCGCCTGATGACCGAGACAGACGCCGAGAATCGGCACCCGGCCGGCGAATTTTTCGATCACCCGGAGCGAGACGCCGGCGTCGTCGGGCGTGCCCGGCCCCGGCGAGACGACGATCCGCGCGGGCCGCAGGTCGTTTTCGATCTCGTCGAGCGTCACCTCGTCGTTGCGGCGCACCTCCATCTCCGCGCCGAGCTCGCCCAGATACTGGACGAGGTTGTATGTAAAAGAATCGTAATTGTCGATGACCAGCAGCATAAAATTATTCGAAAGATCGGCGCGCGGCTCGCGCTCCGTTGGTTTTAATCGTCGAACTTCTCCGCCATCTCGATCGCCCGGACAAGCGCCCGGGCCTTGTTGATCGTTTCCTCGTACTCTTTTTCGGGCACCGAATCGGCGACGATGCCGGCGCCGGCCTGGATCGAGGCCGCGCCGTCCTTCAGCCGGATCGTCCGGATCGCGATGCAGGTGTCGAGATTCTCGGCGTAGTCGATATAGCCGATCGCGCCCGCGTAAACGCCGCGTTTCGTCGGCTCCAATTCGTCGATGATCTGCATCGCGCGAACCTTCGGCGCGCCCGACACCGTCCCGGCCGGAAAGCACGCGCCGAGCGCGTCGAAGCGGTCGAGCCCGTCCTTGAGCCGCGATTTGAGGCTCGTCACGAGATGCTGGACGTGCGAATACTTTTCGATCTTCATCAGCTCGGCGACCTCGACCGAGCCGTATTCGGAAACCCGGCCGAGATCGTTGCGGCCGAGATCGACGAGCATCACGTGTTCGGAAATCTCCTTGATGTCCGAGCGCAGATCCTCGGCGAGCATCCAGTCCTCGGGCTCGGTCGCGCCGCGTTTGCGCGTGCCGGCGATCGGCCGGTATTCGAGCTTGCGGCCGTGGCATTTGACGAGCATCTCGGGCGACGCGCCGATCAGCGTCGACGTCCCGAGCTTGATGTAGAACATATACGGCGACGGGTTGGTCGTCCGCAGCGCGCGGTAGATGTTGATCGGCTCGGCCGAGGTCGGCCGCCGGAATTTCTGCGAGAGGACGACCTGATAGGCGTCGCCGGCGTAGATGTAATCCTTGATCTTTTCGACCGCCGCCAGAAAATCGGCCTTTTTCCAGTTCGACGTGAACTGCTGCGATTCGGGCTTCGGCCGCCGCTCGGCGACGATCTGCGGGAGCGAGCTTTCTTCGAGGATCTTTTCGAGCCGGAGCGTTTCGGCGACCGCCTCGTCGTAGAGCGCGCGCAGTTTGGTCTGGTCGCCTTTGGCCTCGTCCGTGAAGACGGTCGCGACGATCTCGATCCGCTGCTTGAGCCGGTCGAAGACGAGGATGTTGCGGAAAAACATCCAGATCGCGTCGGCGCGGTCGGTGTTCTGATGATCGTCGAGCACTTTTTCGAACCAGCGCGCCGCGTCGTAGGCGAGAAAGCCGACCGCGCCGCCGCACAACGGCGGCAGCTTTTCGCGCCGCGCGAGCTTGTGGCGCGCGAAATGGCGGCGCAGAAACTCGATCAGCGTCCGGTCGGGATACAGTTTCCGCGAGCCGTCGCGTTCGAGAATCGTCTGCGAATTGTGCGAGCGGACCGTCATAAACGGGTTGGCGGCGAGAAACGAGTACCGCGCGAGCCGCTCGCCGCCCTCGATCGATTCGAGCAGAAAGGCCTGCTCGGCGTTTTGCGCGACGCGCAGAAAAGCGCCGACCGGCGTGTGCAGATCGGCCAAAACGCTCCGCACGACCGGCACGACGCTGCCTTTTTCGGTCTCGGCGAGAAATTCTTCGAAAGTTTTCGGCGAATAATCGTTCATTGAAATAGTGCGGTTTCGGATTTCGTCCGGCGGCCCGATGTTTTGCCGGAAAACCCAAAGCTGTCTAAATGTTAAATGAATTCGGCGCGCGTTTCAAAATGAGAGACGATGTCCCGGCGGGATTCCCGGCGGCCGGCGCGCCGGAAAGAGAATTTTATTTACTAATCCGGCGCGACCGACTATGATTAACCAATGTTTCGACGAATAATACTGCCCCTGATTTTATTGCTGACCGGCCTTCAAATCGCCTTCGCCCAGACGACCGACGCGGAGAAACCGAAAACCGTGACCGACGACCTGCGCAAACAGGCCGTCCAGTTTCTGCGCGAAACCGGCAGCGAGGTCGGCACGCTCCGCTCGCTCGAAAACCGGATCAGCCTCTCGTCCGAGCTCGCCGGCCTGATGTGGTTCTCCGACGAAAAGGAAGCCGCGACGATGTATCTCACGGTGATCAACGATTTCAAACAGCTGCTCGCCGAATACGATTCGCAGATGACCGCGCTCGGCGCCGTCCCGGCGGACGTCGGCTCCGGCGTCGACGAGAGCGAGAAATCGCGGGTGATGCGGAAATTCATCAAGGCGCTCGGCGTCCGCCAGCAGATCGCGCTGAGCCTCGCCGAACACGATCCGACGCTCGCCTATAATTTTTATTACGACACGCTGAGCCTCGTTTCGAACGCCGAATTTCGCGAGCAGATCGATCAGCGCGATTCCTATTTCGAGATCCAGCTGATGAAGCTGATCGCCGCCAAAGAACCGGCCAAAGCCGCCGATTTCGGCCGCCGGACGCTGGCCAAAGGCGTCAACTGGTCGCATCTCGAGCTGCTCCGGACGATCTACGCCAAAGACGCCGACAAGGGCGCGGAATTCGGCGTCGAGATCGTCAAAAAACTGCGGGCCGACAAACTCACGTCGGAAACTGCCTACACGATCGTTTCGGTTTTGCAGGAAGGCGCGGCCGGCCTCGAAACGGCGAAAAAAAGCGGGAAACGGCCGATGTTCGCCGAAGCGGATCTGCGCGACCTGTCGGAGACGCTCGCCCAGTTCGTGCTCGCGCAGGAAGCCGGCTCGATCGACGGCGTGTCGTTCATCGGTTCGATCGAGCGTTTCAGCCCGTCGCGCGCGGCGCAGATCCGCACTAAGTTCGCGATCAAAACGAAAGCCGCCGCGACGACCGTCAACAACGAAACGGTCACTTCGGCTCCCTCGATCGAGGCCGTTGCGCCGCCGGTCGACGGGAAGGTCCCGGTCGACACGCGAAAAGAACAGGCCGACACGATGGAAAAGCTCCAAAAGCTTTCGTCGAAGGAGCTGCCGAAAGAAGAGCGCGACAAGATCGTCGCCGACGCGCGCAAGATCATTGCCGGGCTCGGAAATAAGCAGGAAAAGATTATGGCGCTCAGTATGATCGCCTCGCAGGTCGCCGCCGCCGGCGACAAAGAGCTGGCCGCCGAGATAATGCGGGACGCCGAACGGCTCGTCAATCCGGCCCCGAAAAGCTATCGCGATTTTATGGAAATCTGGTTTCTCGCGAGCGGCTACGCGCAGGCCGATCCCGAAAAGGCCTTTCCGATTCTCGACGACGCGCTGTTCCGGCTCAACGACACGCTGACGGCCTTTATCAAGGTCGGCGAATTTATGGACGAGTCGGGCGAGATGATCGAGGACGGCGAAGTCCAGCTCGGCGCGCTCGGCGGCTCGATGGTCAACGGCCTGACGCGCGAGCTCGGCATCGCCAACGGCCCGATCCGCGCGCTCGCGATCGCCGATTTCGACAAAACCAAGGCGCTCGCCAACCGCTTCGACCGCACCGAAGTCCGGATTCTCGCGAAACTGCTGATCCTGCGCGCCGTCCTCGGCGACGAAGCCGCAAAAAATCAAGCAACAAGCTGATTTCGGATTTCGGATTTCGGATTTCGGATTTCGGATTGGTCTGAATTTAACAGCTTCGATTTAACCGAAAGGCTTCCGATTAGAAACAAATCCGAAATCCGAAATCCGAAATCCGAAATCCCCTATCCGAGGCTGGTGCCGAGGAGCCATTGGCCGCCGTCGACGACGAGCGTGACGCCGTTGATGTAAGCGGCGGCGTCCGAGGCGAGAAAGAGCGCGGCGTTTTCGATGTCCTCGATTTTGCCGAATCTCTGGAGCGGGATCCGTTTCGTCAGCTTGTCGCGCAGCTCCGGCATCAGCAGCCGCTTCATTCCCTCGGTGTCCTCGATCGGGCCCGGCGCGATGCCGTTGACGCGGATGCCGTAGCGGCCCCATTCGACCGACAGGTTGCGCGTGATCGCGTCGACGCCGGCCTTCGCGGCCGAGACGTGGATCTGCATCGGCGTCGCGAGGTAATGGAGCGTCGCCGAGATGTTGAGGATCTGGCCGCGTGATTTTTTGAGCTCGTCGAAGGCCGCGCGGCAGACGTTGAAGGTGCCTTTCGTGTCGATGTCGACGACCGTCCCGAAGCCGTTCGCCGACAGCTCGTTCGCCTTGCACAGAAAATTGCCGGCCGCGCCGTTGACGACGATGTCGATCCGGCCGTAATGCGCGGCCGTTTCGGCAATCGCCTTTTCGACCGCCGCGTAATCGCGGACGTCCGCCGCGACCGCGAAGCATTCGCCGCCCGCTTCCTCGATAAACTGTTTCTGCGCGATCAGATTGTCTTCTTTGCGCGACGTGATCGCGAGCCGCGCGCCGGCCCGCGCGAACGCCCGCGCGACGCCGCCGGTGATTCCGGTCGCGCCGCCGGTTACAAACGCAACTTTACCTTGTAAAATATTATCTGCGAAAATCTTATTCATAACTAAAGCAATGGTATCACAAGTTTTTCAACGCCGGGACGCTCAGACGCAAGGCCGCAAAGTTTTATCAACAAAAAACTTTGCGCCTCTGCGCCTCTGCGTCTTAGCGTTAATATTAATGTTCGCGGCCTGCGGTTCCAAACCGACCGATCTCCGCACGCTCGTTCCGGCCGACACGCTCGTCTATCTCGAAACGCCGGACCTCGGTCAGGCTCTGACGACTTTGACCGACGCCCGGGCCTTTCGCGACGCCGCCAAACAGCAGCCCGATTTTTCGGCGCTCAAAGGCGTGCAGACGGCGGTCGCGGTGACCGGTTTCGAGGCTTCGGAAAATCAGGTCACGGCGGAAAACTCGATCCTCAATTTCAAGCCGCGCTTCGTCGCCGTCGCCGACACGCACACCTGGAACCGCTACGCGCTCCGATTCGCCGAAAATCAGCTCGGCGAATTCGTCAACGAGACCTACGGCGGCGAAGTGACTTTGGACGAGGCCGACAAAAACGGCGGCCGCTCGTTCGTCTGGACGGCCAAAGACGGCCGCCGGGCGTTTGCCTTCGTGACGGGCAGCCGCGTCTTTTTCAGCAACGACGAAGCGGCGCTCGAACGGACGCTGGCGGTCGCGCGCGGCGAGGCCGACAGCCTCGTCAAAAACGATTCGCTCGCCCGTCTGCGCGACGGCGCGGCGAAGAACGCGCTCGCCTTCGGCTATGTCGCGCCCGACGGCGTCGCGCAGCTCGCCAATCTCGCCGGCGTCTCGGCCGCGCTCGACGCGACCGACGACGAGCAGGGCCGCAGCTTCATCGCGCGCGTGCTGCCGCAGGTCCTGCGAAACTCGGTTAAGGAAGCGACCTGGACGGCGACCGCGACCGAGCAGGGAATCGAGGACCGGTACGCGGTCACGCTCTCGCCCGAGACGACGGCCGTCGTCAAGGAAACGCTCGTCCCGGCGGCCGCGCCCGCGAATTCGGCCGAATATCTGCCGGCCGACGTTTACTCGGCGACGCGCTACAATCTGCAGAACCCGCAAATCGCGTGGCGGAGTCTGCTGCTCGTCGCCGGCAAAAACGCCGCCGGGCCGAACACGGCGGCCGACCCTTTGAGCGGGAAGATCATCCTCGCCTTTTCCGACAGTCTGCTCGAACCCTACGGCATCAGGGACGCGGAGGGCTTTCTGAGCGCGGTCGAGCCCGAGATCTGGACGGCCAACGCCGACGCCGAGGGCGACAAGACGGTCGCCGTCTTCGGCGTCAAAGACGCGGAAAAGCTCAAACAGTCGATCAGCGGGATGAACTTCAAAGCGCCGGCCGAAAAGCGCGGCGCCGCCGACGTCTGGAAAAACGCCGACGGCACGATCGCCGCCGCCTTCGTCGGGAACCGGCTGATCCTCGGCGAGACGGAAACGGTCGCGAAATGTCTCGACGCGCCGGCCGGCGGGCAGACGCTCGCGAAGAGCGCGGCGGCCCAAAAATTTTCCGAAAGCGGCGCGGTCGCCGTCACTTACGGGAAGGATTCGACCGAAAAAACCGTCGATGCGCTCGGCGAAAAGAAATCGGAAAATCTCCAGATGCTGACCGCTTACACGACCGAGACGCGCTTTAACGCTTCGGGCCTCGAACGCCGGACGGTTTCGCCCTTCGGTCTGCTCGGCCGGCTCGTCGAGCAGTTCGACGAATAGGCGGATGCCGGATTGTCAGTTGGTTTTACGATTGGCCGTTCGTTTTTTTCGCCCGCCGCTTGATATGTTTGATATTTTGCTCGATCCAGCGCTCGGCTTTTTCGTAGTCGGCGAAACGGCGCTCGCTGCGGCGGAATTCGGGCGTGTGGATGGAGCGGCGGCCGTTGTGATGGACCGTCGGGTGAAAGATGTGGAGCATTTCGTGATAGACGATGTATTCGACGACGTATTCCGGGACCGATCGGTCGTCGAGCGAGCGGCTGACGACGATCGTCTCGTGCGTGCCGTCGTGATGGCCTAAAATCCGGTAGGTTTTGCGCGCCGACCACGACAGGACCGGCTTCGGCAGCGATTTGCGAAAATAGACGGCGTTCAGTTTTTCGAAGATCTCGTCGAGATCGAAAAACTCGCCGCGCGCCGCCGTCACGATCTTGCGGCCGAAATTTCGCTTGTTTTCGACCGCGCGCTCGCGGATCTCGGTTTGTTTGACGAACCGCGAATAGGTCTCGCGCGCGAGCGCCGGGACTTTTTTCCGGAGCAGCTTGGCGACGAGGATCTCGGCGAGCGCGCGGTGGCCGCTTTCCGGCATCGCGTCGCAGAGCTCGGCGAGCCGGACGAAGACGACGCCGTCGCGGACGCGGATCGTGTGGTTGATGCCGATGTACGGGTAAAAACAAACGTCGATCTCCGGGACCGTCTTCGCCGGGTCGAATTTGCGGAAGGCGGCTTCGTAAAACGTCTTTATCTGCGAGATTTTTTCGTCCATCGAAGTGAAATATTTTCCGTTAAAAAAAGACTTTTCGCAACCGGCGGCGCATTTGCGGCCGGCCGGAGGTCCGGAAGACATTTTCGGGCGGAACCTGTTAATCAGAGTTTAACTAATATTTCTTGACATATTTAGGCGGAAAATGTTATCTGTTTTAAAGCGGGAGCTTATCCCGCCGGAAAACATCAAACCCACGGGAAAAAGATGTCGGTCCGTGATTCGAATTCAATTTCCGATAAAATCAACTACCCCGATATTCGCGGGAGGGCTGTACTTTCGGCAATTATCGGCGAACATCTGATCACGGGCGAGCCGGTCGGCTCGAAATTAATCGCGGAAAAATTCGTTAATTCCTTCGGCTTCAGCCCGGCAACCATCCGCAACGTGATGGGCGAGCTCGAAGATTCCGGTCTTCTCGAACAGCCGCACACGTCGGCCGGACGCGTGCCGACCGACAAGGGCTACCGCTTTTATGTTGACAATCTGCTCGGCGTGCTCAGCCTTTCGAACGAAGATCTGCGCTTTATCGGCGACGAATTCGGCTTTCTCGAAAGCGAGCTCACCGAGACTCCCGACCGGTTGATGGAACGTACTTCACAGCTTCTCTCGGCTCTTTCAAATAATATCGGTATCGTCGTTTCGCCGAGTCTGGCCAGCGATCGGCTCCAACATATCGAATTCGTCAATCTTTCCGACAAGCGCATTCTTGTCGTGTTGGTTTCGGCGCCGAATATCGTGCACAACAAGATCATCCGGCTCAAGGAAGCCTACAAGCAGGAAGAGCTCGACCGGACGGCGCGTTATCTGAACGTCGAGTTCGGCGGCCGGAGCCTCGCGGAAATCCGGGCGGAAATTTTGAAGCTGATGCACGAAGAGAAGGCGTTATTTGATAAGCTGCTCCAAACGGCGATGATCCTTTGTTCGCAAAGCATCGAAGACGAGGAAGACCGGCAGGGCGAGGTTTATGTCGACGGCACGTCGAACATTCTGACCAAGCGCGATTTCGCCGATCTCGAACGGCTTCGCGAGCTGCTGCGGACGATCGAGGAAAAATCGCGGCTGATCCGGATTCTCAACGAATGCATCACCCGCGACGCGTCCGGAAAGGGCAACGTGCAGGTCGTCATCGGCCGTGAAAATTCGGCTTCCACCCTCCAGAACTGCACTCTGATCACCGCGCCCTACCGGATCGGCGACGGCTCGGCGATCGGAACCCTGAGCGTTTTGGGCCCGACCCGCATCGAGTATGCGCGAATCATCTCGATCGTCGGCTACGTCGCCCGAATCCTCGAAAAGTTTATGACCAGGGAACACTCATATAACTAATAACGGATAAAAATCCTGTCCCGATGGCTGTCGTCAGGCGTGCTTTTATCTCCAAATTAACTTAATCAAACGAGCTGCAAAATGGATTTCAATAACGAAATAGAAGACCAGGACAATCTTGTCACCGAAGTTGAAGCCGACAATTCGCTTTCGATCGACGAGTTCCTGAAGGAACTGGAAGCGAAGGAAAAGGCTCTTCATATTTCGCCTGATTTGTCTATTGAAATCGATGATTCCGACATCGACGACTCCAATCCGCCGGAATTCATCCGGCAGGAAATCGCCATCGAACCCGTCAAGACCGTCGAAAAAGCGGCCGTCAACCCGCTCCTTCACAACGAACGTAAGTTTACCGAACTCGAAAACGAGATTTCGCATTTCAAACAACAGGTTTCGCGTCTCGAGACCGAACGCACCGAACTCAACGAGACGATGCGCCGGCGGCAGACGGATTTCGACAATTATAAAAAACGCATCGAGCGCGACCGCCGCGAGACTTATCTCAGCCAGATCAGCAATCTCGCGACGCAGATGCTCCCCGTTCTCGATAATCTGAACCGCGCCCTCGATTTCGCCGTCCATCATTCGGAAGGCAAATCGCACGACTTCCACCAGTTTTTCGAAGGCATCGTGCTGGTCAACCAGCAGCTGAACGAAGTGATGGCCGAGATGGGCGTCCAGCCGATCGCGGCCGTCGGCGAGCATTTCGACCCGCATTATCACGAGGCCGTCGCGATGGACGCGAGCGGAATCTATCCGCCGAACACCGTCACGGCCGAACTGTTGCGGGGCTACCGGATCGGCGACAAAGTGATCCGGGCGGCGATGGTCAAGGTCTCGATGGCCCGGCCGAATACACCGTCTTCTCCTCCCGAAAATGACATTAATCTGTTTGACGATTTACTGGAAACCGATTAGTTTTTGAAACACTACCCCTTATGAAACCCGCGAAATTCTACCTGAAAGTCTCAATTGAAAATTATGAGTAAAGTTATTGGCATCGATTTAGGAACGACAAACTGCTGCGTGTCCGTCCTCGAAGGCGGCGCGGTGCAGATCATCCCGAACAAGGAAGGCGGCCGCACGACGCCTTCGGTGGTCGGTTTCACGGAAAAGGGCGAGCGGCTCGTCGGGCAGATCGCGAAACGGCAGGCGGTGACCAATCCGACGAATACGCTGTATGCGGTCAAACGTCTGATCGGACGCAAGTTCGATTCGGCGGAAGTCCAGAAAATGCGCGAGACGGTGCCGTTCGAGATTACGGAAGCGCCGAACGGCGACGCGCATATTCAGGTGCTCGACCGGGTTTACAGCCCGCCCGAGATCTCGGCGATCGTGCTCCAGCGGCTGAAGCTCTCGGCGGAGGAATTCCTCGGCGACAAGGTGACCGAAGCGATCATCACCGTGCCCGCGTATTTCGACGATATGCAGCGGCAGGCGACGCGCGACGCCGGCAAGATCGCCGGCCTCGAGGTCGAGCGGATCATCAACGAGCCGACGGCCGCCGCGCTCGCCTACGGCTTCGGCAAGCAAAAGAGCGAAAAAGTCGCGGTCTACGACCTCGGCGGCGGCACGTTCGACATCACGATCCTCGAGATCAACGACGGCGTCTTCGAAGTGCTCTCGACCTCCGGCAACACGTTTCTCGGCGGCGAGGACTTCGACCAGCGGATCATCAACTGGCTGGTCGAGAATTTCCGGAACGACAACGGCATCGACCTCAAGGAAGACCGCCTCGCGCTGCAGCGGCTCAAGGAAGCCGCCGAACGCGCCAAATGCGAGCTCTCGTCGGTGATGGAGACGACCGTCAACCTGCCGTTCATCGCGGCCGACGCGACCGGGCCGAAACATATCAACACCGTGCTCTCGCGCCATAAATTCGAAGAGCTCGTCCGTGACCTCGTCGAGTCGTCGGTCGAGCCGTGCCAGAAGGCGCTGTGGGACGCCAAACTCCAGCCGTCGGACATTGACAAGGTGATCCTCGTCGGCGGCCAGACGCGCTCGCCGATCATCGGCAAGACGGTGACCGAGGTCTTCGGCAAGGAGCCGTCGTCCGAGATCAATCCGGACGAAGTCGTCGCGATGGGCGCGGCCATTCAGGGCGGCGTGCTGACCGGCGACGTCAAGGACATCGTCCTGCTCGACGTGCTGCCGCTCTCTTTGGGTCTCGAGACGCGCGGCGGTCTGTTCGTCAAGCTGATCGCGCGCAACTCGACGATTCCCTTGAAGAACACGATGACCTTCACGACGGTCGTCGACAACCAGCAGTCGGTCGAAATCCACATCCTGCAGGGCGAGCGCGAGGTCGCGAGCGGCAACCGTTCTCTCGGCAAATTCGAGCTCGTCGGCATCCCGCCGGCGCCGCGCGGCGTGCCGCAGATCGACGTCTCGTTCGAGATCGACGCCAACGGCATCGTCAACGTCTCGGCCAAGGACAAGATGACCGGCCTCGAACAGGCGATGCAGATCACGCCGTCGTCGGGACTCGCGCCGGACGAGATCGACCGCCTCATTATGGAAGCGGAGACCTCGGTCGAAAAGGACAAGGAACTCAAGGAACAGATCCTTTCGCGCAACCGGCTCGACTCGCTGCTCAAGAACACGCGCCGGACGATGGCCGAATTCGGCAAATCGCTCGAGATCAAGCAGCAGCAGGAGATCAACGGCATCCTGACGGCCGCCGAAGAAGCCCTCTCGGGCGGCGAGGCGGAGGAAATTCAGGACGCCCTGAAGAAGGCCGAAGACGCCGCGAACAAGCTGACCGAGGCGTTGATGGTGATGGCCTGATTCTGAGAAGAGGAGAGGAGGAGAAGAGGAGAGGAGGAGATTAAGTTACTGAACGAGACGGTTGAAAGTTACAAAGAAACTTCATCAACATTCAATCGTCTCCTCTTCTCCTCCTCTCCTCCTCTCCTCTTCTTGATTTAACGCGTCGGTTGTCGCAAAATAAAACGGAACGTCAGTTCATTCACGTGGGCTGGCGTTATCTTTATTTCGGATTTCGGATTTCGGATTTCGGATTTATCGTTTGAGATTTTGATTTTTGGATTTGAGATTTAGATTCAGGAATTTATGAGCAAAAGAGATTATTACGAAGTTTTAGGCGTTTCGAAGACGGCCGGCGAGACGGAGATCAAGAGCGCGTATCGCAAGATGGCGATCCAGTATCACCCGGACAAGAATCCGGGCGATCACGCGGCCGAGGAAAAATTCAAGGAAGCGGCCGAGGCTTACTCGGTTCTCTCCGACCCGAAAAAGCGCGCGGCCTACGACCGGTTCGGTCATTCGGGCGCGGGCGGTCAGGGCTTCGGCGGGTTCGAAGGTCAGGGCTTCTCGAACATCGAGGACATTTTCGACCTCTTCGGCTTCGGCGATATGTTCGGCGGCAGCCGCTCGCGCGGCGGCCGTTCTTCCGCCCAGCGCGGCGCCGATCTCCGCTACGACCTCGAGATCACGCTCGAGGACGCGGCCCACGGCAAGGAAGAAAAACTGCGCATCCCGCGGCTCGAAAAATGCGAGGAATGCGACGGGCGCGGCGCCGAAAAGGGCACCGAGGCGGAAACCTGCATCACCTGCAACGGCAGCGGCCAGACGCGTTACCAGCAGGGCTTTTTCTCGGTGATGCGGACCTGTCCGAACTGCGCGGGCAAGGGCCAGATCATCCGCAACCCGTGCAAATCCTGTCGCGGCGCGGGCCGCGTCGAAAAGGAAAAGACGCTCGAGATCAAGATCCCGGCCGGCGTCGAGACCGGCTCGCGGCTGCGCGTCAACGGCGAGGGCGAGGCCGGCACGAACGGCGGTCAGACCGGCGATCTCTACGTCGTCCTCCACGTCGCCGATCACGAAACCTTCGAGCGGCAGGGCGCGAATCTCTATTCGGCCGTGCCCGTCACCTTCGCGCAGGCCGCGCTCGGCGCGGAGATCGAGGTCAAGACGCTCGACGGCGAAGAGAAGCTGACGATCCCGGCCGGCACGCAGACCGGCACCGTTTTCCGGATCCGGAACGAGGGAATGCCGATTCTCGGCGGCCGCGGCAAGGGCGATCTCTTCGTCGCCGCGACGCTCGTCACGCCGAAGTCGCTCAGCAAGGAACAGCGCAAACTCTTCGAACAGCTCGCCGAGATCGAGGACACGCAGTTTCACGACCAGTCGTTTATGGACAAGGTCCGGAACATCTTCGGTTAGGACCGAAACGACATCGATCGAAAGACGGCCCGTCGCGGCCGTCTTTTTTTATTTGCCGGAGACTAAAGAAATTAGCGCACCGGTCGATAAGAAAAGCGGTTCCCGGGAAAGGCGAGCGCTTCACCCTTCGGAACTCTTTAATAATAAGATTTTAACCCGATTGGAAACCCGGCACCGGACGAGGGACGCGCGCCGCATTATTCGTTTTTCTTTAAAATTTAATTTGCCATACATACAAAATCTCCGACCGGAAAACGGGTCCAAAATCGGTATGAGGTTTGAAAATATGTCCATCAAAGATTTATCGATCGGCAAAAAACTTGGTCTGCTGAGCGGCTTGCTTTTTGCTTCACTGCTTTTTATCAGTCTGGTCGCTTTTATCGCGCTCAGAAGCCTGAGCCTCGCGCAGAAGGATCTCGGGGCGACGCAGATCCCGGCGATCCGCAGCATCACGATCACCGATATGTATCACGACGGCTTGAGCGGCGTGGTCTACAAATCGCTCGTCGTCAGCGAAACGAAGGACGCGGCCGGCATCGAGGAAACGCGCCGCGACGCCGAGGAAGGCATCAAGGACATCAAGTCCAATTTCGGCAATCTGAACGAACTCGAGCTGCCGCCCGACACGAAAAAAATGGTCGATGAGGTGCGCCCGCTGATCGAGCGCTACGCGGCGACCGTCCAAACGCTGACCGGTCTGGCGCTTTCCGGCCAGCGCGATAAGGCGGTCGCGATGATGCCGCAGTTTCACACCGATTTCGAAAACCTGCAGGAAAAGCTCGACAAGCTGGGCGACAACATTCAGGAAAACGCCGACCGGAGCGTCGAAAGCTCGGCGGCGGCGTCCGCGCGCGCGACGCCCGAGCTGATCGTCGCGCTGCTCGCCGGTCTGGTCGCTTCGGTCGTCGCGATGTTCCTCTTCGCGCGCGGGCTGCTCCGGCCGCTGTCCGAGATGACCGGCATCGCCTCGCAGCTCGCCGCCGGCGACATCGATCAGACGGTCGTTTACACATCGGGCGACGAGATCGGGCAGCTCGCCGAATCGTTCCGGCAGTCGATCGCCTACACGCGCGAGAT
Source organism: Acidobacteriota bacterium (assembly GCA_018269075.1). Lineage (GTDB taxonomy): Bacteria > Acidobacteriota > Blastocatellia > Pyrinomonadales > Pyrinomonadaceae > JAFDVJ01. The sequence continues at coordinate 32,756 of JAFDVJ010000044.1, forward strand.
CGCGGCGGCGGTCGCGGCCGTCAGCGACGGGCGGCTCGACACCCTGCATCTGAGCCCGAAATCCCAGCGCGACCTGCTCGCGCACAACGTCGTCAAGGTCGCCGAAACGCTCCGCGAGGTCAACGCCCAGACGCGGCGGCTGATCGCCTCGGCCCGGAACGGCGATCTCGCGGCGCGCGGCGACGCGAAGCGCTTCGAGGGCGACTACGCGGCGCTCGTCGGCGGCATCAACGAGATGCTCGACGCCGTCGCCGAACCGATCGACGAGGCCGCCGATTGTCTCCGGAAGGTCGCCGGCCGCGATCTGACCGTCAAGATGACCGGCGATTACAAGGGCGAATTCGCGGTCATCAAAGAATCCCTGAACACGGCGCTCGTCAATCTCGACGAGGGAATGCGGCATATTTCGGAAGGAGCGGAACAGGTCGCCGAGGCCGCCGGCCAGATCAGCGAGGGCAGCCAGTCGCTCGCCCAGACCTCGTCGGAACAGGCCTCGACGCTCGAAGAAGTCGCCGCCAATGTGCAGGAAATCTCGACGATGACCAAACAGAACGCGGCCAGCTCGCAGGAGGCGCGCGCGCTTTCCGCGGCCGCCCACAAGGCCGTCGAGGAAGGCCAGACGAATATGGAACGGCTCCACGTCGCCGTCGAACAGATCAAGCATTCGTCGGATTCGACTGTCAGGATCGTCAAGACGATCGAGGAGATCGCGTTTCAGACGAATCTGCTGGCCTTGAACGCGGCCGTCGAAGCGGCCCGCGCGGGCGACGCCGGCAAGGGCTTCGCGGTCGTTGCCGAAGAGGTTCGCAATCTCGCGATGCGCTCGGCCGAAGCCGCCAAGACGACGGCGCAGCTGATCGACGAATCGGTCAAAAACACCGAGCACGGCGTCGCGATCCACCTGCTGGTTTCGAAGAATCTCGAGGACGTGCAGACGCAGATCGAAAAGGTTTCGGCCGTCAGCGCGGAGATCGCGGCGGCGACCGGCCAGCAGAGCGACGGCATCCACCAGATCAACGCGGCGTTCGAGCAGATGAACATCGTCACGCAGCAGACGGCGGCCAATTCCGAGGAATCGGCGAGCGCCTCGGAAGAGCTTTCCGGCCAGTCGCAGGAGATGCTCAATCTGATCGGCAGCTTCCGGATCAGCGGGAAAAAGAGCGCCGGCGTGACGGGCGCGGCGGGCGGGCGGTCGAAAAAGACGGGCCGGGCCGGCGCGCAAAACGCCGCCCGCCGGCTGTTGGGCGGCGCGGCCGAATTTCCGAACGTGTCGCCGTTTGACGCCGACGCGGTTCTCGGGAGCTTTTGAGTTTTTGAGTTTTTGGTTTAACGCAAAGGCGCGAAGACGCGAAGACGCAAAGGGAAATTAAAAAATGGCTTCGGGACGGAGAATTACCGCCGTCCCGAAGCCATTTTCAGCGATTGAAAGCCAACCCTCAAATCTTTCGCGCCTTCGCGCCTTCGCGTTAAAACAAACGTCACTCCGGCGAAAAATCGAGGTTCGTCAGCCCGTCACCGACCGCGACCGTTTGCGGCGCATACTGGTAATGCTTCGCGACGACCCCGACCGTCACGGTCTGGCCGGCCTCGACGTCGTCGAAATGATAAAAACCGAACGTCGTCGTCCGCGTGGAAACGGTCGCGCCGTTCGGCCGGATCAGGTAAACGATCGCGTTCCGCAAACCCGCGCCTTCCGGCGTCAGGACGCGGCCGCTGACCGCAACCGTGGCGGCGGTCGGGGCGAACGGCTGGTTGACGAAGAAAAAGGCCGCGCCCTGATCGGTCGCCTGCGGCGCGAATGCGTCCCGCGCGCCGGCGATCGGGTTCGACGCGGAGGCGTCCGAGAGGATCGCGCCGATGACGATCTTGTCGCCGGAAATCGCCGCGCTGTAGCCGAAAAAGTCGCCCGCCGCGCCGCCCGTCGCAGTCAATTTCTGCGTTTGCGACCAAACATTGCCCGACCGCATAAAAACGTAGGCCGAGCCCTGATTGGCGTTCGCGCCGACATCGTCGAGATACGCGCCGACGACCGCCGTGTCGCCGGAAAGGCCGACGCTGAAACCGAACATATCGCTGGCCGCGCCGTCCGCGGCGGTCAATTTCTGCTGCTGCGTCCATGTCGCGCCCGATCGCGTAAAGACATACGCCGAGCCTTGCCGCGTGTTGCCGCCGATGGTGTCGTAAGGATCGCCGACGAGCGCCGTCTCGCCCGAGATCGCGACGCTGAAACCGAACAGATCGCTCGCCGCACCGTCGGCCGCCGTCAATTTGGCCTGCTGCGACCAGACGGTGCCCGATCGCGTGAAGACATACGCCGAACCCTGATCCGCGTTCGCGCCGACATCGTCGCCGTAGGCGCCGACGAGCGCCGTCTGCCCGTCGAGCGCGACGTTGTAACCGAACACATCATTGGCGGCGCCGTCCGCGGCCGTCAGTTTGGCCTGCTGCGACCAGACGGCGCCCGATCGCGTGAAGACATACGCCGAGCCCTGATCCGCGTTCGCGCCGACGTCGTCGTAATGAGCGCTGACGAGCGCCGTCTCGCCGGAGATCGCGACGCTCTGGCCGAACCAGTCGCTGTTCGCGCCGTCGGCGGCCGTCAACTTTGCCTGCTGCGTCCAGACCGTGCCCGCGCGGGTGAAGACATAGGCCGAACCCTGGTTTCCGTTCGCGCCGACGTCGTCGTTAAAGGCCCCGATGAGCGCCGTCTCGCCGGAGATCGCGACGCTGTTGCCGAAATAATCGCTGGCCGCGCCGTCGTCGGCCGTCAATTGCGCCTGCTGCGTCCACGCCGTGCCCGCGCGCGTGAAAACATAGACCGAACCCTGATTGGCATTCGCGCCGACGTCGTCGTAAGGCGTGCCGACAATGGCCGTGTCGCCGGAGATTGCGACGCCGTAGCCGAACTGGTCATTGGCCGCGCCGTCGGCCGCGACCTTGAGCGCTTCCTGCGACCAGCTGCTGCCTAACACGCGGAAAATGTAGGCCGAGCCCTGATCGGCGTTCGCGCCGACGTCGTCCGAATCGCAGCCGGCGACGATTACGCTGCCCGAGATCGCGACGCTTCGCCCGTAATAGTCGTAAGCGATGCCGTCGGCCGCCGCCAGTTTCGTTTGCTGTGTCCAAACCGCGCCCGCCCGATTAAAAACGTACGCCGCGCCCTGATCCGCGTTCGCGCCGACGTTGCTGTAAATAGCGCCGACGACGGCCGTCTCGCCGTCGAGCGCGACGCTCGTGCCGAAGTTGTCGCCCGCCGCGCCGTCTGCCGGCAGGAGCTTGGCCTGCTGCGACCAGGTTGAGCCGGAACGCGTGAAAACATAGGCCGCGCCGAGATCGGAGCTGGCCGCGACGTCATCGGCATACGCGCCGACGAGCGCGGTGTCGCCGGAGAGCGCGACGGCGTTGCCGAAATAGTCGCCGGCCGCGCCGTCAGCCGCGACAAGCTGCGCCTGCTGCGTCCAAACGGTGCCCGAGCGGGTGAAGACATAGGCCGAACCCTGATTGCCGGTGGCCCCGACGTCGTCGAGCGAGGCGCCGACGAGCGCGGTGTCGCCGGAGAGCGCGACGGCGTTGCCGAAACGATCGGCCGCCGCGCCGTCCGCCGCCGTGAGCTGCGCCTGCTGCGTCCAGACCGTGCCCGCGCGCGTGAAGACGTAGGCCGAGCCCTGAACGGCGTTCGCGCCGACCGTGTCGCTGTAAGAGCCGACGATCGCCGTTCCGCCCGAAACGGCGACGCTCAGCCCGAACAGATCGCTGGCCGCGCCGTCCGCGGCCGTCAGCCGGGTCTGCTGCGTCCACGTCGTGCCGGAGCGCGTAAAGACGTAGGCCGAGCCCTGATTGGCGTTCGCGCCGACGTCGTCGAAATAGGCGCCGACGACGATCGTTTCGCCGTCGATCGCGACGCTCGTGCCGAAATAGTCGTTGGCCGCGCCGTCGTCGGCGGTCAGTTTGGCCTGCTGCGACCAGACCGTGCCCGACCGCGTAAAGACGTAGGCCGAACCTTGATTGGCGTTCGCGCCGACCGTGTCGAAGGCCGCGCCGACGACCGCCGTGTCGCCGGAAACCGCCACCGGGAGGCCGAAACGGTCGCCGGCCGCGCCGTCCGCGGCCGTCAGTTTGGCGGTCTGCGTGAACGAGCCGGTCGCGGCGGGCGCGAAGTCTTCGGTCGCGCCGCTCTTGATTCGGGCGGTTTCGACGGCCTTGATCAGATCGTCGTACTGCCCGGCCTGCCGCAGCCGTTCGACGGCCTCTGCGCCGCGCAGCGTCGGGAGTTTTTGGCGGGTCTCGTTCTCCTGAGCGGCGGCCGCGACCGCGAGCGCGGCGAGCGTCAGCCAGAGAACCGCGTGTTTCAATGCTTTTCTCATATCTTCTCCTCGGGGATACGATTTCGGATTTCGGATTTCGGATTTCGGATTTGTCTTCACCGTCGGGTTTCGTCCCGGGTTGAGAAAATCCGGTTTTACAGTTTGTCAAACAAAAACGGAGTCGGCTTTTTTACCGGATCCGTCCGGGTTGTCGGAAACTATTGATTTCGCAAGAAATATGCCAGAGCGGACCGGACTCGCGAGAATTTGCGGCGAGCGCGGCGAACCGGCGGAACGTGAGCGGATAAACTTCGAACAACGGGTAAATTTACCCGTTTTCGAGGGAAAAATTACCTTGCCCGGCGCTCTCGAAACGCGGCCTGCCGCCCGCCGGCTCGTCGTTCGGCGTAGTTTTACGGCGGCCGGGAATTGACAAATCGCGGATTACGGATTAGAGATCATTAGGACTGTGGTTATTATCGTTTGTGACAAAACCTGTTGGAATAATGATCGTTAAACCCGCGAGCGTTTATTAAACTATCCACCAAAACCACGAAAATACACGAAAGAAATTTAGTGTTTTTAGTGTGTTTAGTGGAAGAACAAAAAAAGCGCACGCGGCCGGAATCGACTCTTTTTCCAATCAGTTCCGTCACTAAATATAATTTTCGAAGGCCCAAGATCAAAGATCGCAATTGCCTGAAAGATATACGGAAACTTAAGTATTAAAAAAGACGAAGATCGGCAATGGAAATCGAACCGGCCGGCAGCGGCAGCTTCGATCGCCGGCGAACCGGGGCTTTTTGACGGTAGGGAAATGAACGAATTTATCGCGGCCTTTATCGCCGGCGAGTGTTTTCTGCTCGGCTTTCTGCTTTTTTTATTCCCGCTCGAACGAAATTCGCGGGCCAATCGATGGCTGTCGTTCTTTGTCCTGATCCTCGGCGCGGCCTTTGTCGTCAACTATCTCGAAAGCGCCGGCCTCGACGACGCCGTCCGGCCGGTCGTCAAGCTCGTCAGCAGCCTGCAGTTTCTGCTCGCGCCGTGTCTCTACATCGCGATTCTCTATTTCGTCAGCCCGACGAGCCGGTTCCGGGTTCGTTACTGGCTGCATTTTCTGCCGTTCGCGGTCTTTGCGGTCTGCGAGCTGCTGATCTTCGGGACGGAAAAAAGCATCGGCACGAAACCGCTTTTCCGGATCGGCGATTTCGAGTTCTGGGTGCGCGACCTGCTGCCGTTTCTGGTGGCGGGTTATCTCGGGCTCGCCTTCCGGACGCTCCGCAGACACGGCGAAAATCTGAAGATCATCGCCTCGGCGACGCAGCGGACGGATCTCCGCTGGCTCCGGCGCTTTCTGCTGTTCCTGATCCTCCCGCTCGGCTTCTGGATCTACGACGCGCTCTCGCTCTATCCGGTTCCGCTGCTGATCCGACTGACCGGCCCAGTTTACGCCGGCTCGCTCTTTTTTCTCGCCTACAACGCCTTCCGGCAGGGCGTGATCTTCCCCTACGAACCGGCGGCGCTCGCAGAGATTTCCGAGATTCTCCGGCCGGCAGAGACGCCGGGCGACGGCGCGCCGGTCAGACCGCGGCTGACCGACGAAGAGCTCGCCGGGCTTTCGATCAAACTCGACGAGCTGATGAACGTCGAGAAGCTCTATCTCGAAAACGAGCTGAGCCTGCCGGCCGTCGCCGAGCGGCTCGGGATCGGCGTCCACGACGCCTCGTTTCTGATCAATCGGGTCGCGGGCGACAACTTCTACAACTTCGTCAACCGCCGCCGGGTCGCGGAAGCCCGGCGCTTACTGGACTCGCCCGCCGCGAACCGTTTCAATATGCTCGGCATCGCCTTCGAAGCGGGCTTCAACTCGAAGACCGCCTTCAACACCGCCTTCAAAAAATGGACCGGCGTGACGCCGTCCGAATATGTCCGGAGAAAGAAAAACGAATAAAAGGCGTGCGTCTGGATAATTCCGAACGCCGGCCGCGTTTTCGGGCGGTAAGCTGGCGTTATGAAACACAAGATCATTTTCGCGTTGTTTGTCTGTCTGCTTTTTTCCGTCCGGTTCGCGGACGCCCGGGAAAAGGGCACGGTTCGGGTCGATCAACTGGTGTCGCCGGCGCTCGCCGGCAATCCGGCCGGGGAAAGCGCCGGGCGGGAAGTCGCGATCTACCTGCCGCCCGGCTATGATCGATCCGAAAAGCGTTACCCGACGCTCTACCTGCTCCACGGGATGGGCGACGATCATCTCAATTTCGTCGACGACGAGACCGAATTTCAGAACATTCAGAGCCTGCTCGACGAGGGCATCGCCCGCCGGCGGCTGGCCGAGATGATCGTCGTGACGCCGAACGAGAGCACGCGCTGGGGCGGCAGTTTTTACGTCAATTCGGCGGCCACCGGCAACTGGGAGGATTTTACCGCGCGGGAACTGGTCGCCTATGTCGACGCCAATTACCGGACCGTCGCCCGGCCGGCCGCGCGCGCCGTCGCCGGGCATTCGATGGGCGGTTTCGGGGCGGTCGTCCTGGCGATGAAGCATCCGGACGTCTTCGGCATCGCCTACTCGATGAACGGCGGGTTCATCGCCTTCGACGGCGAGCTCGGCCCGCGCAATCCGGAGATCCGAAAATTCGTCGCGGCCCGGACGACCGCCGCGCTGCTCGCGACGAAAAGCCGCGAGGCGATCGGGATGCTCGCCGTCGCGCAGGCCTTTTCGCCGAACCCGGACGCCGCGCCCTTTTACGCGGACAAGCCCTACAAACTGCGGGGCGGGCGGCTCGTCCCCGAACCGGCCGCCTACAATCGCTGGCTCGACTACGACGTCGTCCGGATGGCCGACCGCTACCGCGAGAATTTATTAAAACTGCGGGCGCTCAAGTTCGACGCCGGTTTCGACGAGGAATTCCGCTTCATCAACATCAACAACCGCCGGTTCTCGGAGAAGCTGACGGCGCTCGGCATCCCACACGTTTTCGAGGAATACAACGGCAACCACCGCAACCGTCTCTGGGGAATCAACGGCCGCATCTCCACCGAGCTGCTCCCGTTCGTGACGGCCAATTTCGAAAAGTTTTGTCAATCGTGCCGACTTTGAGCGTCGGCGAGTTGAAATCGTCCCCCGAATGATCTTAGGCTTAGAAATTATGAACGAACAGCCGAAACGGGCCCTGATCGTGATCGACGTGCAGCAGCTTTTCTTTATGGATGCGAACCGGCCGGTCCATAATTCCGCAGCGCTGGTCGCGAATCTGAACAAACTGATTGCCAAATTTCGCGAAAACGGCGAGCCGGTGATCTTCGTCCGTCACCACGAACCCGACGAGGGCGGCCTGAATTTCGGCTCCGCGCGCTGGCAGGTTTATTCCGGTCTCGATGCGCGCGCGGACGACGTCTATGTCGAAAAGACGCACGCCGATTCTTTTTATCGCACGAACCTCGCCGAAGTTCTCGCCGGCTTAGGCGTCGATTCGGTCGTGCTGGCGGGGCTGCAGACCGATTATTGCGTCGATTCGACCTGCCGCAGCGCGTTCGGGCGCGGGCTGCGGACGACGCTCGTCAGCGACGCGCACAGCACTTACGACAATTCATTTATGACCGCCGAACAGACGATCGCCTATCACACGAAGCTGATCGGCGGGCGGTTCGCGGAACTCAGGACGACCGGCGATTTGACGGGCGAAGTTTAGCGCGTGACGGGGAATTCGACGATGATCGATTACAACGGGAAAACCTTCCGGCCGGTCGGCAGCACGGAAAACGGCGAGACGTCGGCCGCGACCGTTTTTCATTACAAACAGGACGGAGCGATTCTGACGGCGGAATACGCGGGCGGCAAAATCAGGCTCGGGCATCTGCTCGGGCTGGTCGACGACGCCGGCAATATCGAGATGCATTATCACCAGATCAACGAACGGGGCGAGATGATGACCGGCGTCTGCCGCTCGGTGCCGGAAATCCTGCCGAACGGGAAGATCCGTCTCCACGAAAGCTGGACCTGGACCTCGGGCGACCGGTCGAGCGGGCGGTCGACGCTCGAAGAGGAGTGAACCGCGCCGGAGCGGAGCGGAAAATATAATTCGACCGATGCTCCGCTGCCGGCATCGAGTCTGGCCGGCGTTCGGTTGCTCTTCCGGAAAGACGTTCTGATTGAGATCGAGTGCGTTGCGGTCGTCGAACAGTTTATGGATTTTGGAAGGGCGGAAAAGGCGAAGGGGGAAAGCGATTTTGATCACGAAAACCCGCCCGCCGGGACGAGCGCGGCCCGCCGCTCGAAGGCGAATCGGAAGATGAATTTCGTCAGCGTCAAATCATCGGAAAAGTTTCGGGGATTTATCCACAGTTATTGGTGGATGGATTTGGACTGCGGCGAATTTCAGGATGGTTTTTCGGAGCGGATCCTGCCCGACGGCCATTCGGAGATCATCTTTCATCTGGGCGAAAGAATAAGCCGGGCGGAAGGGGGCGGGCCTTTTACGGTGGAGCCGCGGGCGTTATTCATCGGTCAGAACACCGCTCATTACGACATCGCCGCGCAGGGCCGGGTGAGAATGTTCGGCGTCAAATTTCAGCCGCACGCGGCCTCGTTTCTGTTGCGGGAAAAGGCCTCGCGGTTTAACGACACGGCGGTCGGACTGGGCGAGATTTTGGGCGATTCGGTCAATCATCTGTGGGAAAGGATCGTCGAAGCGGGCGATCTGGCTTCGCGTATCTCGATCTTCGAACGGTTTTCGGCCAATCGGCTGGCCGGCGAAAAAACGCTCCCCTTTGCAGCGCTGGACTGCGCCGTGCGGCGGATCGTCGAAAGCGGCGGAAACGGACGGGTCGAACAGCTCGCCGGGAAACTCGGCATCTCGAGCCGGCATCTGGAAAAACTGTTTCGGCGTCACGTCGGCATTTCGCCCAAGTCGTTTGCCGGCATCGTGCGGTTTCAAAACGGTCTGCGCCTGCTGCAAAGCGGCCGGAACGATTCGCTGACCGAGGTCGCCTGCGCCGCCGACTATTACGACCAGTCGCACTTCATCCACTCGGTCAAAAACTACTCCGGGATGACTCCTTCCCGGCTGAAGCGCGAAAAAATGACGATGCAGAAACCCTTCCTCTTCGGGCAGTAGTTCGCTTTTTTACAATTTTGCGGGTCTCGACCGGTGCTATCTTTTTCGGAAGCTATGAAGGAGATCATTTTAATCGCAATGTTGACGATCGCAAGCGTTTCGGCTTTCGGACAGGCGGCGAATATCGGGCAGTTTGCCGTCTGGAAGCCGAAGGACGGGCAACTGCAGAATTTCGAAAACGGATACCGGCAACATCTCGACTGGCACCGGGCGAACGGCGATAAATGGAGTTGGTACGGCTGGTTCATCGCGTCGGGCGCGCGATACGGACAGTTCGTCGACGCGACTTTCGATCACTCGTGGGCGGATTTCGACAAGGCCGTCAAACCCGCCGAGGATCTGGCCGACAATCGTCTGCACGTCTTTCCGTTCGGCGACGTTCAGACCGTCTTCAAGGTCGCGTTTTTGCCGGAATACAGCACGGCGGACGCCTATGCCAACAAACTCCGGCTCGTCCGAAACATCACCATTCGAACGGACGATCTCGGAAACGGGCTGAAAGTCGTCGAAAAGCTGCGGGATTTTTACGTTTCGAAACGAATCAAATCGTTTCGCGCTTACCGGATCGTCGACGGCGGCCCGACCGATCGGATTATGCTGATGCTCGGTTTCGCCGGCTGGGAAGAATTCGGAATGACCGAATCCTGGCAGGAAAAGGCCGCCGAATTTGAACGAAGTCTGAAAGTGAAAACGCTGCGATCGGTCGATTCCGAGACACTGGTTTATCGTGCGGATATGAGTTTGTTCCCGGATGACGGAAAATAGCCGTCGAAACGGCGGCCGGCGCCGCCCGTCACCGCCAGCATTAAGTTATGAAATTCACGGTTTTATCGGACATTCCCGGAAATTCGTCCGCTCTCGAGGCGGTTTCCGAGAAAACCGAAAAGCTTGGAGCCGAAACGGCTTCGACAGCCGTTCCGTGAATAACGCGACGAGGCATTGAAAACGACGCTGATGATTGAATATTAAGCGCAGGCCGATGCAAAACCCGCGCTTTTTTCCTGGCAGGACTGTTTGGGCGACTAGTTTTTTCCTCTGCGGTTCGTCAGGGACGTCGGGTTATCGAAGAAATAGCCGCTTACAAATAGATTTTTGAAGCTCGGCAGCGACGTGAAAAAGACTTTGACGACGCTGTTTTCGGGGATATAGACCTTGACCGGCTGATTGAGATTGAAATAATAACCGAACGGGACATTAAAGAAATTGGTCGGGTAGATCGAAAAATTGCCGGTCGTCCACGAAAAACTGATCTCGGGGTTGGGATTACCCGCCAGGGACGAATGAAACTGGGTGCAGACGACGAACTCGACGACCAGCGTTTTCCCGGCCGGAACCGTCACCAACGTTCCGCCGTGCGTCGAAAAACCGCCGACCGAAAAAGGCTGGCGGGCGGGGTTGTCGAGGTCGCGGGTCGCGAGCGGCGAACTGACGCCGAGCGGCGCGGCGTTCGTGCCGTCACCGGCGAGCGTCGAATCGGTCGTCACGGCGGTCAGGCCGGCCGATGTTTGCTCGCTCCCGTCCGGAAATTTGAGGCCGCCGCTCGTCGATTCGATCACGCCGCCGACGGCGAGCGTCGAAGTCGTCGGGGTGGACGTCCCGATCAGAACCGCGCCGCTTTCCTCGTATTTGACGAATCGCTGCGTCGGCAGGCCGCCGAGTTGATTGGCATTCGCCGCGTTGGCCACCGTGCCCGTCACTTTGTTGCCGTCGAGCGAATTGATCTGCGCGTTCTGGATGCAGCCGGTGCAGGCATTCGACAGCGCATCCGCCGAGCCGGCCGAATTGCTTTTGACCGCGTAAGGGACGCTGTTTAATTTCTGGCGCGGGGCGAGCGTCGTGTAAGCGCCCGGATTGCCCGCCGGCCGCACGCCGACTTCGAGAAACAGATTTGCGCCCGAAGCGAACGGGGCTGCTCCGAAATCGAGAACGACGGCAAAGACGCCGCCCGCGACGGCGACCGACGAATTGGTGACGGTCGCGCCCTGTTGTGTTCCCTGGCCGGAATTCGGGTTGTCGAACAATTTGAACTGCATTTCATAAACACCGTTGGCTGGCGCCGCGCCGTCGTTGAGCCGGCCCTGATAGGTGACGGAGGTCGTCTGCGCATTGATTGACAAAAGCAATGAAAAACTCAAAATAAAGGCGGTTAATACTTTCTTCACAATTTACTCCTGAATACCAAAATTTTAAGGCACGAAAGAATTCAGAACGGGGCGACCGGTCGTGATGCCGGGGGCGATCACAATTTTGCGGCTTGTCCGGTGGATGGCAACTCTTTCTTTGCCGTGCTCTGACGAGAGCCGACTCCGAAATCCTAATTTCCGCCCGACATCGCGCTGTTGCTTGGCGGTCGGAAGGATTGTCCGCCGGATAAAGGATCTTTATTCGGCGTCATATTCGGCGCGGGGCCGCTGGCCGCGGCACTGTTCGGGGCGATAATCTCGCCCTCGTTTTTTTTGCCGGTCGGAAGTACGACCATTCTGCCTAATGATTTGCCGATACCGCCGGCGATACCGGTTTCGAGTCCGCCGATGTCGAGCCAGAAGGGATCGTGATCGACGCCCCAGATCGTCAAATACGCGATCGAACCGCCGATTCCAACCGCCAGCTCGGCCGACATAATCGAGACATTTTTATTTAAAAAATCGGTCGGTTTCATCGGTTTCGAGGTTTTGAAAAACGTCGGCGAAAACGTTGACAAGGTGAATGAGCCCGGCAAACCTCCGCCGAGCGAAATGATGTTGATGAAACACGGAAAATAAAGCTGCGCTTCGACATCGAACAAATCCATCACCAAAATCCCTTTACCGGCGGGACCCTTTCCCAAAGAAGCCGCCAGACCGGCGGAAATCGCCCACGACACCGAGGGCTTTGGCTGCGTTTCTCCCATTTTTTTCTCCAGAAATACGAATCGATTTCGAAAAGCCGGCCGTTCGGGTTTGCCGGTCGGAAATCGAACATTTCGGATAAACTTAAAGGATTCCGGCAGGAAATATAACTACCAATTTATGCAGGGCGGCTCCGGCCGGAGGTGATTACAAATTAATTGAACTTGGCCGCCGGTCGCCGGTGTCTGCGGTGTCGAAGATTCTTTAGGTTTTTCCATATCGGTATTCCGCCCCAATTAGTTTTTTCCGGCGGCGGATGACCCGAGCGCCTGCCGCACCTGCTCGTATGCGGCCGTGATATATTCGACCGGCGAAACCGCGATGCCGCTCTGTTCGAGATAAAAAGCGGCGACGTCGTTGAGCGCAATGATCGTCCAGAGACAGTTCGTGCCCCATTGTTTGCGTCCCCGCGCCGGGCTTACCCGGCCGTCCTGCGCGATGAACATCCGGCGTCCGTAAAGTTCACGCTGTGCATAATTCTGGAAACGGGTGATGCCTTTGGCAGTCTTTTCGTCGAAAGTCCCATACGGCGCGGAAAGCATCCGCACGTCGAACCATTCGCAGTGGAGCGCGATCGTCATCATCAGCGCCTGCACGATCATCACGTCGTCCGGATTATTGAGCGCTCGCATCGCGCCGACCGGCGCGCCGACATTAGCGTATTCCCGGTTCTCGATTGTCTCTATCAAAGCCACAAAAATAATGTCCTCCGGCAAAATTCGATATGTTCGCCGATAAAGGTAATGAATTCAAAAGCAAAATATAACTACCAGTTTAGGCAGGAGAGAGACATACGATTGCGGTTCAAGTGATTCCTTCGCGCAGCGCTTTGGCGACGGCTTCGGTTTT
>JAFDVJ010000045.1:0-16791 GCA_018269075.1 Acidobacteriota bacterium
CGGGTCTGCGGCATCGGGCCGTCAGCAGCGGACACGACGAGGATCGCGCCGTCCATCTGCGCTGCGCCGGTGATCATATTTTTGACATAATCGGCGTGGCCCGGACAATCGACGTGCGCGTAGTGACGGTTGGCCGTCTCGTATTCGACGTGCGCGGTCGCGATCGTGATGCCGCGCGCCTTTTCTTCGGGCGCGTTGTCGATCGAATCGAAGGCGCGGACCGTGATCTTCGGATTATGCTTGGCCAAAACTTTCGTGATCGCCGCCGTCAGCGTGGTCTTCCCGTGATCGACGTGGCCGATCGTGCCGATGTTCACGTGCGGTTTGCTTCTGTCAAATTTCTCTTTGCTCATAATTTTAAGTAATTTCCTCTCTTAATTTTATGAGAAGGACGAAAGATTTTAAGCCTCTCCTTTCGCCTTCATCTTCATCCTTAATTATTTGCTCCCTTAACTTTCGCGATCACCTCTTCGGCGACGTTGCGCGGAGCCTGATCGTAGCGTTCGAAGTGCATCGACGAGGTCGCGCGGCCCTGGGTGGCCGAGCGCAGATCCGTCGTGTAGCCGAACATTTCCGAAAGCGGAACGTAGGCCGTGACGACCTGCACGCCGCCCGGACGGGGCTGCATGCCTTCGATCTGGCCGCGACGGCGATTGAGGTCGCCGTTGACCGATCCCATATATTCCTCCGGCGTCACGACTTCGACCTTCATAATCGGTTCGAGCAGCACCGGTTTCGCCTTTTTGACCGCGTCCTGAAACGCGATCGAGCCGGCGATATGGAACGAACGCTCGTCCGAGTCGACTTCGTGATACGAACCGAAGACGAGCGACGCCTTGATGTCGACCAGCTCGTAGCCGGCGAGGAAGCCGCGACGCATCGCGTCCTGCATACCTTCCATCGTCGGCTTGATGAACTGACGCGGAATCGCGCCGCCGGTGATCTTGTCTTCGAAAACGAAGCCCTCGCCCGGCGCGGGTTCGATCTGCAGCTCGACGTGCGCGAACTGGCCGCGGCCGCCCGACTGCTTCTTGAAGACTTCCTTGCCCGCGGCCGGAACGGTGATCGTTTCACGGTAGGCGACCTGCGGCTTGCCGACGTTCGCTTCGACGCCGAATTCGCGCTTCATCCGGTCGACGATGATCTCCAGATGGAGCTCGCCCATCCCGGCGATGATCGTCTGGCCGGTTTCGTGATCGGTCGAAACCTGGAAGCTCGGATCTTCCGACGCGAGCCGGTTGAGCGCGATGCCCATCTTGTCCTGATCCTGACGCGTTTTCGGTTCGACCGCGACGCGCACGACCGGATCCGGAAACTCCATCGATTCGAGGATGATCTGCTTGTTCTCGTCCGAGATCGTGTCGCCGGTCGTGACGTTCTTCATGCCGCCGATCGCGATGATCTCGCCGGCCGAGGCCGTCTCGACGTCCTCGCGCTTGTTGGCGTGCATCAGCATCAGACGGCCGACGCGTTCCTTCGTGCCCTTGATCGTGTTGTAGACGTAAGAGCCGGAATTGACCGTGCCCGAATAGATCCGGACAAAGGCGAGCTGGCCGAGATGCTTGTCGGCCATCAGCTTGAAAACGAGTCCCGAGAACGGTTCCTTCGGATCGGCCGCACGGGTTTCGGCGGCGTCCGTCTTCGGATTCGTGCCCTCGATCGCCGGAATGTCGAGCGGCGACGGCAGAAAGTCGACGACCGCGTCGAGCAGCGTCTGAACGCCTTTGTTCTTGAAGGCCGAACCGGTGACGACCGGGACGATCTTCAGCTCGGTCGTGCCCTTGCGCAGGGCTTTGCGGATCTCGGCTTCCGAAATTTCCTCGCCTTCGAGGTATTTCATCATCAGATCGTCGTCGATCGACGAGACCGCTTCGACGAGCTTTTCGCGCCAGAGATGCGCTTCGTCGACGAGATCGGCCGGAATGTCGGTCGTCTCATACTCGGCGCCCTTGGTTTCGTCGTTCCAGACGAGGCCCTTCATCGAGATCAGATCGACGACGCCCTTGAGCTGGTCTTCGAGACCGATCGGAATCTGCAGCGCGACCGCGTTCGCGCCCAAACGCTTGAGAATCGAATCGAAGCTCCGTTCGAACGACGCGCCGGCGCGGTCCAGTTTATTGATAAAACAGATTCTCGGAACGCCGTATTTGTCGGCCTGCCGCCAGACGGTTTCCGACTGCGGTTCGACGCCCGCGACGCCGTCGAAAACGGCGACCGCGCCGTCGAGCACGCGCAGCGAGCGCTCGACTTCCATCGTGAAGTCGACGTGGCCCGGCGTATCGATGATGTTGATGCGGTATTCCTGATTGTTGCGACGCCAGAAACAGGTCGTCGCGGCCGACGTGATCGTGATGCCGCGCTCCTGCTCCTGTTCCATCCAGTCCATCGTCGCCGTCCCTTCGTGAACTTCCCCGATCTTGTGCGAAACGCCGGTGTAGAACAATACGCGCTCGGTCGTCGTGGTCTTGCCCGCGTCGATGTGCGCCATAATGCCGATGTTTCTGAATTTGTCTAAAGTAATCTTAGCCATACTGCTTTGTTCGTTGTTAGTCGTTCGTCGTTCGTTGTCAACGAACAACGAGCAGCGAACCTGTCCTTAGAATCTGTAATGCGCGAACGCTCTGTTCGCTTCCGCCATGCGGTGAATGTCCTCGCGTTTCTTGATCGCGCCGCCGCGGTTGTTGTACGAATCGAGCAGCTCGCCGACGAGCCGGTCGGTCATCGTCTTTTCGCCGCGCTTGCGCGAGTTGGTGACGATCCAGCGGATCGCGAGCGTGTTGCGGCGATCTTTCGAAACCTCGATCGGCACCTGATAGGTCGCGCCGCCGATGCGCCGCGATTTGACTTCGAGCGCCGGCGAAACGTTTTCGAGCGCTTTCTTGAAGACCTTGAGCGGCTCCTCGCCGGTCTTGTCGGCGATCTTCGTCATCGCTCCGTAAAAAATCTGTTCGGCGGTCGATTTCTTGCCCGCCCACATCACGCCGTTGATGAATTTCGTCACGAGGACGCTGTTGTAAATCGGATCCGGCAGAATTTCTCTTTTTGCTGCAACTCTTCTTCTTGGCATATCTTAAATTGCGGATTTCGGATTGCGGATTGCGGATTGAATCAAATCCGAAATCCGCAATCCGAAATCCGAGATCGAATTATTTTCCTTTCGGACGTTTCGCGCCGTATTTCGAACGCGCCTGATTACGGTTCGCGACACCCGAGGCGTCGAGCGTTCCGCGAACGATGTGATAACGAACACCCGGCAGGTCCTTGACGCGGCCGCCGCGGATCAGCACGATCGAGTGTTCCTGCAGGTTGTGTCCGATACCCGGAATGTAGGTCGTCACTTCGATCTGGTTCGTCAACCGGACGCGCGCCACCTTGCGGAGCGCCGAGTTCGGTTTTTTCGGTGTTTGCGTGTAAACGCGGGTGCAGACGCCGCGTTTCTGCGGGTTGGCCTGCAAAGCCGGGCTCGCCGTTTTGTATTTCACCGCCTGGCGGCCTTTGCGAACTAACTGGTTAATCGTTGGCATTCTTTCCTCTACTGTCCGTAGCGCTTTTTTCGGGCGCTAAAACTCAACCTATTTAAAATCCCGAAAGGCAAAAGTAGCCTTTCACCTGACTCTTGCCGAAAAATTTTCCGGCAGTTAGCAACAAGCTGTAACTTGTATTCTATTAATGGATTAAACTAAATTTTCCGGCTTCAACTTTGCTGTAGCGTGACCTTAATCAATGATTTGTCGTATGTTCGTCGCAGACGTTGGTTCGTCTGTCTTACGCTACAATTCCTGTTTCTGCCTTCAAAAATCTACCCGTAATACCTAACACAGTATCACTATAGTCAGTCCAGACGTTTCAGTCCGAAACTAAGGACTATATCGAAAACCGCGGGTCGTTGTCAAGCGCGGACGTCGATTTTGTTCGATTTCGCAGGGCTTCTGCAAAGTCGCGCTGAGCGAATATTAATCTATCAGTTATGATCTATCATCTATCATCTATCATCTATTCCGAAGAGCAGCCGGTTTAACCTTCGGAATAGATCCAAGATGATAGATCATAGCTGATAGATTTCTTTCCTTTCTGATTTTGCAAGAGCCCTGTTCGATTTCGGGCGGCGGGCGGCGTAATTCTCAGGAGGTGCGCGAAGCCATTCGATGACTGATCAGACACACCGCGACGATGGTCGCAATGAAAGTCAGGCCGCCGAGGACGAGACCGATCAGAAAACCGATCCCGGCGCCCTCCTTGATCCCGTATGCCCGGCCGACGACGCCGCCCCCGATGATGGCGCCGATTAACACGATCAGCGGCGGCCCGAACAAAAGGACCAGCAGCCCGATCATCACCGGGATCGCCCGCGGATGCGCGAAATTCATCGTCCAGCCGGTTCCTCTGAGCTTTTTCGGGACGACGACCCGCGGATCGGCCGGGCAGGAATAAATTCCGTAGGTCCAGTTGCGCGGGTCTCTCCAAAGATATTCAATTTGTTCGCGGGTCATTCGTTGTTCCTCGTTTCATTCGTCTTCGACGATCATTAATCCGGTCTGTCACGGCTTGCGGCCAGTCTAGCGCCGGGCGCGCCGAAAAGTCAAACAATTTCCGCTTACTCAACAAGTTAGACGTTTTTATCAGGGCCGTTTCGAACGGCTTTGACGGTTCGCGGCGAGGGAACGGCCGACACGGCGCGGCCGGAATCTTTTCAAAAAAAGTTGTAAGCCGGCGGATATTTTTTCAAACGAAGGATCAAGGGCAATGGCGTTAATTACTATTGGGGAAATAAAATTTCTTGATAATTTGGTCTTTGGTCTTTGATCTTTGATCTTTGATTTTTGATTCATTTACAAAGGTCAAAGGTCAAAGATCAAAGATCACATTGTTACTAAACTTAAAAAACAAAGTATTAATTTTAGCGAATGTCGAATTTATTGAACGGTTTAATGGGCCGCGGATGACGCGGGTGACGCGGATTTACACGGATTTATTTGCCTTAAAAGAAAGAATCCGCGCTAATCCGCCGAATCCGCGTCATCCGCGGCCTATTTCTTTCGGCCTTGATCAACCAAAATTTCGATTTTGATCATTTTAACTTGACGCCAATGGGCTAAAGCGCGCCGGAGGAATCAAACCCGCACAAACGAAAAGGCCCGGTCGGATTGCCTATGCGGGGCGACGCGGGCCGTTTCTCTTCAGTTGTCGGAGCCGGTCGGGGCGGGTTATCGACGGATTGGACAATTCAATGTTCGTCTTGTGAATTGCTTTAACGGGAAGAAAATCGGGGAAATGTTCCGGTTTCCAAACCCGCCGCCGGCCGTTTTATTCGGTCATTCCGGTTTACGGCATCGGAGTGCCTCCTTTTTCTTTCCGCCGGCGCGTCAGGCCGGACTTGCGCTTCGACTTGCGGACGAACCCGAGCGATTCGTAAAGAGCCGAATCGCGACCGTAATCCGCGTGACCGATCACGCCGTCGACGAACTCTTCGAGCACGTCGAGCGAGCGCTCGTCCTCGTTTTCGCGGACGACGGACTCAAGCGCCAGCTCGTTGTCGAGATCTTCGAGCCGCCGCCGCGAAGCCATACTGCGTTCGAGCTGTTCCAGGATCTCGGCGGCCGTCAGCTTTTTGAATCGCGTCTCCGGCGGCAGACTCCGCAGGGCGACAATCGCCCGCTCGAACATTATTTCATTGCGTTTCGGATAATTTCGCATCCTTAATAACAACCTCTTTTTATTGAAAACGGTCGGAAAAATCACCGACCTAAAGTTAGGACGTTCAAGCCATCAGCATTTTTGCGCTATTTTTCTAAAAACAATAAAAATATTTGATATTTATTTTCGGCCTTCGGATGATCGCGGCTTAGTCGGCAATTCGGGAGACTGTAATCCCGAATCGACCAAACCCGAAAAAGCGGCGATAGCTGCGCTCTTGTCAGCAGCGTCGGCGATAGCCGATGCACCGCCGCGCCGGTGTGTCTTGACGGGAAGATTGAAAACTCTCTCTTGTCAGCAGCGTCGGCGATAGCCGATGCACTGCCGCGCCGGTGTGAACTGACGGGAAGATTGAAAACCTCGGTATCGAACGGTTTGTTATGCAGGAACCCGGCCGGCGAACGGTGCATCGGCTATCGCCGACGCTACTGACCTCGCGCGGCTATCGCCGCTTTTTTCCTTCGATTACAAATCGACATCCCCCGCGTTTCGCCCGCGATCCCCGAAGCTAAGTCCGGATGCGGAAAGAGATTCACACGAGATGAAAAGCGATTCGCGGCGGCAAATCTCTTTTCACACCGTGTGAATCTCTCTGCGCACGCCGCGAATCGCTTTTCTCGCGCCGCGAATCTCATTTCACACGGCGTGAATCGCTTTTCACACGGCGTGAATCTTTTTCACATCCGGCCCCGCTCTTTTCTCGCGCGGATCATATCGCTTCGACCGCGCGCGGACCGTCTCCGGTTCCTGCCATTTGTCTTTTCGCTCCGAACTTTGTTACATTTTTTGTTTATTTCGAGATACGAATTTCAAACATTATCTATGAGCAACAATTTCGAGAATTATTTGAACAAATTCAATGAAGGGGAATGGCTGGCGGCGGTCGAAAAACTGCTGCCGGCGATTCACGAGGTCGACCGCAACGCGGTCCAGATCTGGTTCCGCTTTTACCCGCTGGGGCTTTTCCGTTATCTCGCGGCGGCCGAGGACCGCGAGAAGACGATTCAGAAACTGGCCCTGCAGGGCGATTTCGAGCTGAAAAATCAGATCGATTCATCGCATAAATTCCTTTACGGCCACCGTTTCTGGAAGGAAACCAAGGCCGAGATCGAGCATTACGCCGCCGACTTCGCCGCCGACGGCGCGGCGCTCGACCAGGTTTTCGGGGAGATCGCCGCGGCGGTCGCGAAAAAGGCCGGCGCGCATCAGAACCTGACGCTCGCGATCGCCGCCGTCGGGCTGATGACGCTCAATCAGGTCGGGCTCGACGCCCTCAAAAACGCGGCCGGCGCGGTCACTCCGGCGAAAGGCCTGCTCGGCGGCGCGCCCGACGACATCGTCGCCGAACGCCAACGCGACGATTCGCAGGGCATCTTCGGCTTTTTAAAGACCGTCGACAAGAAATTCACCGTCACCTGGGACGAGACCAAAGCGAACGCCAAATTCCCGCTCATCAACGACGAGGAGCTCGCCACGGCCGCCGCCCGCGACCAATCGCAGAAATGGCGCGAAAAGGACGAGCGCTGCTGGGAAGGCGTGATCCCGGTCGAATGCCGGTCGGCCGCCTGCGGCACCTGCTGGGTCGGCATTCTCGGCGGTCAGGAAAAGCTCGCCGGAGTCCAGAAACGCGAACGCCGGCAGATGAAGGTCTACGGCTACAACCAGCCGGCCGACGAAACGCCCTTCCTGCGGCTCGCCTGCCAGGCCAAGGCGCACGGCAACGTCTCGCTCGTGATCGCGCCGTGGAACGGCGTCTTCGGCCGCAAGATTTACGGCGTCGACGAGCTCGAGCTCGAACCGGTCACGACATCGGCGAAAAAGCTGCGCGAGACGATCGGCAGCGTTCTCAAAGACTCGAATTAATCATCCGTGGATCACGAAAACAAGGAAATTTCGCCCGTCTGGTACGTCTTCATCGCGGTTCTGCTGTGGTCGACCGGCGGGCTTTTCATCAAGCTGACGACGCTCGACGCCGCGCAGGTGACGTTTTTCCGCTCGTCGCTGGCGGCGCTGACGGTCGCCCTGCTGACCTATAAAAAAGGGCTCCGGATCAATCTTTTCGGCGTTTTCGCATCCATTATCTACGCGACGCTGCTGTTTCTGTTCGTCTGGGCGACGAAGAAGACGACCGCCGCCAACGCGATCTTTCTGCAGTACACCGCGCCGATCTACATTCTCGTTCTCGCGCCGTTCATCCTCAGGGAAAAATTTCACCTGCGCGATCTCGTGACCGTGCTTTTGTGCATCGGCGGGATGAGCCTGTTTTTCGTCGGGCAATTGCGGATCGACGATTATCAGGGCAATCTCGCGGCGCTCGGGTCGGGCGTTTTTCTGGGGCTTTACATTATGCTGCTCAAACATCCGCAGGCGCGGCGGATGAACAGCACGATCACCGTCATCTACGGCAACTTCCTGCTCGCCGCGATCAATCTGCCCTCGGTCGTCAACTTCAAGGCGCTCGTCGGGTCGGCGCCCGGCGTCGCGATCTTTCCGGCGCTGACTTGGACCGACATCTTCGCGGTCGGTTTTCTCGGGATCTTTCAGATCGGGATTTCCTATATCCTTTTTATTAAAGGCGTGACCGGCGGGACGCGCCCGCTCGACGCGTCGATCATCGGCTTTATCGAACCGCTCCTAAATCCGGTCTGGGTCTTTCTCTTTATCGGCGAACGCCCGTCTAACTGGGCGCTGCTCGGCGGCGCGATCATCATCGCGACGGTCGCCGGCCACACGCTTTTAAATTCGGGAATCAAGTCGAAACCGCCGGCGGCGGCGGGCGGCTGAAGCCGCAGCGCCCCGAATCCGCAGTGGCGAGAGCTCGATCACCCGCTGCCGCATTAGTATCTACACAACTTTGAGAATTTGTTTTCCGCGGCTCCGCCGCCCGATGTGTGGACGGGCTGTGCCCGTCCTGCAAACGTCTCTCAGGATTTCGGCGAAAGGCTGCGCCTTGAGCCGCGCCGCGCGAGGCCGAGCCTCGCCATTGTAACGAAAAGCCGTCCCGGCGAGGCGGAGCCGTCGCCGCACATCGGGCGGCCGAGCCGCGGAAAAGCAGGCCTTTTGCTTTTGTGTCGATACTAACGGCGGCCGCCGGTGGTTCTGAAAGAAATTTTGACCCGTTTTGTTCGCAAATCACGTTTAGCTGAATGGAGGAAAAATTTCCGGGTTCAATCCAGGAGAACACGAAAGATGATAAAACGACGCGACTTTATAAAAATAGCCGGCGCTGCCGCGTTAGCGCCGCTGAGCCTGCTGCCCTTGGCGCAGGATTCCGCTGCCCAGAAGGCGAATCCCGCGCCGACGCCGACGCCGACGCCCGCGCCGACGCCCGATTACAGCCAATACAGCGGCACTTATATTATTACCGAGCCCTGTATCGGCCATAAGGACACGACCTGCGCCGATGCCTGCCCGGTGGAAGCCATTTACGGCAAAACCGAAGATTGGGATCAGTTGTTTATCAACCCCGACGAATGCATCACCTGCGGAATTTGCCGCGAGATGTGCCCGTACGAGGCCATTTATCCGTTCCCCGAAGTTCCCGAAAAGTGGAAGTCGTATATCGGGAAGAACATCGAACACTTCAAGAAAAAGTAGACGAAACCGACGAACCCGAAAATCGATGAGCGCCCGTCCGTCAGGGGCAAAACGACGGCGATTATTGTCGCAAGAGCAGATTTGCGATCGATGTCCGGCGGGCGGTCAGCCGGCCGAACAAGTTTGCGAACGTGAAGCCGCGCGACCGAACGAAAAATCGTTCGCGCGGCTTCACGTCCATTTATAGTTAGTGACGGAACATATTGGAAAAAGCGGCGTTTCCGGTCGCGGCAGCTTTTTTGATCTTCCACTAAACACACTAAAAACACTAAATTTCTTTCGTGTTTTTTCGTGTTTTTAGTGGATCGTTTAAGAACCGACCGCGGGTTTAACGCTCATTATTCCAACAAGTTTTGGCACACACTAAAACTAAAATCCGCTCCGGTTTATTGTTCGAGACCGACGCGCCGCAGCAGATCGGCGAAGCGGGCGTCGCCGCGGAGCGGATCGAACGCCCGTTCGTACCTCAGGCCGACGATATTCGGCTCGTGCGCGGCGAATGATTTCGCGAGCCATTCGAAGGCCTTTTCATTGTCGCCCGCCCGCGCGCAAAACGCCGCCGCGACGTACGCCGGAATTTCTTTGTCCTTCGGTCCGGCCAGCATTATCTCCAGCCAGCGCCGCCAGAAGCCGCGGATCCCGTTCTCTTCGAAAGCCGTCCGGAGCGCCGCCAGATCGGCCTCGCCGGTTCCCTTCAGGCGTTCCGACTCGAGAAAGGCCGCGACCGCTTTTTCGTCGAGGCCGCGGCATTCGTAAAGCAGCCCGAGATTCCAGTAGGCGTCGAAAAACTGCGGGTCGGTTTCGAGCGTCCGGTCGAAGGTTTCGAGCGCCTCGTCGTAGCGGCCGGCGTCGGTCAGCAGCACGCCGACGTCGGTGGCGATGCTGATCGATAACGGATCGAGCTCCTGCGCGCGCCGGAGCGCCGTCACCGCCTCGTCGTATTTCAGGTCGAGATTGCGGAGGATAAATGCGTAGCTCTGCCAGTTGTCGGCGTCGTTGGGATCGAGCTCGACGGCTTTTTCGAGCTCGCGGCGGCAGGTTGCCCAGTCCCATTCGAGACCGGCGATCACCGCCTTCAGTTTATGCGCTTCGGGCAGCTCGTCGTCGATCGCGGAGACTTTCGCGGCCGCTTTTTTGGCGTTTTGCAAAGCCTCCGCCGGCCGGAAGTTCGCGTACCAGATGCCGGTCAGATAATATTCGGCGAGACCGGCGTAGGCGAGCGCGTAGCGCGGATCGAGCGCGATCGCGGCCTCGAAGAACCGGCGGGATTTTTCGAGCGCTTCGGGCGTTTTCTTTTTCCAGAAAAAACGGCCCTTGACATAGTTCTGATAGGCTTCGACATTGTTCGTCTGCCGCCGGTTGACGCGCTGCTCGTCGGCCGCGTTCAACCGCAGCCGGAGCCGCGTCGCGACGCTCCGGGCGATGTCGTCCTGAATATCGAAAATATCGCCGGGCCGGCGCTCGTCGTTGTCGCCGGTCCACAGAATCTCGCCGGTCGCGGCGCTGACGAGCCGCACCTCGACCCGGATCCGGTCGCCGCTTTCGCGGTAATTCCCTTCGAGATAGGCCTTGACGCCGAGCTGCGCGGCGATCTCCGGCGGCGCGGCGTTTTTATCTTTGAAGACGAACGAAGAGTTCCGCGAAATGACTCTCAGGCCCTTGATCTTCGAGAGCGCGCTGATCAGGCTCTCGGTCATTCCGTCGACGAAGATCTCGCGGTCGGGATTGCCCGAGAGATTTTTGAGCGGCAGGACGGCGATCGAATCGAGCGGCGCGGCGCGGCTTTCGAACGAGCCGGCGCGGTCCCGCATCAAAACGAAAACCGCTAACCCGATCAGCAAAAGCGCGGCCGAAACCGTCAGAAACCGGCGAACCGAACGGCGCGGCGCGGCTGTCTCGGGCAAGACGGCGGGCGCGGCCGGTTCGCTTTCCTCGATGATCACCTTGACCTCGCGCGTCCGTTCGATTTCCAGATAAACCGGCTGCTCTTCGACCGCGCCGATGAAACGATAGCCTTCGGCCCAGCGCGTTTCGATAAAGCGCGGGTTTTCGGGCGGCTCGCCGAGCGCCTTGCGGACCGCGCCGACGGCTTTCGTGAGCGCCGTGTCGTATACGTCGCGGCCGTCCCAGAACTTTTCGAGCAGCTCGGCGCGCCCGACGAACCGGTCGCGGTTCTCGATCAGGTAAAGAAACACCTGGAACGGCCGGTTGGCCAGCCGGATCGGCTCCGCCCGCCCGTTCAAACGAAACAGCGCCCGCTTGTTCGGCTCGAGCCGGAATTCCTCGAAAACGTAGATTTTTTCGGCCTCAGGGGTCATCGGCACAATTTTTTCGCAATTTTTTCGCAAAAACTGCAGGACTTTCTTTTTTCCAGAATTTATAACTTTCACATCGAGGAAGCAAGTTTTTTTTTACGATGCGAAGACGAATCGAAATAATCACCGTCGAGCGCGAACGGATCGTGCGGGCCGCAAACGGCGGCTTCTGTCCGGTCTGCAAGTGTCCGGGCGCGCTGCTTTCGACCGCCGAAGCCGCTTCGCTGGCCGGCGTCAAGGCGTCGAGCGTCCGCCGGTGGCTCGCCCGCCGACTCGCCCACGGCGTCAAAACCCGCGGCGGCCGCTACCGCGTCTGTAAAAACTCGCTTTTCGACAAAATCGACGGGCGCGCCGACCGGCCGGTCTGACGCACCCCGTTCTGGAAGTGAAAATAAAATGATCAAGATTGAAAGATTCCGGCGACGACTGATGCTGATTCCCGCGATGTTTTTGGTTCTTTTCGCGACCGCCGACGCGGCCGTGCTCACGGTCACGAAAACCGCCGACACGAACGACGGCGTCTGCGACGCGGACTGCAGCCTGCGCGAGGCGGTCGGCGCGGCGGCCGCGAGCGGCGACGCGATCGTTTTCGGCCCGCTGTTCAACGCCGCGCAGACGATCGCGCTCGGCGGCACGCAGCTCTCGATCGCGAAAAGCCTGTCGGTCAACGGCCCCGGCCCGGCGCTGCTGACCGTCTCCGGCGGCGGCCTGAGCCGCGTTTTCCTGATCGGCTCGGGGCAGACCGTGACGCTGAGCGGCCTCAGGATCGCCGGCGGGAAGACGACCAACGACGACGGCGCGGGCGTCAAGAACAACGGCGGCAACCTGACGCTCGCGAACGTCGTCGTGACCGGCAACACGGCGGCCGCGACCGGCTTCAGCCTCGCCCGCGGCGGCGGCGTCGCCAATGCGAGCCTCGGCGGGACCGTGACGATCATTAACTCGACCGTCAGCGGCAACAGCGTGACGGGCGGCTCGGGCAACAACGCCTTCGGCGGCGGCGTCTTCAACCAGAGCGGCACGCTCAACGGAAACTTCAACGTCGTCGTGATCACGAATTCGCTGATCGCCGGCAACAGCTCGACCAATTCCGGCGGCGGGATCGACAACGAGGGTTCGCTGACGATCACGAACTCGACCGTCAGCGGCAACCAGAACACCGCGCCCGACGGGCTCAACGGCGGCGGGATGTACGTCAGCACCGGCGGCGCGACGACCGTCACCGGCACGACCTTCAGCGGCAACTCGTCGAACAACGCCGGCGGCGGGCTCCATATCGCGCAGGGCGACGTGACGGTGACGAATTCCACGTTCAGCGGCAACACGGCCGTCTTCGGCGGCGGCGGCATCGAAAAGCCGGCCGCTTCCGTCCTGACCCTGACGAACGTCACCGTCACCGGCAACACCGCGACCAACGGCGCGGCGACCGGCGGCGGTCTCCGGACGGCGAACGGGACGGTCAACACGCGCAACGGCATCTTCGCCGGAAACTCGTCGAACACGCGGCCGGACGTCAGCGGCACAGTCGTTTCGCAGGGCTATAATCTGGTCGGCGTCTCGACCGGCGCGACCGGTTTCACGGGCCCCGGCGACATTCTCGATCCGGCCGGCGGCGCGCGGCTCTCGCCGCTCGGCAATTTCGGCGGGCCGACGCTGACGCACGCGCCGCTGCTCAACAACACGCCGGCGCTCAACAGTCCGGCGATCGACGCCGCCGATCCGCTGAACCCGCCGGCGGCCGACCAGCGCGGCGTCGCGCGGCCGCAGGACGGCGACAACAACGGCTCCGCGCGGGCCGACATCGGCGCTTTCGAGCTTGCCGCCGCGGCTTCGAATTACACGGCCGCGCTGCCTTCGGTCAACGTCAATCAGCCTTACAGCCTGACGATCGCGGTCGACACCGTCCAGAACGGGGTGACGTTTACCTACTGTCTGTCGAACGGCGCGCTGCCGCCCGGTCTTTCGGGCATCAATTCCTGTTTCGCCCCGGTCACCGAACCGGAGGACGGATTTTCGCCGGCGGCGGCGGTCGTCGTTTCCGGCACGCCGACGCAGGGCGGCACTTACAATTTCACGGTCCGCGCGGCCGATCCGGCCGGTAATTTCACGCAGACGCAGTACATGCTAAACGTTCTCGCGCCGACGGCCGCGCCGGTCTCGATCGGCGGCCGCGTTGCGACCGCCGCCGGCAGCGGGATCCGCAGCGCGCGGGTGACGCTGACCGACGCGGCCGGAACTGTCCGCACGGCTTTTACGGGAACTTTCGGCTTTTACCGTTTCGACGAGCTGACGCCCGGCGAAACCTACGTTTTGAGCGTCGCCGCCCGCCGCTTCACGTTCACGCCGGGCACGCGTGTTTACACGGTTTTCGAAAACGCCGCCGACGCCGATTTCATCGCCGACGACGGGATCGGCGCGGCAGCCTCCCGGCAATCAAATTCATCGAAGGAGAAAAAACAGTGAAAATTATAAGGAATTCGGGTCTTCTTGCGCTTCTCTTCCTACTCGCGAATTTCACCGCTCCCGCGCAGAACTGCACGCCGCCGCCGGCGGGTCTCGTCGGCTGGTACACCGGCGACCGGACGGCCAACGATTACAGCGCGACCGCCAATCACGGCTACGGCGTCAACGCCGGCATCATCGGCAGCGCGCGCTACGCGCCGGGCAAGGTCCAGCGCGCTTTCAGCTTCGACGGCACGAACTTCGTCCAGGCGCCGGACAACGCCGCGCAGGATCTCGCGACCGCCGCGACGCTCGACGCGTGGGTCTATCTCAACCAAAAGCCGTCGACCGCCGGCCGCATTATGGAAATCGTCTCGCGCGGCGATTTCAACCGCGACCTCGACCTCGGGCTGCTCACCGACGACCGTTTTTATCTCTATATCGCGAACGGCCAGAACGTCGGCTCGACGACCGTCGCGCAGACCGGCGTCTGGTATCACGTCGCCGGCACGTGGGATGCGAACGGATTGAAGATCTACGTCAACGGCGTGCTCGAAAACACCAACCCGACGACCGGCATCACGCGCGCCGCGTCGCCCGGCGTCAAGCTCAACATCGGCGAGGGCGCGCTTTTCGCCGACCGGCGGTTCGTCGGGCTCATCGACGAGGTCGAGATCTTCAACCGCGCGCTCGGTTTAGCGGAGATTCAGGCGATCTACAACGCCGGCAGCTTCGGCAAATGCAAATCGGCCGGCAATCTCGGCAAAGATTACGATTTCGACGGCGACGGCCGTTCCGACCTGTCGCTTTTCCGGCCCGACCCGGACGAGAACAACAAATACTGGTACGTCCTGAAAAGCTCGACCAATTCGCTCGCGACCTTCGAATGGGGCGTCCAGACCGACCGGATCGCGCCGGCCGATTACGACGGCGATGGGAAGACCGATTTCGCGATCTGGCGCGAAAATGTCGGCGGCAGCGGCGTGTTCTACATCTACAACAGCGCGACCCAGACGATCCGCATCGAGCAGTTCGGGCAGACCGGCGACAAGCTGGCCGTCGGCGACTGGGACGGCGACGGCCGGGCCGATCCGGCGGTTTACCGGGCGGGCGGGCAAAGCGTTTTTTACTACCGCGGGTCGCTCAACAATCCGGGCGGCGCCGCCACGGCCGTCGCGTGGGGCACGACCGGCGACCGCGCGGTTGACGGCGATTACGACGGCGACGGCAAGCTCGACCCGGCGGTCTTCCGGCCGAATACCGGCGTCTGGTATTTCCTGCAGAGCTCGAACGGTCAGGCCCGCTATGCGTACTTCGGGCTCGCGACCGATCAGCCCGTCCCGGCCGATTACGACGCCGACGGCATCACCGACGTCGCGGTTTACCGGCCGGCCGAAGGCGTCTGGTACATTCAGCGCAGCCAGCTCGGTTTCGCCGTCTCGCGGTTCGGCGCGGCCGCCGACACGCTCGTGCCGGCCGATTACGACGGCGACGGGAAAACGGACGTCGCCGTCTGGCGCGCCGGCACGTGGTATCTCCAGCCGAGCAGCGCCGGCGTCGCCGTCATCCCGTTCGGCATCGCCGGCGACAAACCGGTGCCGGCCGCTTATCTGCCCTAAAATCTCTCAGCCCCCCTCAATTGCCAGATGAGCCGCCCGATTTCGGACGGCTCTTTTTCTTGTGTGCGGGCTCGAAAGAGCGATCGAAAACCGCCGGCCGCCGCGCTCAAAAAACCATCGGCTCTTTGCATATATTTATCTTGTGATAAAATATCGTTATAAAATGGTTCAATTTTCATTGAACAAGCGTTCTGAACTGTGAACAAATCCATCAAAACTTTTGCTAAACGTTAGTTTTCGCGATAGTTTAGCATTAAGATTTTTTTCAAATCATATTATAAAAAAGGGTTGTTTTACTGGAGAAAAACTATGGCTAATTTTAATATTCCGTCGAATGTCACGAATCCCGAACTGATCGAATGGGTCACGAAGACCGCCGAACATTGTCAGCCGAACGAAGTCTATTTCTGCAGCGGGTCGGACGAAGAATACGACCGCCTCTGCGAAGAGATGGTCGCGAGCGGCACCTTTATCCGGCTCAACCCGGAAAAACGGCCGAATTCGTTTCTCGCCCGCTCGCACCCGTCGGACGTCGCGCGCGTCGAGGACCGCACCTATATCTGCTCGATCGCCAAGGGCGACGCCGGCCCGACGAACAACTGGATGGCGCCGAAAGAGATGAAGGCGCTGCTCAACGAAAAATTTACCGGCTGTATGCGCGGCCGGACGATGTACGTGATCCCGTTCTGTATGGGCCCGATCGGTTCGCCGATCTCGCAGTTCGGCGTCCAGATCACCGATTCGCCGTACGTCGTCGTCAATATGAAGATCATGACGCGGATGGGCGACGCCGCGCTCGCCGCGCTCGGCGACGGCGATTTCGTGCATTGCATGCACACGGTCGGAATGCCGCTCGCCGAAGGTCAGGACGACGTCAAATGGCCGTGCTCGCCGGATCCGAAAGACAAATACATCGTCCATTTCCCCGAAGAGCGCTCGATCGTCTCGTACGGTTCGGGCTATGGCGGCAACGCGCTTTTGGGTAAAAAATGTCTCGCGCTCCGGATCGCCTCGACGATCGGCCGCGACGAGGGCTGGCTCGCCGAACATATGCTGATCGTCGGCGTCGAATCGCCCGACGGCCGCAAGGACTACGTCTGCGCGGCGTTCCCGTCGGCCTGCGG
>JAFDVJ010000045.1:16858-17018 GCA_018269075.1 Acidobacteriota bacterium
CGGCGACGACATCGCCTGGATCAAACCGGACGAAACCGGCAGACTGCGCGCGATCAATCCGGAAAACGGCTTTTTCGGCGTCGCGCCGGGCACGAATTATAAAACGAATCCGAACGCGATGGATTCGATCCGCGAAAACACGATCTTCACGAACGTCGCG
>JAFDVJ010000045.1:17023-27882 GCA_018269075.1 Acidobacteriota bacterium
GGCGACGTCTGGTGGGAAGGCATGGACGGCGACGCGCCGGCGCACGCGATCGACTGGCAGGGCAACGACTGGACGCCCGACGCCGGCCGGCCGGCCGCGCATCCGAACGCGCGCTTTACGGCCGCGATCACGCAGTGTCCGGTCGTCGACGAAAACTTCGACGATCCGAAAGGCGTGCCGGTCTCGGCGTTCATCTTCGGCGGCCGCCGCAATTCGGTCGTCCCGCTCATTCTCCAATCGTTCAACTGGGCGTTCGGCGTTTATATGGCGGCGACGATGGGCTCGGAAATGACCGCCGCCGCCTTCGGCAACATCGGCGAAGTCCGCCGCGACCCGTTCGCGATGCTGCCGTTCGCCGGCTACCATATGGGCGATTATTTCTCGCACTGGCTCGACTTCGGCCGCTCGATCCCCGAACCGCCGCGGATTTTCTCGGTCAACTGGTTCCGCAAGGACGAGAACGGCAAATTCGCGTGGCCCGGCTACGGCGACAATATGCGCGTTCTCAAATGGATCGTCGAACGCTCGCGCGGCAAATCGAAGGGCGTCGAGACGCCTTTGGGCTGGCAGCCGAAATACGAGCATCTCGACTGGCGCGGAATGGAGGACTTCACCAAAGAGGACTTCGACAAGGTGATGAACCTCGACCGCGACATCTGGCTCAAGGAAATCGCGATGCACGACGATCTCTTCTTCAAGCTCTACGACCGGCTGCCGAAGGAAATGGCGTTCATCCGCGAGCTTTTGGTCTCGAACCTCTGGCGCCAGCACGATCTCGGCCTCGCCACGCCGCGGATCGAGCCGCCCGTCGACCCGCCGAAAGCGGCCGCGAAAGCGGAATAAATTCGCGATCATTACAATCCGGGAAAAAGGCGAGGCTCGACCCTCGCCTTTTTCTCTTTATCTTGTCCGCCGGTTTTCGCTTTAAGCCTTTCTTGAGTTAAAATACCGCACATCTCTTCAATCCGACCCCGTATGCAGGAAAACGAGTTTCGATATTATGAATTCGGCGAATTCGTGCTCGACGTCAGACGCCGGAGACTGATTAAGAACGAGCGCGAGGTGCGGCTTTCGACGCGGAATTTCGAGCTGCTTCATTTTCTCGTCCGCAACGAGGGCCGCGTGATCGATCACGAAGAGCTGCTCGAAAACGTCTGGGCCGGAACGTTCGTCGAGCAGTCGAATCTCAAAAAAGGAATTTCCGCGCTCCGCCAGATTCTCGAGGAAGCGCCCGACGACAGTCTTTACATCAAAACCGTCCCGCGCAAGGGCTACAGCTTCGTCGCCGACGTCCGGCCGGTCGCCGAGCCCGACCGGAACATCGCCTTCCAGCGCGTCACGATCACCGAGATCGAACAGGAAGAGATCATCTACGACGAGCCGGACGAGCCCGCGGAAAAACCGGTCGCCGCGCTGCCGGCGGCCGCCTCGAGAGCTTTTCCGAAAAACGCGCTCTTCGGCGGGCTCGCGCTGCTCGTCCTCGCCGCGGCCGGCGTCTGGTTCGGCGCGAAATATCTGCGGCGCGGAGGATCGGCGCCCGATTTCGGACAGTTTGAGATCATCAAGCTGACGAACGAGGGACGGACCGTCGCCGGCGGCCTCGCGCCCGACGGAACCGGGCTTTTGTTCTGCACGGCCGACGGCGCGCTCAAGTCGTGCCGCGTGCGCGACCTGCGGACCGGCGACACGAAACAGATTCTCGCGCCTCAGAAAGTCGAGATCTACGGCTCTGCCTTCGCGCCCGACAACCGGACCGTCTATTTCTGGCTCGCGTATGACGACGAGCCCGCCCGGAGCGGGATCTACCGGGTTTCGGTCGACGGCGGCGAACCGCAGCGAGTTTCCGATAGAACCTCGCCCGTCGCGTGCGCGCCCGACGGCCGCCGGATCGCCTACATCCGCCGCAATCTCAACGAACAGGGCGAAAACGGGATCTTCACCGCCGCGCCCGATTTCACCGACGAGAAGCTGATCTATTCCTTTCGCGCGCCGCAGTCGAACGTCATCCTTTTCAAATGGTCGCCCGATTCGAAATTCGTCACCTACACGGGCATCCGGCTCAAAGACAATCAGAAGGAATATTACCTCGCGCAGATCCCGGCCGACGGCGGCGCGGAACAGCTCATTTCCCCGCCGCGCGCGCAGCTGATTTACGATCTCGCGTGGTTTCCCGACGGCAGCGGTCTCGCCGTCACGGCGGTCGATCCGAAGACGCAGTTTCAACAGATCTACTACGTCAGCTATCCGGCGGGCGAATGGCAGAAGATCACCAACGATCTGATGTGGTACTGGTCGGTCGCGATTCCCGCCGACGGCCGCAGCATCGTCACCCGCCAGCAGAGCGACATCTTCAATTTATGGACCGGCGACGCCGACGGCCGCAATTTCCGGCAGATCACGTTCGACACCGTGCCCTACGATCCCGACTGCATCTGGCTCGACGCGGAAACGATCGTCTACTCGGCGAAGACCGGCGCCGGCAACGATCTCTGGTCGATGAACGCCGACGGTCAAAACCGCCGGCGGCTGACTTCCGAGCAGAATCTCAACTACCTGCCGCGCGCCTCGCGCGACGGGCAGCGGATCTTCTTTCTCTCGAACCGTTCGGGCACGAAACAGGTCTGGCGGATCGACCGCGACGGCGGCAATCCGACCGCGATCACCAACGCGCCGTCGGACATCGACGATTTTTACCTGATGCCGGACGACCGCTCGGTGCTCTACTCGGTCTATCTGTCGGGCCTCGGCTGGACGCTCTTCAAAAAGACGATCGACGCCGACGATTTCAAATCGCTGCCGTTCACGAATATGTCGAACTGGCGGCTTTCGCCCGACGGCACGATGGTCGCTTACGAAATCCGCACCGATCAGGGCTCGCGGATCCGCGTCAGCAGTCTGACCGACAACAAAACCGTGACGGAGCTCGACATCGCCGACTGCGATTCGCTCGTCTGGACCAAAGACAATAAAGCGCTGCTGTTCGACGGAAACAATGACGAGCATGACGAGATTTTCACCCAGCCGCTCGACGGCGGCGCGCCGAAACGGCTGACGAATTTCGAGTCGGCCGACAATATCTGGAATTTCGACCTCTCGCCCGACGGCAAAAAACTCGTGCTGCGCCGGATCCGCCAGTTCAACGACCTGATCCGGCTCGAGTTCGCACCGAAAAAATAAAAACACTTATTGGATTTCGGATTTCGGATTTCGGATTTCGGATTGGCATATTCAGTTTGGGAGAATTTTCGGGCGGAAATGTTATAAAATGAAAAGCTGAATTCAGTTTGGGAAGTTTGGGAAGTTTGGGAAGTTCGAGGAAAAGACCTTTACTTCCTAAACTTCCCAAACTTCCAAAACTTCCCAAACTCAAAAAGAAGTATGAAGAAAAAGCTCAAAAACAAATTAAAGCACAAGCTCCTGCAGCGGGCCGAGAAACGGGTCGTCGGGTTTCACGTTTACCGGTCGGTCAACGAGCAGCTGCCGTTCGTTTTCTGGGAACGGATCACCGACGATCCGATTCCCGAGGGCAATTTTAACGATCCGGCGGCCGAGGTCGGCGTGCGTTATTTCTACCGGCTGACGCAGGTCTATTCGAACGGCACCGAAAGCGCGCCGATCACGCCGAAAGTGTCGTTTACCGACCACGCCGGCAATCAGTTCGAGCAGAACCCGCTCGTCGATTTCGCCGGCTACAATATGTATCGCTCGGCCGATCGAAACGTCCCGCTCGACCAGTGGGAACGCCGCAACGCGGAACCGATCCCGACCACCGAATACAAGGACGAGGGCGTTCAGTCCGGCGAGATTTATTACTACTACGTCCGCGCCGTCGATTCGCTCGGCAACGAAAGCGCGCCCGGCGAGATCATCCGCGTGATCCGTAAATGATCCGGGGCGGTCGGCGGCGGTTTGTTAAATTTACCGATCTTTGGTCTTTGGTCTTTGATTTCGGCTTTATTTTCAAAGGTCAAAGATCTTGAAACAAGCCGCTTTATTAACCGGCAATAATTCGGTCCCGCGATTTTTCCCGCCCCGATAAAACCGACAACTTTTCCGGCGATTCCGGCGTAAAGCGCTGCGGAACCTGATTTTCCGCCATACAAATAATTTTTTATTACGGAGTCGAACACGGAATTTATGATTATTTTCAAGACTGCCCCGCGGCTCGCGGCCGCCCTCGTTTTTCTGAATCTGCTGCTGGTCGCCGGCGCCCGCGCGCAGGAGGACTGGCGAGCATTTAACGCCGGCGGCGTGACGATCAATTACACGGCCGCCGACGAGACCGAAAAAACGAAGCTCGCCGGCTTTATCTCGAACGGCCGCCAGACCGTCCAAAAGTTTTTCGGGCGCGATTTCGACAAAAAGTTCGTTGTCTTCGTCTATCCCGACCGCAAGGCGCTGACCACCGCGTGGCGCACGGACTGGAAGGTGCCCGATCTCGAAACCGAATGCTGGATGGTCGCGAGCGGAACCGCCGAAAAATTCTCGCTGCTCGCGCCGCGCACCTGGAAAACCGAGGCCTGCGAACACGATCCGGCCGATACCGCCGACACGCAGCTCGTCGTCACGCACGAGCTCGTCCACGTCTATCACGGTCAGCACAGCCCGCATCCCGATTTCGACGGAATGGACGACGTCGCGTGGTTCGTCGAGGGTCTGGCGGTCTACGCTTCGGGCCAGCTCGAAAGCCAAAAGATGGCGACCGCGCGCGACGCGATCGAAAACGGCAAAGCGCCGGCGACGCTCGAAAAAGCGTGGTCGGGAAAATACCGCTACGGCGTCTCCGGTTCGATCGTCAAATACGTCGATGCCCGGTTCGGCCGGAAAACGATTCTCAAAATGCTCGGCGCGACGACCGAGAAAGAGCTTCTCGACATTTTGAAGCTGACCGAAGCCGAACTGCTCGACGGCTGGAAGAAATACGTTCTCGAAAACAGGCTCTGAACGTTGATCGATCGCGCTTCGATTTGTTCGAGAACCGCGTTTTCGATTGAATCGGAATCGTGAGAACGGCGATCGGTTGTTTTTTTGATCCACGAAAGACACGAAAAACACTAAAAAGGCACGAAAGAAATTTAGTGTTTTTGGTGTTTTTGGTGGATTAAAAACAGCTCTTCGCCGACGGGTCTTTTCATTTTTGCGCCTTTGCCGCGGGCGGCTTTCAAACGGATTTCGGGCGGCCGCTTTCGACGCCCGGAAATTTTTCGTTTCCGATCGAAAAAACTCTTCTAATCGAACCGCGTTCTGGTGTAAAATGGCGGTGCTTTAGGTCGACAGACATATTTTTTCTCAGAGGTTCCGATATGTGCTGCAATGAAAACGGTTTGCCCGACGATTACGACGACGACTGCTACGAATTCGACATCATCGACGAGCAGGTCTACGAGTTCGAACTCTACGAGATCGACGTCGACGATTACTGGGCGCGGGCGTGGTCGATCAACGACGAGGGCTTTTGCCGCTCGGACTGCGACGTTTACAACGAGCGCGAATACCGCGTTTTCCCGACCCGCTACCGGCTCGCGGATTTCCGGTTCACGAAAAGCCTGCGGCGGATTCTCAACAAAAACCGCGACCTGAAGATCGCCGTCCGCGAATTCCGTTCGACCGAGGGCAAGGACGATCTGCTGACCGCGCACCGCCGCGTCCGTTTTCAGAGCGAGCACGAGCGGCAGACATTGCGCAACAGCTACAAATATCTCCGCTATTCGAACATCGAGCTGATGGAGGTCAGCGTCTTCGACGCCGAAAAACTGATCGCCTGCAGCATCTTTATGGTCGGCGAGCGTTCGGTCGTCAGCAGCATCGGATTCTGGGACGTTTCGCACGCGGCGCGCGGTCTCGGCATCCTGACCGTATTGGTCGAGATCAAATACGCGATCGACCGCGGCAAGGAATTTTACTATCTCGGCGATTTTATCCGGCAGGACCCGAATTATCAGTACAAAACGCGTTTTCCGGCGCTCGAATTGTTCGACTGGGACAACCAGGCGTGGGTCGACTGGGAAAAGGACAAACAGCGGATCGCCGAGATGTTCGATCACCGCTTTCGATGCCGCGACGATCTCGACCGCGACCCGGAATTCACGATCTCGCTGTTCGAGACGGCGACGAGCTGTCACAAGGACGTCCTCGCGTCGGCGCTGGTCGGCTCGCGGGCGCGCGGCACGGCGCGCGAGGATTCCGATTTCGACCTCGTCATCGTCACCGAAAACCCCGACAGTTTCTTTAACGACGATAACTGGGCGAGCCGGTTTCACCGTTTTCGCGAATCGAAGATCGAGATCACCGAACACGGCCGGACGCTGCGCTCTTTTTACAAAAACGGCGACGTTTACGAGTTCATTATCGTCCCGCCGTCGTGGGCCGACACGAATCCCGTCGCCGACGCGACGCGGCGCCTCGTCCGCGACGGGATGAAGATCCTCCACGACCCGGACGGCCGCCTCGAAAAGCTCCAGAAAACCGTCGCCGTCAAACAAAAAGACGGCAAGGGCCGGTAAAAAATCAGTCTGGCGAGCGATAGCGAGTCCGTTTCGCCGATCGACAATTCCGGGCGAAACCGGCTCGCCGCATCGAAATTTACCGATTCAC
Organism: Acidobacteriota bacterium; assembly: GCA_018269075.1. Lineage (GTDB taxonomy): Bacteria > Acidobacteriota > Blastocatellia > Pyrinomonadales > Pyrinomonadaceae > JAFDVJ01. The sequence goes on from JAFDVJ010000045.1 coordinate 23,618, forward strand.
GAAAATCCGCCGCGGCGCGAAAAAAATCTTTGACAAATTCTTTTCGTTTTGTGTATTCTAAATCTGGGAGGTGATAGAGAATGATAGAAAATTCAATCGAAACACCGCCGGACGTTTTTAGCCGGTAAAACCGGTCAAAAATAGTCGGAATGGTTATCATAAAGGGACGAAGTTGATAACTCGGAAGTTGAAGACAAAGAGAATGTCGGTGGTTTTAAAACGTAAAACGTTCATTCCGGCAAATTTCGGTCTCAAAGGCTGATTATCCGACCGAGTCAAGATTTATCTAACAAAAGAAACAGGCGACTTAGAGAAGAGTCGCCTCTTTTTATTTTTAAATGGAGCGCCGGCATCCTGCCGGCAATGCGTTTGCAAAACGCAAACAGCGTTTCATTTTCACGAAGATAATAAGGAAAAGGAGCGTTTGACGCCGTTTACACGGCGTTTGCCGGCAGGATGCCGGCGTTCCGATTAGAAACCGGCGCTCCGGTTGACCGGCAAAAATTTTCCGTCGACTATGTCAATATCTTGGGAGTGTTGACATTATGAAAACCATTTTTTTAACCGTCGTCCTGTTATTTTCCGTCCAGCTCGCCGCGGCGCAGAAATCGAACGCGCCGGGTTACAGGATTTCGTTCGCCAAACGGTCGGTTTCGGTAACGTTCCGGCAGAAAACGCACCGGCTCGACATCTACAAAAACATCGACGCCGCGCGGATCGTCCGCGCGAAGATTTTGTTCGCCGCGCAGAAAGCCGGTTTCCGCTATCTCGTTCTCGACGTTTCCGGCTGGTCGAAAGCGAAGCTCGACGACCGCCAGTGCGGCGCCGGCACCGAATCGAATCTGTTATGGATCAAGCTCGACACCGCGTGGAAGATCATCGAAGTCCAGTCCGAACGCTACGAATCCTGCTGGGCGTCGATCGAACCGGACGAAGGCTATTCGGTCAAGGACGGGATTTTGACGGCCGAGTTTATGAATTTCCGCGACGAGCTCAACACGGTTCTGACCTACGACCCGCGCACCCCGGAAAAAGGCTTCCGGCTCGAAAAATCGAAGTTTCTCAAGCAATGACCGCCGGTTTATTTATTTTCTGCGGCTCGGCCGCCCGATGTGCGGACGGGCTCCGCCCGTCCGGCGCGCAGCCCCTTGATTTTCGGCGAAAGGCTGCGCCTTGAGCCGCGCCGCGCGAGGCCGAGCCTCGCCCCTTTAACGGAAAGCCGTCCCGGCGAGGCCGAGCCGTCGCCGCACATCGGGCGGCCGAGCCGCAGAAAAACAAACCTTTTGACCTGTGTAGATACTAATGCTTGCACCCGTGGCGACACGATGCCGCTCGCTCCGTAATTCTTCATTTTCCAGGCCTCGGGCCCGTCTTCGAACAGGGGAATCATTTGAAATTGTCAATTTACAGGCACCAATGTTAGTTGATCGCCCCGGTCGGCATCGCTGCGGATCACGCCGAATTGTTTTTTGACCCGGCCGGACAGATCGTAAATTTCCACGTAGATCAGGGTCTGCGAGCGATCCCCGTTCGTCCCGATGGCGGAAAGCCGGATCAGACCGGCGGATTTCGGAAACCGTATTTTGATATTTTGCAGGGCGGCCTCGACCGAATCCCTGACCTCGAAAAGCTCGACCTTCGCGTAGACGTCGAAATACCCGGTCAGTTTGTTCGACGTCTTATTTTTTTCGATGAAATCGTCGATCGTTTCACGGTCGACATCGGTCAGCGCGCTCAACGCGTCGGAATCCGGCGGAGCGATCGTTTGATCTCCGATGAAGACGGTCGAATCGATCGAAACGATTTGTTGCAGCAGACGATTGTATTTTCCGCGCCCCTCGCAGGGGCCTTTCGGTTTTGCGGACGGCTTTTCCTGAACGCTGCCGCAGGGCGACGGCGCGCTGATTTTATTCCGCGGGAGTTCGCCGACGCTGTTGTTTTCCGTTTTCGGAGCGCAGGAAAACGTCATTACCGCAAAACACAGGAAACCGACGCGAATTATTTTCCACATAACGTCGATGGTGCGTGATAAAAATCAGGTCCGGGGCTTTCACAAAACCGTCCGCCATCATTACGGTTAAAAGGAATTTGGCGACAGCCGGGCCGTTATCCTTCACGCTGAAAATAAAATCTGAAACCTCGTGACTGGAGCGCGGGCATCCCTGCCGGCCTGAGCGCGAGAGCGCGAAAAAGCCTTTCATCATCGAGCAGTTTCGAGAGTTTGAAGCGTTTCGACACCGCTGACGCGGCGTGGCGGGCAAGGATGCCCGCGCTCCAGTCAGCAATTTTCCCTTTTCCTTTAACCGCCAATCTTTTTAACAGCATTGATCCGACATCCTGAATTTATATTTTGCACCCGATTTTCGAAATTCGTTACCCCGGCCGGAAATTTTTTCGGTTTTATTCGTTTTTTTTCTGAAAAAATTCAAACTTTCCGGCTTTCGAATTGAATATTTGACCGACGAAATTCACTATTTGATCGACGAAATTCACTATTTGATCGACGAAATTCACTATTTGACTCGCGAAATTGATTATTTGATCGGCGAAATTCACTATTTGATCGGCGAAATTAACTATTTGACTCGCGAAATTAACTATTTGATCGACGAAATTAACTATTTGATCGCAAATAGTTAATTTCGCGGCGCGAATATTTAATTTTCGAACCCGAATATTCAATTTGCCGCTTTCCGTTGCCGATAAAAATCCGCCGTAATATCCGACAAGTTTGATCCCGAAATGCATATTGTCGGAACTATGTTATTTTATTGACAGAATCTCGAATTAGGCAGAACGATTCGGTTTTATAACGCCGCGAAACTTGCCGGTAAATGAAAATACCGGCCGGCGAACGGTTGTTTTCGATCCACGAAACACACTAAAAACACTAAAAAGACACGAAAGAAATTTAGTGTTTTTGGTGTTTTTGGTGGATCAAAAACAACCGTTTGCCGGACTGCCGGTTCCGAATCAAATCGAAAACGCGGATCGCGAACGAATCGCCGGCCGGTCAATTATCTTGCCGAACAACTCTGATTTACAGGGCTTTTTCCTGCATTTTTCCGCTTATAGAAAAAAATTTAAAATAATTTATAGTTTTTCGGCAAAAACATTTTTTCGGCCGCGTTCTTAATCTTAGAGGCTCAACTTTATTTCGATTCCCGAAGTAAGGGGATGGGTCCCGGATTAGCGTGAAATACAGAAAATAGGAGAATATTAAAATGAAAAAACCGAATCGGTTAAACAGAACGGTCTTGAACGAAGACCACGAGGCTTTCCGGTCGCTGCTGGCGATCCGGGATTATCATCCGCAGATCGCGGAATTCGGACTGGCCGAAGTGACGGCCGTCCGCGACGCCCTCGAAGCGGCTCAGAACGACCGCGCGCAGAAAGATGCGGCGTTCGAAGCGGCGAAGGACGCCGAGGAAGCGGCCGAGCACCGTTTTCACGAGGCGATCCTCGGCGTCAAGGATCAGGTGCGCTCGCAGTACGGCGCGAGCTCCGACCAGTATGCGTCGCTCGGCCTGAAGAAAAGAAACGAGTACGCCCGCGGACGCCGCCGCACCGCGAAAACCCGCAGCAATCCCATTTAAAGCCTATTTTCTGTATTTGGCAGAGACGACCGCGAAGGCCGCTTCGATCATTCGAAGCGGCCTTCGCGCTTTCCGGGTCGTAAAATCATCTTCGACTTATCGTTCCGAGTTTCGGCTTCAGGCCAATGGCATTAAAGTCTTGAGTCTTAAGTCTTGAGTCTTAAGTCATTTGGCAGCAGTTTCAATTTCGTCATCCGGGCGGGTTTTATCGACAAAACCTTTGTCTGAAACGAAAAAAACGCGAAATCGAAAACGGACTTCAGACTCAAGACCTAAGACTCAGGACTCGGATTAAGTTAAGGAGTAAGTTCAACGCGATGATTGATTTAGGCGGAATAAAAATAGGCCGCGGATGACGCGGATGACGCGGATTTTCACGGATTTTTCTTCGGTTTTGATAATAAAAAAAAGAGATAGTGAACCAATAGTATTGCGCTGATCAATTGCCACCAGCTTATGGTCTTTGAAAAATAAATCCGACAATCATTCCGAATTGAGCCTGTGGAACAGGCGGCAGAGTTTAGCTACAGGCGCGAGCCTGTAGAAAGCGCGTCCAAACGAGTTAAAGCCCCGAAGCGGGCGACAGAAAACGAATGCGCCGCGCCGCTCTGTCGCCCGTTTCACGGGCTCGGGTCAATGCTGCGACCTGACCACGGGCTGCACCCGTGG
>JAFDVJ010000045.1:27936-48404 GCA_018269075.1 Acidobacteriota bacterium
TTTAATTTTCAAAGACCATCAGCCTTCGGCAATTGATCAAAGTTCCTCAAACCGGCATTACTTTTGGTTCACTACCAAAAAAGAAATCCGCGTAAATCCGCCAAATCCGCGTTTGTCCGCGTCCTATTAACCCCTTCATTTCATTCAACTTTGTGCTTAACTTAAGGCCATTGGCCTGCAGGCGGCTTTTGCTTCGGGTGAAATGATTTCCACGGCGAAACGCCGGCCGCCTGAAGGCGGAACTCAGAGCGATTATTTACTGATCCTTGTAATAATCCTTCGTCGGCACGCGTTTGACCTTCTTTTTCCATTTGCCGTTGACTAAAGTGCGCGTCGTCAGGATGACAATCGTGCCGTCGCCGGGGGGCACGTCCTCGGTGAGGACGTAAACCTTGACGGGCCGGTCGTTGACGATCTTATAGCGCGTCCTTTCGTGCCAGCAGCAGCCGCTTTTCGCGAAGGTTTCGATGGTTTTCCTGATCGGATCGACGTCGAACATCCCGAGATTCTCGCTCGCCAATACGGTGAGCGGGTCGTTGAGGACGAACTGGCGCTTTTTTTTCGAGAACAGCAAAACGTCGTAGGACGGGCCGCCGTAGTTGCCGAAGTTGCCGTTTCTCAAGGCGAGATCTTCGATGCCGTCGAAATTGTAATCTTCGAAGATGACGCCGCTGTTGTTCTCGCCGTAGAGCTCGATCAGGTTCGCGGTCGGTTTCTGGTCCGTGCCGAGCTCGAGAAAGAGATTCTCCATCCGGATCGTCTGAAAGGCTTTCTCATCGCCTTTGCGCAACAGATAAACGGTCGCCGGCCCTTCGCAGGTGTCGTCCTCGCATTTCTCGATCGTCACCTTGAGATCGTAGGTTTTCGAAGCCTTCGTCAAAAGAAAAGTCTTCTGCGCCGCGACGCCGAGCGCGGCGCCGAGAATTATCATCAGGGTCAAGATTTGATTTTTCATAAAGTCGTAATTTCGGTCTTTGGTCTTCGATAAGTTATAAAAATCCATTCGGAACGCGGCGGCGGACTGGAGCGCGGCCGCGTTTTGGCCAAACTGAAAAATTGCCGGTTGCATCGGAAGAGCGAACGGCGGCGGGTCATTGTTCTCGATATCGATTTCCGCGTGCAGCCGGCTCGCTACCGCTCGCTGTACCGATTAATCGATCAAAGCCCAAAGATCCAAGACCAAAAATAATCCTTCCCCGCCGAAAAAACAAATGTTTTCCCTTCTTTTCGAAAATCGTTTAAAATATCCGAATACGGACAGAGATTTTCCCGTTATTGGCATCCAAACAACAACCTTTTTTAAGGAGATATATGGACACTTATACAACAACTTTCGGAAATTCGGCGGCCGACGCGCTGCCGGCGGAACGCGCCGCGTTTATTCGCAAGACCTACGCGCATCTGGCGGGCGCGGTGCTGCTTTTCGTGCTGCTCGAATCGTATCTGGTGATTTCGGGCGCGGGCCTGAAGATGGCCGTCACGATGCTCGGCGGAAGATTTTCGTGGTTTATCGTGCTCGCCGCGTTTATGGGCGTTTCGTGGCTCGCGAACTGGTGGGCCAACTCGCAGACGTCGCGGCCCCTGCAGTATATGGGACTGCTGCTCTACGTCGTCGCCGAAACGATCCTCTTTCTGCCGCTCATTTTTCTGGCGCAGGTCAAGACCGGCGACGCTTCGCTGATCGGCAAGGCGGGCGTCGTGACGCTCGGATTGTTCGCCGGTCTGACGGCGGTCGTCTTTCTGTCGCGCAAGGATTTTTCGTTTCTCGGCCCGATCCTCGCGATCGCCGGTTTCGCCGCGCTCGGACTGATCGGCGCGAGCCTTTTGTTCGGCTTCTCGCTCGGCAATCTGTTCGCGTTCGCGATGGTCGTCTTCGCCGGCGGCGCGATCCTTTACGATACGTCGAACGTGCTCCATCGTTACCGGACCGATCAGCACGTCGCGGCGTCGCTCTCGCTCTTTGCGAGCGTCGCGCTGCTGTTCTGGTATATTCTCCGGATCTTTATGTCGTCGCGCGACTAAAGCATTGACGTACGGCGGGCTGTCAGCCGGCCGAAGCGTTTCGCCGGTGTGAAGCGCGCGACCGAACTGACAGTTTCTCGTCCGTCATTCGACAAAAAAATTGGCAAAAGACTGCCGGCAATTGTAAGATATTGCCCGGCAGTCTTTTTTTACATCAAAATCGGCAAGGGAGGAACAATGAAGAAAGCATTTTTGTTATTGCTGCTCGTGCTTTTGACGGCGGCCGGCGTGTTTGCGCAGGGCACGCCGCAGGCACCGCAGACAAAATTGAAGGTCGGCGACACGGCGCCCGATTTCACGCTCACCGACACGGCGGGCAACAAGGTCAAACTGTCGGATTTTCGCGGCAAAAAATCGGTCGTGCTCGCCTTTTACGTGTTGGCGTTCACCGGCGGCTGAACGAAGGAATTACAGGCGTATCAGGCTGATATCGCCAAATTCGACGCCGCCGAAACAGTGGTTTTCGGCATCAGTATGGACAGCTTCGCCGCCAACAAACGCTTCGCCGAGGACATCGGCGTGAAATTCCCGCTCCTCAGCGACTGGAAGCGCACCGCGACCCGGGATTACGGGCTCTACAACGAAGAAACCGGCTACGGCGCGCGCGCAACGTTCGTCATCGACAAGGAAGGCAAGATCCAGCACGTCGAGGTCGGCAAGACCGCGATCGACCCGACCGGCGCGTATCAGGTCTGCGATTTTCTGCAGAAGAAAAAAGAGATGAAGAAACAATGAGGGCGATTTGGGATTTCGGATTTCGGATTTCGGATTTCGGATTGATCCGCATTGAGAGTCGATTGATTTTTTTGAGATTTTCGCGGTTTAGGGAAATTACGGCGGGCTTGTAAGTTCGAACTTACAAGCCCGCCGTTTTGAGGTTTATCAATGAAAAATAAAATATGGTTCGTCGTCAATTTGGTGGTTTTGGCGATAATTGTGTTTTTTGAATTTTAACGGTAATGCAGTCGCCGGGAAAAAGGAAATCTGGGAATACAAGACTCGTGACGGGACGTTGCGACAAATGATTCTCAAAACTGACAGAACAGTTGCAAATGAGATTAATGCCGAAGAAGAACTGAATAAGTTAGGTAATGACGGATGGGAATTAACCGGCATCGAAGAAAAGCCCGGCGACAGTATGGGGCCGGTTTATATTTTCAAAAGACGGAAGGAATAAATCGGCGATCTTTTTGATCTTTGCTTCATTTTCAAAGGTCAAAGATCAAAGACCAAAGAACGCATCGTTTCTAAACTTAACAAACGCGGTATACTGAGGCTAAAGTCTCCGTTTTTTTGTGAATTTACCGGAAATAATGGGAAATTAACCTGTATGAAACACCCAATAACAAAGCGCGGATTTCGGTCGTTACTGAATCTCTTCCCTTTGATTTTGTTTTTATCCTGCTGCACGGTCTCGCCCGATTCCGCCATCCCTCCGGTCATAAATAGTCCGCCATCCGTTGATACCCTGAAGAATTCCAACGACAATAATCGGGAGAATATCAACGATACCGAACTGAATCGGAATCGACGTCTGTGGAAAGAGCGAAATATCGGAAATTACCATTTTGTCTGCACACAATACGTTGGCGGGCAGTATGGTTTTGTCCCGGTGCTGGTAAAAGTAAACAGCGGTCGGGCGATTTCCACAAAGACGGCCAGAAACCGTAAACAGTTGGAGAGAATCGAGGGCTACGACCGCTTCGACACGGTTGAAAAAATGTTTGACGAAATCAAAACGGCGATCGATCGGGACTTCGATTTAACGGTGAAATACAATCAGGAATTCGGCTTTCCCGAAGAGATTTATATGAATCCGAAAAAGGCCGGTCCCGATCTATGGCTCCGAATTACGGTGACCGAGTTTGAAATTATCAACTAACCCACTCCGCCGGGAATTAACCGGCATCGAAGAAAACCCGCGGCGCGAAATATAACGGAAAAACCGGCCGCGACAACACGGCGGGCATCCTGATTTACCCGATCGGCGGCGGCGTTTTCGGCTTGATTCTGTTTTTCTTCGCCGCGTTTTTCCTTTTTTCGCGGTCGGCGGCATTGTGAAGTTTTGTAAAATTTTGGAAAAAAAGCAGAAAATGATTTATTTTTTTCCCGTTTCGTCATAAAATTATTTCACCTTGAAGCAACTGCGACCGGAGGTGGCTCATCATAAACAGCGAAGATTTACTGAATTCTGACAACAATTTCTTAGGAGCAGATATGGACCTGACCTCGGTCATTGACCGCGACGCCGCTTTTGGGGTTGAGGATGCCGCCGGTATTCCTTTTATTCCGACTCCTGTCCTTGTCGAAAATCAGCCGGTCGAAGCGAACGCGCCCGATCTCGATTTATGCCGTTTGGCCGCCGCCGGAAATCTGGCCGCGTTCGAGATGATCTACCAGCGTTATCACCGCCGGACCTATTCGCTGTGTCTGCGGATGACGAACAGCCAGACCGAGGCCGAGGATCTGACGCAGGAAGTCTTTATTCAGCTCTTCCGGAAGATCGGCAGTTTTCGCGGCGATTCCGCGTTTTCGACGTGGCTGCACCGTTTGACCGTCAATCAGGTGCTGATGCATTTCCGCCGCCGGAGCGTGAAGAACGAAAAAACGTCGGACGACGGCGAGATCCCCGAACAGATCGTCCACGGCACGGCGAACCCGAACAAGATGCCGGTCCTCGACCGGCTCGCGCTCAACAAGGCGATCGAGCAATTGCCGCCGGGTTATAAAAAAGTATTTTTGCTGCACGACGTCGAGGGCTACGAGCACGAGGAAATCGCCCGGCTGCTCGGCCTCTCGGTCGGAACGTCGAAATCGCAGCTCCATAAAGCGCGCCTGAAGCTGCGCGGTCTGCTGATCAAGAAAAATGACTGAAACTTTTCCCCCGGCACGGGCAACCTATTGATTTTTCGTGCAATCTATTAAGGCGGAAGTCATTTATTGGCGGACGGTTTGGCAAAACCGATACAAAATTTTCAATTAAATTTCGATGAACTGCGAACATTGTCAAGACCTGATCAGTGTGTTCCTGGATAACGAGCTCGACCAGCCGAGCGCGGACCGACTCCGGGAACATCTCGCCGTCTGCGACGAATGTTCGCGGGTCTGCGAAGATCTCGCGATGATTATGGACGTCTGCCGGCTCGACGAGGACGAAGCCGCGATGCCGCCGAATCCGCAGGCGCTCTGGTGCCGGATCAACAACGTCATCGAGAGCGAAGTTCAGGCCGAAATTTTAAAGGAACACAAGGAACAGGAAAAAGCCGCGGCCGCGGCCGAAAGCGGCTGGCTTCCGCGCCGCTGGAATTTTTCCTTTATGCAGCTGGCGTCGGCCGTCGTCGGCATCGCGCTGATCAGCTCGCTCGTGACGCTGATCGCGATCAGAAATTACGGCGCGCCGGCCGGCAGCGATCTGTCGTCGAACACGCCGCCGACGCTGTTTGAAAAGATTTTAGGAAAAGTCGGCCTGATGGAGACGCCCGAACAGAAACGGTCGCGCGTGCTCAAGGAACGCGAAGCCGCGATCGATTACTGGAACAAACGCGTCGAGGCCCGCCGCGCGCAGTGGAACACGACCCTCCGCGACGCGTTCGACCGCAATCTGCACGAGATCGATCAGGCCGTCGACGAATACACCGAAATTTTACAGGAAAATCCGCAGGACGAACTGTCGAGCGAGATGCTCGACTCGGCCCTTGACGAAAAAATGGAGCTGCTCCGGCAATTTTCCGAGCTTTAAGTTGTTGCAATGAATGTGAAATTGAAAAAATTTCTCAATCTGCCCGGAATTATCAAAACTACGGTTCTGCTGAGCGTAGTTTTTTTCTTTGCGGCCGCCGGCGCGCAGGACCTCGCCGCGCAGAAGAAATTCTCGAAAACCTATCCGGCCAGTAAGAACGTCCGTCTTCAATTGATGAACCGGACCGGCACCGTCACGGTCGAGGGCTGGGACAAGGATCAGATCCAGATTTCGGCCTATCTCGAAGCGCCGGCCGCGAACATCGTCCCGCAGAGCCTCAGCGGAATGATCCTGATCAACGTCGTCAAGGACAATCAGGGCCGCAACGAGGTCGGCAACGTCAATTTTCTCGTCAAGGTTCCCTATTCGTCGAGCGTCGACATCGAAACCGTGATGGGCAACCTGAACATCAGCAACGTCGCCGGAACGCTCGTCCGCGCGCATATCACGAGCGAGGGCGACATCACGCTGACGAACATCGCCGCCGCCAACGTCTCGGCCGAAAACGTGATCGGCGACATCTTTTACGACGGCGACATCCAGTCGCGCGGAAACTACCGCTTTATCTCGACCAAGGGCAACATCAACCTGCGGATCCCGTTCAACGCCGGCTTCAAGCTGGTCGCGACCGCGCCGTCGACGCGGAGCATCTCGCTCGGCGCGTTTTCGGGCGGCAATATGAATTTCGTCAGCGAGGGCCGCCGCGTCTACGGACAGAACGGCGACGGCAGCGCGACGATCACCGTCACCAACCAGCGCGGCAGCATCTCGTTTATCAGAAGATAGGGCGGTTGCGGATTTCGGATTTCGGATTTCGGATTTCGGATCGTTCGATTCGGCGAGGCTGTGTTTTTTTTGGTAAAAACGTTGACCGGAACGGATTTAACGTTTACACTGGGCTGGGTCGAATTTTTCGGCCCCGAAGATTTTCCCGTAACCGCTTTTCTTTCCCCTTTTCTAAAATGAACAATCAAAACTCGATCCGGACGCTTTTTATCGTTTTTTTTATTTTGATGCTGTCGCTCGCCGGTTTCGGCCAGAGCCCGACTTTGCTCAAACGAACGGCCTATAAAACCGATTCGATCGACTTCGGCGCGGGCGGCACGCTTTCGGTGACCGGCGCGCCGGCCGGCTCGATCGCGATCGAAGGATGGGACAAAGCGGAGATCGAGGTTTCGGCGGAAATCGAGATGCAGGCCGCGACCGAAGCCGATCTCGCGCAGCTCGCGACCGTCAACAGCTATATCATCGATCAGGGCTTCAATTCCGTTCGAATCGTCAGCGTCGGGACGTTCGACAAGGATTATATGAAGCGGACGGCGAAAAAATTTCCGAAAAACCTGCTCGGCCTGCCTTTTAAGATCGATTACAAGATCAAGGTCCCGCGCTATGCCGACCTCAACATCACGGGCGGCAACGGCGATTTTTCGCTGACCGGCGTCGACGGCGAGATCTACGTCAAATTTCTCGATTCGAACGCGAAGCTCAATCTCGTCGGCGGCTCCGTGCAGGCGACTTTCGGCAAGGGCACGGTCGACATCTCGATCCCGACGCGCGGCTGGCGCGGGCGCTTCGCCGACGTCCAGCTCGCCGCGGGCACGATGAGCGTGATTTTCCCGCCGAATTTCAACGCCGAGATTGAAGCGGCCGTCCTGCGCGAAGGCAAGATCGAAAACAGCTTCGCCGAGCTCAAGCCGAAAACGAAAAACGCGCCGTTCGGCGAAAAAACGATTTCGGCGAAAGCCGGGGTCGGCGGCATCCCGCTCAAATTCACGGTCGGCGACGGCACCTTAAAACTCGCCGGCTTCAAAAAAGCCGAGTGACCGGCGCTTTTGAACTTTGGTTTCGGAAAGTGGTAAGCTATGGTTTTTACCACTTTCCGTTTTCATTTTAAAGCGAATTTTATGACGATTAAATCCGACCTTTGGCTGCGCCGGATGGCCGAAGAACACCAGATGATCACGCCCTTTCTGCCCGAGCTCGTGCGCGAGCGCGACGGCCGCAAGATCATTTCCGCGGGCGCGTCGAGCTACGGCTACGATATGCGGCTCGCCGACGACGGCTTTCGCATCTTCTCGTCGGTTTACGGGCAGGAGATCGACCCGAAGCGCTTCGACGAAAAATCGCTGATCGAACCGGTGCTCTACACCGCCGCCGACGGCGCCCAGTATTATCTGCTGCCGCCGCATCACTACGGCCTCGGCGTGACGGTCGAAACCTTCAAGATGCCGCGCAATGTAACCGGAATCGCAGTTGGGAAGTCGACCTATGCGCGCGCCGGCCTGCTCGTCAACACGACGCCGCTCGAAGCCGGCTGGACGGGCCGGCTCGTCGTCGAGATCGCCAACCTCGCCAATCTTCCGCTCCGCGTCTACGTCAACGAGGGCATCGGCCAGATTCTCTTCTTCGAATCCGACGAGGACTGCGCCGTCTCCTACGAGGACCGCGGCGGCAAATATCAGGGCCAGACCGGCCTGACGTTCGCGAAAGTGTAGAATCCCTAAAGTTTGGATTTATTCTCGACGGCGAATTTGATGAGCGCGTGGCTGCCCTTGAGGTCCATCTTTTCGCAGATGTTCGCGCGGTGATGCTCGACCGTGCGGATGCCGATCAGGAGCTGGTCGGCGATCTCGCGGCTCGTCTTGTAATCGCCGATGAGCTTTAAGATCTGCCGTTCGGTCGGCGTCAGCCGGTTGACCTGCGGCTGTCGGCCGGCGAGCTCGGCGGCGTGCCGCGCACGGTTCAGCAGAAAGCCCGAGAGCTGCGGGCTGACGAACTCGCGGCCCTCGGCGACCGTCTTCAGACACTGCACGATCTCGGTGACGGCGCTGTCCTTGAGCACGTATCCGCGAATCCCGAGATCGAACGCGGTGTTGAAAAAACGCTCGTCCTTGTGCATCGAGAGAAAGACGATTTCCGTCGGAAAGCGCCGCTGTTTGATCGCGCGGGCGGTTTCGAAGCCGTCCATCCGCGGCATATCGATGTCGAGCACGGTGACGTCGACCGCCAGATTTTCGAGCGCGGCGAGCGCCTCCGCGCCGTCGTCGGCCTCGCCGGCGATCTTCAGCCGCGGATCGGTTTCGATGATCTGCCGCAGACCGGCGCGAAAGATCGGATGGTCGTCGGCGATGAAAATTTTGACTTCGGTTTTCATTTTTCCTGCAAATCGATCCTCACGGTGACGGTCGTTCCCTGTCCGGGCGCGGACTCGATCGCGTGCGTTCCGCCGAGCATCCGGACTCTTTCGGCCATTCCGACGAGCCCGAAACCGCCCTTCGCCGGCGTCAGCGCCCGTCTTTCGTCCGGCGGCACGAAACCCTGCCCGTCGTCGCGGATTTTGACTACTATATCACGCGCGCCGCGCAAAATTTCGATCTCCGCGCGCGCCGCGTTCGAATGCTTGACGATATTGTTGACGCATTCCTGAATGATCCGGTAAAACACCACTTCCGAATCCTTCGAAAAAGCGTCGTCGAGCAGCGCGATATGCCGGTCGAACCGGATCGGCGTCGTCGCCGCGACCGTTTCGATCATCGCTTCGAGCGCCTGCGTCAGTCCCAAACGGTTCAGATGCACCGGGCGCAGGTTGTAGGTGATCTGGCGCACTTCCTCGATCGCCTGCGTCGCGGCCTCGGAGATGTTGTGAAACTGCTCGCGCGAATCGGCGGCGCCCGCGCCGGCGCCGAGCTCGCCGAGCAGCGACCGGTTCTTGATCACCAGCAAGCTCTGCCCGAGCCCGTCGTGGAGCTCGGCCGCGATTCGCTGGCGCTCGGATTCGTGCGCGTTGATGAGCCGGCGCGACAATTCTTCCTGGAGCGCGCGGCGGCGTTCGAGATGATTCAAACGGAGCTGGTAGCTGACGGCGATCAGTCCGAAAAAAAACAGGATGACGAGCGCGATAAACCACCCGCGCCGCCAGAACGGCGCGAGCACCGTGATCTCGAGCGTCGCCGGCTCGCTCCAGAACGCGTCGGAATTGGCGGCGCTCACCGAAAAACGGTAAGTTCCGGGCGGCAGGTGCGAAAAATAGGCGACGCGGCGGATGCCGGTGTCGGTCCATTCGTCGTCGAGCCCTTCGAGCCGGTAGCGAAAACGGATCTGCTCGGGTTTCCCGAAATTCAGCCCCGTGTAGTGAATTTCAAGATTTTCCTGCCCGGGCTGGATCCGGATCGGCTGCCGGAGATCGAGCGCTTCGCGTTCGAGCTGCGCTTCTTCGATGTAAACCGGCGGCGCGGACAGATTTTTCTCCTCCGGCTCGATGATCGCCAGCCCGCGGATCATCGGAAACCACATCCTTCCGTCGCCGGTTTTCCAGCCCGCCGGCTGGCTGCCGCCGTTGCCCTCGCTGACCAGCAGACCGTCGGCCACGCCGTAGGCCGAGCAGAAAACGCTCCGGATCTTCCCGTCGGCGAAATCATCGAGCGTCCGGCGGCTGACGCTGAAAATCCCGCGATTGCCCAGAATCCAGAAATTGTCGCGCCCGTCGGTCAGAATCCGCGAGACGAAATCGTCGAAAAGCCCGTTCTTCGTGGTGATCGCCGTCAGCCGGCCGTCGCGCAGACGATTCAGGCCGCCGCCGTAAGTCCCGATCCAGAACGTGCCCGCGTCGTCTTCGATAATCGCCCGGACGAAATTGTTCGAGAGCCCTTCGGCCGTCGTGTAGTTCGTAAAGCCGCGGCCGTCGAACCGGCTCAGGCCGCCGACGGTCCCGATCCACAAATTCCCGGCGCGGTCCTCGGTGAGGAACCGGACGTCATTGTCGACGAGCCCGTCTTCCTTTCGATAGGTCGTGAAAACGCCGTCCTGAAAAAGCTGCAGGCCGCCGCCCATCCGCCCGATCCAGAGCCGGCCGCGGCTGTCTTCGAAAATTGCCCTGACCGACACTTTTTCGGAATCGTCCCGGACGTAAGATTTTATTTCCCCGTCCCGGAGGCTCGCCAGCCCGCCGTAGGTTCCGATCCATAAAACGCCCTTTCGGTCGAAAGAAAGCGCCGTCACGCGTTCGGCGGGCAGCCCGTCCTGGCGTCCGTAACTCGTGATCGTCCCGTTGTTCAGGTAGGAAAGAACGTAAGCGCCGATCCAGACGCCGCCGCGCGGATCTTCGACGACGACGTTCGTTTCTTCGCTCGGCAGCCCGTCGGCCGCCGACAGCGTTTCGACCCGTTTCCGGCGCAGCCGGATCAGGCCGTCGCCGTTGGTGCCGATCCAGAGATTGCCCTCGCGGTCGAACAGCATCGAGCGGATGCCGTTGGACGTGACGTCGCCGAGATCGTATTTTTCGGCCGAACCGTTCGCGTCGAGCCGGAACAGACTGGAATAGTCGCCGAACCAGACGCGGTTTTCGCCGTCGACCGCGAGACTGACCAGATAGCGCGCCGGATCGGGAGTTTTCGCAAAATCGACCTGAAACTTACCGTCGCGGAAACGACCGAACCCGTCGCGGGTCACGGTCCACAGATTCCCGTTCGCATCGAATCTCAGACGATCGGTGCGGTTGGTTTTCATATCGGCGCTCAGCGGAAAATCGATCAGCCGGTCGTCCTGCCGGCGCGCGACGCCGTACTGGGTGGCGAACCAGAGCTCGCCGGCGGCGTTTTCGCCGATGTCGGAGATGCCGCGGGGCATCGGGTAAAACGTTTTCCGGTCGCTTCGTTTCGATTCGTAGCGCCCCAGACCGCTCCGCCGGCCGACCCACAGCGTGCCGGCGCGGTCGACCAGAAACGAGCTGACGAAGTTATTGGGCTGGCCGTCGCTGATTTCGAAAAGTTCGAAACCGCCGTCGCGATAGGCAACGATGTCGCCGGTGTCCGAACCGATCCAGAGCACGCCGTCCGGGTCTTCGTAAAGCGCCATAATCCGGTTGCTGATCAGCGCCGGCGTGTTGGCGGTGTTGAAAACCGTGAATTTGACGCCGTCAAACCGCACCAGCCCGCCGAACGTGCCGAGCCACAGATAACCGTCGCGGGTCTGGACGATCGAGGTCACGGTGTTCTGCGGCAGTCCTTCTTCGGTCGTCCAGCGTTTTTTCAGAAACTCGTCGCCGGGATGCCGTTTCAAAGGCACCGGCGCCGGACCGGCCGCGACCGCCGACCACGCCGTCAGGACGACGCAGAAAGCCCGGAGTAGAATCAGGATTTCGGATCTTTTCACTTTTAAAACGAAACGCGCCGGCAAGATGAATTTAGTGTAAATGAGAAACGCGGCCGCTTCAAGAAACGGATGCCCGCGAGCCGGCCGGCCGTCGTTTTTATTGCATTTCGCGGCGGCGAATGGTTAAATAATCGACAGCCGGACGGCCGATTTTCGAGCGCGCCGGCGGATTTTTTCGGGGGCGGCCATTCGCCCGCACAGGCTGACGATGACGACTGAATTTTTAAAAACTATTCTGCGGACGGCGGTCCTCTGGCTCGGGGCGGCCGCGCTTACGGTTTCTCTTTCGACGGCCCAGACGAGCCCGACCGCGCCGCCGGCGAAAACCGCGGCCGTCGAATATTACGGACAGCTCGACGCCGAACTTTCGCCCGACACCGGGCATCTTTACGGCGTTCTTCTGAAGCATCTCGTCAATCCCGACAAATTAAAATTCGCCCGGCCGCCCGAAAAAGACGCGTTCGTCGCGGTCGGCGCGGTGACGGACGCGCGTGGCCGGGCCGACGCCGAAATCGGGCTGATTCTCGTCGAGCCGAAAGACGGCGCGCCTTATTTTTACGTCGATCTCAACGCCGACGGGACTCTGCAGGCGGACGAAAAACTGTCGCCCGCGCCGGTCGCATCCGGGTCGGACGATTTCGGCGCAATTCTCAAACTCCCGATCAGCCACCCGTTTTACAAGAGCTTTCCGATCTATCTGCAGTTCAAAAAAGGCTTTCTCCATCCGAATCTGCCGAACGACCAGCGGCTGATTTTCCAGTCGTTCTACGTCTTCGCGCTCGGCACGGTGCGGATCGAAAACAAAAACGTCCGCGTCCAGTATCCGTTCGATCAGACCTCGCCGGCGATCAGCACGACCGAAGGGTTGTTCGGCATCGACGCCGACGGCGACGGGAAAATCGACAACCGGCAGTTCTCGCCCGAGACTTCCTACGCCGCGAACGACGAGATTCCCTTTCGCTGGGGCGGAATCTATCTTTCGACGAGCCTCATCGATCTCGCGAAGAACCGGATCGTGATGCGCCAGCGCGCGGCCTCGGAATACCGGCGGATCGATCTCGAACCGGGCAAGGAAATGCCGGATTTCACATTCGTCGATTTCGAGGACAAAAAACGCAGCCTCAAAGATTTTCGCGGAAAGTATCTGCTGATCGATTTCTGGGGTCTGTGGTGTGTCGACTGCCGCCGCGAGCTGCCTTTTCAGATCGCGGCGTACCGCCGTTTTCGCGGCCGCGGTTTCGAGATTCTCGGCCTCGACAGCGACGAAACCGAAAAACTCGCGTGGGTCAAAGCGAACCTCGCCAAAAACAACATCACCTGGCCGCAGGCGCGCTACGACAGCATCAAAGATCTGATCGAAAAATCGTACCGCATCCAGGAATACCCGTCGGCGATCCTGCTCGACCCGAACGGCAAAGTCCTGATCCTCGACCAGAAACCGCTGACGGGCGAAGAGCTTCTCGAGACGCTCGACCGGGTTTTGCCGAAATAGAGAGTTTTTAACGCGAAGGCGCGAAAGCGCGGAGACGCAAAGGGTTTTATAATTTTTTCGGCCGCGAAACGTCCGGCAAAAACCGGAAATTTCGTCCCCGAAATATTATCCCAATCCCTCTTTGCGCCTTTGCGCCTTCGCGCCTTCGCGTTAAAACACCAAACCGCTATTCGACCGATTCCCGAAAAGCCGCGATCGTCTGGTCGAGGTCTTCGGTCGAATGCGCGATCGAGACGAAGCAGGCCTCGAACTGCGACGGCGGCAGAT
This sequence comes from Acidobacteriota bacterium, assembly GCA_018269075.1. Classification (GTDB taxonomy): domain Bacteria; phylum Acidobacteriota; class Blastocatellia; order Pyrinomonadales; family Pyrinomonadaceae; genus JAFDVJ01. Next base: position 41,607 of record JAFDVJ010000045.1, read on the forward strand.
AGACGCCGCGTTCGAGCATCCGGCCGAAATAGCGCGCGAATTTCTGCGTGTCGGAATGCTTAGCGGTGTCGAAATCGACGACTTCCGAGCCGGTGAAAAAGACCGTGAACATCGAGCCGACGCGGTTGATCGTGTAATCCAGATTCGCGTCCTTCAGCGCGGCGGCGAGGCCGTCCGCGAGATACGCGCTTTTGGCTTCGAGCCGCGCGTAAAAATCGGGCGTTTCGTCGATGATCGAAAGCGTTTCGAAGCCGGCCGTCATCGCGAGCGGGTTGCCCGAGAGCGTGCCGGCCTGATAAACCGGCCCGGAAGGCGCGATCATCTTCATAATTTCCGCGCGGCCGCCGTAAGCGCCGACCGGCAGACCGCCGCCGATGATCTTGCCGAACGTCGTCAGATCGGGGGCGATCCCGTAAAGCTCCTGCGCGCCGCCTTTGGCGAGCCGGAAGCCGGTCATCACCTCGTCGAAGATCAAAAGGATCTGTTCCGCGTCGCAAAGATCGCGCAAAGCCTGCAGAAATTCCTTTCGGCCGGGCACGCAGCCCATATTGCCGCCGACCGGCTCGATAAAGATCGCGGCGATCTGACCGCGGTTCGAATCGACGAGTTCGTGGACCGAATCGATGTCGTTATAGCGCGCCGTCAGCGTGTCTTTCGCCGTCGACTGCGTGACGCCCGGCGAATCCGGCAGGCCGAGCGTCGCGACGCCCGAGCCGGCCTTGATCAGAAACGAATCGCCGTGACCGTGATAGCAGCCCTCGAACTTGATGATCTTGTCGCGCTTCGTGAACCCGCGCGCGAGCCGCATTGCGCTCATCGTCGCTTCGGTGCCGGAGTTGACCATCCGGACGATCTCGACCGACGGCACGAAGCGCTTGATCAGTTTGGCGAGCGCGATCTCTTTTTCCGAGCTCGCGCCGAAGCTCGTCGAATCCTCGGCCGCCGCCTGAATCGCCCGGATCACGCGCGGCTCGGCATGGCCGAGAATCATCGGCCCCCACGAGCCGATGTAGTCGATAAAGATGTTGCCGTCGACGTCGCGCATCTTCGCGCCCTTCGCCGACGCGATGTAAAGCGGGTCGCGGCCGACCGATTTAAAGGCGCGGACCGGCGAATTGACGCCGCCCGGCATATGTTTCTGCGCTTCCGCGAATAATTCGCTGCTTTTTGTGGTGTTCATTTTTTGTAAATAGCTTTTTGATCTCTGGTCTTCGATCTTTGGCCTTTGATTGCTCAATTGCCAGGATCGAAGACCAAAGACCGAAGATCAAACCAATTTCGCCGCTTCCTTCGCGAAATAGGTGATGATGACGTCCGCGCCGGCGCGTTTGATGGCTAATAAGCTTTCCATCATCACCCGCTCGCCGTCGATCCAGCCGCGTTCGGCGGCCGCTTTGACCATCGAATATTCGCCCGAGACGTTGTAGGCGGCGATCGGCAGATTGAAATTCTCCTTTGTCCGGCGGATGATGTCGAGGTACGCGAGCGCCGGCTTGACCATCACGATGTCGGCGCCTTCCTGGATGTCGAGCGCGATCTCGCGCATCGCCTCGGTCGGGTTGCCGGCGTCCATCTGGTACGATTTGCGGTCGCCGAATTTCGGCGCCGATTCGGCCGCCTCGCGGAACGGGCCGTAAAAGGCCGACGCGAATTTCGCCGCATAGGCCATCACCGGCGTTTCGTGAAAGCCGTTTTCGTCCAGTATTTTACGGATCGCGGCGATCCGGCCGTCCATCATATCCGACGGCGCGACGATGTCCGCGCCGCTCGCCGCGTGCGTCAGCGCCTGCCGCGCGAGCAGTTCGAGCGTCGCGTCGTTCTGGACGTATTCGTTCTCGATCACGCCGCAGTGGCCGTGCGAGGTGTATTCGCACAGGCAGACGTCGGTGATCACGAGCATCTCCGGAAACTGCGCCTTGATCGCGCGCGCCGCTTTCTGGACGATGCCGTCGGCCGCGTAGCCCGACGACCCGACGTCGTCCTTGAAATCGGGAATCCCGAACAGGAGCACGGAGTAGATCCCGAGATTCAGCAGCACCTCGCATTCGCCCAGAATATTGTCGATCGAGAGCTGAAAAACGTCGGGCATCGAGCCGATCGGGCGCCGGAAATTCTCGCCCTCGGCGACGAACAGCGGGTAGATGAAATCGTTCTTCGTCAGAAAAGTCTCGCGAAACATATCGCGCAGCGCCGGCGTCTTGCGCAGCCGCCGGAGCCGCGTGACGGGAAAGTTCGGTTGATTGAAATTGCTCATATCGATAAATTACCTGCTTAAAAAACTTTCGATCTCGCCGGCCGTCTCGAACGCGTTCTTGACGCAGTCGCTCATCGAGATGCCGCGGTAGAAATTGCTGCAGAAATAGAGGCCGGCGTTTCGTTTTTCGAAATCGGCGCAGGCCTTCGTGACCTCTTCGTAGCCGACGCGATACTGCGGGATCGCCCGTTTCCAGCGTTTGATATGGACGAAATCGGGCTCGCCGCGAAGGCCGATGATCTTCGACAGTTCGGCCGCGACCAGCGTTTTCAATTCCGCGTCGGATTTTTCGTCGAGCTGTTTTCCGGCCCGGACGCCGCCGACGAAGGTCATCAGCAGTTGAAACCCGCGCGGCGCGCGTTCGGGAAAGACCGCCGAATGAAAAAGCGTCCCGAGAATCGGGCGTTTTTCTTTGCTCGGGATCAGAAAACCGAACCCGTCGAGCGTTTTTTCGATTTTGCTCGATTCGACGCCGAAAACCACGACCGCGACCTGTGGATAGTTGACCCCGCCGAGCAGCCGCGCCAATCGCTCGTCGCGGTTTCCGATCAGATCGGCGGCGACGTAGGACGGCGTCGAGACGACGACCGCGTCGAATTCCGCGCCGTTGACCGAAAACTTCCCGTTTTCGAGCGTTTCGATGCTCCCGACCGGCGTCGACAGATGCAGTCCGTCGCCGATTTCGGCGGCGAGCGCGTCGATCAGCGTTTTCAGACCGCCCTCGAACGAAAAGGTCTTCGGAAAATTCGGGTCGGGCTTCTCGACCTTGCGGCGGAGCGTGCCCATAATCAGGCTGCCGAAATCGCGCTCCATCTCATAAAGCTTCGGAAACGCCGAGCGCATCGAGAGATTACGGGGATCGCCCGCGTAGACGCCCGAGACGAACGGGTCGATCGCCTTGTCGAGAAATTCGGCATTGAGCCTTCGCGTGACGAAATCGGCGACCGATTCGTTTTCCGGCGACTTCGAACGGACGAACGGCTCGCGAATCAGGCTGAAAACCGTCCCGAGCGAGAAATAGCCGTTGACGAACGATTTCGGGCCCATCGCTTCGAGTTTTCCGTCCGCGAGGATGTAGCGTTTGTTCGCGTTCTCGGCGGCGGCGATGACTTTTTTTTCGAGATCGAGCAGCCGCACCAGATCGATCAGACGCGGCGCCTTCAAAAGCGAGTTCGGCCCCTGCTCGATCGTGAAGCCGTCCTTTCGAATCGTCTGGATATTCCCGCCGGCCGCCGCCGAAGCCTCGTACACGGTCACCGCGAAGCCCTTTCTTTTCAGCAGAAAAGCCGTCGTCAAACCGGAAATGCCGCCGCCGATGATGCAGATCTTTTTCACTCTTATCAATTAAACAAACAAAAAATTTATACTGTCAACGGCCATTGCCGCACATTGCCAGTCCCCGCTTTCGTTTTTGACCCAGACGTCCATAAAATTGAAAATATTTGTGCTGACACCGTTTTCGATATTACGATCCGTTTTGTTTCTTCCGGTGATCACCGCCGTTTCTCCATAAATTTTTATCCGGATCTGACTTTTCTCGACCGACGTAAAGCCAACCCGCGGATCGGTGATCAACGAGGCGTAGGATTTTTTCGTGATATTCATACCGGAAATCGAAAAATCTTCGGCCAACAGTCGATTCAAAACTCCGGCATCTCTGGAAACCAGAGCATTCGTCAGCTCGCATTCCAAATTCTCCAGAGTTCTTTCGACCTCATTTTTTGTCAGGCTGCGGCAATCTTTGGGCTTGCTCGGCTGGGGCACGGAAATTTTCTTTTCCTGTGCGGAAAGCCCGGCGACATTCAGCAGGATAAAAATTACGACCAATAATATTTTGTTCATAAGTACTCCGTTTTTTAAGTTTCTTTCCGAGATTTACCAATCGCCCGGCAAATACTCAAATCTTCTGCAAAACCAGCTGCGCCAGGCTTTCGGCGAAGAGCTCCGAATCGTTGAGGCCTTCCATCACCTCATACTGCTCGACGCCTTTTTCTTTGGCGAGCCGCGCGTATTCGTGGCCGAGCTCGAAGAGCGTTTCGAGATGGTCCGAAACGAACGCGACCGGGACGACGAGCATTCTTTTGACGCCCTTCGCGGCGAGCTCTTCGACGACGTCGGGCGTCGCCGGCGTGAGCCATTTCTGCGGGCCGACTTTCGACTGAAAACAGAGCGTATGCTCGTTCTTCCAGCCGCCGCGTTCCTTGACGGCCGACACCGTCTCGCAGATCTGGCCCGAATACGGATCGCCCTCGCGCACCAGTTTCATCGGCGTGCCGTGCGCGCTGAAAAGAATGTAGACGTCGTCGCGCTCGCCGGCGGGAAAGCGCTCGAAACATTGATTGATCCGCTCGATCAGCGCGTCCAGGTAAGGCTCGAAAAGATGATAATGCTCGACGCGCGCGGTCTCGATGCCCTTGAGCTTCGCCTTCGCCGCGATCAATCGTTCCCACTCCTTGAAACTCGAACCGGTCGTCGCTTTGGAAAACTGCGGATAGAGCGGCAGCAGCACGATTTTTTTGACGCCGTCCTTCTCGATCCGTTCGATCGCTTCTTCGGTGAACGGCTTCCAGTAGCGCATCGCGATGTAGACATTCGCATCGAAACCCTTTTCGCGCAGATTTTCTTCGAGCAGCGCGGCCTGTTTTTTGGTCAGCTCGACGATCGGCGATTTGCCGCCGATTTTCTTGTACTGTTCCTGGATCGACGGCGCGCGGCGCGACGAGATCAACTTCGCGAGCCGTTTGCGAAACAGAAAGCTGAGCGGAAAATTGATGATCTCCGGGTCGTTGAAAAGGTTGAACAAAAACGGCTCGACCGCGTCGAGCGAATCCGGCCCGCCCAAGTTTAACAGAACTACCCCGATTTTTTCGTTCATCTTTGGAGCGCCGTCATCCTGACGGCCAACGTCGCCAAAGCGACGTAAAAATCTCGTTAACTCAATCGTTTAAGTACCCGCCAAAGATGCCGTCAGGATGACGGCGCTCCGGCTCAAACAGTTTTCGAAAAGACCGGCTTTTCCTTCATCATCTTTTCCAGATACGCGTCAAAGCACATCGCGATGTTGCGGATCACCAGAATGCCGGAGCCGATGACCCTGATTTTATCGGCGTCATTCTCCAATAGCCCGTCGGCGATAAAAACGTCGAGTTTCGGAATGTCGGCCGCGAAATAATCCTCGAAGTCGATCCCGAACTGTTTCTCGATCGCGCGCTTGTCGATCTCCAGACTGCACATCAGCCGCATGATCGTTTCCTTGCGGATGTGATCGTCTTCGGTCATCCGGTAGCCGACGCTCGTCGCCGGTTCGTCGCGGCCGATGCGTTTGTAATAATCCGGCAAACGCTTGAGATTCTGCGCGTAGATGTTCTGAAACTGCGAGATCGCCGACAAACCGAACGCGTAGACGTCGCAGCCGGCCTTCGTCGAATAACCCTGAAAATTCCGGTAGAGCGTGCCGTTGCGCTGCGCGACCGCCAATTCGTCGGTCGGTTTCGCGAAATGGTCCATCCCGATGTATTCGTAGCCGGCGGCCATCAGCTTTTCGATCGTCATCTTCAGAATCTGGAGCCGCGCGTCCGGCGTCGGCAAATCTTCGGCCTTGATCATCACCTGATGCTTTTTGAGCCACGGCACGTGCGCGTAATTGAAAACCGCGATCCGGTCGGGCGAGAGTTCGGCGACCTTTTCGACGGTTTCGGCAAAGCTATCAAGGGTTTGATGCGGCAAGCCGTAGATCAGATCGAGATTGACGCTCTGAAAGCCGAGCTCGCGTGCCCACGCGACCGTCTGCCGCGTCAGTTCTTCCGACTGCACGCGGTTGACCGCTTCCTGAACTTTGAGATTAAAATCCTGGACGCCGAAGCTCGTCCGGTTAAAGCCGGCGTCGCGGAGCGCCTGCAGGTGATCTTTGGTCAGCCCGCGCGGGTCGATCTCGACGCTCGCCTCGATGTCTTCGGAAAAATCGAAACGCTCTTTGATATAGCCGCCGATGTCGCGGATCTCGTCCGGGAAAAGATACGTCGGCGTGCCGCCGCCCCAGTGCATCTGCTCGACTTTGCGCGCCGTCGAGATGAGCGGCACGATCCGGTCGATCTCCTTTTTGAGATAACGGTTGTATTCGGCGATCTGCTCACGCTTCTGCGTGACCATCATATTGCAGCCGCAGAAATAGCAGAGCGTGTCGCAGTACGGAAAGTGAAAATAAAGCGAGAGATCGGTCGGCGCGGCTTCCGCGTTCGTCGCGACGATCTCGCGCTCGAAATCCGCGGCCGTAAATTTATCCGAAAAGACCGGCGCCGTCGGATACGACGTATAGCGCGGTCCCGGCTGGTTGAATTTCTTCAGAATGTCGACGTCCAGATGTTTGAAATTGCTCATTTTAACTTCCCCTTTCCCCGATTCCGGACCTCAGCTCCGAAATCCCTGATTCATCAATTTTACAATCGGATTCCCGTAACCAAACCAATCCGAAATCCGAAATCCGAAATCCGAAATCCGCCTAATTCTACCTGGCGCTCAGCTCTTGAATGGGGATCGTTTTTTAA
>JAFDVJ010000046.1 GCA_018269075.1 Acidobacteriota bacterium
AGAAGAGGAGAAGAGGAGATGGATGTTTTAAGCGGGGTATTGGAGGATCGGGTAATGGAGATTAAAGAGAGACAAATGATGCGGCAATGCGCGCTGTTTGTCTCCTCTTCTCCTCTTCTCCTCTTCTCCTCTTCTCAAAACTTCTCCTCTTCTCCATTCCGCCGCTAAAACGGTCGCACAATGAACATCGCTCGGATCATTTCGGAACAGAAACGCGCGGTCGTCGTGCTCGTGCTGCTGTTGTGCGCGGCCGGTTTTTACGCGGCGCGGCAGCTGCCGACGGCGATCTTTCCGAACACCGATTTTCCGCGCGTCATCATCACGGTCGAAAACGGCGAGGTGCCGGCCGACCAGATGCTCGTGACGGTCACGCGGCCGATCGAGGAGGCGATGAACGGGCTGCCCGGCATCGACCGCATCAAATCGACGACCGCGCGCGGCTCGTGCGAAGTCAACCTGTTTTTCGACTGGAGCGTCAATCCGGCCGATTCGCTCGGGCTCGTGCAGGCGCGGCTGCCCGAGGTCGCGCTTCCGCCGACGGCCCGGATCACGCGCGCCGAGCGGCTGACCTTCGCCGTTTTTCCGGTCGTCGGCTACAGCCTGACCTCGGAAACGCGCGACCAGACGGCGCTCCGCGATCTCGCCGACTACACGATCCGGCCGCGGCTCGCGCGGCTCGGCGGCGTCGGCGAGGTCAGCGTTCAGGGCGGCCGCGTGCGCGAGTTTCACATCGAGCTCGACCCGGCGAAGCTCGCCGCCCGCAGCATCACCGTCCAACAGGTTTCCGACGCCGTCAAAAACGCGAACATCGTCGCTTCGCCCGGTTTGATCGGCGAAAATCACCGGCTCGAGCTCGCGCTTGTCAACGGACAGGCGGCGACGCCCGACGATCTCAGCGCGATCGTCGTCGGCACGTCGAATGGCGCGAACGTCACGGTTTCCGACATCGCGACCGTCAAAGAGGGCACCGCGCCGAATTACACGATCGTCACCGCCGACGGCCGCGAAGCGGTGCTCGTCAACGTCCTGCGCCAGCCCGACGCGAACACCGTGACCGTCACCGACGAGGTCAAGGAAGAGCTCGCCGCGATCGAAAAGACGCTCCCGAAAGACGTCCGGCTCGCGCCGTTTTACGATCAGAGCCTGCTCGTCCGCGATTCGATGAGCTCGGTCCGCGACGCGATCCTGCTCGGGCTCCTGCTCTCGGTCGTCATTCTCTTCGCGTTCCTGCGAAACGTCGGCACGACCCTCGTCGCGGTGCTCGTCATCCCGGTGACGATTCTCGCGACCTTTCTGGCGATGCATCTCGTCGGATTGTCGTTCGATCTGATGACTTTGGGCGGCGTCGCGGCGGCGATCGGGCTCGTCATCGACGACGCGATCGTCGTCGTCGAAAACATCTACACGCACCTGCTCCGCGGCGAATCGCGCCGCGCGGCCGTCCAGAGCGCGATCCGCGAGATCACCGTGCCGATCGTCGGCTCGACCGTCACGCCGGTCGTCGTCTTTCTGCCGCTCGCGCTGCTGACCGGCGTGACCGGCGTTTTCTTTCGCTCGCTCGCGCTGACGATGGCCGTCGCGCTGCTCACGTCGCTGGTGCTCGCGCTGACGCTGACGCCGGTGCTCGCCGAGCGCTTCGTGCGCGTCGGAAAACGCGCGGCCGACGCCGAGGAGGCGGGCCGCGTGATCCTGTTTTTCCGGCGGCCCTACGAATGGGTTCTGCGGCGCGCGCTCGCGCATCCGCTGATCGTGCTCGCGCTCTGCGGCGGCGTGCTCGGACTGTCTTACGTGATTTACCGGAATCTCGGCTCGGAATTTCTGCCGGCGTTCGACGAGGGCGCGTTCGTACTCGATTACAAGACGCCGCCCGGCGCGTCGCTCGATGAAACGGACCGGATTCTCCGCCACGTCGAGCAGCTGCTGCGCGAAACGCCCGAGGTCGAAAGCTTTTCGCGGCGCACCGGCCAGCAGCTCGGCCTCGCCGGCGTGACCGAACCGAACACGGGTGATTTCGCCGTCAAGATGAAGGCCGGCCGGAAGCGTTCGACCGAGGACGTGACCAAAGACCTGCGCGAGGAGCTCGAAAAGACCGAGCCCGCGCTCGAAGTCGAATTCATCGGCATCCTCTCGGATCTGATCGGCGATCTCGCGAGCTCGCCCGAGCCGATCGAGATCAAGCTCTTCAGCGACGACAAAAAAGCGCTCGAAGCGAAGGCGGCCGAGATCGAGGGATCGATCCAAAAGGTCAGCGGCGTCGTCGATACCTTCGACGGCGTCGTCGTCAGCGGGCCGGCGCTCACTTTCAGGGTCGATCCGCAGAACGCGGCGCGGTTCGGCGTCAGCGCGAACGAGATCGCCGAGGCGGTCGAAACGGCGATGACCGGCACCGTCGCGTCGGCGATTCTGCGGCAGGGCAGATCGATCGACGTCCGCGTCACGTTTCCGCCGGGCGCGGCCGGTTCGCTCGACGCGCTGAAGGCGCTGCCGATCCGTTCGGCGAGCGGCGCGCAGTTCCGGCTCGAGCAGGCGGCGACGATCGAATACGACGGGGGCCAGACCGAGATCGTCCGCGAAGGGCTCCGGCAGTCGGTCGCCGTGACCGGCCGGATCGAGAACGGCGATCTCGGCTCGACGATCGAAAAGATCAAAGCCGAGCTCGCCAAAGACGTCCGGCTGCCGGCCGGGATGACGATCGAATACGGCGGGCTCTACGCCGAACAGCAGGCGAGCTTTCGCGAGCTCGCGGTCTCGCTCGTGCTCGCGGTCGTGCTCGTCTTTCTCGTGCTGCTCGTCGAATTTCGCTCGTTCGCGCACCCGGTCGCGATCGTCGCCGGCGCGGTGCTCGCGCTCGGCGGCGTGCTGCTCGCGCTGCTCGTGACCGGCACGACCTTGAACGTCGTCAGTCTGATGGGGATGATTATGGTCGTCGGCATCGTCGCCAAAAACGGCATTTTGATGCTCGACTCGGTCGCCGAGAATCTCGCGAAGACCGACGATCTGACCGAGGCGCTGATCGTTTCCGGCCGCCGGCGGTTCCGGCCGGTGCTGATGACGAGCCTCGCCGCGATCCTCGGGATGCTGCCGCTCGCGCTCGCGCTCGGCCCGGGCTCGGAGCTTTTGCAGCCGCTCGCGATCGCCGTCATCGGCGGCCTCGTCTTCGCGCTCCTTCTTTCGCTCGTCGTGACGCCGACCGTCTACGCGCTGCTCGCGCGGCGGTCGATCGAAAAACATCCGCCTAAGCCTTAAGCGGATTCGATCGGATCGTCACGCTTTTTTTCGGCGCTTCACCGCAAAATAAAGATCTTCGACTTCCTCAGACTCAAGACTCAAGACTCAAGACTCAAGACTCAAGACTCAAACCTTCTTAAAACGTGTTGACGGCGCGGGCGGCCAAAAGCGCGATGACGGTCAGCGAAATCACCGACTGGAGCATCATCAGCACCTTCGCCCAGCGTTCGAGGACCGGGACGTCGGTCGGCGAAAAGGCGGTGCTCGTGTTGAAGGCGATAAACAGATAATCGACGAAATTCGGCGACCATTCTTCCTGCGCGGTCTCGGCTTTGGCCTCGGGCGAGAGCGTCATCTGCGGGAAGAGAAACGCGCCGTTCGCGTGGCCGACGGTTTTTTCGCGCTTGTGCGGGCCGCCGGCGTCGAGCCGCCAGTACCAGAGCGCGAAGACAATGACGTTCGTGAACCAGAGCAGTCCGGCCGAGATCAACAGCTCGGACGCCGTTTCGGTCTTGTCCGGCAGCGTGAAGACGAGCAGCACGACCGATGCGATCATCCCGACGGTCAGCAGCGCGTTGAGCGCGAACCCGAGCAGCCGGTTCATCCGGTGATATTTTTTGGCGTGCGTGACGACGGTCGGGACGAGCAGCGCGAAGACGGCCGCCGGAAACAGCCAGCGCGGCTCGATGATCAGGTCTTTCGGCAGGGCCGAGTAAAGGCCCCCGACCGCGGCGACGGCGATCAGCGCGTGCCAGCGCGGTTCGGGCTGCCAGATTTCCTCGTCGGCGGGCGGTTTTCGCTTCATTGGGACATCCTAAACCCGACCGGCCGCCGTTGGCAAGAGCGCACGGTCAGCGGCCCGAACCGAATTTGACCGGTTCGCTCCGGCGCGTCGCTTCCTCGATCTGCTCGACGAGCTTTTCGGGCCGCGTCGCCTGTTCGAGCACCTGGACGGTCGGATCGTCCTCGACGTCGATCTCGAGCTTGTCGGCGATCATCCGCAGCATCCGCAGCATCTTCGTATTTTCCTGCTCGGTCAGCAGGTTGATCTGCAGATCGAGATGATTGTTGCGCTCGGCGAGCCGCGTTTCCTGGTTTTGGCTGATGAGGATAAACGTCGACAGGAAAATCGCTTCGAGCGAGACGACGAGCGTCAGAAACGTAAACGGAAACTCGTCGAAATGCTTGACGCCGGGCATCGTGTTGGCGACGATCCAGATGCCGAACCAGGCGACGTGGACCCAGACGAACGTCATACTGCCGCAGAAATCGGCGATCACTTTCGCGAGCCGCTCGGTCAGCGTCTGTTTTTCCTTGGCCGCCTCTTCGAGCCGGAGGATCGTTTCGACGTTGGTGCTGGTCACTTCCTCGACCGTCGCCGGTTCGTGATAACGGTCCGATTTCCTTTGTTTTTGGGAGGACGAATGCTTTTCATCAGATTTCCTGTTCAAGATTTTACCCTCGCTTGAAAAATAAATTTGCGGACAATTCCGCCCCTCGGAAAGCAAAACCCGTGCCGCGTAAAAGCGTCCGAAAACCATACGGCCCTGTGTCGGCTGCCCGACAAACGCCTTCGTCGCCGGCTTTACCCGCACGAACGGAAAATAATAGAGTAGAGAGTGGAGAGTCGAGAGCCGAGAGTCGAGAGTCGAGAGTCAAAGGTTTTATAACCCCGGACTCTCCACTCTCCACTCTCCACTCGCAACTAAAAAAAGAATGGACATATTTTGGGAAGAATTGAGTTACGGGCTGCCTGACGGGCGGCAGCTCGTTCACGCGCTGATCCGATTGTTCGCGGCCGTGATTCTCGGGGCGATCATCGGAATGCAGCGCGAGAAGGCCGGGAAACCGGCGGGACTGCGGACGCATATTCTCGTCGCGCTCGGGACGACCGTTTTCGTGCTCGCGTGTTCGGGCTACGGGATGAATTCCGACGGGTTGTCGCGCGTCATTCAGGGCATCGTCACCGGGATCGGATTTATCGGCGCGGGCTCGATCCTCAAGCTCAACGAGGAGCGCGACATCCGCGGTCTGACGACGGCCGCGAGCGTCTGGATGGCGGCGGCGATCGGCGTCGCGGTCGGGCTCGGCGTGCTCGGCGTCGCGATTCTCGCGACCGGCATCACGTTCGTCGTGCTCGCGCTCGTCGGCACGCTCGAAAAACGAAGCGAAAAATCGGCCGACGAAGAAACGCAGCCCGCTCCGGCTGCATCGAAAGACTTATGAAGAGACTGAAACCCCTGATCGGATTGGTGTTGTGCGCGGCTTTTCTTTGGAACTCGGTGCCCGTCCGGGCGTTCGAGACCGACCAGTACGATCTGCCGCCCGAGCCGCTCGCCGATATCGGCGACGAGGTCACCGAATACGTCGCCGACAATCTGCGAAAGGCGATCGAGAAGCTCAACGCCGGGATCGCGCGGCATCAGGCCTGCCTCGACGACGCCCGGAAAAGCGGCTGCGATTCGGCCGCCGAGGAACGCGCCGCGCTCGCCTATCTGCGGTCGGAAGCGGCGCTCGCGAAACAGGTCTTCAAACCGCTCGGCGGCGGCATTCCGCCCTTCACGAACTCGGATTCGTGGATCAAGTCGCACAAGTTCAAGGCGCAGCCCGCGCTTTACAAAACTTCGTTTTCGAAATCGATCTACCGCACCTTCCCGTCGAATTATTTCACGATCAGCGAAACCGTCAATCTCTTCGGCGTCAACCTCGGCATCGACAAGATCGCGCATATCTTCCAGCAGGGCTACACCTATTACAAAACGGTCGAGGACGGCCGGAAAAATGACCTGCCGCGCGAAAAGGCCCTCAAAAAAGCCGTCGACTGGGGCCGGATCAGCGAGAAGACCTATTACGGCTACTGGGTTTCGGGCATCTATTCGAACGGCGATCTGGCGGCCAACTATGCCGGGATGAAGTTTTACGAAGGGCTCACGCGCGAAATCGAGATCGCCGGGCGGCGGCGGCCGCCGGTCGTCGTTCTGAAAGACGGTTTATGGACCGTCAACGAAAACGTCGATCTCCGCGCCGAGCTGCTCCGGCCGTTCATCTCCGATCATTTGAACGAGGCGCTCAACCCGTCGCACTACGCCAATTTTTTCGGCTTCCGGTCGGTCGTCCGCGGAACCGTCAAAAAACAGGCCTGCGCGGGCTGGCGCAAACTTTATCCCGACCGCACGGCGGCCGATTTCGAAAAGCTCACCGCCGATCTCAAGCTCTGGTTCGGCGAGGATTACGGCCACAAGGACAGCCCGAACCTGATCACGATCGCGAACACCTGTTTTTAGCTTTAACGCGAAGGCGCGAAGACGCGAAGACGCAAGGGTTTTCCTGAATGATTTTAGCCGGCTAAACCATTTCGGCCTCAATGTAAATTTCCGGCCGGCGAAACCTATCTTTAAAACCCTTCGCGCCTTCGCGTCTTCGCGCCTTCGCGTTAAAACTCCGACTTACTTCACCGTCCGCTTGCGGGTCGGCTCGGCCGGCGTCGGACTTTCCGGCAAAATCGGATCGTCTTCGGGCGTGACCGTCAGCGGTTCGCCGAAGACCGCGTAGATGTCGAGCGCGTCCGCGTCGGCGAGGTCCTTGCGGACGAGCAGCATCAGCTCGACGCCCGGCCGGAGCGGGTAATCGCCGGCGTATTTGTAATGCGCGGCGTAGCGCCCGACGACGTCGGCGTCCTGCTCGTCTTTTTTCGCGACGATCATCTCGGCGGTCGTCGCGTCGACGAGCCGGCCCTCGAAGACCGCGTTCGGATAATCGTTCATATACCACGGCATCGGCCAGTAGTCGGGCGAGACGATCTCGATCTTCGCGTCGAGCTTTTTCCCGCTCTTGTCGGCGTAATGTTCGATCTGCCGGACGAGATCGAGAAAGCCGCGCTTGGTGTGCGCGTAGATGTAGGGCATCGCGTCGGAGTCGTAGCGCACGAAGTTGATGTCGTAGGTCTGGAAAGCGAGAATGCCGCTCGCCGCGACCGCCAGAATTCCGCCGAAGACCTTCGACGCGACGTCGCGCGCCGTCAACAGCTCGTTGACGGCGTAGCCGGCCGCGATGCACATCGGGAGCAGGAACGAGAGCGCGAGCCACGGCGTCTTGTACGGGATCAGCGTGTAGGCCGCGAACAGCCCGAACGCCCACACCCCGGCGAACATCGCGAACCGGTGACGCGTCTTGAAAAGCGCGATCAGCGTGCCGAGCGCCGACAGGACGAGGAGCGGCGATTCGATGATCAGGCCCCACCGCAGATAGGCCCATTCGCCGTTCTGCGTGTGGTCGGTCTTGCCCGTCTTCGTCCAGAACGCGTAGGCCTCAAACGCTTTCTGAAGACCTTCGGGATAGGTAAAGAACGACGAGAAAAAGAGCGTGCCGACGTAGAGAAAGACGATCGTCACGGCCGTCGTGATCAGCACCAGATCGGCCGAGATTTTTTTCGGCCGGTGCTTCAGCCAGGCGACGCCGGCGACGAAAAAACAGGCGGCCGCCGCCGCCAGAATCCAGAAATCGACCTTCGACAAGACGATCCGGTCGAGCGCCGCCGACACCGATTTGCCGGACTTCCAGGCGATCAGCAGGTCGATCACGCAGCGCAGGAAAAACCAGACGACCGCGATCACCGCGCCGCCGAACGCGCTCTTGACGAGCACGAATTCCCAGGTGTCGGCGGCCGTCAGCTTTTCGAGAAAGTTCGTCCACGTGAGCTCGGCGTCCTCGGCGAGCGCGCTCTCGGTCTTTTGCCGGTTGACGATCAGAAAGACGATCCAGCCGAGCGCGCCGACGACGATCAGACCGAGAATCTCGAAAAAGAGGTACGAATGATCGACGTTGTCGGACGTCGTCAGATTGTCGTAAATCGTCTTGAAGCCCTCGCGAATCTTGTCGTTGGCGATCGCCGCGCCGAGCGCGCCGATCACGTTGAGCGCCATAAAAAAGCCGAATTTGTTGCGCGCGAAGCCTTCCGACGAGCCGATTTTGCGCCAGACGAAGACGCAGACGGCGGCGATCGCCATCGTGCCGAGCGTGATGAACGCCGTTTCCTTGGTCGCGAAGAGCAGGACGGCCGACGCCGACGCGAGGATCAGATAGATCGGCCGGCCCTCGTTCCAGTCGAGCAGCATCCGCAGCACGAAAAAGACGAGGCCGAGCTCGACGAGAAAAAACACGGCCCGCAGCGTCCATAAAAGCGTCGGCGAGTTTTCGCCCGCGATGACGTTCGCGAGATTGAGCGCCGACGGCAGAAAACAGACGAGCAGCAAGAGGCCCGTCCACAGAATCGCGCCGATCCCCGCGCGGCGGCGCTCGATGAAAAAGAGAATCGCGATGACGATCCCGAAGCTGAAAAAGACGAACAAAATCTCGTGGATGAAATAGCGCGAGATGTAGGCGAAACCGGGCGAGAGCGCGAGAAAAAAGGCCGCGAACAGGCTGCCGATCTTGCCGATGTATCTTTTGAGAAAAAAGGCGAGCACGACGACCAGGATGCCGAAGACGGCGACGCTCGCGCGGATGCTTAAAGTATTGAGCCCGAAGATCTTCGCAAAGGCGAGCGCGATGTAGTAGAGATCCGGGCCGTGATAATTGGCCGGGTCGTATTTATACTCGCCGCTGCGGAAGAGCGTCGTCAGAAAATAGCTGTTGACGCCCTCGTCGTGGTGGAGCGGTTTGATGCCGAGCCAGAAAAAACGCAGAAACGCGGCGACGGCCGTCACCAAAACGCAGCTCAGGATCCACAGGTAATCGGGTTTCGATTGTTCGTTCGTTGTTTCGAGTTCTTCGTTCATTTTCTTACCGGGAGCGGCTTAAATTTGCGATAGCCGGGGACATAACATTTCGGGGAAACCGCTTTCGGAATAGATGACAGATGATAGCTGATAGATAATAGATTTTACCGAATCCCGATCTGTCATCTGTTCCGAAGTTAGTTTTGTTCAAACGAGAATACTTTCGTCTTTTCCTCGATAGTTTCGTCACGAACTATAATTATCCATTAATTTCAATAATCCGAAATCCGAAATCCGAAATCCGAAATCATTTGACTTTGAACAGCCGGTATTCGCCGACTTCCGCGACGACCGGGTATTTGTCGAAAAATTCCTCGCGGACTTCGATGTTCGCCGTTTCCTCGGGCGAGACGATCACGTAATCGACGTTGTTTTTCTGGAGCAGCCGCTCGGCGAGCGCGGTGCCCTCGTAAATGCGTTTGACCTCCGTTTCGCGCGGCTCGTAATCGATGCCGTAGGACGAGAGATGCCCGCTGTAGCGCATCAGCGAGCGGCGGCCCGCCAGCACGACCGCCGAATTATACGTCGGCGCGTTTAAGAACAAAGCCTTCGGCGGCGTTTTCTGTTTGATCAGCTCGGCCATTTTGACGGCGTCGCGGCTGAAAACCTGATAATTGATCTGCCCCGTCGCGGTCCGCCAGACGTCGAGCGCGCCGGAGAACGTCAGGACGACGAGACAGACGGCGACGACCGCTTTCAGCGCGGCGTTCTTTTCCCACAGCCACGCGAGCGCGAACGCCGCGAACGGGAGCGAGCCGACGAACCAGTAGATCAGGACCTTGATGTTGTCCCATTCCCACGGCGCGAGCTTGAACGTGTTGCAGATCAGGAACAGAAAGGCGAACGGCAGATAGAAAACCAAGAGGATTTCGGATTTCGGATTTCGGATTTCGGATTGTTTGTCGGCGGCTTCGTCGTTTTTCTTTCCGGTGTAGTAGATCAGGAACAGGCCGAGAATGAGAAGCGGGGCGAAGAGGCCGATGTTTTTGGCCCAGAAGACGATGAAATTCTGTTTGCCGGCGTCCCAGCCGAAAAACGGCTCGATGAACTTGCCGAGATTGCTCGCGCTGCCGGTTAAGGACCAGACGAGCTCCGGCACGGCGACCGCGGCGACGCCCGCGCCGAACGCGAGCCATTGCTTCCAGCGGTCGTAGCGGAAAAAGAACAGCACCGCGCAGACGACGAAGAGCGCGGCCAGCGAATGGACGTGGATCAGCGGCAGCAGCCCGGTCAGCAGGCCGGCGACGAGCGCGGCCGTGATCTCGCCGGAGAATGTTTTCGGCGCGGCTGTTTCGTGTTTGTGTTTCGGCGGCTCGTGATCGGTCGGTTCATCGTCGCCCGCATAGATTTCCCAGATCTTCGAGAGCCCGATCAGCGCGAGCGGCATCCCGAACAAAAGGCTGCGCTGCGTCAGAAAGAGCACGACGAGCGAATTGCCCCAGCGGAATTTGTCGCTGATCGTGTAGTCGCGCGGCAGCTTCCATAAGATTTCGGACAAAGACTGCGTCCCGCTCCAGTAATCGCGCAGAAAGCCGGCGAAGCCGAGGCCGCCGCTGAAAAGCAGCAAAAGCGGCGCGATCTTGCCGGCGACGCGGCTGCCGGTCAGCCGGCCGGTGAATCTTTCGAGCAGGACGACGAGCGAGAAGCCGAGAAAGACGTTCTGGACGAGCATCGCGTCGCGGACGCCCGCGCCGAACTTCATCAGGCTCGCCGTCACCAGATCGGCGAGAAACGGGTAGGTGAATTTCGCGAACGCGAACGACGGGTTTTCGGGCGGGAAGTTGTTGCCCTCGGTAAACGAAAAGATCGCGCCGAGATGAAACGGCAGATCGCCCAGGTTCTGCGAGCCGCCGGTGAAGATGCCGTCTTTGGTTTCGAGCATCGCGCGCTCGAAAAAGAACCAGAGCACGAGAAAGATAAAGACGTAATAGCCGAATTTCAGGAGCTTGCGGAGATTCGCGCCGTCAAGCCGTCCGCGCGCCTTGTTGAGATTGGCCTTGAATCTTCGCCGGTAATCTTTTTTCGCGAGCAGCGCCGCCGGCGCGAGCGTCAGCAGGATCGCGACGAGCGCCGTCCCGGCCGACAATCCGAACGCGCAGGCGAGCAAAAAGACGAGCGTTCCGAAAACGGCCGAACCGATGACGTTGCCGGCCGCGAGCCGCACCATCAGCGAATCTTCCTTTTCGTAAAGATACGTCAGCGCCGTGCCGCCGGCGGTGATCAGCAGGATGATCAGAAAGGTCGAAATCATTCAATCATTTATAACAAAAACTTCGATAAATCTCATTCGCCCCGCGAAAAAAGCCGCCGGTTTCGCCGCTTTTTTTCGCGGCCGGCCGGATGAAGACCCGCGCGGCGGGTGTCGCGGCGGGGAAAAATGTTTTATAAATGTTCTGTCGCCGGCCTCTTCGATAACCGAAACCCGCCGGCCGTTAAGAATTTATGCGCTATCTGGCCGGATTTATGATGTTCGCGTTCGCGCTCGCCGGGAGCGGTCTGATCGTCGCCGCCGTGCGCGAGCTCGCGCTCAAATTACGGCGCCGGAAATATTTCCGGCGCACGACCGGCAGCATCGTCCGCGTCGAGCGCGAGCGGCATCGGCGACGGCCCGGCGAAATCCGCCGCCGCGTCGCGCAGTACCGCTTTTTCCCGGTCGTCAAATTCAGGAACGAAGCGGGCGCGGAGATCGTCTTCCGATCCGAAACCGGCGACGGCGGCCGCGTGTCGAAATACCGCGTCGGCCAGCGGCTGCCGGTCGTCTACGACCCGGACGATCGGGTGCCGCCAATGATCGACACGTTCGCCGGCGTCTGGCTGCCGGTCGTCTTTCTCCTGCTGGCCGGAATCGTCTTTGCGGGCGGCGCGCTGACGATCTTTTTCGCGTTCGGGGCGCGGATCTTCGGCGGCGGCTGAAAGATTTTAACGCAACAAATCCGGCGCGCGCGTCGTTAGAACGTCCCGGGAATTTCAGTAAACATCCGAAAAGGGGAAGGTGAAATGACGGTAAAATATTCAATCAAAACTATTTTGTTTATCGTATTGCTCGGCGCGTCCGGTCTTGCGGCCCGCGCGCAGACCGGCGCGATCGACTGCGCGCTCGATCTCTCGGACCGGCTGCTCGAAGTCCGGATCGGCGTGCCGGCCGGCGGGCTCGACAAAACGAGCTTCAGCCTGACCGACTGGGCCGGCCAGCCGAATTACGCCGACAACGTCTACCGCGTCGCCGCCCGCGACCGCGACGGCCGCGTTTTGAAAGTCGAAAAAACCGGCCCGCGAACGTGGGTCGTCGAGAACGCGAAAAAGGCGTTCGAGCTCGGCTACACGGTTGTCTCGCAAAAGGAAATCTTTATGGGCGGCCGGACGCGCAATCATTTTCACCCGACGCTTTTTAAGGATTACGCGTTTTTGTGGGGCTCGACGTTTTTGATGTTCCCGGACGCCGAAGAACTGCTGGCGCGGCCCGTCAATCTGAAGATCGACGCCCACGAATACGGCGCTTACTACACGAATTTCGCGAACCGCGCCGACCGGTTCGACGATCTTTCGGAGCTCTTCGTCGCGGCCGGCAATTACCGCGTCGTGCCGAAGACGATCGGCGGGCGGAACGTCCGGTTTCTGCTCGAAGGCGGCGCGTGGAAGTTCACCGACGAGGAATTCACCGGCGCGGTCTCGCGGATCATCGAGGCGCAGATCGGATATCTCGGCTTCACGCCGTCGAAGGACGATCTGCTGATCACGCTGACCGAAGGAACGCCGAACAGCAAGGGCGGCACGGTCGTCAAAAACGTCATTTCCGTGTACCCGGACCCGCAGGCCGGGCTCGATGATTTCGAGACGTTGAAGCTCATCTCGCACGAGCATTTTCATTTCTGGAACGGCAATTACTGGCACGAGGCCGAAGGCAAAAAAGAAGGCTACTACAAATGGATGAGCGAGGGCTTTACCGAATATTACGCGGGCCTCACGCTCTATCGCGAAAATCTGATCCCGGAAAAACGGTTCGTCGCGTGGCTCAACGAGCTGTTGTTCCAGTATCAGACGAACCCCTACGCGGAGACCGCGACGGCCGCGGTGCTCGGCGAAAAATACTGGGAATCGAACGACTACAACCGGCTGCCCTACGTCAAGGGCGCGCTGATCGGCTTTTTGACGGATCTCCGGATCAGAAAGGAAAGCGGCGGCAAAAAACAGATCGACGATCTGATGAAACTGCTGATCGAAAAAACCGACCGGTCGAAAGGCTATGACGACCGGCTTCTACTCGCCGGTTTCGACGCCGTTTCGGGCGCGGACAGCCGCCGGTTTTTCGACGATTACGCGCTCGGCGCGAAATTCCTGCCGGTCGTCGAGGTGCTCGGCGCCGCCTCGATCGCGGTCGCGAAACGGCCGCGCGACGTCTTCGCGCTCGGTTTTACGACCGAAGACGGTCAGATGGCGCGCGGCGCGCGGATCAGGGAAGTGACGACGCCGGCCGCCGTCAAAGCCGGTCTGCGACCGGGCGACGAGCTCCGCGGCTTTTCCTTCGAAGGCGGCCGCCCGAACAGCGAAGCGAGCTTCACCGTCCGCCGCGGCGACGAAACGCTGACCGTCAAATACTATCCGAAACATCCGATCGAAGTCCTGCAGATCGACGAAAACGCGCGAATTCCTATATGATTTCGGATTTCGGATTTCGGATTTCGGATTGCTCGAAATGGACGGATTCATCCTTTGATGACGAAAGCAGTACGGCGAGCGGCAGCGTGACGCGTTTCATTGCCTGAAACTTGTCTGAAATGAGCGGCGTTCGCTACCGCTCACTGTACTGATTAACCGACCAGGCGTCGTTTTTTCTCAAATCCGCGGCGGCCGGGACTTTTTGCCGCTCGCCGTTTCGCAAAACGCCCGCGAAGCGTTAAAATAATCATTTTTGATCGGTGATCGGAAAAAACGGATTCTGCGCCTACGCGTTTTCTAAAATCCGAAATCCGAAATCCGAAATCCGAAATCATTTTATGTTACAAGCCGGAATCGTTGGCCTGCCCAACGTTGGAAAATCGACACTTTTTAACGCGCTGACTGCGCAGGAAGCCGCGCTCGCGGCGAATTACCCGTTCGCGACGATCGAGCCGAACGTCGG
>JAFDVJ010000047.1:0-21522 GCA_018269075.1 Acidobacteriota bacterium
CGGCAGCGCTTCGGGAATCGCGGCGACGGCGAGACTGATCGAGACGAGCAGGATCTCGAACGGGTCCTCGCCGCGCAGGACGCCGGTCAGAAAGAGGACGAGACAGATCAACAGGATGATGTAGGAGAGATTCCGGCCGAATTGCGCCATCCGCCGCTGGAGCGGCGTCGCCGCTTCGTTTTCCTGCAGCAGCCCGGCGATCCGGCCGAGCTCGGTCCGCATCCCGGTCGCGACCGCGACGCCGCGCGCGCGGCCGCTCGTGACGAGCGTGCCCTTGAAGGCGATGTTCGTCCGGTCGGCGGGCGCGGCGTTTTCCTCGAGCGCGAGCGCCGCGCCCGTCTTGTCGACCGGCACCGATTCGCCGGTCAGCGACGATTCGTCGACGCGGAGCGCGTAAACTTCGAACAACCGCAGATCGGCCGGCACGACCGCGCCCGCTTCGAGCTCGACGACGTCGCCCGGCACGAGCTCGGTCGAGGAGACGACCGTCGTCCGGTTTTCGCGGACGACCGGCGTTTTCGTGACGGTCATTTTTTTGAGCGCCGCGAGCGTCTTTTCGGCGCGGTATTCCTGGACGAAGCCGATGACCGCGTTGAGGACGACGATCACGAAGATGACGATCGTGTCGGTCAGCTCGCCGATCGCGCCCGAGACGATCGCCGCCGCCGCCAGCACGAGGATCATAAAGTCTTTGAACTGCGCGAGAAACACGCGCCACGGCGGATTTTTTTCTTTTTCCTGTAATTCGTTGGGGCCGAATTCGGCGCGTCTTTTTTCGATTTCGGCGCGACCGAGCCCGGCGGGAGAAGATTTCAGCGCCGCGAAGACGGCGGCCGTCGATTGATTTGAGGCGTTCATCGAATTCGTCGTTTCGGATCGAAACGCACCTTTCCAGATTATTTTAACGCAAAACGGGAGGGAAGTTTAGGAAGTTCGGGAAGTTTGGGGAGTTTGGGGAAGCAAATGCGTCTTTTTCGAAATTTTTGAAAAAAACGAAAAAAAATTATGTGAATCGGGCCGGAATTTCGCTTTGAATTGTTGAAAAGAAGAATTTTAACGATTTATCGAGGTGAAAAATATGCGGTTTGTCACGTATTTCGGTTTGTTTTTGATCGCGTCGGCGGTCGGTTACGCACAGCTTTCCGGCCGGATTTTTTCGGACTTTAAGGATGAGGGTTCGAAAAAATCGGCCGCTTTCAGCGAGACCGTGAAGGTCGACGAAAAGGATCGGCCGCTGCTCGGCGTCCGGCCGGCCCGGGAGTTTTCGTCCGGCGGGCAGTCGAGCGCGGCGGTCAGATCGGTCGCCGCCGATTTCGATTCCGACGGCGTCGTCGATCTGATCGTCGCCGACGCGAACGGCGGCGCGCGCCTGCTGAAGGGCAGCGCCGAATTTTCGCAAAACCGGAATACGGCCGCGAGCGCCGATCTTCCGCCGTTCGCACCAACCGGCGTCACGCTCGCGCTCGGCGTCGCGCCCGATTTTCTGGCGACCGGCGATTACGATCTCGACGGTAAAAACGACCTGCTCGCGGCGGCGAAAGGCGACCGCAAACTGGTTTTCCTCGGCGGCGACGGGCAGGGAAGATTTTCCGCCGCCCGGGAAATCGCGCTCGCCGGGACGATCACGGCGCTCGCCGCCGGGCAGATCGGCCTGACCGACGAGGAGACCGACCTCGCCGTCGCGGTCGCGACCCCGAAAGGCGCGCGGCTGCTGGTTTTCGAACATCCGGCCGGGACGTTTCGCTTCGCGCCCGAGATCGTTCCGCTGCCCGCGCCGGCGACCGCGATCGCGACCGGTCTCGTCGGCCGCGACGGTTACGCGGACGTCGCGCTCGCCTGCGGCGACACGCTCGTGCTCGTCCAGGGACGCGGGCAGGTGACGCCGTGGGACGCGGTCGAATCGGTCAGGCTGCAGCGGCCGCCGGCGATCGTTTCCGCCCGGAAGATGACGGGCCGGATCGACGGTCTGGAGATCGGCCGATTTACCGATTCGCGCGAGAATTCGATTGCCGTCCTGACCGCCGACGGCGTTTTGCAGACCTTCGAAGCCGATCGAAACACGGGCACGACCAATTTCCGGCCCGTCCGGAGTCCGGATCTGAAAATGAAGAGCGCGCCCTTCGTCCCGACCGGCGCCGACGGCCGGAACATCGTCCAAATCGAGCCGGCGACAATCGCGCCCGAGCTCGACGACCTGCGCGCCGATTCGCGCGCGACGGCCGCCGAAAAGGAAAAGGAGATTCGCAAACGCGCCGAAGAAAAACTCGCCGGGCTGCAAAAGCTGCCCCGCGAAAAACAGGCCGAGATCCTTTCGCGGGCGAACGCCGCGGCGACCGCCTCGCGCGCGCGCCGCAAAGAGAATTTTCTCAAAACGATCGCCGCCGTTCCGCTCGACGTCGCGCTCTGGAAAGAGCGGACCGTGCTCCGCGACGCGCGGCTCGCCGGGCTCGCCGGTTCCGGCAAAACGCTGCAGAAAGCGCAGATTTCCTTCAGCGGCCGCGACGATCTGGTGCTGATCGACGCGGCCCGCCGCACGGTCGACATCGTCGCCGAACCGAAGAACGCGGCCGGCCTGCGCGAGCCGCGCGTCTTTTCGCTCGAAGCGGACAGCGCGCCGGTCGCGGTCCTGCCGCTGCGTCTGAACGGCGACGCGCGGAGCGACCTGATCGTGCTGCGCGAGGGCTCGGGCGAGCCGAATTACATTTTGTCGGCGCCGACGACGGTGATCGTCGTCGATACGGTGGCCGACGGCGAGTCGAGCTGCGACGGCTCGCCGCAGCCCTGCACGCTGCGCGGCGCGATCGAGCGCGCGAACCAGACTCCGGGCGGCCCGTCGATCACGTTCGAGATCCCCGGCGGCGGGCACCAGACGATCGCCCTCAATTCCCAGCTGCCGTCGATCACCGCGAACGGCACAGCCATTTTCGGGCCGTCGGAAACGGCCGAACGGCTGATCGAGATCGACGGCGCGAACGCGGGCGTCGCCGACGGCTTCAAGATCCAGGCCAGCAACTGTCAGGTGTCGAGTCTGATCATCAACAATTTTCACGGCGAGTATGACGAAAACGGCAGCATTCACGGCGGCAACGCGATCACGATCGAAAGCACGCAGATTTTTCAGAACAGCCACCACAACGACGTTCTCGGAAATATTCTGGGCGCCGATTATACCGGCACGGTCGCGAAGGGCAACGTCAACGGGGTGCTTATCTTCGACGCCGACGAGAATAGCGTCGGCTGGGGCAATGCGCAAAATATCATCGCCGGCAACGGGAACCGCGATTTTCCGGGCTACGGGATCGTCGTCGAGGCCGGCAACGGCAATATTTTCAATGGCAACCGGGTCGGCGTCGGCCTTTCGGGAACTGCGCTCGGCAACACGCACGGCGTTTTTCTTTCCGGGGCCAACAACGTTTTCGGCGACATCGGCCCGGGCGGCGGCATCGATAGCAATACGGTTTCAAACAGCTATATCGAAAACCCCTTCAATCCGACCCAGTGCGACGGTCTCGGGATCGGCGTCGCCCCGGTCTTTTCGGTCGACGCGAACGGCAATCCGCTCGAAAACCTGACCTTCTTTAACCGGATTCGCGGCGCTCGGGTCGGCACCGACCCGAGCGGCACGCTGCCGATGGGCAACTGCTCGACCGGCATCAGCGCTGCGCCGTTCACGGCGACGATCGTCGGCTCGTTTCTGCCCGACGGCCGCAACGTCGTTTCCAACAACGGTGTCAACGGCATCCTCTGTATGTATACCTCGCCGGTCGAAATCCTCAACTCGTTCGGCTACTGCAACATTCAGGGCAACAACGTCGGCACCGACGTCAGCGGGCTCTACGGGATGCCGAACGATCAGCGCAACCTGCCGGGCGGACTTCAGTTCATTATGTCCGACGTCACCGTTTACAACAACGAGACTTTTTCGATCGTCGGGCTGCCGTTCGGGGCGTCGGATTTCGGCGGCTGCACGGGCGCCTGCAATCTCGTCAACGGCGGCATTCTGCGGGCGCGCGAATCCGGCACGGTCGGCATCTTCAACAACTACATCGGCCCGAAGCAGACCGGCGACGGCCCGCTCGCCAACCGGGCGTCCGGCGGCGGCGTTTTCGTTTATCTGGGCGGCGACACGCTCGTCGGCGGCGCGCTCGACATCGGCTCTCTGGTCAGCGGCGGCAACCTGATCTCGGGACTCGCCTGCGGCGGCATCTCCGCCGGTCAGTCGCTGCTCGCCAGCGCCTCCAATACGATCGTCATCGAGGGCAATCTGATCGGCACCGATTCGGGCGGCAATTTTGCGGTGCCGAACAATGCGAACAGCGTCTGCGAAACGGACATTAACTCGGCGGTCTATCTCCAGACGTATTTCGGACAGGTTTCCTTCGGCGGCAGCGGCCCGTTCGGACGCAACGTCGTGGCCGGCAACGCGGGCAACGGCGTCAGTCTCACGCCGGATTATCTCGGCAGTCTCTCGTTCGTCAACAACTACGTCGGCCTCAGCAAATCCGGCGCGGATCTCGGAAATTCGGCCAACGGCGTGATCGTCGCCGGCCGCAGTCAGTTCGCGATTCAGGACAGCTTTATCTACGCCAACGGCAAGGCCGGCATTTTGGTGGACGCTCTTCCCGGGCAGGACGTCACCTATTTCGACGTCGTCGGCACCTCGATCGCGCACAACGCCGGGCTCGGCATCGACCTCAAACGGACACCGAATCCCTATCAGAACGACGGCGTCAACGAAAACGACTGCTTCGACGCCGACGAGGGCGTCAATTCGCTGCAGAATTATCCCGAGCTGCTCGCGCCGGTCTTTAATCAGGACGGCACCGTGACGGTCGAAGGCCTGATCGCGACCTCGCCGAACGAAACGCTGCGGCTCGATTTCTTCGCGAATTCGGACGCCGATTCGACCGAGCACGGCGAGGGCGAAATCTTTATCGGGTCGAAAACCGTCGTCACCGGCGACAACGGGCTCGCGTCCTTCAGCTTTACCTCGACGTCGACGGTCGCGCCCGGGCGGTCGATCGCCTCGACGGCGACGAATTCGCGCGGCCAGATCTCGGAATTCTCCTGCATCGCCGGCGGCTGCACGGGCAATATCGCCGATCTCGCGCAATTGACGGAAGCAAGAGCGACTTGTTCGGTGGATCTGGTCGTCAACGTCGCGACCGACGATGACGATCTGGCGATCGGCGACGGCAACTGCGATGTCGACGAGGCGACGCCCGGCTCGCAGTGCTCGCTGCGGGCGGCCATCCAGGAGGCCAATGCGCGCAGCGACGTGTTTCTGATCAGCTTCGATATTCCGGGCACCGGCGTTCATACGATTGTGCCGTTAAATCCCTTGCCGCCGATCAATAAAAAAGTTTATCTCAACGCGGAGACCGAGTCGGATTATGCCGGTTCGCCGCTGATCGAGCTGAAGGGCGGCACGGCCGGCGTGACCAACGGTTTCGTGGTCAATGCCGGCGGCCGCGGCACGACGATCAGGGGCTTCTCGATCAACGGTTTCGCGGGCACCGGCGTCGTCGTCGGCGGAAATTCGGTGAGGGTCGAAGATTCCTACGTCGGGCTCAAACCGGACGGTCTGACCTTCGATTCGCGACAGGCTTTCGGCATCCGGCTCAATGGCGTCAACGACGCGGTCGTCGGCAACACGCTCGATACCGACACCGTGATTTCGGGCAACGACGTCGGCGTGCTGATCGATCACGGGAACAGCAATCTGATCGCCGCGACCCTGATCGGAACCGATAAGGACGGCAATTCGCCGGTCGATTCGGAAAATCAGCGGCTCGACGGCAACCGGCTCGGAATCGAGATCGAATCTTCGACCTCGAACATCGTCAGGGCGAACGTGGTTTCCTCGAACGCGGAAGAAGGCATTCTCGTGAAGGGCAGCAGCAATCAGGTCTTAAACAACAAAGTCGGGACGAACAAGGCCGGCACGGTGACGGTTCGCAACGGCGGCAGCGGAATCGTCGTCGCGAACGGCGCGCAGGGCAATCTTTTCGGTCTGAATCTGGTTTCCGGCAACGCGGAAAAAGGCTTCGACCTGCAGGCGTCGGCCGGCACCGATAACAGCCTGAAAGGCAATATCGTCGGGCTCGATGCCGCCGCCGCCGAGGCTCTGCCGAACAAGATCGGCATCAACGTCAACGCCCCCAAAAGCCGGATCGGAGTCGCGAACGGGGGCAACACGATCGCGGCCAACCTCGAGTCCAACGTCGTTCTCGACACCGGCACCGGCAATTTATCCGGCTCGGAAATCCTCTCGAACTTCATCGGCACCAACTCGTCCGGCGCGAACTTCGTGAACAATGACGGCCTGAAATTAAAAGGCGACGGCTCCGGCATCGTCATCCGGCGCAACCGCATTTTTTTCAACCGGCTCGGCGTGCATCTTCAGGGCGTCGATTTCACCGTCGGGACCGATCTGTCCGTCTCCGACGAGAATTACCCGACGAACGAAAAAAACGAGATCGGCAGAAACTATCTGAACGGCGTCTGGATCGACGAGAATTCCTCGCACAACGTCGTCGGCGACAATCTGATCGAGGAGAACAAGGTCGGAGTGCTGGTTTTCGGCGACAAAAACCGGGTCTTTAAGAACGTCATCTCGGGCAGTCAGGAAGAAGGCGTGCGGGTCGAAAAAACGAGCTCGATCGATTTGCAGGAAAACTCGATCGAGTATAACCGGATCGGCACCGATCAGTCCGGCGGCGCGGCGCGGGCCAACGACTGCGGCGTGCGGCTGACCAACGGCGCCCGGGGAAATTACGTTAATTTCAACATCCTTTCGGGAAACACCAATTACGGGCTTGCGATCGGCCTCGGCGCGGAAGGCGGCGGCGGGCCGTCGAAAAATTACGCGGGCAAAAACAAGATCGGCATCGACCGCGACGGCACCGCGGCGATTCCCAATAAGATCGGCATCCTGCTCGGCGACGGCGCTTTCGAAAACGTCATCGGCGAGACGAAGGCGGGAAGCCCGTATGATGAAAACGTCATTTCGGGCAATACCGGCGCCGGGGTGCTGATCGGAAAAATCCACCCGGCGAACCTTCCCGCGCCGCATCACAACGAAATCACCGGGAATAAAATCGGCTTCGGCCTGTCGGGGCTGCCGACCACGCCGGCGCTGCCCAATCGGGTCGGAATTATGATCGCCAACGGCGCGAACAACAACATTATCGGCGGCTACGAATACCAGACGTCGAGCACTTTTTATGATGGGAATTTCATCGCCGGAAATACGGATTACGGGGTCAAGGTCTGTCCGGCCGTCGACGAGGATTACAACTGTCCGGCGCCCGGCGACGAGCCTTCGCCGTTCGGCAATCAGATCACCGGCAACTTTATCGGCGCGATCCCCGAGCAGAGCACGCCGCTTAGCGGACACGCGATGGCCAACGGCCGGGGCGGAATTTTTATCCGCGATTCCGCCGACAACTCGATCGGCAAACCGCCTGCGCTGTTAAGTTACGGCAACCTGATCGTCGCTAACGGGGGAGACGGGATCCACATCGAGGACAGCGGGCTTTCGAGGAACGACTGCCGAACGCGGAACAATCTTGTTTACGGAAACAAGATCGGAAAAAATCCGCTCTATCCGGACGCGCTCGGCAACACCGGCAACGGCATTTACGTCCAAAACGCCGTGCTGACGAAAATCGTCGACAACCAGATCGTCGACAGCGGCGCCAACGGCGTGGTCGTCAAAAGCGGCTTCACCGACGCGGTCGCCGAGCCCGACGCTTTGCTGACCGGCAACCGGATCGGGATCATCCTGACGCCGAACGCGCCGACGATCAAACGCGGAAACGCCTTCAACGGAATCCTCATCGAGGACGCCCCGAACGTCGAGGTCGGGTCGCCGCAAAACCCGTTGACCGCGAAAAACATCATCGGGGACAACCGGACCAACGGAATCGTCGTCAGGGGCGCCAATTCCTTCAACATCAAGATCCGGAACAACCTGATCGGGATCGCGCCCGGAAGCGAGGACATCGGCAACGCCGAATACGGCATCCGCGTCCTGCAGGGCTCGCGCGACAACGTTTTCAGCGGCAACACGATCGCCAACAACGCCGTCAACGACGCGCCCGTCAGAGCGGCCGTCGGCGCGGCGAACGGCGGCGGGATTCTGATCGACGCGACGGCCGGCGTCGGCAATCTGATCAACGCGAATTCGATTTTCGGGAACAACGGTCTCGGGATCGATCTGAACGGCCCCGGCACGACGCCGAACGACCCGGACGATCCCGACGAGGGCGCCAACCGCGGGCAGAATTTCCCCGAGGTGGCGAGCTTTAACATCGACGGCAACGGCGATCTGATCGTCGCTTACCGGGTCGATTCCGCGCCCGCCAATTCGAACTACGGCGCAAGCGGCCTCTACGTCGAGTTTTTCATAGCCGACGGCACGGGGCAGGGCCGCGATCTGCTCGGGTTCGACTATTACACGGTCGCCGATCACGACGGCGCTTTGGCCGGCACGAAGATCGTCAATCTCGGCAATGCCGCCGGGCTCGGGATCACGCCGGCGGACAAGATCACCGCGATCGCGACCGACGCCGACGGCAACAGCTCGGAATTTACGCCGGTCTTCGTTCCGACGGCGGCGACGGTCGCGCTCGGCGGCCGCGTCCGGACCGCCGACGGACAGGCCATTTCCGGCGCGCGGCTGACGCTCAGAAACCTCGCGACCAATGAAACGAAAACGGCCCGCAGCAACAACTTCGGCAATTTCCGGTTCGACGGGCTGCCGGCCGACGACACGTATCTGCTGACGGTCGAAAGCAAAGGCTGGCGGTTCGACGCCAACCCGCGCGTCATCCAGCTTCTCGACAACATCGAGGATCTGGTCCTGACCGGACAATGATGGCGATTTCGGATTTCGGATTTCGGATTTCGGATTTGTCTGGATTCGAAGGTTTCCGGTTTTAACCAAAGAGTTTGCATCGAGAAAACCAATCCGAAATCCGAAATCCGAAATCCCAAATCATTTTATCTGGCTGAGGAGGTCGGCGAGCTTGCGGTGCGGTTTGCTCGGGGGGATATTGGCGGTGTATTTTTCGAGGGCGTTTCTGAGGAACGGCTCGGCTTCGCGGCCGCGTTTGAGATAGAACAGACATTCTCCGAGACACGCGTCGTAGAGCCATTGAGCTTCGGAATTCGTTTGTTTCATGACCGGATAGGCGTCTTCGAAATAGGGGCGGGCCTCGTTTTCACGGCCGAGACGAAGCAGGTTGTAGGCGGTCATCAGGGTCAGAAGTTTAAGCCTGATTTTGTCCGGAAAAGGGCTCCGCCGCTCCGCCTCGTGGAAGTACCTGAGCATTCCCAGTTCTTTTTCGAAAAGATCGTGATCCTGATAAAAACCGCTCAATTCCCGCCGGATATTTTGCGCCGTCGGGCTCTCGCCGGCACCTTTTTTTTCGAGTTCGGCGAGCCGGCTTTCGAAGAGATTTTGATATCCCGCCCAATCGCCCGCGACCAGCAGGCTCCAGCCCCGGGCGAAAATGAAACCCTCGCGCAGACTTTCCTCGGGCAGCTCCTGGTAGCGATTTTCGCCTTCGCGGGCTAATTCTTCCGATTTTGCCTGATCTCCCAGCCGGCCGTAAACGGCGCTCAGATAAATCAGCGTGCGGGCGGTGTTGTAGTGATTTTCGCCGTCCTTCCGGCGAAAGATCGCGAGCGCTTCGAGAAAGTAGGACCGGGCCTTTTCGAAATCGGAAAAATGATCGACGAGCAGCGTGCCCGCGTCTTCCAAAGCGTAGGGAAAATTCGGGTTGTCGGGCGCGACCTCGCGGAAGATGTCGATCGACTGCTCGTAAAGCTGCCGGGCCTTGAAAATCTCCCCTCTCTGGAAGGTCGCCGCGCCGAGGTAGTAATAATCCTTGGCGACCTCGGCGTTTTTTTCGCCGAAGGCCCGGCGGCGCAGTTCGAGCGCCCGTTCGGCGTGCACGAAACTCTGCTCGGTCCGGCCTTTGGCGAGATAGATCTCGGCGAATTTATGATGCAGCTCGGCCCCGATCTCCGGATCGTCGGGAAACTCCGTTTCGATCCGGTCGGAAAGATCGTCGATCACCTCGATCAGCTTCGCCTCGCCCTGCCGGGAGCTCCCGGCGGCGTACCACGCCGGGTTCGCGTAATTGAGGATCTGTTCCATAAAGGCCGTCACCTTCTTCGATTTTTCGGCTTCGAGCGCGGCTTTTCGTTCGAGCGCGCGGGCGTTTTCGGTCTGCCGGATCGAATAGATCAGGCCGCCGACGAGCGTCAGAAAGATCAGCGCGGCGGCGATCACCGGAGCCGTGTGCCGTTTGAAAAACTTTTCGGCGCGGTAGGCGAAAGTGTTCGGCCGCGCGACGACCGGCAGGCCGTCGAGATAATTCTCGATGTCCTGCGCGAACAGCTCGACCGATTGATAGCGCCGCGCCGGTTCCTTGCGGAGCGCCGTCATCACGATGTTGTCGAGATCGCCTTTGAGCAGCTTCCGGTTCGGCGCGGCGGCGGCCCTTTTCGAAGCCGGCGGATTGAAACGCGGATCGGAGACCGCCGACGGGATCACCGGATCGATCATCGTCACGGTGCGGACGATCTCCTCGAAGCTTTTGCCTTCGGTCTCGAAGGGCCGCGCGCCGGTCAGGAGCTCATACAGCACGACGCCCAGACTGTAGATGTCGGAAGCGGCGCTGAGGCCGCCGCCCTGCAGCTGTTCGGGCGAAGCGTAGGCCGGCGTGAGCGCGTGAAAAGCGGTTTTGGTCTGCACCGAATCGGCGTTGTCGGCCGTCAGCTTGGCGAGCCCGAAGTCGAGCAGCTTCGGCTCGTTTTCGCGGTCGATCAGGATGTTCGACGGTTTGATGTCGCGGTGGACGATCATATTCCGGTGCGCGTAGGCGACCGCCCGGCAGACTTTGAGAAAGGCGATCAGGATCTCGCGGAGCGGCAGATTCCGGCAGAAATCCGTGATGATGCGGCCGTCGACGTATTCCATCACCAGAAACGGCTGGCCGTCGCCGGTCAGGCCGCCGTCGAGCAGCCGGGCGATGTTCCGGTGTTCGAGCTGGGCGAGAATCTGCCGCTCGTTGCGGAACCGGCGGACGATCTCGCCGTCGATGAAGGTCTGGCGGACGATCTTGACGGCGACCTTCTGCTCGAACTGCCCGTCGGCGCGCTCGGCCAGATAAACCGTGCCCATTCCGCCCTGTCCGATTTCCCGGACGATCCGGTAATTGCCGAGGATTTTCGGCGGCCGGCTGCGCGCCAGCACGTTCGGCAGCTCGATCGCCGGGCGCTCGATGAATTCCTCGCTTTCGGCGAACGCGGCGAGCAGCGCCGCGACCTCGGCGCGCAGCCTTTCGTCGTCGCGGCAGGCACGGTCGAGATATTCCGCCCGCGCGAACTCCTCGCGCTCCAGCGCTTCGGTGAAAACATCCCGAACCCGTCGGTGAAAATCCTTCTCGTTCATCGATTAGCAGTTCAACACGAAAAAAAACTTTTCATCGCCCGTCGATCCGCCGCCTTTCAATGACTCAGCCGCCGGTAGAGCCACGCTTTGGCGAAGTTCCAGTCGCGCGAGACGGTCATCGGCGAAACATTGAGCGCGTGGGCGGTTTCCTCGATCGTCAGACCGCCGAAAAAGCGGAGCTCGACGATCTTCGACTGGCGGTCGTCGAGCTTTTCCAGCTCGCCGAGCGCGTCGTCGAGATCGACGAGATCGACCTCGTTCGACTGCGAAAAGCCGATCGCCTCGTCGAGCGCGAGCTTCTGCAGATTGCCGCCGTGAATCGCGGTTTTTTTCCGGCGGGCGTGATCGACCAGAATGTTCCGCATCGACTGGGCCGCGACGGCGAAAAAATGCGCGCGGTTTTTCCAGTCGGAATTTTCCCAGTCGACGAGCCGGATGTAAGCCTCGTGAACGAGCGCCGTCGGCTGGAGCGTGTGATCGGAACGCTCCTTTCGGAGATAGCTGGCGGCGAGCTTGCGGAGCTCGTCGTAGACCAGCGGCAAAAGCTCTTCGGGCGCCGCCGAATCGCCGTCGCTCATCTTTTTCAGTAAAACCGTGACGTTATTGACCATACGGATTTAAGCGGTTCCTGTTATTATACGGATTTCTCGTCAAAAATAAATTTCGCGGCGTTCGGCCGGGATTTCCGGCCGAACGCGCCCGGCCGGTCAGGTAAATTTTGACAGCGCAGGAGTTTTCCCTTACACTTACAAAATCTTTTACACGATTCGCCTTTTTCCCGAAGAATGAATTTTCGTCCGGCGGATCGAAGTCTGTTCGAGGAGTCTTTAGAATATGCCCCGTTTAACTTTTAATTACGGAAAAATCGCCGCGCTGGCCGCGCTGTGCGCCGTTGTCTCGACGGCGACGTTCGGCCAAGCGCTTTTATCGTCGAAAAACGATGTCCGGACGATCGACTCGCCGCTTCTTCGCGCGCCGTCGACCGCCGCTTTTCAGGCGAAAGCGCCGTTTGCCGGCGCGCTGTCCGCCAATTCCTACGAGATCCGTCTCGCGCCGGAAAACGACGCGTGGCATTTCGAGGGCGATCGGCGGATTCTCGACCGGACGGGTTACCCGGCGGCCGTCTACCGCGCCGATTTTCAGACCCGCGCGGGCACGCCCGAAGCGCGGGCGCGCGAGTATCTCGCCGCCAACCGCGAACTGTTCGGCCTGACCGAAGCCGATCTGAAGGCGCTGCGGCTGCACGCCGTCCGCACGGACGGCGGCGACGCGGTCGTCCGTCTGCGCCAGACCTACGACGGTCTGCCGGTCAACAAAAACGCCGAGATCA
Source organism: Acidobacteriota bacterium (assembly GCA_018269075.1). Lineage (GTDB taxonomy): Bacteria > Acidobacteriota > Blastocatellia > Pyrinomonadales > Pyrinomonadaceae > JAFDVJ01. The sequence continues at coordinate 12,798 of JAFDVJ010000047.1, forward strand.
CGATTCATCTCGACCGCCGCGGCGTCGTCGATTTCGTTCAGAACGGCTTCGTCTACGGCATCGCGCTCAAGGACACGACGCCCGCGCTGACGGCCGCCGACGCGCGCGCCGCGGTCACCGATTATCTCGGCGTCGCCGGCGCGCTCAAGCGCCGCGAGACGAGCGAGCTGATGGTGCTGCGGCACGCGGAGACGGACGCGCTCGTTTACCGCGTCGATCTCGTGATGAACGAGCCGGCCGGCGAATGGGAAGCCTACGTCGACGCGAAATCCGGCGCGCTGCTCAAAATGGAAGACGTCGCGCTCTACTACCGCGATAAAAACGCGCCGCGCCGCGCCGTCCGGCCGAACAGCCTGGCGGTCGCCGGGACGGGCAACGTCTTCGATCCCGATCCGCTGACGACCGCCGGCGCGACCTACGGCGGCTCCTACGTCGACAACTCGGACGCCAACGCCGCCGTGCTGACGGCCGAGCTCAGAAGCGTCACGCTGCCGGACATCACGCTGAGCGCCGGAACTTATTCGCTGACCGGCCCGTACGCGCAGATCGTCGACTTCGAAACACCGAACAAGGGACTCTTCACGCAGGCCAGCCCGACCTTTGCATTCGACCGCAACGCCGACAATTTCGAGGCCGTGATGTGCTATTACCAGATCGACACGGCGATGCGCTACCTCAACGTGACGCTCGGTCTGACGGTTGCGCCCTACCAGTACGCGGGCGGCGTCAAGGTCGATCCGTCGGGCCTCAGCGGCGGGGACAACTCGCATTACGTAACCGGCTCGGGACAGCTCGCGTTCGGCGAGGGCGGCGTCGACGACGCCGAGGACGCCGACGTCATCTGGCACGAGCTCGGCCACGGCCTCCACGACTGGTTTACGGCCGGCAGCCTGTCGCAGGTCAACGGCCTCAGCGAAGGCACGGGCGATTACTGGGCCGCTTCCTACAGCCGTTTCAAGGGCGGCTGGACGAGCGCGCAGACACCGTATTTCTGGACGTTCAACTGGGACGGCCACAATACTTTCTGGAACGGACGGCTTCTCAATTACACGCCCGTTTATCCGGGCGGCCTCATCAATCAGATTCACACCGACGGCCAGATCTGGGCGACGGCCAATATGAAGATCTGGGACGACATCGGCCGTCAGAAAACGGACAAGGCTTTCTGGAAGGGGCTTTCGATGACGAACAGCACGACCAGCCAGAACGACGCGGCGGTCGCCGTCTTCACCGCTTCGGGCACGCTCGGCTACACGGCCGCCGAGCGGACGGCGATCCGCAACCGCTACGTCGCCGCCGGCTACACGATCCCGGCCGTGCCGACCGCCGCCAGCGTTTCGGTCGGCGGCCGCGTCACGACCGCCGGCGGCACCGGCATTCGCGGCGCGCTCGTTTCGCTGACCGCCCCGGACGGCGCGGTCCGCACCGCCAAGACCAACAGTTTCGGCTATTTCGTCTTCGAAGACGTCGCGACGGGCGGCAGCTACGTCGTCGCCGTCGACTCGCCGCGCTACGATTTCCCGAACGCCTCGCGGGTCGTCACGGTCGAAGACAGCGTCGCCGACCTCGATTTTACGGCCGTCGAATAAACGGCCGCCGAAAATCGCCGCCAGGAAAAAAGCCCGCGAGTTTCGGATCGCGGGCTTTTACGATTTTTTCGGGCGCCGCGGAGCTTTTCGCGCGGCTCGGTCTTATTCGCCGGAACGCTCGTTTCGCTCCGGTTTGGCGGGGCGGCGGACGGCGTAGACCAGCTCGTCGAGCAGCGCGCCGTCTTTGACGATCGTTTTTTCGAAGCGGGCTTCGAGCCGGAAACCGGCCTTTTCGAGCGCGCGGTGCGAGCCGGCGTTGCTCTCGAACGGCCGCGCGAAGATCCGGTCGATGTCGAACGCGGCGAAGCCGAGCGCGACGATCTCGCGGATCGCGGCGGTGATGATCCCGCGTCCCCAGAATTCCTCGGCGAGCCAGTAGCCGAGCTCGGCATTGCGGCGATGAACGCCGGTCTGCGGGCCGATCCCGATCGCGCCGCCGACGCGTCCGTCGATCTCGACGGCGCGGTATAGAATCCGCTCGTTATCGACGACCGCCGCCAGAAACTTCGCCCATTTCTCGGCCGAATCGGGAAATTCGTCGGACATATTGGCCCTGATCCGCGGATTGTCGGCGGCCCGCGCGACGTCTTCGAGATCTTCGATGCGCCACGGGCGGAGCTTGAATTCCATATTTTTTAATCGAGCTTCGGCCCGAGGACGATGACCTTGTGCGGGCCGGGCAGAAATTTGACGAGCAGCGTTTTTCCGGGTTCGTAGGCGGCGGTCGAAAACTGCGGCACGGTATGCCGGATTTGCCGCTCGACGGGCGGCGACGCGGCCGGTTTGATTTGCAGCCGGAGCTCGACGACCGGATTGCCGAGCTGCTGCGCGCCGGTGTCGCGCGCTTCGAGAATCAGCGCCTCGGCGGTTTCGCCTTCTTTGAAGACGCGCCGGATTTGCGCCCAGCGGACGCTCATCGCGGCGACGGCCGCGAAGACGAGCCCGCCGGCCGCAACGAGCCCGACCGCCGTCAGCACGCGCGGCGCGGCGGTCGCCCGGAGCGGCTCGAACGCGCGCATCGCGGAGACGGCGAAGAGCGCGGCGAGCGCGACCGCCGTCGTCGCGAGACACAGAAAAAACAGGTATTTGATGAGCTTCGAAGGAATCATCCGGGCTTTATTGCGAACCGGGCCGGCATTTTTGACCTACAGCTTTTCGAGCAGCGCTTCGGCGTCGCGCTTGTAGCCGTCGTCCTCGAACTCGTGGTTCTTGTTGGACGGCGTCGCGACGATCCATTCGAGCTGCTCGCGCGCCTTCGCGCGGTCGCGGTTCGAGATGCAGGCCTCGGCGAGAAAGAGACGGTTGAGAAAAAACCGCGGCCCGAGCGCGACGGCCTTTTCGAGACATTCGATCCCTTTTTTCGTGTTGCCGATCGAGAACGGAAAGCCCGGCGCTTTGTGATAAAGCCGCCCGAGCACGCGCCACGGGCCGCCGTAAAAATAAGCCTCGTTTAATTCGATCGCCTTTTCGGCCGCCTCTTTGATCGGATGGACGAGCGCGAGGCTCTGCATAATGCCTTTTTCCTGACCGTAGGAGCCGTAATTGGCCGACAGCCAGAAATTCGATTCGAGCGAATCCGGATCGATCGCGACGCCCTGTTTGCCGTATTCGACGCCGGCCTCGAAAAATTCGAGCTTGTCTTCCGGGTCGGCGTATTCGCCCGACCAGTAATAGATTTCCGAGAGCAGCCCGCAGGCCCAGGCGCATTCGGGATCGCTCTCGACGAGCTCGAAAAGCCGCTCCTGCGCCGTCGCGAGATTGTCCTCGCCGACCTCGCGCTCGTCGATCAGTCGGCGCACGGTATTGTAGATCTCTTCGTGTTTCATAGCGTTTTCGGTTTGAACTTGTCTATAAAATTACTACCGATCGAAAAATAAGACAAAGCGCGCGCCGCCCGATCGAACGCAAAAATTTGACTGGCGGGTCGAGTGATGCTATTCAAGAAGTTCGGGAAGTTTGGGAAGTTCGGGAAGTTTAGGAAGTTTAGGAAGTTTGGGAAGTTTGGGAAGTTTGGAAAGTTTTCGGCCGGCGCGCCGGATTTTATTTTCGATGAACCTTAACGCGACGTGACGATTTCAACTTCCCAAACTTCTCAAACTTCCCGAACTTTTAAAAATTATGGACGAAGAACAGGCTAAACCGACTCCGGCCGCCGAGCCGCATTTGGCGCGGCGGTTGGGGGTGTTCGACGCGACGATGATCGTGATGGGCGGGATCGTCGGGTCGGGGATTTTTATTAACCCGCACGTCGTCGCCGAACAGGTTCACACGCCGTTTCTGATGCTCGGCGCGTGGGCGCTCGGCGGGCTGCTCGCGCTCGCCGGCGCGTTCATCTACGCGGAGCTCGCCGCGCGGCAGCCGCATACCGGCGGGCAGTACGCCTATCTGCGCGACGCTTTTCACCCGTCGGTCGCGTTCGTTTTCGGCTGGTCGCTGCTGCTCGTCACGCAGACCGGCGGGATGGCGGCCGTCGCCGTCACGTTCGCGCATTATTTCATCGAATTGACGGGCATCGGCGCCGCCGAGCAGCTCGTCGCGCTCGTCGCGCTCGCCGTCCTGACCGTCGTCAACTGTTTCGGCGTCCGCGCCGGCAGCACCGTTCAGAACATTCTGATGACGCTCAAGATCGCGGCGATCGCGATGCTTGTCGGGTGCGGTTTCTTCCTGTCGAAGACGGCCGGCGCGAACCCGCCGGCGCTGCTCGACCGGCCGGTTTCCTTCGATCTGCTGACGGCGATCGGCGCGGCGCTGATCCCGGTGATGTTCGCCTACGGCGGCTGGTAGACATCGTGCTTCGTCGCGGGTGAGCTGCGGCGGCCCGAGCGCGATCTGCCGCGCGGACTGCTTTTCGGCGTGCTCGGCGTGATCCTGCTTTATCTGAGCGTCAATCTCGTCTGCGTTTACGTTTTGGGCGCGGACGGTCTGATGCAGACCAAAACGCCGGCCTCGGAGGTGATGCGGATCGTGCTCGGCGAGCGCGGCGCAAAGCTCATCGCCGTCGGCATCACGATCTCGACGCTCGGTTTTCTGAGCCAGGGAATGCTGACCGCGCCGCGCGTTTATTTCGCGATGGCCGACGACCGGCTTTTTTTCAAACAGGTCGCGAAATTGAATCCGAAGACGCTCGTCCCGGTCGCGGCGATCGTTCTGCAGGGCGTCTGGGCGATGGTCATCGCGGCGTCGGGGAGCTACGAGCAGATCCTGAACTACGTCGTGTCGGTCGATTTCATCTTTTTCGGCCTCAGCGCGATGAGCGTTTTCGTTTTTCGCCGCCGCGATCCCGAAACGCCCGGCTTCCGGATCCCGCTGCATCCTTTGACGACGATCTTTTTCATCGCCGGCTGTTTTTTCGTCGTCGCCAACACGATCTATAAATATCCCAAAAACAGTTTTATCGGCCTCGGCATTATGCTGATCGGCATCCCGATCTATTTTTTATGGAGACGCAAGCCATGAGAACGCTCGAATCGCCCTATATGAACTGGGCGAAACTCGAATCCGGCGCCCGCTTCAACCTCGCGACGAGCGGCGTTCCGAACGTATTGATGAGGGATTTTCCGTTCGAAAGGGAAGACCTCGAACTGACCTACGGCGTTTACGGCTACGAGCCGCTGATCGACGCGCTCGCCGCGCGGTCGGGCGTCGAAAGCGCGAACGTCGTCCTCGCGTTCGGCACGTCGATGGCGAACCATCTCGCGCTGGCCGCGCTGCTCGCGCCCGGCGACGAGGTTCTGATCGAAAAACCGGTTTACGAGCTGATCGTTTCGGCGGCCCGCTATCTCGGCGCGCGCGTCGAATTTTTCGAACGCCGTCACGAAGACGCCTACCGGCTCGACGCGGCCGCGATCGAAGGCAAAATCACCGATAAAACGAAGCTCGTCGTGCTGACGAATCTCCATAACCCGTCGAGCGTCGCCGCCGACGAGGAAACGCTCCGCGCGATCGGCGCGCTTGCCGCCCGGCGCGGCGCGCGCGTGCTCGTCGACGAGGTTTATCTCGAAACGATGTTCGACGCCGCGCCGCCTTCCTCGTTTCATCTCGGCGAAAATTTCGTCGTGACGAGCAGCCTGACGAAGACTTACGGTTTATCGGGTTTGCGGTGCGGCTGGATTCTCGCCGATCCGGCGACCGCCGAAAAGATGAACCGGCTCAACGATCTTTTCGCCGCCGGCAACGTTCACGTCGCCGAACGCCTGAGCCTCGTCGCGCTCAAAAATCTCGACCTCTTCCGCGAACGCGCGCGCCGCCTGCTCGACGCGAACCGGCCGCTCGTCAACGATTTTCTCGATTCGCGCGCCGACCTCGACGCCGTCCGTCCGCAGTACGGCACGACCGTCTTCCCGCGTCTCTTAAAACCGGACGCCGAAGGCTTTTTCCGGCTCCTGCGCGAAAAATACGAAACGACGGTCGTCCCCGGCCGATTTTTCGACGCGCCCGATCATTTCCGCCTCGGCCTGACCTGCGACACCGCAACGCTCCGCGCCGGCCTCGAACGCCTCGGCGCGGCGCTGGACGAAATTGGCTGATGCTTTTATTATCGTCTGTATCGACCGGAAAGAATCCTGAAGCGCGCGGCGGCGGGGCGGTCGGGAAAGCTAAGATTTGTTCAAAATGCGAATGGAGGGAAGAACGATGAAACTGGCCTGGGCGACCGATATCCATCTGGATCGTTTGAGCGAAAACGATTATCTCGAATACAAAGAGTATCTTAAAGAGCTGAATCCCGACCGCTTGATAATTTCCGGCGACATCGCCGAGGGGGAAAAGGTCTTCCGGTCGCTCAGGGACTTCGACGAGACCTTTGATTTTCCGATATATTTCGTGCTCGGCAATCACGATTTTTACTTCGGCACGTTTGCCGCCGTCGAGGAGAAGATCCGCGAGCTGGTCGCGAATTCGCGGAATCTGACGTGGCTGACCGAAGCCGGAGTGATCCGGCTGAACGACTCGACCGCCCTGATCGGCGTCGAGGGCTGGGGCGACGGCCGCAACGGGACGGTCGACATCAGCCGGGGCTACACGAAGGATCTGCTGCTGATCGGCGATTACAAGGATTTGGACCGGAGCGGGATAAACGAATTATTGAACACGAAGGGCACGTATTACGCCGAAAATCTGAGCGGGCGGCTGGCGGAGGCCGTCGCCGGCTTTGAAAACGTTTTTCTGGTGACGCACGTTCCGCCGTTCGTCGAAGTTTGTTTTGACCGGAGCCTCCGGATCCACGACGAGTTCCGGCAGCCGTTTTATACCTGCAAGGCGATCGGCGATCTGCTCCTCGCGACGATGAGCGGACACCCGAACTGCCGGATGACGGTTCTCTGCGGCCATACTCACGAAAAGGCGGACGTACAGGTTCTCGAAAATCTGCGCGTCCGCGTCAAGGAATCGAGCTACGGCAGCTGGTGGGACGCGACGATCATCAATCTATAAACGCCAGAGCCTTTCGACACGATCGTTGCGCAATCGCGATTTTTATCAATTCCCGGCCGAATGGAGCGCCAGCATCTCGGCCGGCAAACGGCGCAAGCGACGTCAACACGCTTCATTTCTCTCGCGCCAACTCTGCATTTGCTTTCGCTTTTCGATTTGTCCGGTGAATTTCGTCCGGCCAGACTTGGCCGCCGTCGAAGTCGGTTTTGATGACGTCTGAACCGACTTTTCCCGGATGGTTTGAGAATCGAGCGATAAAACCGGAAATATTCGGCTTTGCGGTTTACGTTTTGAATCAAAGTTGAATAGAATACGTTAATTACGGGCCGTCCTCGGCCGGGCCTTCGGTTTTAATGGCAGACCGCCGCTTTGATCGGAGCCGGTGGTTGCGAATATAATGATCAATTCGGTTCGAACGAATATAATAACCTGAAGTAAACACAATCAATAAAATGTCAGAAAAGTCAAAAATCTATTACACTTTAACCGATGAGGCGCCGATGCTGGCGACTCATTCTTTTTTACCGATTCTTAAAGCTTTTACAAAATCCGCGGACATCGAAGTCGAAGTTCCCGACATCTCGCTCGCCGGGCGCATTTTAGCCAACTTTCCCGATTATCTGACGGAAGACCAGAAAATTCCCGACGCGCTGGCGGCGCTCGGCGAGCTGGCGAAGAAACCCGAAGCCAACATCATCAAGCTGCCGAACATCTCGGCTTCGGTCCCGCAGCTCGAAGAGGCGATCGCCGAATTGCAGAAACAGGGCTACGCCGTCCCGGATTACCCGGCCGAACCGCATACCGACGAGGAAAAATCGCTCAACAAAATATACGCGCGCGTTTTGGGCAGCGCGGTCAACCCGGTGCTCAGAGAAGGCAATTCCGACCGCCGCGCGCCGAAGGCCGTCAAGAATTACGCCAAGGCGAACCCGCACCGGATGGGCGTCTGGAGCGCGGATTCCAAAACGTCGATCGCCCATATGAACGACGGCGATTTTTACGGATCGGAAAACTCGATGACCGTCGATGCGGACGATCGATACCGGATCGTTTTCTACGGCGAGGACGGCACGGCCAAAGTCCTCAAGAATTTCGCGCCGCTGACGGCCGGCGAGGTCATCGATTCGTCGGTGATGAGCCTGGCGGCCCTGAAGGCCTTTGTCGTGGAAGCGATGCGCGAGGCCAAAGAAAAAGACGTGCTGCTTTCCGCGCATTTGAAGGCGACGATGATGAAGGTTTCCGACCCGATCATTTTCGGGGCGATCGTCGAAACTTATTTCAGGGACGTGTTCGAAAAATATCACGACGTTTTCGAGAAGCTCGACATCAACCCGAACTTCGGGCTCGCGACGCTTTTCGAAAAAATCGCCGGCCACCCGCAGGAGGCCGAAATCCGGGCCGACATCGAAAAGACGATCGCCGACGGGCCGCGGCTCGCGATGGTCAATTCGGACCACGGGATCACCAATTTCCACGTCTCGTCGGACGTCATCGTCGATGCCTCGATGGCGGCGCTCGTCCGCGGCGGCGGCAAAATGTGGAATAAAGACGGCAAAGAGGAAGACACCGTCTGCATCATCCCGGACCGGACCTACGCCGGTTTTTACGACGCGATCGTCGAGGATATGAAGAAAAACGGCGCGATCGACCCGAAAACCTTCGGTTCCGTGCCGAACGTCGGGCTGATGGCGCAGAAGGCCGAGGAA
>JAFDVJ010000047.1:21630-21933 GCA_018269075.1 Acidobacteriota bacterium
GGTCAAGCTGGCCGTCAACCGCGCCCGGCTTTCCGCCACGCCGGCCATTTTCTGGCTCGACCGGGATCGGGCGCACGACGCGCAGATCATCGAAAAAGTGGAAAAATACCTGCAGGATCACGATCTGACCGGTCTCGATATCCGGATTATGGACGTTAAGGACGCGGTCGCCGAAACGCTCAGACGCGCGCGCGCCGGTCAGGACACGATCTCGGTTTCGGGCAACGTCCTGCGCGATTATCTGACCGATATGTTCCCGATTCTCGAGCTCGGCACGTCCGCCAAGATGCTCTCGATCGTGCC
>JAFDVJ010000048.1 GCA_018269075.1 Acidobacteriota bacterium
CTTCTCCCCTTCTCCCCTTCTCCCTTTCTCCCTTTCTCCTCCTCTCCCCTTCTCCTCTTCTCCCTTCCTGGCGTCGAGAATCAGAAAGATCGCGACATTGACCAGAACGAGCCAGAAAGTGACGCCCTCGACGCCCGTCAGATCGGCGTATTGAATCAGCCAGAGCAGATCGGCCTGCGTGTAGCCGAGCCGCACCGCGCCGAACGAGAACGGCGTCAGATGATACAGCCATTCCCAGCCCGTCCACACGAAGGGCAGCGAAAACAGGGCGGTCGGCCAATCGACGAGCCGCCGGACGAGATAGAAAACGACGAGCGGCAGCGACCAGACGAAAGTCCCCATCAGAACCGAAGCGAGCAGCCCCGGGACCGAGGCGTTGACGACCCACAGCGTGATGATCGTGAAACCGGTGCCGACGGCGATCAGCACGCGGCCGAGAAACGGCCGGAATTTTTCGACGTCCCGAAGCTCGAACAACAGCGGCACGAGCCACGCCCAGGCCAGAAAACCGAGCGGCGCGAACGAAAAGCAGGGCACCGACAGGCCGAGCAGCAGCCCGCTTAAAACGCAGGCGTAAAGCCGGCCGGCTCCGGCCGGCAATCCGTTCGATAAATTTGAAATTCCCCTGCTCAAAATGTTGGCGACGAGGTCCGGCCCGCCGAACGTCGTTTTTTCCCCTTCAAACGTTAACGCGACGGACGCCGGCAAACAGGAACATTTTTTTTCGACTTGGGGGCGGCATTTTGCTAAACTTGCCATTACTTGGAAATGATCGGGTTTTTCCGACGACCTCTATGGCTGTTTCGAAATTGACTCCACAGGAGATAACGGTGATGCTGCGCGGTCTCGGCGCGGACACGAGCCGCGACGCGCTCGACGCCCTGCTGCCGCTGGTTTATGACGAGCTGCACCGGCAGGCGCGCCGCTACCTGCGCGGCGAGCGGCGCAATCACACGCTCCAGACGACGGCTTTGATCAACGAGGCGTACCTGCGGCTGATCGGCCAGAAATCGATCGACTGGCGGAACCGCGCGCATTTTTTCGCGCTCGCGGCGAGTATGATGCGGCGGATTCTGGTCGATTACGCGAAAACCCGGCATCGCCTGAAACGCGGCGGCGTCGAGGAGGAGCTGCCGCTCGACGACGCGCTGACGGTCGCCGCCGAGATGACGGACGAAGCGGTGCGGGTCGATCTGATCGCGCTCGACGGCGCGCTCGACAAGCTCGCCGCGAAGGACGAGCGGCTCGCGCGGATCGTCGAGCTGCGCTACTTCAGCGGCCTGACGGTCGAAGAAACGGCGGAGGTCCTGAAAATCTCGACGATGACCGTCAAACGCGACTGGAACGTCGCCAAGGCGTGGCTGCACAAGGAAATTAAAAACGAGAAATCACAAAAGCCCGGCTCTTAAAATCGAAGAGCCGGCACACCGGATGGCAGTATTTATGTCCGATCCTCACTGGGAAAAAGCGAAAGATATTTTTCAGGCGGCGCTCGAAAAACCGGCGGGCGCGGAGCGCGAATCTTTTCTGGACGCCGCCTGCGCGGGCGACGCCGGCCTGCGCGGCGAAGTGCTCGGGCTGCTCGCGGCCTTCGACGACGCCGCCGGTTTTCTGGACGAGCCGCCGATCGCCGAGGTCGCCGAGACGATCGCCGGCCGCCGCGAAAGCCTCCGGCCGGGACAATCCGTCGGGCGCTACCGGATCGAGCGAAAACTCGGCGCGGGCGGCGTCGGCGAGGTCTTTCTCGCCCGCGACACCGAGCTCGAACGGCCGGTCGCCCTGAAGATCCTGGCCGCCGAATTTTCCGGCCATCCCGACCACGTGCGCCGCTTTCTGCAGGAAGCGCGCGCCGCGTCGGCGCTCAATCATCCGAATATCCTGACGATTTACGAAAGCGGGCAGTTCGACACGGTTCGCTTTATCGCCGCCGAATACGTCGAGGGCGAAACATTGCGCGAGCGGCTGCGGCGCGCGCCGGGCATAAATCCGGACGAGCTGCTCGAGATCGTCGCGCAGACCGCCGCCGCGCTCGGCACCGCGCACCGCGCCGGCATCGTCCACCGCGACATCAAACCGGAAAACATCATGATCCGCGCCGACGGACTGGTCAAAGTCCTCGATTTCGGACTCGCCAAGCTCGTCGAAAAGGAAACGCCCGAATCCCGAAATATCCGGAAAACCGATTTCCGGACGACGCCGGGGCTCGTGATGGGCACCGTCGCCTATATGTCGCCCGAACAGGCGCGCGGTCTGCCGGCCGACGAGCGCGCCGACGTCTGGAGCCTCGGCGTCTGCCTGTCGGAAGGCGTCTTCGGCGTCCAGCCGTTCCCGGGCGACACGACGAGCGACCAGATCGCCGCGATCCTCCGGAGCGAACCCGCTCCCGAAACGAAGGAAACGCGGCCCGAGCTCCGGCGCATCATCGGGAAATGCCTCGAAAAGAAAGCCGCCGACCGGTACCCGACGATCGACGATTTTCTGCGCGAAATCAACGAATTCCGGCAGGAAAACGATCTCTCGGCCGCCGGCGGCGCGTTTTTCCCGGCGGCGAGAGCGATTTCCGGCGCCGCGCCGCCGATCGCCGCGCCGCCGGTCGTTTCGAGCGCCGAATATATCGTCCGCGGCCTCAAAAAGCATAAATTTTTCGCGCTCGCCGCCGCGCTCGCCGCCGCCGCGCTCGGCCTGCTTTTATATTTCGCCGTCTTTCACCCGTTTCCTTCCGCCGCCCCGATCCGCTCGATCGCCGTGCTGCCGTTCGTCAACGTGGGCGGCGACGCCGACGTCGAATATCTCTCCGACGGCCTCAGCGAGAGCCTGATCAACAAATTGTCGCGGCTTTCCGAACTCCGGGTCGCCTCGCGCAGCTCGGCCTTTCAATACCGGAACAGTACCGCCCCGGCTTCGGAGATCGCGCGCGCGCTCGGCGTCGAAGCGGTCGTCAGCGGCCGGGTCGCGCGGCGCGGCGACGAGCTTCAGATCTCGGTCGAGATGATCGACGCCGCCGACAACACGCAGCTCTGGGGCGAGACCTACCGCCGCAAGTTTTCCGACGCGCAGACCGTGCAGGAAGAGATCGCGCAGAACATTCTCCGAAAACTGCGGCTCACGCCGTCGGAAACGCAGGCGCGGAGCTTCAATTCGCCGATCACCGACAACGCGCAGGCCTACCAGCTTTATCTGAACGGCGTTTTCTACCGCCGCAAAAACGGTCCCGAAAACGTCCGCAAAGCCGTCGAATACCAGAATCAGGCGATCGCGCTCGACCCCGCTTTCGCGCTCGCCTACGCCGAGCTCGGCTACGATTATTATATTTTCGTCGGCGTCGGTGCGGTCGATTCGCGCACGGGTCTGCCGCCGGCGCGGCAGGCGATCGAAAAGGCGCTGAGCCTCAACGACGCGCTCGCCGAAGCGCACGACATCAACGCCCGGCTGAAAACGGCCGACTTCGACTGGCCGGGCGCGGAAACGGAAATCCGCCGCGCCGTCGAGCTGAATCCGAACCTCGCCTCGGCGCATACCTTTTATTCCGAGCTGCTGACCGAGACCGGGCGTTTCGACGAGGCGCTCGCCGAGATCGAAAAGGCCCGCGAGCTCGATCCGCTGCGGATCAATCTCGTCAACTACGAGGCCGAGATCCTCTTTCGCGCCCGCCGTTACGACGACGCGCAGGCGACGTTCGAAAGCGGCAACCCGGAAGCCGTCGGCGAGACTTTCGCGCTGATCAGCCGCGCCCGCGTCGCGGCCGCCCGAAACCGCTACCCGGAAGCGCTCGCGCTGGTCCGGAAATCGCTCGATAAGGACGTCACGACGAAAGGCCTCGTCCATCTCGGCCGCCTTTACGCGCTGACCGGCGACCGCGCGGCGGCGCTCGCCGTGCGCGAGCGGCTGAAAAAGATCGATCTCTACGTTTCGCCGGCCGAGCTGGCGATTCTCGACGCCGCGCTCGGAATGCGCGAGCCGGCCTTCGCGAACCTCGAACGCGCCTTCGCCGAGCGCGATCTGCTGCTGCCGCTGATCAACGTCGAACCGGAATACGACACGCTCCGCGACGACCCGCGCTTTGCCGACCTGCTGCGCCGGATCAATCTGAAAAATCCGGCCCGGTAACGGTCTTCTCCGCCGAAAAACAAAAAATCCGGCCGCGCGACGCCGCGGCCGGAAGATTTTTCTGGAAATCGGGGGCGATTAGACGGTTATTTATAATATACAGTCGTTTTCCGCCGGAGATGTAATTCGAACGAGATTGTCCCGTTCCGCACATTCGGCGTCACGGATTCGCAAACGACGAACGAGGGCCGATGGACGACCGCTTCATACCTTTTATTCACAACTACTGCGACCGCTGGTGCGACCGCTGCCCGCTGACGGCGCGGTGCCGCGTCGCCGAGGCCGAAAAGACCGACGCCTCGGTCGGCCACGACACCGACAACGAAACCTTCTGGCGGCGGATCGCCGCGAGCTTCGCCGAAGCGCAGATGATGCTCGCCGGCAAGGCCGAGGAGCTCGGCATCGACCTCGGCGTCGTGACCGACGAGGAATTCGCGCGCTTTCAGGAATTCGAGGATGATTTCATCGAAAATCACGGCCTCACCAAGCTCGCGCAGACATATGTCAAGGAATCGCGCCGCGCGCTCGACGAAGCGTCCGACTGGCTGCTCTTTGCGCCGCTCGACGAGACCGAACAGTCGGAAATGCTCGAAGTCGTCCGCTGGTATCATTTCTTTATCGCCGCCAAGATCGGCCGCGGCCTGATGGGCATTCTCGACTTCGAAGGCGGTCTCGACGAGGAACAGCTCGCCGACGCCCAGTCGGACGCCAACGGCTCGATCAAGATCGCGCTGATCGCCGTCGAACGCTCGCAAAGAGCGTGGGCCGCGCTGACCGCGCCGGAAAACGCCGACCGCCTCGAACCGCTCGTCCGGCTCCTCGAAAACGTCAAGAAAACCGCCGAAACCCAATTCCCCCACGCCCGCGACTTCCTCCGCCCCGGCTTCGACGAATTCGAACCAGTCATGTGATTTCGGATTTCGGATTTCGGATTTCGGATTTATTCACGAAGCGCCGGCCCTACCTACGGAGCGCCGGCATCTGCCTACGGAGCGCCGGCATCCTGCCGGCAATGAGCGCGAAAGCGCGAACAAACGCATCTTTATCATTCGATTTCACAAAAAGAATCAATCCGCGCAATCGATCGTCACTGATTTTCGCTTCGGTGAATCTTTTTTAACGCAAAAGCGCGAAGGCGCGGAGGCGCAAAGATCTTTCGGGCGGGTTTTCACGGCGGAATTCGCCGATGGTTTCGAAGACGCTTCGACGACTCCAAAACAGCTCTCAACCCTTTTATGCCTTTGCGCCTCCGCGCCCTTGCGTTAAAATAACCGCTGCAATGCCCGACCTGAATTTTTATCTCAATTCGATCAGCCGTCTCAACGTCAACCGGAATCACGGAATACCCGCGCCGCATAAGCCGCTGCTGCTGCTCGCGGTCATCGATCTGATCGAACAGGGCAAGGTCGCCGACAATAAAATCCGGCCCTCGACCGAATTCGTCGAGGCTTTTCTCAAATACTGGAACCTGATCCGCAGCGAACGGCCGCGCATCTTTCTGCCCTTTTATCACCTGCAGACCGACGGCTTCTGGCATCTGCACCCGACGCCGCACGGGACGATCCGCCCGTTCGGCTCGATGACGCAGACGGCCGAAAACGTTTCCTTCGCGAGCCTCGACGAAAAATTGTTCATCCTGCTCGCCGCTCCCAAAACGCGCGAGATTATTCGCCACAAAATCATTCTCACCTATTTTCCGAACGAAAAAGAGATCTTTCACGCCGCCGTCAGCGAAAACCGCGCGGATTTCCCGCTCAAAAAGCTGCTGCTCGAACCGGACGCGGGCCGGCCCGAAACTTCGCCCGACAAACCGAAGCGAAGCCGCCTGTTTCGCGGTCTGATTATGCGGCTCTACAATTACACCTGCGCCGCGTGCCGTTTCCGGCTCGTCACGCTCGACGGGATGACGGCCGTCGACGCCGCGCACATTGTTCCCTTTTCCGTCTCGCGCGATAACGCGATCGACAACGGCCTCGCGCTCTGCAAGCTCCATCACTGGGCCTTCGACAACGGATTGATCGCGATCGACGACGATTTCCGCCTTCAAATTTCCGAAATTTTCGACGAGCGCGGCGACGAAGCGTTTTTATTCCGCCGTCTGCACTCGAAAAAGATTCATCTGCCCGCGCAGGCGGAAGATTTCCCGTCGCTCGATAAAATCCGCCGCCACCGCCTGAAATTCGAACCGGTGAGGTAAATAAATCGTCCTCCGAAACACGCGAAACAACCGAAAATATCAAGGTTTTGAAATCAACGCCTTATTTTCGTGTTTTTCGCATATTTCGCGGGGAAAATCGGTTTTTAACGCAAAAGCGCAAAGGCGCAGAAGCGCAAGGATTTTTCGGGCAGGTTTTCAAGGCGGAAACCGCCAACGGTTTCGAAGATGCTGCGCCGGCCGAAAAACAACCTTGAAAATTCTCCGCGCCTTCGCGCCTTTGCGCCTTTGCGTTAAAAAGCTCCGCCCGCGCCGGAGAAAGAGTTCCTGGCGCCCGAAAACCCGCCGGAGATTCGGGCGAGTCGCGCCGATCGACGATAAAAATTTGGAGTTTGCCGCCTTTTTGTGACAAACTGTCGGAGAACGGCCCGAATCTTCCGATTGCGAAGGCGTCGAGATCTTTTTTTTCGAGAGGCGATTCCGATGAAAGCGAAAACCGTCGCCGGACTGCCGGCGCTCGCCATTTTCCTGCTGCTGATGCTCGGCTTTTCTCCGCGCGGCGCGGCGGCGCAGAATAACGCCGATTCGCCCGAAAGACGGGCCGCCGTCCGGCAGGCCCTGCAAAAAAACGAAACCGCCCGCCGGATTTACGACCGTCTCGTCGCGAAGGAGCCGGACGTGGTGCCGATCGAGTTTTCCCCGCCCGACGGGATGAGCGACAAAAAGATCTTAACGCTGCAGATGCTGACGCGCGAAGGGGTGTTTATGATCAGCCTGCGGGAATACAAAACCCCCGAAAACGCCGGGCACTTAGACGCCGTGCAGGTCGGTCTCCGGTTAAATATGGGATTTGCCGTGCAGTTCGACAAGTTCGGCGACGAGGGCGTCAAGATTTTCGGAAACAAGTTCGAAGCGCTTGAATTTCGAAAGGGCCGGTTCATCGTCTATATCCACGGCCGCGACGAATCGGCCGCCGAACGACTGGCCGGCGATGTGGCCGATTCGCTGTAATCCGCCGTTTATTCAACGCCGGCGATTCGTTCGTGAACCGCGTTTTCGATCGAATCGGAATCGTCAGCCCGGCGAACGGATGTTTTTTGATCCACGAAAACACCAAAAACACTAAATTTCTTTCGTGTTTTTTTCGTGGACAAAAACAACCGATCGCCGGCCGGGATTTTCATTGACCGGCAGGTTTCGCGGCGTTTTGGATCAAAATTTATTAAAAGTGTGTTTGAGCAATGATCGTGCCGAACGGTTCTGCAGGAGGACTCGATCAAGCTTAAGAATATGAAGAGACCCGGCCGGATCGTAAAATTTTTCGTCTATCTGCTGATTGCCGTCCGGGTCGGCCCCGGCGCGCGGGGCGCGCGGCTCGATCAGGGTGCCGAATTCGTGCCGAGCGACAGTAAGGATCCCGTCAAAGCGCCGCCGATAACCAGCCACGCCGAATTGAGTTTGAAGCGAATCAGCAAAACCGCGCTCAGCAGAAACAATAAAATCGTGACCCGATCGATCAGGGCCGACCGCCCCAATTCATAGGCCACGAAAACCATCAAAGCTAAAGATGCGACGTTGACGCCGTCGAGAAACGCCGCCATCGCGGGCGAACGCCTCAAACGCGGGACGATCCATCCGCTCAGACCGACAAACACGAACGCCGGCAGGAAAATGCCGACGGTCGCCGCCGCCGCGCCGGAGGTTCCGCCTAATAAATAGCCGATAAAAGTCGCCGTCGTAAAGACCGGTCCCGGCGTGATCTGTCCGACCGCAATCGCGTCAAGCAGCTGCTCGTTGGTCAGCCATCCCCAACGCTCGACCAGATCCGCTCTCAGAAACGCCAGTAAAACGTAGCCGCTGCCGAAGAGCACCGCCCCGACCTTGAGAAAGAACAAAAAGAGCGGCCATAAACCGAAGGCGGCCGCGGTCGCCGGAGCGGAGGATTGAAACAGTAGTAACGCGGACGGAAAAAACGATTGCAAAGCGGATTCGCCTTTTTCAAGCCGCCGCTTTAGCCGATCAACGAACATCAAGACGAAGCCCGTTCCGAAAAGCAGGGCTAATTCGTTGATGCCTGAAAAGCAGAGAACCAAAACGATCACGCCCGAAACTGCCAGTAATTTTGTTTTGACGGCGGTTTTTCCGAGTCCCCACAGCGCCTGCAGGACGACGGCGATAATCACCGGTTTGACGCCGTAAAGTATGCCCGATACTTCCGGCAGCTTTCCGAAAGCGACATAACTCCACGCCAGCGCCGTGACGATCAACGCGGCGGGCAGGATAAAACAAGTTCCGGCGACAAATAAACCCGGCCAGCCGGCGCGCTCGTAACCGATATGAATCGCCAGTTCGGTCGAATTGGGGCCCGGAATCAGATTGGCCGCGCCCAGCAAATCGAGAAATTTTTCCCGCGTCAGCCATCCGCGACGGCGAACTATTTCCTCCTCCATCATCGCGATGTGCGCAGCCGGACCGCCGAAGGCGACGGTGCCGAGTCTGAGGAACAGAAAAGCCAACTCGCCGAGAGAAGCGGTTTCGCCGGAGTTTGCTTTTTCTGTCTGCCGTTCGTCAGTCATTCCCGCTAAAGCCTACTATTCGCCAGACGCGCGTCGAGCGACCAGCGTCCCGCGCCGGCGATCAGCAGAAACACCGAACCGAGCAGCATCGCGTAATCCGTCCGGGCTTCGTGCGCCGTCGCCCAGAACCCCTTATCCGTCAGGATCGGGGTTTTTGTAGAAATAATAGCGACCGAAATGATCGCGAGCAGCGGAATGACCGCGAATCTCGTCACCAGGCCGAGAACGACCAGCAGCCCGCAGACGATTTCAAACGTGCCGACGAACGGCGCGAGAAATTCCGGGTTCGGCAGCCCGATCTTCGCAAAGCGCCCCGCGCCGACTTCCGCCGGGTTGATGAATTTCTGAATCCCTTCGGAAAGAAAAACCGCGCCCGTCAAAAGCCGGATCAAAATTACCGAAGCCGGCGCATCCGTTGAAAGCGACTGTTTCCACATAATCATCCCCTCCTTATACTGATGTCGGATGTCGGATTGCTCGAAATTTAACCGAGATGCCCGATTGCAGCCATCAGGCACCGACGAAAATCCTGCTGCACGATTATTTTTTCAAAACGGCATTATTTTGCGGCCGGCGGCGGCGCGGCGGTAAACTGGGAAATATCCGAAAGATTCAGACTCGCCTCGATCTCGCCGATCTGTCTGACCGCGTCTTCAAAACCGTCCTCGCCGAATTGGGCGTGTTCGATGTCCTCGAATTTGTCGTTTAATTCGTCGTATTCGGCGGACGACAGCAGTTCTTTCCACGCCGGAAAAATAATCGTGTCCTCGCGGGCGGCGTGATGCTCGTACATCCGGGCAAAGCCGGCCAGCAGATCGGCGAAAGCCGGGGCATTCGCCCCGATTTTAGCGGCATTCGTGACGGACAGAATATAATCGGTAATTTCCCGCCCCTTGTTATGCTGGACGACCAGAACGTCGACGTATTTGGCGGCGGCGCCGGCGGCGGCCTTTTGTTTGATAAGCGGGAAAAGAAAGGCTTCTTCGAGTTTCTTTTCGTGATAGTCTTCACCGAAGGAGCGAAATAGTTCGGCGGTTTTCCGCAGGGCTTCGGGCGCGACGGAAGCCGGATTTTTCCGCAGACGCAGGGCCGCTTCCGAATAAACCAGCAAAGCCCGGCGCAAAATTCCGTGTTCGCGCATCAAGTCTTCAACCGCCGTCACCTCTTTGGCATCGGGCGTTTTTTTGTCCGCCGGTTTATCGGTATTTCCCGGCGCGGTATTGATCTGCGAATTAGCGGTTTGATTATTCCCGCAGGCGCTGACGAGCAGAGCCGCACCGACTCCGACGGCGCCGAATTTCAAAAAGTCCCGTCTGTTCTTCCCTTCGTTTTCCATAAAAATATAACTTCCCTATTGTCGATGTTCGTCCTCGAACAGCTCGCCGAATAATTCCCTGACTTTGATTTTCGCTTCTTTGAGCGCACGCCTTCCGGCGGCGGTCGCCCGGTAAACGCGGCGCGGGCTTTTTCCTTCCGGCCGCGTATCGGACGAAAGATAACCTTTCCGCTCGAGGCCGTGCAGAATCGGGTAAAGCGTCCCGGCACTCAGACCGTAACCGTGGCGAGCCAGTTCTTCCATAATGCCGAGCCCGTAAATCGGTTCGTGCGCGGCATGGTGTAAAATATGCAGTCGAATAAAGCTGGAATAAAAATCGCGGTCTTTCATCATTCTTCAAAGAATGTCGGATCTGGTTATCGAATTTCGATATAAGCAGACTAATAAATTTTCACCGGCGCTGTCAATAAACATCCGAAAAATATCAAGGGCTTGAAATCGACGCCCCGTTTTCGTTTTTCCCGAGTGTGTCGCGGGAAAAATCGGTTTTTAAGGCAAAGGCGCGGAGGCGCAAAGTCGCAAAGGGGTTGGGGGGAAAGTTTTCAGCCGTCGAAACGCCTTCGAAAACCGGGCGGGCGATCCGCCCCGGAAACCCGTAAAAAACCCTCCTTTGCGCCTCTGCGCCCCCGCGTCTTCGCGTTAAAATCCCCCCAAAACGCGTTTCACACCCCGAAATTTGCCGAAAATCGAAAAAAAACCGAAAATTTCGTTCACCCCTCCGCCCCCGAGTTAGAAGCCGGGCTAATAAATCCGAAATTTTCGGCACACCAATTGCGTAAAATCGCAAAAATCCCGCAAACAGCTCATTTTATACAGTTTAAGAGATTCGCCGGAAATCGGCGCCCGCGGCCGCCGGCGAAAAATTCTTTAAAAACTGTGGATATCCACAGTAGGCATACTGTGGGTACCCACAGTGAACGGGTGTGGATATCCACAGTGGGGTACTGTGGATATCCACATTCTTTTTTTTTTCGAAATCCGCTAGAGTATTCGGGTCCGAAAAATCGGGGCCGCCGGCGACGAAAAAACCGGCCGCCGCGACCCGGACGAACGAACGACGACGCGAGCCCGAGATGAGACGAGAAAAAACCGAAAACGACAACCGCCGACCGCTGCCCTTACGGCACAACCGGCCCCGATCGACCGATCAGCGAATTTTTTCCCCGCTTCATGCGCCAGCTCGCGCCGAAACCGGCGACGGCGATCGAAAAGATCGTCGAAACCTTGAAAACGAGGCGACAAACGGGAAAAGGGCGGCGAAAATCGTCGGATCGGCGTGAAAAATGCCGAAAACCTGCGAAAAATGCCGGTTTGGAATGAACGAATGCCGATTTGGCGTGAAAAATGTCCATTTGGCGTGAAAAATACCGATTTGGCGTGAAAATTTCCGATTTGGCCCGAAAAATTTCGGTTTAAGCAGGAAAATCCGTGATTTAGTATAAAAATCCACGATTTAGTATGAAAATTTTGGTTTTAAGCAGGAAAATCCATGATTTAGTATGAAAATCCACGATTTAGTAGAAATCGCTTAAGATTAAACGAAAAATCCGAAAATTTGGATCGAATCGGACGCCGTGAATCCTTTTTGTCATTACAAAAACACGAAACCAATGACAGGAGATAAATAATTATGGATAATTCACAAATTCGAAAGATGAACAAAATCGAAAGCGAAGAAGCCTTTTTGGCCGACAACGCGGCCGACTTTGCGGGCGATCACAACATCGCGCGGTTTACGATGCTGATCAACGCCGAAAAAGTCCGGATTCTGGAGTTCAACGCGCGGAAGACGTCGAGCGTCGACGACAAGCGGCGCGCCGGCGCGGTTTACGAAGATTACCGGCGGCAGCTCTCCGATCTGCTCAAACTCTTCGTGGGCGCGGCCGCGATCGTCGACGCCGACATCCCGCACACGGCCGATAAATACAAAAACCCGTACCCGCGCAGCGATCACAACCTGATCGCCAAAGCGACTTCGTTCGCCATCGATTCGGTCCCGATCCAGCACCAGTTGATCGAAGCCGGACTGCCGCCCGAAGCGATCGACAATCTGCTGTTGATCAGAGACGCGTTTCAAACGGCTTCGCTGGCCTATGAATCGACCAAAACCGGCCGGGCCGAAGCGGTCGGCGGAATGGTCGACGCGTTTCGCAAGATTATGGAATATTCGAAACGCCGCGGCCGGAGCGTGCGGCTGAAATACCGCAACAACCCGGCCAAGCTCGCCGCCTGGGCCGTCGCCTCACACCTCGAAAGAGCACCACACCGCGAAAAATCCGCGCCGAAAGCGAAACAGGAGGTGACGCCCGCGACGACCGAATAACCCGCATTCCCGTTAAACAGCAAAACCGCAAAAGCCGCGCAAAGGCTTTTGCGGTTTTTTATTTACCGGAAGCGCGGGCATCCCTGCCCGCCGTCCGTTAAGCGCCAGCGCAAACGGACGCAAACGCCGCAAAGTATTAAAGCTGCGTTTCGATTGCGAACGTTGCGCGCCGTGCGACGCATTAGATTAAAAGTTTCGTTTCGATTGCGAAGGCTGCGCGCATTCTTCGCTGCGCTCGAACGCGCGGGCGGGCCGAGGATGCCCGCGCTCCGACTTAATTGGAGCGCGGGCATCTCTGCCCGCCGTCCGTTAAGCGTCAGCGAAAACGGACGCAAATGCCGCAAAATGTAATAATTTCGTTTCGACCGCAGACGCCGCGCGCCGTGCGACGCTTTAGGTTAAAAGCCGCGTTTCGATCGCGAAAGCTGCGCGCATTCTTCGCTGCGCTCGAACGCGCGGCGGGCAGAGATGCCCGCGCTCCAGTTATCAGATCATTTCGGGCAGGCGACGAATTTTCCCGAACCGTCGAGGATTTCGAGCTCTACTTTGGTCGTCCGCCGGACGACGAATTCGCGCTCCTGGCAATATCCGGCGACCGGGCCTTTGACCAGCATACGCCCGATCTTGTAGCTGTTTTTGCTTTTCTCGATTTTGTAATAGATGTATTTGCTGTCGCGGCCGACCTCATTTTTGCTGTCCGAGCCTCTGACCCACGCCGCGTCGTCCATTCCGATCGCCAGAATCGTCGATCTCTTCAGCACTTCGTCGGTCGCGTTGCGTTTGGCGAGCGCCTGCGCCGCCGCGTCCTGAAACTTCGGCGCGACCCAGCGGTTGGTGCTCGACTGTTTGTCGATAAAAGCCTTGACCTCGACGGAAATCGGGCGCAGCCGGTCGAAAAAGTTCGGCGGCATCACCGCGCCGGCTTTGACGAACTCGGCTTTTTCCTTAACTTCGGCGGCCGCCTTCCAGCCGTCGAAATCGAGCGCCATCAGCTGCAGATCGTAATAAATCAGACCGTTGCCGATATTGTTGTCCGCCTGATTGCGATATCCGTCGAGAATCGCGCTGCGGTTTCGTTCAGCGTTCAGCTGCCATTGTTTTTTTTCGAGCGCGACCCGATCGGCCGCGATCGCGCACTGGTCGCCGTAGCGTTCGACGATCCATTTCTTCGACAGCGCGCTCGGCGGATTTCTGATGTTGGGAAATCTCGTTTTGCAGATCTCGTCGAGCTGCGCGAGATCCTGCCGGACCTTGTTCAGCTCCTCCGTCTTGTCGGGAGTCGGCAGTCCCTGCTCCGAAGTGCCTTCGGCATACGTCAGTTCGGGATCGTAGGCCTGCATCAGTTTGACGATCGACGACATATACTTCAGCGATTCGGGACGCATTTCCAGCCCCATTTTTTGCGACGCCGTCATTTCCAGATGAAGCTTCTCGCTCTGGATAATCACTTTCGGCCCCGGCGTGATCCAGGTCGTGTCGTATCTCCCCTGCCCGTAGCGAATCTTTATCTGGCTGCGGTTTTTACTGAACTCTTCGATCGTGCCGCTTCGCCAGTTGATCATATAGCCGTAGTAAATCAGATCGCCGACTTTGAATGAGTCGAGCGGCTCGTCCTGAGTTTGAGCGTTGACGCCGACGGTCAGAAAAAGACCGAAGATAAAGAGCAGAGTTAAAATTCGTTTGATTTTCATAGGCTTTATTTTCCGGAAAAAATCCTCCTTTTTATGAAAGGTGCGAAAAACCGAAAAACATTTCACGCGTTTTTTCCCCCATCGCCGACCGCGGGCGGCCGTCGACTAATGATGAGGCGGAAAGCCGCCCTTTATCGGCGCTGCGCCGAAATCGGTTGTTTCCGAAAATCGGTACCGTCTAAATGGTATGACAAAACTGGTCGGAATAATGAAAATCAAATCGGCGAACGGTTATTTGTCCGTTCACAAAAAAAACCAGAGTTGTTCGGCACGGTAACTGATCGATCCGGCGATTCGTTGGTGAACCGCGTTTTCGATTTAATCAGAATCGCCAGCCCGGCGAACAGCCGGTTTTGATCCATTACAAGCACTAAAAACACTAAAAACACGAAAGAAATTTAGTGTTTTTAGTGCTTGTAGTGGATCGACAAACAAACGCTTGCCGTTCGGTCGGTTGATTCCTTCAGCTGATGATGTCACGAACGATGCCTTGACAGCCGATATTTCGAAAATTTAAACAGACTCTAAGGGTTTAGGGAGCGGGCGGAAATCGGTGCCGGCCGCCAGACGTTCGGCCCGCGGGCCGGCGCGAATGATTCCGATTTTCTTTCGAATTCAGCCGCTGATCGACGGAATCTCCGCCAACAGCGGCCGCCCGTCGCGCGGGGGAATTCTCTTGGCGAGGGCCTGCCGGGCAAACTCGGCGGTGCGGGCCCATTCTTCTTCGGCGATTTGTTTTTTGCGCTCGTTCAGCGGTCTTCTTTCGTCGGTCAGCAGATCGGCGATCAGTGGATGAAAATTCCCGTAGCGGCCGAGATAGTTCGGCCCGATCGTCAAATCCGGCGCGATCCCGTATTTTTTCCGGCTGTAAGTGTTGACCGTCAGCAGCCGGGTGCCGTTTTGCCACCCGTAGCGCCGGACGAGAAAAGGATCGAATCTGAGCAGGACGACGCAGTCCAGTTCGTCGGTATAGGCGGCCGCGACGGCATTCGCGGCGTCCACGACGAGCGCCGCGCGGCTGTCGCCGTAATGCAGATGCTCGGCAAATTTCGCCCGGTATTCCGCGCGCAGGTCGTGGTTCCCGCACCGCAGCAGCGGGCTGATGTTTTGCCATAAAGCCAGCGAATAAAGCTCCGGCTGGATTTCGAAAAGCTTGACTTCGGAAAGCAGTACGAGCCCGGGATCGGAAGCCCGGCTGTTCGGATCGTGATATTTCATTTTTGTAAACGGGAGTCGGTTCGCAGAGTATCGGGCGGGCGGATTTTCCGCCGGCCGTCTATTTATTTTATAAAAAGACGCACCGTCATTTCAACAGAAATTTAATCAGTCGGAGCGCGGGCATCTGCGGCCCGCCGTCCGTTAAGCGCCAGCGCAAACGGACGCAAACGCCGCAAAATGTAATAATTTCGTTTCGACCGCAGACGCCGCGCGCCGTGCGACGCTTTAGGTTAAAAGCCGCGTTTCGATCGCGAAAGCTGCGCGCATTCTTCGCTTCGCTCGAACGCGCGGCGGGCAGGGATGCCCGCGCTCCGACTTGTGAAACCGAAAAGTTGCACATCTCATTTGCAACCGATCGGTTTCTTATTTATAATAAAAAACGATGAGACGAGATATTTTTCAGGCCATCGCCGATCCGACGCGACGCGGGATCATCGCGCTGATCGCGCTGCAGGCGATGACGCCGAACGCGCTCGCCGAAAATTTTCAGATCACGCGGCAGGCGGTTTCGAAACATCTGCGGATTCTGACCGAATGCGAGCTGGCGACGCCGGAAGTTAAAGGCCGAGAGATTTATTACCGGCTCGAGATCGACAAGATGAAGGAAATCGACGAATGGCTCGCGCAGTTTCGCGGGCTCTGGGAAAACCGTTTCGAGCAGCTCGACGAGCTGCTGGCGGCCATTCAAAAACAGGAACAATGAACAGCGATCTACTATTCGATTTCACCGTCGACAAAGCGGCGCACACGATCTTCATCACGCGCGAATTCGACGCCGGTCTGGCGCTGGTCTGGGAGGCGTTTACCCGGCCGGAGCTGCTCGACCGGTGGGGCGCGCCGAAACCGTGGACGGCGCGAACGAAACGGATGGATTTTCGGGTCGGCGGGCGAAGACTGTACGCGATGCTCGGCCCGGCGGGCGAGGAATTCTGGTCGGTGCAGGATTTTACCGCGATCTCGCCGAAAACGAACATCAAATATCTTTCCGGCTTTACCGACCGGGACGAAAACATCGATCCGGAGTTTTACGGTTCGGAAAACAATCTCGATTTCAGCGAGGCGGACGGCATCACGACGGTCGGCATCACGATCAAATACAAAACGGCCGCCATTTTGCAGATGATGGTCGAAAAGGGCTTCCGCGAAGGCACCGCGCTGACGTTCGGCAATCTCGACGAGCTCTTGAAAACCGCGTCGTAACAAACCGGGGCGGCCGGTTTGTTGGTCCGCGAAAGACGCGAAATGCGAATCTCTTTCAGCGTCGTTTCGCGTTTTTCGCGGGCGTATAATTCTAAAATTTTATGAAATTTCACATCCGGAAGCGATCTCCGGCCGGTGAAACTGTGCCCGGAAACGAAGTCTTTATTAAATGAGAGGAAAATAAAATGAGAAAATTGATAGCCTGCGAATTTATGACGCTCGACGGCGTCATTCAGTCCGAAGAAACCGAAGGCGACGGCTTCAGGTATGCCGGGTGGGTTTTCCCCTACGCGGACGAGGTGACGGGCGCGGCGGTGCAGGAGCGGCTCGCGAAACCGGTCGATCTGCTGCTCGGACGCAAAACCTTCGACGCGTGGGAAACCTACTGGCCGGCGCATTCGAACTTCTGGCCGAACGTGATGACCGCGACCAAATATGTCGCTTCGAACACGCGGACGACGAGCGACTGGCAGCCGACCGTCTTTTTAAGCGGCGATCTGGCGGAAAAAGTCAGGGAGCTCAAACAGACCGACGGCCCGGACCTGCATCTGATGGGCAGCGCCGATCTGCTGCAGACGCTTTTTCAGCACGATCTCGTCGACGGGCTGCAGCTGATGATCATCCCGGTCACGCTCGGCACCGGCAAACGCCTGTTCACGCACGGCACCATTCCGGCGGCTTTTAAGATGACCGAAGGCCGGATCAGCCCGAGCGGCGTCGTCATCGCCAACTACGAACGCGACGGCGACGTCAAAACCGGCGCGCCGCGGGTCAATGCGAACGATCAGTGAAGCGCGAAAAACCAATTGCGCGAGATGAGAAAAATGATCTTTGGTCTTCGGTCTTCGGTCTTTGAAATCAAAGACCGAAGACCGAAGACCAAAGATCGGCCCGTAATTTGATATTTTTATGAACGTACAGGAACAAATAAACAATTATATTTCCAGCCAGCCCGAAACGAAACGAAGCGACCTGCAGCTGCTGCACGGGCTCGCGCGGCGAGTGTCGCCGGAATGCAGGTTATGGTTTCTGGACGGCAAAAACAGCGAAAATGAGACCGTCACCAATCCCAATATCGGATACGGATCTCAAACGATAAAATACGCCGGCGGAAAGACCCGGGAATTTTATCAAATCGGTCTGAGCGCCAACAAAACCGGCATCTCCGTCTATATCATCGGGCTCGAAGATAAGAAATACCTGGCCCGCACGTACGGGGGAAAAATAGGCCGGGCCAGCGTGACCGGGTATTGTATCAGATTCAAAACGCTGAAAGATATCGACATTAAGATACTCGAAGAGGCGATCCGATTCGGTTTCGAGGCGACCGCCGGGCAGCCGGCCGCGTAAAGCCCGGCGAAACTATTAAAAGCGGGGCTCGTGAGCGTCAAACGCGCGGGCGCGGCAGATTCTTCGCCCATCGCCGGATGACGCGCGGGGTTTTCCGGCGGTTTTCGTTGAAAAACCGGGTGCGTTCGGTCTGCCGGTAAATGGCCGCGTGAATCGTTTGGTTGACCAGATCGACGGCGATCGCCGATTCGAGATGCCGGCAGGCGTGGATCAGACAGCCGCTCGAAAAAAGAAACGAGCCTTTTTTCTCGACCGGCGTGACCGTTTCGAACGATTCGAGAAAGGCCGCGTAGTTTTTCCGGCCGAGAAGTTTGCGGAGCCGCTTTTTGATGACCGGATCCTTGAGCAGCTCCGCCGAATCGGCTTCGGTCATTCGCACGAGCCCGACCGGCAGCGCCGCGCCGGACTTGGTCTGCGCCGTCGCGCCCGCGACGGAAAGCGTCAGCAGGAATAAAATCAACAGGAAAAATCGCTTCATCGTACACCTCAATTCGTATAAAAAAATCGACCGCCGGCGGCCCGTCATTCTATTAAACGATAAACCGGCGCGAAACGGGTCATCGCGGAAAAGAAAATCGAAAAATCGATTGAGAGAACGCTGCGCCTTAACTGGAGCGCGGGCATCCCTGCCCGCCCGCGCGTCGCGCGCAGCGCCGAGGCGCGAAACGCGTGCGATTGAAAAGCAGCTATTAAACCAATGCGCCGCACGACGCGCGGCGTCCGCGATTGACACGAAACTATTACACTTCGCGGCGTGTGCGTCCGTTTTCGCTGACGCTTAACGGACGGCGGGCAGGGATGCCCGCGCTCCGGCTCGGGTTTTTATTTGAAGTTCAGCTTCGTCTTGAGCGCGGCGAGCTTGGCCGATAAGGCTTTATCCTGTTCGGCGAGCAGTTGATTGAACGGTTCGAGCCGCAGCAGGTCCTTGCGGCAGGTGCTGCTCTGCTGGTAGCTGACGAGCGCTTTGACGAGCCGCGGCTGGGCGGTTTCGGCGAAGGATTTCTCCTGCGAATCGTATTTCGCGAGAAAATCGCCCTTGCGTTCGAGCGCGTAGGCGAGATAGCTGAGCGAGGTCGCGTCGTCGGGGTTGCGGGCGGCGAACGGTTCGGTCAGGTCGATGAATTCCTGCCAGAGCCGGACGCCTTTTCCGGGCTGGCCGGTTTCGGCGTAGAACGCGGAGACCATTTCGAGCGTTTCCGGCGCGTAGAAGATGTTTTCGCCGTCGTTGGCGCTCGTTTTGACCGCTTTCAGATACATCCCGACGCCCTCGTCGACGCGCGCCGCGCCTTTTGCCGGCCGGCCGAGACGGCGGAGCGCGATGCCGCCGCGGATCACGTAAAACGAGAGCGTGCCGCGCAGATACGGCGGATCGAGCGCCTGATTTTCGAGATTCCGGCCGATCCAGTCGGCGCTGAACTCGGTGTGTTCGAGAAACTTCCGCCAGTCGCCGCGGTCGCGGTAAATGTCGGCCATCAAACGGTGCAGGCGGCTCGTCTGGTTGAACGCGAAGCGCAGCGAGTTGTCGGCGCGGTAGGTTTGTTCGGAAATTTCGGCCGCCGAACGATAAATCTCGAGCGCCTCGTCGGCGCGGCCGGTCTTTTGCATCAGACTTCCCTTCTGCATCAGATAAGCGACGAGATCGACGCGGCCGGCCGGTTCGGCGGCTTTCTGCTGGGCGGCGATCGCTTTTTCGATGAAATCGAAGCTTTCCCCGATCTTATCGGCGCTTTCGGCGTCGCGGCCCGCGGTTTTCAGGATATCGGCGACGGCTTCGGTTTCGGCCGAGAGCGCGTTGAGCGTCGCGGCGTTTTCCGGGTCGATCGCGAGAATCCGCAGATTGTTCTCGTGCTGCGTCTGCCAGTATTCGAGAATCTTTTCGCGGTCGCCGAAATTGTAGTAGACCTCGAGAATATTGCCGAGCGTCGTCGTCCGCCGGCCGGCGATCGCGACGTCGCGCGGCGCGCTCTCGACGGCGCGGTCGCGCAGACGCAAGGCCTTTTCGTAAATGCCGAGCGCCGAGCGGCTCTCGTGAAACTTGAGATAACGCAGCTTGCCGAGCTCGTCGTAGGCGTCGGCGAGCTCGCTCAGAAAAACGGCGTCGTTCGTTTCCTCGCCGGCCAAACGGTCCATAATCTCGACCGATTTTTCGACCATCGAGCGGCGAATCTCGAGATTTTCGGGCAGTTTTTTGAGCGCCGCGTTCGTTTCCGTGAGCAGCGACCGGGCGACGTCGTGAAGCTCGCGAAAACGCTGTTCGGCCTTCGCGCGCTCGCGCCGCGCGGCCGCGTACTGCCAGCTCGTCAGCGCGGTCGCCAGACAGAGCAGCAGCACGAACGAAACGGCGCCCGCGACGCCGGCGCGATGGCGTTTGACGAATTTCCGGAGCCGGTAAAACCGCGTCGCGTCGGTCGCGCGGACCGGCAGCCCGTTCAGATAGCGCTCGATGTCGTCGCTCAATTCCGCCACCGAATTATAACGCCGCTCGGGCTCGGCGCTGATCGCCTTGAGGACGATGTTCTCGAGATCTCCCCTCAGGAAAGAAGAGGAGAAGAGGAGTGGAGGAGAAGAGGAGACACGCTGCCGCGCCGACGCGGAAGTGCTTTGCGCGCCGAGAGATTCATTTTCTCCTTTTCTCCTCTTCTCCTCTTCTCCTCTTCTCCCCTTCTCCCCTTCTCCCCCTCTCCTCTTCTCCTCTTCTCCTCTTCTTTCCTCGAACGGCCGCATACCGGTCAGCAGCTCGCAGAGGACGACGCCGAGCGAGTAAACGTCGGTCGCGGTCGTCGTCCGCTCCCCGCGCATTTGTTCGGGCGACGCGTATTCGGGCGTCAGCATCCGGAAAACGGTCGCCGTCGGCTCGGCGCCGCCGCGGTCGTCCGAAAGCAGCTTGGCGATCCCGAAATCGAGCAGCTTCGGCTCGCCCGCCGCGGTGACGACGATGTTCGACGGTTTGAGGTCGCGGTGGACGACCAGATTCCGGTGCGCGTAGGCGACGGCCGCGCAGACCCTGAGAAACAGCCGGAGCCGTTCGTCGCGGCCGAGCGCGCGGCTTTCGCAGTATTTTTTGACGGTTTCGCCCTCGACGTATTCCATCACGAAATACGGCAGGCCGTCGTCGGTCGAGCCGCCGTCGAAGAGCCGCGCGATGTTCGGATGTTCGAGCGACGCGAGAATCCGCCGCTCGCGCAGAAAGCGTTCGAGGACGCGGTTCGTGTCCATCCCGCGCTTGATGAGTTTTAAGGCGACCCTCCGCGTGAATTCGCGGCCGCGTTTTTCGGCGAGAAAGACGATCCCCATCCCGCCTTCGCCGAGCTTTTCGAGGATCAGGTAATCGTTGAGCCGGCGGCCGATCGCGTCGTCCTCGAAACGCGGCCGGCGGAGACCTTTTTCGACGAGCAGCGGCGTGCCGATGAAATCTTCGGCCTCGTCGACCGACGCGAGCAGTTTTTCGACCTCGGCGCGGACTTCCGGGTCGAGACCGGCCAGAAAATCGTCCCGCTCGGCCGCCGGCAGTTCGTGCGCGGCCGAAAAATTCCGCTTGATCGTTTTCCATTTCGCCCGGTTCATAAACTGTCCATTAAACTACGCGAAAAAAAAGACCGGATCGGTTTCGGGCGGAGGGCTTTTATCCGGAACAATCGTTGAAAGTCGTTGGAAAGTTGAGTCCGGCGGCTCGGCCGCCCGATGTGCGGAAAGGCTCCGCCTTTCCGGATCGTCCTCCCGAAAACCCGAGGCTGTGCCTCGCGTCGGTGCGAACGGCACAGCCTTTCGCCGAAAAAATGAGCGCCTCTGCCGGAAGACCCTAGCTCTTCCGCACATCGGACGGCGAAGCCGCGAAAACCGGCGGGCGGCCAATTTTCAAAAAAATCCTGATCAAAGTTTCGGGCGGCAAGCCGAATGTTCAGGCCGCGATTCGAAACCGGAAACTAGTCATTCCGCATCCGCCGGTAAAGCCACGTCCGCGCGATCGTCCATTCGCGTTTGACGGTGGTCGGCGAGATCTTCAGCGCGGCGGCCGTTTCCTCGATCGTCAGGCCGGCGAAATAGCGGAGCTCGACGATCCGGCACTGCTGCCCGTCGAAATCCTCGAGCTCGCGGAGCGCTTCGTCGAGCTCGATCAGCTCGCGGTCGGCCTCGAACGGAAGCGTCGGCGCGTCGTCGAGCGAGACTTTTTCGGCGCCGCGTTTGAGCGAATTTCGCTGGCGCGCCGCGTCGATCAGGATCCGCCGCATCGCCTGCGCGGCGATCGCGAAAAACTGGCCGCGGTTGTTCCAGTCGACCGAGCGCTGGTCGGTCAGCTTGAAATAGGCCTCGTGGACGAGTTCGGTCGTCTGGATCGAGACGGCGCGCTCGCGGTTGAGAAAGCTCGCCGCGAGCCGCCGCAATTCGTCGTAAACGATCGGCAGCAGCTCGTCGAGCGCTTCGCGGCGGCCGCGCCCGTCACGCCCGATCCGCTCCAGCAGCATTGTCACTTCGCTCGCCATAAAAAATATTTGGGCTAATTGTAGCACAAGTTTCGCGTAGTGGATTGCCGGTGAAATTTCGACCCGAAAACCCGGTTGACGAAAAATCATTTAAAGGAGCGACTATTTATGTATAAAGTTTTTATTTTACTGTTGTTAGCGATTTTATTCCTGTTCATCGGACGGCTCTCGGCGAGCGCCCAGACCAATGTTTTCACGTATCAGGGAAGCCTCCGGGACGGCGGCGCGGCGGCCGCCGGCGCTTACGATCTGACGGTCGAGATCTACGACGCCGAGAGCGGCGGCAACCTGCTCGCGACGTCGGAATTCACGAACGTCGCGGTCGCGAACGGCGTTTTCACGCTCAGCGTCGGCGTCGATCCGGCAATTTTCAACGGCACCGCCCGCTATCTCCAGCTTCGGGCGCGCCGGGCCGGAACCGGCGATTTTACGGTGATGAGCCCGCGCCAGATGGTCGCGAGCGCGCCGTACGCGCTCAAAAGCCTGACGGCCGACAACGCGCTGCAGCTCGGCGGCGTCGGCGCGAACGAGTTCGTGCAGACGAGCGACGCGCGGCTCACGGACGCGCGGATGCCGCTCGCGGGGAGCTCGAACTATATTCAAAACTCGGTCGACACGCAGTCGTCGTCCAATTTCAACGTCAGCGGCAGCGGCACGGTCGGCAATCGCTTTTCGGTCGGCGCGCCGCTGACGACCTGGCGGATGAACGTCTTCGAGCCGGGCAACCAGGGTTTTCGCGTGCAGACCGCGACGCCGGGCGGTTCGGTCGCGTCGTTCGGCGGTTTCGGACTCTTTCAGATCGACGGGCCCGGTTTTATCGGCGGCCGGCTGACGGTCGCCGAAAACGGCTTCGTCGGTCTCGGCACGAACAACCCGCAGGTCAAGCTGCACGTGCTGGGGCAGGACGTGCGCGTCGAATCGACGGCCGCCCTCGGGTATCCGCGGTTCTCGCTCAATAATTCGTATGCCGGCACCAATACGGGCAAATGGCAGATGTACGCGAACGGCGGCGGCCTGAATTTCGGCGCGCTGAACGACGCGGAAAATCAGGAAACGGTCTGGATGCAGGTCGAGCGCAATGCGCTGAACGTTCCGCGCGTCAGCTTCCCGAACAGCGTCGTCCGCCTCGGCGCACTCGGCACGGCCGGCTCGACGTCGCTCTGCCGCAACGCTTCGGGCGAAATCGCGTCCTGTTCGTCGAGCCTGCGCTACAAAGAGAACGTCGCCGACTACAAACCGGGGCTCGATCTGATCAAACGCCTGCGGCCGGTCGCGTTCGACTGGAAGGCCGACGGCAAGGCGGATTTCGGGCTCGTCGCCGAAGAAGTCGCGGCGGTCGAGCCGCTGCTCGCGACCGTCAACGAAAAAGGCGAGACCGAAGGCGTCAAATACGACCGCGTCGGCGTCGTCCTCGTCAACGCCGTCCGCGAACAGCAGGCCGAGATCGACGCGCTCCGGAAGCAGAACGAGGAACTCAGATCGCGGCTCGAAGCGCTCGAAAAAATGCTCCGAAAAACGAACGCGGCCGAAAAAGAGGAGAAGTAGATTTATGAAAACGAATTTTTTTCTGACGGCCGCGCTCGGGCTGCCGGGAAAAAACGCGCGGCGGATTATTCGAAGTTCGTCGTCGATATCGAAAGCTGAATTTTCGAAAAATCGACGCGCATTCGTGAGGGAGAAATTATGAAATCACGCAATCTTGTATTGATCATCGCCATCATTTTTTTACAGACCGGCGGCCTGACGGCGCAGACGGGCGGCGAGCTGACGGTTTCGAAATCCGTCGCGGCGGGCGGCGGCGGGATGCTGCGCGGCGGCGAGCTGCTCGCCGTCACGACGATCGGGCAGACGGCGGCCGGCACCGTGGCGGGCGGCCGCTTCGATCTCGCGGCGGGCTTTCACGCGCCGGCGCAGACGCGCAGCAAAACGCCGTTCGACTTCGACGGCGACGGCCGGACCGATATTTCGATCTTCCGCCCGTCGAACGGCTCGTGGTGGTATTCGCGAAGCTCCGACAACCAGTTTCGCGTCTACAATTTCGGGACGGCCGCCGACAGTCTCGCGCCGGGCGACTGGACCGGCGACGGAAAGACGGACATCGCGGTCTGGCGGCCGGCGACCGGCACGTGGTTCGTCCAGCGATCGGAGGATAATTCGTTCTTCTCGTTCCCGTTCGGCGCGCCGGGCGACACGCCCGCGCCGGCCGATTACGACGGCGACGGCAAAACGGACGCGGCCGTTTTCCGGCCCGCTGCGGGGACGTGGTACGTGCTCAATTCGGGCGGTGCGGGAACGGCGATCACGAGCTTCGGCGCGGCGGGCGACAAACCCGTGCCGGCCGATTACGACGGCGACGGCAAAGCCGATCTCGCGATCTTTCGGCCTTCGGACGGCTCGTGGTGGTATCTGCGGAGCTCGGACGGCGCTTTTCGCGTCTACCGCTTCGGCGTCGGGACGGACAAACCCGTCGCCGGCGACTGGACGGGCGACGGCAAGACGGACATCGCGGTCTTTCGTCCTTCGACCGGCACGTGGTTCGTCCAGCGGTCGGAAGACGGCTCGTTCTTCTCGTTCCCGTTCGGACAGAACGGCGACATTCCCGCGCCGGGCGACTACGACGGCGACGGGCGCACCGACGCGGCCGTTTTTCGCAGCGGCGTCTGGTTCGTCAGCCGCTCGACGGCGGGAACCCTGATCACCGATTTCGGCGCGGCGGGCGACCGTCCCGTCCCGAACGCTTTTGTTCCGTAAATCGACGGAACAAATAGTTTCGGGCGGCGCCGGCGATCCGGGATGCGTTTACCCTTCTCGACGTACCGGAAATTAGCCGCCCGCCCGAAACATAATTGGACGGCGGGCATCCCTACCCGCCGTCCGTTAAGCGAATGCGAAAACGGACGCCCACGCCGCGAATTGTTAAACCGTCGTTCCAATCGCGAACTCCGCGCACCGTTCGACGCATCGATTTAACAGTTTCGTTCCAATCGCGAACGTTTCGCGCCTCGGCGCTGCGCGCGACGCGCGGGCGGGCAGGGATGCCCGCGCTCCAATTAAAAATCCGAATCGTTATGGGTGCGTCATGTCGACCGGGACGACCCACTCGTCGAACTGCTCGCTTGTTAAAAGGCCGAGTTCCAATGCCGAGTCCTTGAGCTTGATGCCTTTTTTATGCGCGTTTTTGGCGATCCTGGCGGCGTTGTCGTAGCCGATGTGCTGGTTGAGCGCGGTGACGAGCATCAGCGAATCGTTGAGATAATGATCGATCTTTTCGCGGTTGAGTTCGATGCCGGCGACGCAGAATTCGACGAAGCCGCGGCAGGCGTCGTTAAGGAGCCGCACCGAATGCAGAAAATTATGGATCATCACCGGCTTGAAGACGTTGAGCTCGAAATTGCCCTGCGAGCCGGCGAAACCGATCGCGGCGTCGTTGCCCATGACCTGCGCGGCGACCATCGTGATCGCTTCACTCTGCGTCGGGTTGACCTTGCCGGGCATAATCGAGCTGCCGGGCTCGTTTTCCGGAATGACGAGCTCGCCGATGCCGCAGCGCGGCCCCGAGGCGAGCCAGCGGACGTCGTTGGCGATCTTCATCAGAGACGCGGCGAGCGTCTTCAAAGCGCCCGACGCGTAGACGACCTCGTCGTGCGCGCTGAGCGCCGCGAACTTGTTCGGGTGCGCGCGAAACGGCAAACCGGTCAGATCCGCGATATGCGCCGCCGCTTTGGCCGCGAAATCCGGGTGCGCGTTGAGGCCCGTGCCGACGGCCGTGCCGCCGATCGCGAGATCGAAAAGCCCGTCGAGAACCTGATTCAAGCGCTGAATATCGCGCTCGACGAGCGACGCCCAGCCGCCGAATTCCTGCCCGACGGTGATCGGCGTCGCGTCCTGCAGGTGCGTGCGGCCGATCTTGACGACGTCCGCGAATTCCTTCGCTTTCGCGTCGATCGCGTCGTGCAGCACCTGGACGGTCGGGATCAGCGCGTGCAGGCGCTCGGCGGCGGCGATATACATCGCGGTCGGGAACGTGTCGTTCGACGACTGCGACATATTGACGTCGTCGTTCGGATGGACCGGTTTTTTCGAGCCCATCGCCCCGCCCGCGATTTCGATCGCGCGGTTCGAGATGACCTCGTTGGCGTTCATATTGGTCTGCGTGCCGGAGCCGGTCTGCCAGACGCGCAGCGGAAAATGCGCGTCCAATTTTCCGTCGATGACCTCGTCGGCGGCCCGCACGATCAGATCGAGCTTTTCTCTGGTCAGCAGATGCGGTTTGAGCTCGTGATTGGTGAGCGCGGCGGCCTTTTTGAGGATGCCGAGCGCGCGGATCACCTCGCGCGGCATCACGTCGAACCCGATGTTGAAGTGATGCAGCGAGCGCTCGGTCTGCGCGCCCCAGTATTTGTCGGCCTCGACGGCGATCTCGCCCATCGAATCCGTCTCGATGCGTGTCTGTTTTTCGGTAGTTGATTCTGACATATTGGTTTGGATTTCAGGGTTTTAAATTTAAACTTCAGATCATTTGTGATTATACTTTTGCAGGACGCCGCAGACAAAATTCGGCGTCCGAATCTTTGTCTAAATTATTTACGCAGGAATTTTAATTTGAAAAACCCCGCGGCTTTGCGTCTTAGCGTTGAATTTCAATAGCGAAACTTTTTTTCAATGCAAAGGCGCAAAGGCGCAAAGGCGCGGAGAAATATAAAAACAATGAAACTGAAACTTTCGTTAATTTTCGCTTCGCTTTTCGTTATTTTCGCGTTTTCGGCCGTCGCGCGGGCGCAGGACGGCCCGATCGCGGGCGGCTACGGCGACACCGACGTCACCGACAAGGGCGTCGTCGCGGCCGCCAAATTCGCCGTCAAAAAGCATTACCGCAACACGAAATGGAACGCGACGCTCGACGCGATCAAAAACGCCAAGGTGCAGGTCGTCGCGGGCCTCAATTATCAGCTCTGTCTCCAGATCAGCACCCGCAACCGCTCGAAAAAGCCGGTCGTCCAATTCGTCCGCGCGATCGTCTACCGCAATCTCAAAAACGGCTTCTCGCTAACGAGCTGGACCCCGCTCGAAGACGAAAAAGGCTGCTAGGGGGATTTCGGATTTCGGATTTCGGATTTCGGATTGGTCTGAATTTAAGGGCTTCGATTTTAAGCGAACAGTTTCCGACTCGAAACCAATCCGAAATCCGAAATCCGAAATCCGAAATCCCTATGTGTTTAACCGGCGGAAGATTTCTTTGGCTTCGTTCGGACCGGCGTTGGCCATCGCTTCGCTGAGGCCGAAGGTGATGTCGGTTTTACCGGCTTTCAGCTGGTCGAAAACGGCGGCGACGAAATCGGCGACGGGCGGCGCGTGATCGTGAAGGCCCTTGCCGCCGAGATCGGTGTTGATCGCCGGCGGGATGATCTCGACGACCTCGACGCCGCGATTCTCAAGCAGATGCCGGAGCGAAACGGTGAACGAATGAAAGAAAGCCTTCGTCGCCGAGTAGACCGGCGCTTTCGTCAGCGGCACGAACGACAGCCCCGAAGTCACGTTGACGATCGTCCGGAGCGCGGGCAGTTTGAGAAAGAGCGCGGTCAGATGGAGCGGCGCTTCGACGTTGGTCGCGAGCTCCGTCTGCGCGCGCGCGAAAAAATCCTCGTCGGCGACGTCCATCCAGTTCTGGATGCCGGCGTTGTTGACGAGCACGTCGAGATCGGCGTGCTCCGAAGCGATCCATTCGTAAAGCGCCGCGCGGTCGGCTTCGTCGGTCAGATCGCAGCGCCGCGTGACGACCGCGGGGTAACGTTCCCGCAAATCATCCAGAACGTCCGCGCGGCGGCCGCAGACGATGACCGAATTCCCTTCTTCGAGAAAGCGTTCGGTCAAACCGAGCCCGATCCCGCTCGCGCCGCCGGTGATCAGAATCTTGTTGTTCGAAATATTCATAGTGAGAAGATTTTATCACGCGGGCTTTTTTTAACGCAGAGGCGCGAAGGCGCAAAGGGATTTTTAAATGGGTTGATTACGGCGAAAAGTTTCCGGAAAAACCGGTGATTTCTCGCCGCCGAAAAACCATTCAAAAATTCCTTTGCGCCCTTGCGCCTCTGCGCCTTCGCGTTAAAACCCCGCCGCCTCTTCCGCGATCTGTTTCCAGCGATTCCGGAGATACCCGAGCGCGCTCTGCAGATCTTTGGCATCCGCGGCGGCCTGCGTCGTCGGCGCGGCGTCGGCGTCCTGCAGCAGATCGAGCATTCCGTAAAACGCCGCGTTGAGCCGCGTCAAAGGAAGATCGGCGACTTTGGTCGGCTGCGGCGGGTTCGTCGGGCGCGGGCCGGTCAGAAAGACCTTCAGCTTCTCGTCGAGCGCTTCGATCCGGCTTTTCGCGTCGTCGTTCGGCGCTTTTTCCTTTAAATCCCTGAGCCGCGACTGCAGTTTTTTCGCGTCGCGGAGCATCGCGGAGGTTTCGCGGATGCCCTCGTAGGCCTCGATCGAAAGCGTGAACTGCGCCTGCAGATCGGCCGCCGACGCGGACACGCGCGGATCCATCTTCACCGAAAGCGGCTGCGTGTAGGTTTTTCCGTTCGCCGTCAGCCTGACCGTGTATTTTCCGGGCATCACGAACGGCCCTTCGGGGACGAACGGCGTGTCCCTGTAGATCGCCGAGATCGGCAGGTCGTAGCCGTCGGCGGGCGGGTTCGCGTACTGCAGGTTCCAGACGAAGCGCTGCATTCCGGGCTCGTTCGGCAGAATCTGCGGCGGGCGCAGCCAGTAGGTCGGAAACCGGAGCGATTTCTCGTCGGCCGTGATGGGCTTATCGTCGCTCGCGAACCGGCGGACGAGCTTGTCCGCCGAATCGTAGATTTCGAGGACGACCGGCGCCGGCGATTTTTCCCTGAGATAAAAGTCGATGATCGCGCCGTCGGGCGGGTTCTGGCCGGCCGGTTCCTCGGGCGGAAACGGCGTGTCGGTGTGGACGCTCCGCTTGACGCGGACCGCGGTCGGCGGCGCGAACAAAACGGCGGCGCTCGTCTTCGTTTCGCCGGTGAGCTGCCGCAGCGGCGCGACGTCGTCGAGAATCCAGAACGAGCGGCCGTGCGTACCGGCGACTAGATCGTCGTGATGGACGACAATGTCGCGGATCGAGGTCGCCGGCATATTAAGCCGCAGCGGCTGCCAGTTTTCGCCGTCGTCGATCGAAAAATAGACGGCCTGCTCGGTCCCGCAGAACAGCAGCCCGCGGCGCTCGGGATCTTCGCGGACGGCGTTGACGATGCCGCCGGCGGGCAGGCCGTTCACGATCTCCTTCCACGTTTTGCCGCCGTCGTGCGTGCGCAGGATGTGCGGGCGCAGATCGTCGAGGCGAAACGTGTTGATCGCCGCGTAGGCCGTGTTCGCGTCGAACCGGCCGGCGTCGATCAGCGAGACCTTCGCCCACGATTTCAGTTCCGGCGGCGTCACGTTCGCCCACGTTTTCCCGCCGTCGCGCGTGACGTGGATCAGCCCGTCGTCGGTCCCGGCCCAGATCGTGTTTAGATCCTTATAAGACGGCGCGACCGTGTAGATCACGCCGCGGCGCGGCATCGTTTCCAGATCTTTGGTCGCGTAGACGCCGACGTTCGCCGGAACGTCCCATTTCTCGCGCGAAAGATCGGGACTGATGACGTCCCACGATCTTCCGCCGTCGAGCGTCTTGAAAAGCACGTTGCCGGCGAAAAAGAGCGTTTTTTTGTCGACCGGCGAAAAAATGACCGGCGCGGTCCGCAGAAAACGGTAGCGGCCGGTGCGCACCGCTTCGGGCATAATGTTCTGAACCTGCCCGGTGCGCTTGTCGAAACGCGTCAGCTTGCCGCCGTAGATGATGTTCGGATCGAGCGGGTCGGGCGCGACGTAGCCGTATTCCTCGACGCCGACGGTCCGCCAGTCGCGGGCGATGATCGCGCCGGTGTCGCCGCGCGAGGCGACGCCGGCCGAGCCGGATTCCTGCTGCCCGCCGTAGACCCAGTAGGGCCATTGATCGTCGGTGATGACGTGATAAAACTGCGCCGTCGGCTGGTTGTACCAGCTCGACCACGTCGCGCCGCCGTTGACCGTAATGGTCGCGCCCTGATCGGTCGCGAAGAGCATAATGTCGGGATTCGTCGGGTTGATCCAGATGCGGTGATAGTCGTCGCCGCCGGGCGCGCCCTTGAAACCGGTGAAGGTGCGGCCGCCGTCGGTCGATTTGTAGGACGCGACGTTGGCGACGAAAACCGTGTCGGGATCGTTCGGATGGACCTTGATCTCGGCGAAATCGCTGCCGCGGCCCCAGAGCCGCGGATCGTCGTTCGCCCGCGTCCACGATTCGCCGGCGTCGTCGGAAACATAGACGCCGGCGCGGTCGCCGCGCGCGTCGACGGTCGCATACAAACGTTTCGGATTGCTCCGCGCGATCGCGAAGCCGATTCTTCCCAAACCTTCCTCGAAAGTCGGCAGTCCTTTGGTCAGCCGCCGCCACGTCGCGCCGCCGTCGGTCGATTTGAAAAGCCCGCTCCCTTTGCCCTGCCACGCGCCGTTTTCCCACGGGCCTTGTCTTCCCGCCCAGAGATCGGCGTAAAGCGTGTTCGGATCGTCCGGCGCGAACTCGACCTGAAACGCGCCGGTGTCCGCGTCGACGTAGAGCGCCTTTTCGAAGGTCTTCCCGCCGTCGGTCGAGCGAAAGACGCCGCGCTCCTCGTTCGGGCCGTACGGATGACCGAGAACGGCGACGAAGAGCCGGTTTTCGTCCTTCGGATCGACGGCGATCGAAGCGATCTGCTGGCCTTCGCGCAAACCCAGGTGAGTCCACGTTTGGCCGCCGTCGTTCGAGCGGTACATCCCGTCGCCGGTCGAAAGATCGGGTCGCTGCAGTCCCTCGCCGCTCCCGACATAGACGACGTTCGGGTTCGACGGCGCGACCGCGACGTCGCCGATCGAGCCGGTCGGCTGATCGTCGAAAACCGGCACCCAAGTCCGGCC
Source organism: Acidobacteriota bacterium (assembly GCA_018269075.1). GTDB lineage: Bacteria > Acidobacteriota > Blastocatellia > Pyrinomonadales > Pyrinomonadaceae > JAFDVJ01. The sequence continues at coordinate 31,417 of JAFDVJ010000048.1, forward strand.
GGCGTCGGTCGTCTTCCAGACGCCGCCGTTGTTGACGCCGATGTAGAAGACGTTCGGCTGCGACGCAATCCCGGCCGCGCCGACCGTCCGCCCGGCCCGAAACGGCCCGATCATTCGCCAGCGCATATTTTGATAAAGGCCGGGATCGATTTTCTGGGCGAAAACCGGAAAGGAAACGAGTAAGAGCGAAACGACGACGAACGCGATTTTTCTGAACATCTGAAAGCTCCTGAAATTACGAAAGATTAAGAAAAGCGGTTTTGTTACGCTGATTATACGTCGGAGCGCCGGAGAAAGCGAAAACGGGCGAAAATAGTTTTTCGCCCGCCGAAAAATCGTTTTGTTCGCGCCGGTTCGCGGGCAGGAACTGCGGCCCGCTATTTCGCGCCGGCGGCTTTGAGAATTTCTTCGGTTTCCGGATCGCGGGCCAGCTCGAGCACGGATTTGCCGTCGTTATTGCGGGCGTTGACGTCGGCGCCGGCGGCGATCAGCCGTCTGACGATTTCCGGCTTGCGAAAGGCGACGGCCCACATCAGCGCCGTGAAGCCCGCGCCGTCCCTTTTTTCGAGCGTCGCGCCGGCCGCGAGCAAGGCGTCGATCGTGCTCGGCTCGCGCGCGCCCATCAGCGCGGTCAGAGTTCCCCGGCCGACGGAATCGGGATTTGCGCCCGCCGCGAGCATCGCTTCGACGAGGTCGGTGCGCCCGTCCGAGGCCGCGCGGTAAAATGCTTCGTCGCCGTAGACCGCGCGAAATTCCGCGAGCCCGGCGTCGAGCGACGCGCCGGCCGCCGCGAGCATTTCCTTCACTTCCTGACAGCCGAGCTGCGCCGCGTAGCTGTAGGCCGTGCGGTCTTCTCCGTCCCGAAAATCGATCTTCGCGCCGGCGTCGAGCAAAGCACGGACAAGCGGCGCATTTCTCGCGCCGGTCGCGAGGATCAGCGCCGAGGTTTTCGTCCGGCCGCCGAAATTGACGTCCGCGCCGCCGTCGAGCAGAGTTTTGATCGCGGCGTCTTCGCTGCCGTCCGGCGAACCGGAAAAGCCGCCGGCCCTTTCGACCAGAAAAAGCAGCGGCGGCTGGCCGCCGCCGTCGACGACGCTCGGGTTCGCGCCCGCTTTGAGCAGAATGGCGAGCAGGTCGGCGCGCTCCGCCCAGGCCGCGTAGGTGATCAGCGCGATATTGCAGTCGTCGACGGCGCGCGCGTCGCCGCCCGCTTTGAGCAGTTTTTCGAGCCGCGCGGGATGGCGGTCGAAGATCGCTTCGAAAAGCGGTTTGTCCGCCGCGCGCCGCGCCGTGCAGCGATGATCGCCGCGCCACATCTGCGCGAAAACGGAAGAAACCCCGAAAAGAAGAACCGCCAGCACCGCCGCCCGGCTCCGGCAGCCTCGAATAAACCGTTTTGTCATCGAATTTATCTCCCCGCCCCGATACGATGCCCGACAACGCGTTTTCGATGCTCGGAGAGGGAAAAGTTCGGGAAGTTCAGGAAGTTCGGGGAAGTCCTGGAAGTTCAGGAGGGAGTCAGCCTACTTCCCAAACTTCCCAAACTTCCCAAACTTTTACGCAGGGTTGACTTCGCCGGGAAATTCTTTTAAACTCTATGGTTTTCGACTAGCAGGCAATTTTCTGCCTTAAAAGCGAAGGAGATAATACAAACAACAATGAGTTACGCAATTATCAGAACAGGCGGAAAACAGTTTCCGGTGAGCGAAGGCGAGACCCTCCGCGTGCCGACCATTGCGGCCGAAGAAGGCAATAAAGTCGAACTCGAAGCGCTCGTCGTCGGCGAGGGCGCGGACGCCAAATTCGGCGGCGGCAAGGTTTCGGCGACCGTCGTCGGCCACGGCCGCGGCGAAAAGGTCATCGTTTTCAAAAAGAAACGCCGCAAACAGTACAAACGCAAACAGGGTCACCGTCAAGGTTACACGGAAATCAAGATCGAAAAGTTTTAGGAGGACAAAGGATTTCGGATTTCGGATTTCGGATTTCGGATTTGTTTCGAGGCGAAGAAAACAGCTTCACTTTAAGCAAACCGTAAATCCGAAATCCGAAATCCGAAATCCGAAATCGAGTTATGGCTCATAAGAAAGGTGTAGGTTCATCGAGAAACGGTCGCGATTCGGCGGCTCAACGGTTAGGTTTGAAGAAATTCGGCGGCGAGCACGTCCTCGGCGGCAATATCTTAGCGCGCCAGCGCGGCACGAAATGGAAGCCGGGCAAAAACGTCGGCCGCGGCAAGGACGACACGCTTTTCGCGCTGATCGAAGGCTTCGTCAAGTTCGAGAACAAAGGCCAGAAAGGCAAGTTCATCAGCGTCTACGCCGAAGGCGCGGCGGAGCTCGAACCGAAAGCGGCCTAAGTTTAGGTTTAGAGAAAAAAAGAGATCGACGACCCGCTCGCGGATCGTCGATCTCTTTTTGTGTTTAAAAATAAGCCGCTCGCCGTTATTCGTTTGCGACGAAATCGACGTCCGCGAGCGAATCCTTGAGCGTTAAGACCCGCGCCGGCTCGGCGAACGAAAACCGCTTCGAAAAGGCCGCGATGACATAAGTTTCGCCGACCGTCAGCTCCCCGAAGCGATAAAAACCGAACGAATTCGTGCGCGCCGTCCGCACGCCGCCGCGCGGGTCGGTCAGCGTGACGACGACGTTCGCGACGCCGCCTTTCGCCGTCAGGACGCGGCCCTCGACCGAAACTCCGGCCGCTGTCGGGATGAATTCGTTTTGATAGCGGGCGATCGCGAAATCGTAGTCCGCGCCGTTCCACGCGCGGCCGGCGGCGAGGATCTTGTTGTTCCCGTAGAAACTCAGCGCCGTCACCCGTGAATCGCCGCTCGCGAACGGCGTCAGGACGCGCCCAAGAACCCCGAAGGCGACCGCCGCCGCGCCGCCGGTGTTGATCTTGACGAGCGCGAACCGTTCGCCCGCGCCCGCGTCGCTCGCGCCGCCGGCGATCAATTGCCCGTCGGGCTGCAGGAGCAGCGCCTGCGCCTCGTCGTTCGGATTTCCGAGACCGAAATTTATCAGCGAAATCCCGCCGGTGCCGAAATTATCGACCAGATTCTGATCGAGCACGCCGTTCGCGTCGTAGCGCAGAACGGCGAAATCGCGGTCGCCGCCGCCGCCTAAACCGGTCGAGCCGACGACGATTTTATTGTCCGGTTGAATAACCAAATCCGTCGCCCGGTCGTCGAGCGCCGGCGACATATCGTTGATCACGTAACCGCCGCTGCCGAAAGCGGTGTCGATGGCGAGACTTGTCGTATGACGCGAAATCGCCAGCGCGTCGCTCGTCCCGTCGCTGCGATAACCGGCAACGATCAATTTGCCGTCCGACTGAAAGGCGCAGCCGAGAACTTCGCTGTCGGTCAGGCCGCTCGTGTTGAAAAGATTGGAAACCGAAGTTTCGGCCGTCCCGGTCGTCGAAAACCGCACGGACCTTCCCGTTCTCGTCGAAGCGCCGAAGCCGGACGAGCCGCAGCCGAAAATCTTGCCGTCCGACTGGATCGCGATCGCGTAAAATCTGCCCGCATTGATCGAGGTCGCGATCCCGTCGCCGCTGAAGGTCGGGTCCGGATTTCCCGCCGGATCGAATTTGATGATAATCGCTCCGGGACTCGCTCCGCCCTCGCCCGCGACCAGAAAACCGCCGCCGCTCAGGGCCTTCAGCGCGTAAAATCGGGTCGAGGTCGCGAGCCCGTTGAAGTATTGGTAAACGCCTTCGTCGGCAAACGTCGTATCGAGCGAGCCGTCGGCGTTGAGCCGCATCAGCGTCGCGATATCGTATTGGCCCGTGTCCCAGCCCGCCGCCATGATCTTGCCGTTCGGCAGGCCCGCGACCGCTTCGATCTGGACGAAGTTTTGCGTGACCTTCCCGTTCGGCGCGTTCGGATTAAACGTCGCATCGACCGAGCCGTCGGCATTGAACCGCTGCGTGCAGGTGCCGCGGTTCGAATCGGCGTTTTCCGAGCCGACGGCGACGATCTTTCCGTCGCTCTGCAAAAACATCCCCGAAGCGTTTTCGCACCACTGCGACTTCGCGATGCCGTTTCCGTCGAACGAAGCGTCGGGCGAGCCGTCGGCGTTGAACCTCGCCAACGTAAAGCTGTCGCGGATCAGAGTATTTAAGAGCGAATAGGTGATCGTGCCGATCGCCAGAATCTTCCCGTCCGGCTGCAGCTCGGCGTCGTTGTAGTAGTTTTCGCCGTTGCCGTTTAATTGCTGAAGCCGGATCCCGTCGCCGTCGAACGAAGTGTCGAGCGAGCCGTTGGAGTTGTAGCGAATGAGCAAAGCCTGGTTGCCCAAACCGACCCCGCCGCCGCCGCCGCCCGCGACCAGAATTTTCCCGTCGGGCTGGATCAAAACCGCGTCGCCCTCGTTGTCGGCGGCATACGCCGAAGTGATCGCGATTCCGTCGCCGTCGAACGAGGTGTCGAGCGCGCCGTTCGACAGCACGCGGGCAGTCGCCGCATCGCTGAACGAGCCCGTGAAAACGATCCGGCCGTCGGTTTGGACCGCCACGCCGTTGGCCTGAATCAACTGGGGGTAAACGGCGATGCCGTCGGTATCGAAAGTCGTGTCGAGCGAGCCGTCGGGATTCAAGCGGCAGAGCGTCGCCGCGCTCGGATTATCGAGGCCGCCGATCACGATTTTGCCGTCGTTCGGCTGAATCACGACCGACAGCGCCTGTCCGGCGGTGACCTGCACTTTGCCGGTGCCGCCGCCGAAGGTCGGGTCGAGCGTGCCGTTCGACAGCAGCCGAAAGACGAAATTCGAGGCGAACGAGCCGTGTTTGCCGACGGCGACGATCTTGCCGTCGGCTTGCAGGACGATCGCTTTCACTTCGTCCGCGCCCTGATTCAAAGTAAAGATCCCGTCACCGCTGAAAGTCGGATCGAGCGTCCCGTCGGCGTTGTATCGCGCGACCATAAAATCGGGGCTCGCGAATGCCGACGTGACATTTCCGGCAATGACGATTTTCCCGTCGGGCTGGACGACGACGTCGTTGACGGTTTCCGCCGCCTGCAGTCCGAAAAAGTCCGAAACCTCGTATCCGCCCGAAACGCCGAACGTCGTATCCAGATCGCCCGGCAGGGCGAAAACCGCGGAAGCCGAAATCAACAAAACGATAACCGGTAGTAAATTTTTCATATATTTCTCCTTCGACCGAAACGCAGACACTCTCCGAATTTAACCGTCGCCCATAAAATCCCCGTTGATGTACGGCTTGTAATGCGGGTCGTTGAGCAGAGCGTCCTTCAGCATATCGATCCAGAGAGATTGGTTATTGCCCTGCTGCAGATCTTCGGCGACTTTTAAACCCAAAAGAACCTGTTCGGCAACTTTACTGTCGGCGCCGGCGCTCAGCAGGTAACAGCCCTGCGCGATGTAGGCGATCGCTTCGTTGTCGAGCCACGGCATCTGGATCCGGCCGAGGTCGAAAGAAGCGTGGACCGATTCGTGAACCAGAACGCTTCTGAACACGTTCGGCGCGTCGTTGCTCTGCCCGATGTAAAGCGTATTCGCATCCTTATTGCCGTTTTTTCTGATCGAATACTCCGCCGACACGCCGGCCGGCACGACACCCCGCGCGACGTTGATCCGGCCGTCCTCGATCGCTCCCGCGACGTGTCGAAAATCGTTCGCACAGATCAGATAGGTCCAGCCGTTCGTGCTTTTGTAGGTAAAATTGATTTTCTGCGTATGGTAGTTTCTTAAAACATCGATAACTATTTGTTTCATCTCGATTTCCTCCAACTTTTATGCCCGCGGTCATCCGCACTCAAAAGATTCGCTCAAAAATTCTCAGAGTGTCGATGACCGCCGAAAACGGCACTTTAGACATATTTGCCGGTTTTCGTTTTGACCCGTCTTTTTCCTCACGGCTGTTCGATTTTGGAAACATCGACCCGGCAGCGGTGCTTTTCGTCGGCCGCCGTTTCGCCGGTTATTCTGACGACCTGACCGGCGCGCAATTCGCGCCCGTCGTCGGTAAACGCGACCAGATCGCTGCGCGTATAATCGGCCGGCAGCATTCCGACCCGGTTTCTGGCCGCTTCGCCCGTGCCCGGAAAAACCGCCGCGACCGTGTCGCCGCTCCCGTCCGGTTTGGTCGTTAAAAACAGTTTGTAAGTGACGCCCTGACCGCCGCGCAGGTACCGGGTGATCTCCAGCTCGCGCGGCAGCGAAATAAAGCCCCGCAAAACGACGCTCGTCCCCGGCTTTTGCGCGCAGACGTCCCGGATCTCGACGGCGACCGGTTTCGCGCCGCCGCAGCCGGGCGTCGCCAGCAGACCGCCGGCCAGAAAGATTCGCAGGATCTTCATAACTGCTGCTTAACCGCGTTCGGCTGATTCGACGGGATCGGAAACGGACTGCCTTTCTTCGGCACGCGCACGGCCATCGCTTTGCCTTCGGCCGAGGCCCACGGCTGGCCGTAGAAAAAAGAGTTCGACGCGCCGCTTAAACGCCCGTCCAGAATGCTCCCGCCGGCGGGAATCTCCATATCGACGAGAGCCGAAATAAAAATCAGTTTTTTCATCTTCGATCAGCTCCTCGCCGCAAAAGAATTTCGGCCGCCCATAAAAGCGACCGCCCCGAGCACGGCAAAGCCGAGCGGCAGGAACAGATACGCGCCGCCGCCGCCGCGCGGCCCGGACGACAGCGCCGCGAGGGCCGCCAGCGCCGGAATCGCGAGCGGCGCGAGCGCTTTCCACCATTCGACCCGCCGGACGACGAGCGCGCCGACCGTCATCAGCACCGGGACGAGCGTCAGCAGCAGCACGAACGGAATCATCCGGAAAAAGTTTCCCGGCGCGTCGAGCGCGCCCCAGAAAGACATAAAGACGACGAACATCAGCACCGTCAGCAGCAGCGACGCGACGAGATTGAAAAAACCGCGCCCGAGCGCGCCGATCTCGACAAAGCCGGCGAACCCGAGAACCACTACAAAAAAAAGAAAGATCAGATACAGCCACTGGCTGAGAAGCCCGCCGCCGAGCGCGGCCGCCGCCGCGACCAGACAGAGCGTGCCGGTGATCTTCGCCCGCCCGGAGCCGCCGGTTGCGGCCGGAATCGGTGAAAAAGAGCGTTCGTTTCGTTCGATTTCGGTAATTTCGTTCAAGATTATCCTCCTCCTAACGGCGGCGGACCGGCCGGGCCGCTCCGTGATTGTTTCCCTGCGTCTTAATAAAATAATTCGGGTCGGCGCGAATTGTCTTCAAAGTTTCGCTCAAAAAATTCTCAAAAAAATTCTCAAAACGATTACAGGTAACGGAATCAGTCGTTTACGAACGGCCGCGCGGGTCGGGCGCAGGCCCGCGCCGACAAAGAAGCCGTTTTTCGCCGGCCTTCTTTTCCACTTTCGGCTTTTTGTTATAAAATTCAGCATCGGTTCAATTTACCTCCGCCGGATCGGTCGAATAAACAAATACGCGTCCGGGCGAAGCGTTTCCGGAATCTTCGCCCGGCTTTCATCGAAACAGTCGCAAAGGCAGTTATGAGCAGTGAATTCGATAATTTATATCAGTTCGGCGAGTTTCTTTTCGACCGCGCCGGAGCGCATCTGCAGCGGGGCGGCGAGATCATTCCGCTCTCGCCGAAGGCGGCGGAGCTGCTCGCGCTGCTGCTCGAAAACTGCGGCCGTTTCGTTTCGAAGGACGAAATCTTCGAGCGGGTCTGGCCCGCCACGTTCGTCGAAGACGGCGTGCTCACGCAGAACATCTACACCCTGCGCAAAACGCTCGGCAGCGGCCCGGACGGGAAACCTTTGATCGAAAACAAAACACGGCTCGGCTACCGCATTACGGCGGCGGTCGTCGCGGTCGAAAAGGCCGGGAGCGACGCGGAGACACGAAGACGCGGAAACGCGGAGAATCACGACGCGGGAAAAAGCGAGCCCGCCGAACAGCCTGAAACCGACCGGCCGCCGGTCGCCGCATCGCCGCGTCGCCGCGTCGCCGCGCTCCTTTTCATAATCGTCATCCCGATCGCGCTCGCCGCGGCCGGCTGGCGTTTCCGCCCGCAGCTCGCCGCTTTCTTCCGCAAGCCGATCGAAAGCGTCAAATTCACCGGCCTCACGAAAAGCGGCGACATCGCCAACGCGGTGCTTTCGCCGGACGGCAAATTCGCCGCCTTCATCAAGGGAAACAATGTTTTTCTGCGCGATCTCGCGATCGAAAAAGAGATCCGGCTCGATATTCCCGGCGTCGATTCGTTCAGCAGCCTGCAGTTTTCGAATGACGGAAACTATCTTTATTTCCGTAACAACAACGTGCTCAACACGCTCGCGAAGGTCTTCAGAGTTTCGCGGTTCGGCGGCGAAAAAGAGCTCGTCGTCGAACGGACGTGGGGCTCGTTCAGCCTTTCGCCCGACGGAAAAAACCTCGCTTTTTTTCGCAATGTCGTCAACGAAGGCATTTTCAGGCTGGTTCTGATGGATCTCGAAAACCGCCGGGAAGAAAAGGAGTTCACGGCGCTCGAAGCGCCGAATACGATGTGTCTGAACTGCGCGCCGGCGTGGTCGCCGGACGGCCGCAAAATAATCTTCGCCGTCAATACTCCGGCCGGGACGAGCCGGCTGATGCTGCTCGATCTCGCCGGAGAAACCGCCAACGAGATCAGTCTTCCGAAATTCCGGCGGTTCGAGCAGGCCGTCTGGTTTCCCGACGGCGAGAGCTTTCTCGTTTCGGCGAGCGACGGCGGCTCGTTTTTCCATCTGTGGAAGGTCTTTTATCCGAACGGCGACTCGCAGCCGCTGACGAACGGCCTCGTCAGCTACGGCAAGGCGTCGATCTCCGCCGACGGTAAAAAGATTCTCGCCGTCCAGAGCACCGCGAGCTCGAACATCTTCGTCGCGAACGCCGACAATCTCAACGAACAAAAGCCGCTGACGACGGGCAATCAAAACGGGTTCGGACAAACGGCGCTTAATTGGATCGACGACCGGCGGATCGTCTTTTCGATCGTCAGCGAAAAAAATCCGACTGAAAATCTGGCGGTCCTCAATCTCGCCGACAATTCGAAGACCGCGCTCTCCAACGAAACCGGCGAGTCGCTGCGTTTTCCGACGTCGGACGGAAAATTCATTTACTTCAACGCGACGAAGAACGGATTTTCGAACATTTACCGGATGACGACCGACGGGACCGAGCGCCGCGCGATCACCGACGGGACCGACGGCCAGCGCCAGTCGCCGCGCGTGACGAACGACGGGCGTTTCGTTTATTACACTTTTCGCGCCCGGAACGAGAGCAACATCCGCCGGTTCGATCTCGAGACCCAAAAAGAAGAGATCGTCTTCAACAATCCGGAGGTGCCGGTCGGCCCGTTTATGGAGCTTTCTCCCGACAACAAATACATCACGTTCTTTTCGTTGACGGGGCGCCGCCCGAACAATTCCGAATTCGACAAATACAACGCCGTGATGACGATCGTCGCGCTCGACAATCCGGCCGAATACAAAATCTTTCCCGTCTCGATCATTCCGCCGGTCCGCCGTTTTTCGCCCGACGGCCGCGCGCTCGACTGGATCTCCGCCGCGACCGACGGCGCGCAGCTCGTCCGGCAGGCGGCGGGCGAACCCGGGCCCGTCCCGATCTACACGACGCCCGACGGCCGAATCTTCAATTTCGCGTGGTCGAAAAACGGCAAGCAGCTCGCGCTCGCCCGCGGCCAGCTCCTGCGCGACGCCGTGCTGCTCACGGATTTCGACAAATGACACGTGCGGCCGGCAACGGATGATGCCGAATCGATCGGCCCGTCGTCAACTCCGGAAACGCTTTGGCCCTGTTCGCTTTTGCCGGAAAAACCTTTCGAGATTTCTGATGTTGTCGATGTCGGTCGCGGTGTCGGCGTAACCGGCCGGCAGGTTTTTCTCGTCGCCGTAGATTTTCAGCAGTATCGCGCCGACGAGCATCGTCTTCGGCAGATATCTGTATCTGCCGCCGTGAAAGTCCCAAACCCGGCAACTCGACTCTTCCGCCGACGCTTCGCCGCAGGAACAGCACGGCGTTTTCCGATAATGAAGCGCCAGATCCTCGCCGTTCACGCGGATCGTCGGCGAGGCGTAAAAGCCCAGCTCGAACGCCTCTTCGAGACTATTTACCGGAATTTTGCGAAGCTCGATCTCGAAGCCGGCCGTTCGCAGCAGCGCGGAAACCTCCGCGAGCGCCCCGTCGACGCTCTGTTCCGTCAGGTTTCCGGGATCGCACAGGTCGCGGTCGAGAAACAGAAAATCGATTTCGATCCGCTTCTCCGCCTCCGGTATTTCGAAAGCCGCCGGACGCTCTTCGCGGCCGCCGCGCGCGGCCTCTTTATTTTTTTCTTCGTTCATAAAACCTCCCTTTACCTCCGAAGACGGGCGGAACGAAAAAAGGACGCAGAAATTTAAGATTTTTTTTTGAAGATGATTTATCTATCAAATAAAATGAAAAAACCGGGCGGCCGGTGCCGGAAAATCGCGCACGGCGCCGCGTTTTCGTCGTATCAAACGGGAGGCAGCAAAATTATGTCAGCAGAAAGTTTCGACGTCGTCACAAGGCTCTGGGAGGAATCGCGTAATCGCATCAAAAACTTTATCGGCCGGCGGATCGGCAACGAAGCGGACGTCGAGGACGTGCTGCAGAACGTCTTCATTAAGATTCACCGCCATATTGCGGAGCTCAACGATCCGGAAAAGCTCTATCCGTGGGTTTTTCAGACGACCCGCAACGCGATCGTCGACTTCTACCGCGAGCGAAAGGATCCGGCCGGTACGGAGAACATCATCCCGGACGAAATTGCCGCCGCTGCGGACGAGAAGGACATCGAGGAAGAAGTGATCGCCTGGCTCGAACCGATGATCCGCGAGCTGCCCGAAAGTTACCGCGACGCGCTGCTTTTGACCGATATCGAGGGCTTCACGCAGAAAGAGCTCTCGGAAAAGCTCGACATCTCTCTTTCCGGCGCGAAATCGCGCGTCCAGCGCGGCCGCAAGCAGCTCAAGGAAGCGCTGCTGAATTGCTGTCATCTGGAATTCGACCGCGCCGGCAAGATCGTCGAATATCGTCAGAAAGCGGAGCACTGCAGCGCCTGTTCGAAATAAATTCGCGGCCGCCGAAAATTTTGTGCGTCCTTTTCCGAAATCTTCCGTCTTTCCGACCGAACCCCGAAAAGGGGAATGAATTTCAGGAAACGAGGAGATTAAAATTATGGGAAAAGAAAATACTTGCGGGAACGGCGGTTGCGGCTGTTCGAACGACGCGGCCGTTTCGGCCGGTGAAACTGCGACGGCGAAGACGGCGAAAAAGACGATCGAGATCGAGTTTTTGTATCTCGATCTGAATGTCTGCGAACAGTGCCGGGGCTCCGAGAGCAATCTGGAAGAGGCATTGTCCGACGTTTCGTTGCTGCTCGAAAAGACCGGCGTGACTGTCAATTTGACGAAAACGCACGTCGAATCCTTCGAGCAGGCGCTGGCACTCGACTTCATCAGCTCGCCGACCATCCGGATCAACGGCCGCGACGCGGCTTTCGAGGTCGCTGAAAATCACTGCCAGTCATGCAGTCGGCTCTCCGGCACCGAAACCTACTGCCGCGTCTGGAAGTTCGAGGGCGAAGAGTTCTCGACCGCGCCGAAATCGCTGGTCATCGAAGCCGTCCTCAGGGAAATTTACGGACCCGGCGAAACAGCCGCCAAACCGGAAGTTTCCGCCGCGCGGCGCGCCAAATCGCACGATAATCTGAAAAGATTTTTCGAAGGACGCATAAAGCAGGGCGAAAGCCCCGCGGAAACGGCAGACGCGCCCGCCCGGACCGCAGAGACGAAAAGCGCCGGCGGCTGCGGCTGTTCCTAAACCGAAATTCGATTTCGGGCAAACGATCAAGCGAAGCCGGGGCGGCAGCGGGCCCCGGCTTTACTCGACAACGCCGCAAAAAGCGGCCGAAACGGTTCAGAAACTCGCGATCATCATCCTAAATTCACATTCGAAAATTTTTTTTCGGCCCGTTTTTCCGGCTTTTGCACAGTGTGTCCGCCGGATCGTGCAAATCGATCGTAACTTTAAATCGGCCCTTGAAAAGGCTTGCCGGGTTTTCCACAGTTTTTTCCACAGCCGGGCACCGGAATTTTCCACAGAGAGCATCGCTAAATCCTTATAAAATAAGGCAAAACTTAAAGTATTTTCTACTTGACATCGAAAAAAACGGGTGTATGATCCATATACAGTCAAAAATGCTTACGGGCGTTTGACCGGTACAGGGAGAGGCGAGCGGAGCGGCGACGCACCGATTCGAGGACAGCAAAAGACGGAAAAAAGCTGTTATTTACGCCCTGAATCGAAGCCGAAAGGCTTTGCTCGAAGAAGAGGTCGCAAGACATCTTCGGGGTCGATCGGATAAAAACGAGCGACGCTTTCCGGCAAGGAACCACCGGGGAGAAGCAGAAGTCGCTCAGGAAGCGAAAGCGCAAGCGGAAGCCGAATGAGCCTCGTTGCCGGGAACGTAACCGGCGGTGGAGGAAAAGCCACCACAAAAAAAACCTACCGGCACCTGTTTTTTATTAAACTTGAACGATTTGTGAAAACGAATCGTGGTGCTGACCGGAGGCGGCTCGCCGCGAGCGCTTTCGGGATACAAAAGAAACGGCGGCGAGTAGGGTGTACATCTGAAAACCGCCAACCTTAAGACTGGAGTGCTTCGGTATTTTAAGTTAAGGCAAAAATTAGGCGCCGCGTTGAGCAATCAAGGCGGCGCCTGATTTATTTGGATTGCGGATTGCGGATTTCGGATTTCGGATTGGTCTGGAGACGGGCGGCTTCGGTTTTTTCAGGAAACTGTGCGGTTTGACGGCAACCAGTCGGAAAAGATTCGATCGACCGGAAAAGATTCGATCGGCGAAAAATCTTTCACGCCCGAGAAACCGGCCGAAATCCTTGGCGTCTTTGGGTCTTTGCGTCCCCGCGTTAAAAATACCGTTTCAAACAAATCCGTCCCTCAGATTTCCTTCTCTAAGCCCTCAATCTTTGCGAATAGGAGATTTAGCTCGGCCGCGAGCAATCCGAAATCCGAAATCCGAAATCCGAAATCGCCCTTTCCGGATGATTTTCTCCGGCGCTGGGGTTACAATTGTTGTTTATGTTTATCGATCGCGCAAAGATCAGGATCAAGGCCGGCGACGGCGGCAACGGCGTGACGGCTTTCCGGCGCGAGAAATTCGTCCCGCGCGGCGGGCCGTCGGGCGGCGACGGCGGTCACGGCGGCGACGTCTGGATCGTCGCGGACGACGGCCTCAACACGCTGCTCCACCTGCGCTACAACCCGGAACACAAGGCCGAACGCGGCCGTCACGGCGAGGGCTCGAACCGCCACGGCAAGGACGGCGCGAACGCGATCGTCAAGGTGCCGGTCGGGACGCAGGTCTTCGACGCCGAATCGGGCGATCTGTTGTTCGATTTCACCGAGACCGGCCAGCGCTTTCGCGCCGCGAAGGGCGGCAAGGGCGGCTGGGGCAACCAGCATTTCGCGACGCCGACGCGCCGCGCGCCGAAATTTCACTACACCGGCCGGCCCGGCGAGGAAAAAGAGCTGCAGCTCGAATTGAAGCTGATCGCCGACGTCGGGCTCGTCGGTTTTCCGAACGCCGGCAAATCGACGCTGATCTCGGTCGTCTCGGCCGCCAAGCCGAAGATCGCCGATTACCCGTTCACGACTCTGGAGCCGAACCTCGGCGTCGTCGATCTCGGCGATTTCCGGACGTTCGTCGTCGCCGACATTCCCGGTCTGATCGAGGGCGCGAGCGCCGGCGCGGGGCTCGGCGACCGTTTTCTGCGGCACGTCGAGCGGACCAAGCTGATCCTTCATCTGGTCGACGTCTCGTCGCTCTCGGGACGCGATCCGGTTTCGGATTACGAGATCATCAACCGCGAGCTCGCCAATTACAACGAGGATCTCGCCGCCCGGCCGCAGCTCGTCGTCGCGACCAAGCTCGACGCGCTCGACGAGCCCGAACGGCTGGAAAATCTCCGCGCGAAAGCCGCCGCGGACGACAAGGAGTTTTTCGAAATCTCGGCCGTCACGAATCTCGGCACGAAGGAACTGGTCGCGGCGATCGCGCGCAAACTCGAAGCGATCAAACAGGCGGCGGAAGAAGCCAAACGGACGGAAATCGATCTGAGCGAACAGGGGAATGATTAAGGATTTATTCGATCTGCGGATGAACGACGGCTCGCGGCATTTCGCCGATCTGCCGGAAGCGGTCTTTTTCGACGCGCTCGCCGAACACGCGGAAAAGCTCGACGGCGCGGAGATCGTCGAGTTCATCACCGACGGCGTCGTCGAGATGTGGCTCGACTTCGACTATCGCGGGCATCGTTTTTCGGTCAACAACCAGTTCGGCGACTACTGGTTTTTCGTCGCCGACCCGGAATGTCCCGAAGAGATCCTGCTCGAAGTCTGCGACCATTTCCGCCGTCTTCTGGAAAAATGAAACGGATTGCATTTTACGGCGGCTCGTTCGACCCGCCGCACAACGGACATCTGGCGATCGCGGAGGCCCTCAAAGGACAATTCGCGCTCGACGAATTCGTCTTCATCCCGGCCTATCACGCGCCGCACAAAAAGGAGAAAAAGCCGACTTCGCCGTTTCACCGCTTCGCGATGCTCGCGCTCGCGACGAGCGACGCGCCCGCCGTCAAGGTTTCGAAGATCGAGCTCGACGCGCCCGAACGGCCCTATTCGGTCGAAACGCTGACGCGGCTCAAAAACGAATTGACCGGCACCGAGATCTTCTTCGTGATCGGCGCCGATTCGTGGCGCGACATCACGACCTGGCGCGAATGGGAAACCGTCCTCACGATCGTCAACATCATCGTCGTCACGCGCCCCGGCTACGAGATCGGCTTCGATCACGTCACCGACCGCGTCCGCGCGCGGATCGTCGATCGCCGGGGAGAAGAGGAGAAGGGGAGAGGAGGAGAAGGGGAGAAGAGGAGAAGGGGAGAAAGGGAGACGGACAATTCCGATATCGAGCAATCCGAAATCCGAAATCCGAAATCCGAAATCGAAATGTCCGAAATCGAAATGTCCGAAATCCGAAATCCGAAATCCGAAATCGCCATCACTGACGCGGTGATGGTGGATGTTTCGGCGACGGAGATTCGGGGGAAAATTCGGGAAAACCGGGCGGATTGGCGCGATGACGTGCCGCAGGCGGTTGCAAAATATATCGAAAAATACGAACTTTATAAATAATGATGGAAGAATTACAGGAAAAAACTCTGCATCGCGAAAGCGTTTCGATCGAGAGCGCGCAAAACGTCACGGCGTTTTCGGCGCTCGACGAGGAAGTCAGGCTCGCGCTTCACTGCGCGAGCGATAAAAAGGCGTTCGATCTCGTCGCACTCGATCTGCGCGAGGTCGCGACCTTCACGGAATTTTTTATCATCGCCTCGGGTGCCAACCAGCGCCAGGTCCAGGCGATCGCCGACGAGATCGACGAACGGCTCAAGAAACAGCTCGGCGCGCGGCCCGTCCGCACCGAGGGCTACGCGGCGGCCGAGTGGATCTTGATGGATTACGGCGATTTCATCGTCCATATCTTCGACAAAAACGCCCGCGAATTCTACGATCTCGAACGGTTGTGGCGCGACGCGCGCAAGGTCGAGATTCCCGCCGACGTTTAACGAAAACGGTCAGCTTCTTTTCGAAAGCGGTTGCAAAACCGCTTTTTTTATTGCCGCTAAAATGGTAGAATACAGAACTTCCGATCAAGGGGTTCACAAAATTACTATATTCAATCTACCGAGGTGTCTTTATGAGAATCAATTTCCGGCTGCTTTTTCTGTTCGTAATTTTCGGCCTCTTCGCCGTCTCGGCGCAAACGGTCACCAATATTTCCGGGTCGATCAAAGACCAGAACAACGCGGCGATCGCCGGCGCGCAGGTCATTCTGCGCGGCCGGATCGTGCGCGCCGTCGTTTCCGACGCGAACGGCAATTTCGCGTTCGCGGACGTCCCGAACGGCGATTACGAACTGAAGATCTTCGCCAACGGTTTCGCCGAACAATCCGAAAAGATCACGGTCGATCAGACGAAGCGCGAGTTTCAGGTCCGGCTCGAAGTCGGGTCGCCGACCGTCACCGTGACGGCCGAAGTCGGGCAAAACGTCGAGCGTGAAAACATCCCGCAGTCGATCAACCTGATCGGCAGCCGGCAGATTCTCGAACGCGCCAACCCGATCATCGCGCAGGCCGCGCAGGAAGAAGCCGGCATCAACCTGCAGCGGACGAGCCCGACGATGGGCGGCGTCTTCATCCGCGGGCTGGTCGGCGCGAAGGTCAACGTCTACGTCGACGGCGTCCGCTACACGACCTCGGCGCAGCGCGGCGGCGTCAGCACGTTTTTCAACCTCAACGAACCGAGCGTCTTTCAGTCGATCGAGATCCTGCGCGGTTCGAGCAGCGCGCAGTACGGCTCGGACGCGCTCGGCGGAACGGTCAGCTTCGTCACGAAAACGCCGGTTCTCGGCGACACGAAACCGGAATTGCACGGCGAGTTCGACACCACGTTCAACAGCGCCGACCTCGGCTTCGGAAGCTCGGCGCTCTTCAGCTACGGCACCAACAAGCTCGGCGGCTACGTCAGCCTCGCGGCGCGCCGCGTCAACAATCTGCGGAGCGCCGGCGGCGTCGATTCGCATTCGGCCGTGACGCGTTTTCTCGGCCTGTCCTCGACGGTGCTTTACGACCGGCTGCCGGGCACGGCCTTCACGCAGTACGGCGGCACGTTTCGCCTGAACTACTCGCCGACCAACGACAGCCAGCTGGTTTTCAACTATTCGCGCAGCCAGCAGGACGGCGGCAAGCGATTCGACCAGCTGCTCGGCGGCGACGGCAACCTGCAGGCCGATCTTCGCAACCTGATGCTCGATTTCGGCTATTTGCGCTTCGTCAAACAGAATCTCTTCGGGTTCGATTCCGGCTCGTTCGCCGTCAGCTACAACTCCCAGCGCGAGGAGCGCGTCAATCAGGGCGGGCAGGGCGATCCGTTCGGCTCGATCACGCACCAGTACGAACGGACGTCGGCGTTCGGCTTCAATTTCTTTTTCGACAAGAATCTGCCCGCGCGCAACGCGTTTCTCGTCGGCGGCGACATCTACCGCGAACGGGTCAACGCGCCGGCCTTTACGGTCAACCCGCGGACCAGCGTGACGACGATCTCGCGGCCGCGCGTGCCCGACGAAGCGAGCTATCTGCTCGGCGGCCTGTTCGTTCAGAACGCGTGGCAGGCGATTCCCGACCGGCTGCGGTTTTCGGGCGCGCTCCGCTTCAACTGGGCCGATTACCGGGCGCGGGCGGCCGACAGTCCGGTCGTCGGCGGTTTCCGGCTGTGGAACGACGATTCGCTCCGCGTCGGCGATTTTTCGGGCCGGATCGGCGCGGTGCTGCGGGTTTACAGGGAATTCCGGATCGCCGCCAACTACAGCCGCGGCTTCCGCGCGCCGAGCATCACCGATCTCGGCACGCTCGGCCTGACCGGCGACGGCTTCGAGGTCGATCACATTTCCGCGCAGGCGTTGGGCGGCACGATCGGCACGACCGCCGACGCGACGGCCGTCTCGACCGGTCTGCCGGTCGCCAAACAGCGTTCGGAAGTGACGAACAACTACGACTTCAGCCTGCGCTACGGCAACAAGCGTTTCGACACCGAAGCGACCGTCTTTCTGATCGATTTTCGCGATTCGATCACCAAGCAGACGCTGATCCTGCCGGCGGGCGCGGTCGGTCAGTTCCTCGGCGACCAGCGGATCACGAGCCAGAACGCGAACGGCGCGGTCTTCGTCGCGCTCTCGACGTCGCCCGTCCTCGTCCGCTCGAACTACACGGCGGCGCGAATCTTCGGTTTCGAATACGAGGCCGAAGCGCGGCTTTCGCGCGAGTTTAAACTGACGGCCAACTACACGTTCATCCGCGCCAAAGACAAGCAGACCGGCCTCCCGCCGAACATCGAGGGCGGAACGCCGCCGCCGACCGGGTTCGTGAGCCTCAAATACGAACCGGCCGGCAAGCCGTTCTGGGTCGAGCTCTATTCGACGCTCGCGGCGCGGCAGGACCGGCTCTCGACGCTCGATTTGTCCGACCGGCGCACCGGCGCGACCCGCTCGCGCTCGCAGATCCAGAACTTTTTCCGGCGCGGCGCCTGCGTTTACGGGCTGACCAACAACCCGGACGGCGTCTGCGGGACGGGCGACGAAACGACGCTGCTCGCGACCGGCGAAACGCTCACGCAGGTCCAGAACCGGATTCTCGGCATCGGCGTCAACAGCGCGCCGCTGTTCCGCTATCTGCCGGGCTACGGCGTCGCCAACCTGCGCGGCGGCTTCCGGATCGGCGAAAAATCGCAGATATTCCTCGCGTTCGAGAATATTTTCGATCATTACTACCGCAACCCGAGCTGGGGCATCGACGGCGGCGGCCGCAGCTTCCGGTTCGCCTATCGCTATACTTTTTAAGGTTATGAAACACATCGTACTGCTCGGCGACTCGATCTTCGACAATCGCGCCTACACCGGAAGCGAACCGGACGTCGTGACGCACCTGCGCGCCATAATCCCGGACGACTGGCGCGCGACGCTCTGCGCGGTCGACGGCAATCTGGCCGAGCACGTCGCCGGTCAATTGAAGAACGCGCCGGCCGACGCGACGCATCTCGTCGTCAGCGCGGGCGGCAACAACGCGATCATGAACGCCGATATTCTCGGGCTCAAGACCGATTCGGCCGCCGCCGTCTTCGACGTGCTCGCGAACCGCGCCGGCGATTTCGAGCTTCATTACCGGATAATGCTCGACGCGGTTGCGGGCCGTAATCTGCCGGCGGCGGTCTGCACGGTTTATTTTCCGAATTTTCCCGACGCCGCGATGCAGAAGATCGCGACCGCCGCGCTCGCCGCGTTCAACGACGTGATCATCCGGCTGGCCGTCGGGCGCGGGCTGCCGGTCATCGATCTCCGGCTCGTCTGCGACGAACCGGACGATTATGCGAACGAGATCGAGCCGTCCGGCAAGGGCGGCCGCAAAATCGCCGCGAAGATATTCGAAGTCGTGAAAGACCACGACTTTTCGAAAAACCGGACGAGTTTTTATTACTGATGAAGTTCAGATTTCTTTGGGTCGGCAAAACAAAAGACAGAAACTGGCGCGCGCTGCAGGAGGAATATTTCGCGCGGCTCGCGCATTTCGTCCGCTGCGAAACGGTCGAGATCAGGGACGCGGGCAAGGAAATCGAGGGCAAACTCATTCTCGAAAAACTGAATCCAAGCACATTCGTCTGTTTACTGGACGTGAAGGGACGCTCGCTTTCTTCGCACGATCTGGCCTCAAAGCTCGAGAAATGGCAGAATCAGGGACTCAAAGAAGTAACTTTTGTGATCGGCGGCGCGGAAGGTGTCGCCTCTGAGGTTGTCGAAAGGGCCGATAATAGTTTATCCTTGTCGTTTCTGACCTTTACGCACGAAATGGCGCGGGTCGTGATGTTGGAGCAGCTTTATCGAGCATTTACAATTATTAAGGGTTTTCCATATCAAAAATGACTGAGCTAAATTTAGACCAAATAAAAGACAGATTAATCGCCGAACGCGAGAATCTTTTGAACAAACTGAAGGAGAACGATCTTTCGATCGACGATTCCGAAACGCCCGATCCGGTCGATCTGGCGGTCCGGAATTACTCCAAAAACGTGATGCTGGCCGTTTCCGAAAACGAAAGCCGCCAGCTTCTGCTGATCAACGAGGCGATCGAGCGGATCGACAACGAGGAATACGGATCGTGTCAGAACTGCGAAAATCCGATCAACCCGAAACGTCTCGACGCGATCCCGTGGGCGCGCTACTGCCTGAACTGTCAGGAGCTCGTCGAACAGGGTTTGCTGGAAGAAGATTAAAACCGGGTAAAAGGTAAAAAGTAAAAGGTAAAACATTTCCTGCCTTGAAGTTTGCCTTTTTACCTTTTACCTTTAACCTTTACAAATGCTTCAAAAGATCTACGATTCCCTTTTATCTCTCGCGTATCCCCAATCCTGTCAGATTTGCCGCGATTCCGTCGAAAGCTCGGCGGACGGCGCGGCCTGCCGGCAATGCTGGCTGTCGACGCGCGTTTTCACCGGCGGCGAAACGCTCTGCGCGAAATGCTCGGCGGTGCTGTCGCTCGAAAAGAGCGCGCCCGATCAAACCTTCTGCCACCGCTGCGACGATCATTTTTACGACGCGGCCCGCGCCGTCGGGCTCTACGAAAAGGCGCTCGCCGCGTCGGTGCTTTTTCTCAAAACCGAGCCGTTCGTCGGCCGGACGGCGCGCGCGCTATTCACGGCGGCCTTCGAAAATTCGCCGTTCCGCGACGCGACCGTGATCTTTCCCGTCCCGCTCTCGAAAAAAAGAGCGCGCGAACGCGGCTTTAACCAGGCCGAAATCCTCGCCGCCGTGCTGGCGAAGGAATTCGCGCTCGAAATCGACCGGCAGACGCTCGCGCGCAAGATCCACACGCCGCTCCACCGCGCCGCGATGGACGCGCGCGCCCGCGAGCTGACCGTCGAAAACGCCTTCGAAGTGACGCGCCCGAAACTGGTCGAAAATCGAAAAATCCTGCTCGTCGACGACGTCTTCACCTCCGGCGCGACCGCCTCCGCCTGCGCCCGCGCCCTCCGCCGCCAGGGCGCCGAGCGGGTTTATGTGATGACGCTGGCCCGTGTTTTGTAAAAGAGAAGAGGAGAAGAGGAGATAAATATTTCGTTCATCACATCGACTGTTAAATACTAACGGTCAAAATGATGAACGGTATATCCGTCTCCTCTTCTCCTCTTCTCCTCTTCTCCTCTTCTCCTTTTACCTCAACTACGGCGCATCATACCCCGGCGCGGGCAGGTCGCCGGTGATGCCGAATTGCGTGATCAGGAACGTGCCGTTCGAGCTGCGGACGACGTACCAGACGCCGGTCGACGGGCGGAAGACGCCGATGTCGTCCTTGCCGTCGCCGTCGTAATCGCCGACCACCGGAATGTCGCCGGCCGAGCCCCAGTTGGTGATCTGCGGCGTGCCGTTCGAGCTTTGCAGGACATACCAGACGCCGTTGCGGAAAACGGCCTGATCGGCTTTGAAATCGCCGTCGAAATCGCCCTGCACCGGGACGTCGCCCGACGCGCCGAAGGCGACCGCGCCGAACGAATCGTTGGTGCTGTTCAGACGATACCAGACGCCGTTCGAGGGCCGGAAAACGGCGGTGTCGTATTTGCCGTCGCCGTCGTAATCGGCCGGCGTCGGGACGTCGCCGTTCAGACCGAACGACCGGATGACGGCCGCGCCGTTCGACGAGTTGAGCCGGTACCAGACGCCGGTCGACGGCCGGAAGACCGTGAAATCGGCCTTCGCGTCGCCGTCGTAATCGCCCGCCGCCGGGACGTCGCCGTTCGCGCCGAACTGGATGATGCCGACCGTGTTGTCGCTGCTCCGGAAATTGTACCAGACGCCCGAAGACGGCCGGAAAACGGCGATGTCGGTGATGCTGTCGCCGTCGTAATCCTCGGGCGTCGGGATGTCGCCGTTCGCGCCGAAGCCCTGTATCCGGAACGTGCCGTTCGAGCTGTGGCTGACGTACCAGACGCCGGTCGACGGCCGGAAGACCGAAACGTCGGTTTTGAAATCGCCGTCGAAATCGCCCGACGCCCGCGCGCGGACGATCCGGTCGATCTGCCCGTTGTTGTAGCAGACGTAAATCTCGCCGTCCTCGTCCTCGCCGAACGAAACGACGCTGCGCGGCGTGTCCTGCATCAGAATCGAAGACGCGCCGTCCCAGCGCCAGATCTCGCCCGAGCAATAATCGGCGTAAGTGTAGTTGCCGTTCGGGATATTGCCCTGCGCGCCGCGGTAGACGTAGCCGCCGCTGATCGAGCAGCGTCCGGCCGTGTGCGTGTACTGGAAGATCGGCATAATGAAATTGGTCGGCGTGCAGAGCCCGGGATCGAGATTCGTGCAGGTGTTGCCCTCGTAAACGCGCCAGCCGTAGTTGCCGCCGCCGTTGCTGATGACGTCGACTTCCTCGATCGAGCCCTGCCCGACGTCGGCGACCCAGAGCTGGTTCGTGCCGCCGCGGTCGAACGAATAGCGCCACGGGTTGCGCATCCCGATCGTCCAGAGCTCCTGACAGGTGTTGCCGGCCGTCGTGCTGCCGCCGTCGCAGCGCGTCGTGTTCGCGCCCGTGAACGGGTTCGTCGGCGGGATCAGATACGGGTTCGGCGAGCCCTGCGGGACGTTGACGTCGATCCGCAGGATTTTGCCGAGCAGCTGCGCCGGATTCTGCGCGCGCGCGCCGGGATCGTTGGCCGAGCCGCCGTCGCCCATCCCGATGTAGAGATAGCCGTCCGGCCCGAATTCGACCATCCCGCCGTTATGGTTCGAAAACGGCTGCGGGATCGTCAGCAGGATCCGCTCGGTCGCGATGTCGCCCGTATTCGAAGCGCCGGTGCCGGTCGTCGTCTTATATTCGGCGATCACCGTCGCGCCGTCGGCGACGCGCGTGTAATCGACGTAAAATTTGCCGTTCGCCGTAAACTGCGGGTGAAACGTCAATCCCAGCAGCCCGCGCTCGTCGCCGGTCGAGGTCGGGATGACGATCTTCGAGCTCAGATTGATAAAATCGGTCGGCGTCGTCGCGCCCGGCTGCAGGACCTTGATGATGCCGCTCTGCTGAACGATAAAAATCCGCCGGCTGCCGTCGCGCGCGTTGCGCAGCAGAATCGGCCGCGTCAGTCCCGTCTGAAACGTCTGCAAACGCGACGTGTAGGGCGCCGCGACGCCCTGCGCCCAAATATTCACGGCCAGCAGCGAAAAACACAAAAGCATTCCGCCGGCCCAAAAACCTACTCTCTTCATCTGTAATTTCTCCAAAATAAAACCTTACCGGGGGACTTTTCCCTTACCCAGCTTCCGCAGATCCTCGCCGGCGTCCGCGGCGCGAAACAGGCGCGAGCATTTGCTGATGCGCAGCCTGCCGTTCGCGTCCGCATCGGCGTAGATCAGATATTTTTCGCCCTGCTTGAACAGCGCCTGAAAACGCGACGTCTCGTAAACGCTGACCTCGACGTGCGCGGCGTCCTTCCCTTTCCAGTATTTTTCGACGTCGAAGCCGAACACGCGATCGTCGCCGCTTTCTTTCTCGTCCGTGATCTCGCCGAGAAAAACCGCGCTCGAACGGTCGAACGCCTCGCGCGTCGTCGGGATATAGCATTTCGCTGCGCCGGCCGCACAAACGACGCCGCCGTCCGCCGGCGCAACGGAAGAAAGTCCGAAACCGGCCGCCGCCGCCAGCGCGGCCCAAGCGATAATAAATCTGATTTTCATTTCATTTCCTGTCGGAGCCGACAAAATAAAAGGGTTCTCTAAATTGTAACGATTAGTTAAAGATAAAAGCAAGAATGTTTTTTAAGTGGAGAGTGGGGAGTGGAGAGTGGAGAGTGGAGAGTTAAAGGAAAAATCCTCGAACTCTCCACTCTCCACTCTCCACTCTCCACTCTAAAGCTTGTACCGCACTTTTTTGCGCCTGAGATCGGCGTCCTCGTTTTCGAGATTCTGGAGCCGCAGCGTGACGTCGGCGGTCATCGCGTAATCCGCGCGCTCGCCTCTTTGCAGGTGGAAATGGCCGGCCGCCGCGATCATCGCCGCGTTGTCGGTCGACAGATGGCGCGACGGGAAATAGACCGGAATGCCGATCCGCGCGCCGAATTCTTCGGCCGCCGCGCGGAGCGCGCCGTTGCAGGCGACGCCGCCGGCGACGATCAGCGTCTCGGGCCGGAGCGCGGCGGCGAGCTTTTCGACGTTCGTCATCAGGCTTTTGATGACCGTCGCCTGAAAGCTCGCGGCGATGTCGCGAATCTCCGCCGACGGCTCTTCGCCCTCGCCGACCGGCACGACGCCGTGCTCGCGGATATAGCGCGAAACGGCCGTTTTCAGCCCGCTGAAGCTGAAATCCGGGCGGCCGTCGGAAATCTTCGCGATCGGAAATTTGATCCGCCGCGGGTCGCCGGTGCGCGCCAGCTTTTCGATCACCGGGCCGCCCGGATAAGCGAGGCCGAGCATCTTGCCGACCTTGTCGAACGCTTCGCCGGCGGCGTCGTCGCGCGTCCGCGAGACGACCTTGTATTTGCCTTCTTCGGGGACGTGAAAAAGATTCGTGTGGCCGCCCGAGACGATCAGCGCGAGCGCCGGGTAGCGGACCGGCGGATTGTCGAAGACGACCGAGTAAACGTGGCCCTCGATGTGATTGACGCCGACGAGCGGCACGCCGAGCCCGAAGGCGAGCGCCTTGGCGTAGGAAACGCCGACCAGCAGCGACCCGATCAGCCCCGGCCCCTGCGTGACGGCGACCGCGTCGAGGTCTTTTAATTCGATTCCCGCCGCGGCGACCGCCTCGACGACGACCGGATCGATCTTGTCGAGATGCGCGCGCGCCGCGACTTCCGGAAAGACGCCGCCGAACGGCCGGTGCAGCTCGATCTGCGAAGAAATGATCGACGAAAGAATCTCGCGCCCGTCGCGGACGACCGCCGCCGCCGTCTCGTCGCACGAGCTTTCGATGCCCAGAATCAACATTCCTCGATTGTAACAGATTGGAGTTTGGGAAGTTTAGGAAGTTTGGGAAGTTTGGGAAGTTCGAGTAAGTTTGGGAAGTTTGGGAAGTTCGGGAAGAAAAACAAAAGTTCCCCGAACTTCCTCAACTTCCCAAACTTCCTCAACTAAAAAAACTAACAACCCGATGCGCCGGAAAGATTATCGCGGGGCCTGTCTCTGCTGTTCGACCTCGGCGGGCGTTTTCGTATCGCCCGAGCCGAGATTCGTAAACACTCCGCTCATAAACAGGATCGCCGTGATGACGATGAAAGCGAACACGCTGATCAGCGCCCAGATCACGCCGCGATACGATTTCGCCGTGTCTTCACGGACGATTCGCTCCTCGCCGTTGACCGTAATCACATCTTTTGCCATAAAAATTCGTTCTCCTTAAAATACAGTTTCGATATACCGAAGACGAATTTCGCAAAGCCCGTGCCAGATCGCCTAAACACCCCTCTGACAACGATTTATCGCGCCCGCGCCGAATCTCGTCCGGAAACGAAACGATTTTTTTTGAACGATTTCGATACGACCACCGCCCAACCCATCCGAAATCCGAAATCCGAAATCCGAAATCAAATGATTCTGACGATGATCATCGTCATATCGTCGTGCTGTTTCGCGCCGGCGGCGAAGCGGTCGGCACCGGCGACGATGTGGTCGAGGATTTCCTCCGAGCTTTTTTCGTAAACCGCTTTCAATTCGGCGAGCATCGCGTCCTCGCCCCATTCCTCCTCGTCGGGGTTCATCGCTTCGGAAATGCCGTCCGTGTAGCCGACGAGCAGATCGCCCGGTTCGAGCTGAATCTCGCCCTGCGTGTAGTTGACGAACATCGACGGCAGCATCCCGACGACCGCGCCGCCCTCTTCGAGCCGCAGCACGTCGCCGTTTTTCCGGAGCAGGAACGGCGGGTTATGGCCGGCGTTGACGTAGATCAGCCGCCGCGTCCGCGTGTCGAGCTGGGCGTAGAAAAACGTCGCGTAGCGGTTCGAGGTCGAGGCCTCGTAGACGAGCGTGTTGACGTGCTTCATCAGCGCGGCGAGGTCGCTGCCGCAGTGAATCGCCTGCCCGCGCAAAGACGCCTGGAGGCTCGCCATCATCAGCGACGCGCCGATGCCCTTGCCGGAAACGTCGCCGATCGCGATCCCGAATTGATGATCGGGCAGTTCGAGAAAGTCGTAGTAATCGCCGCCGACGCCCAGCGCCGGCCGGCACGCGCCCGTGTAATCCAATCCTTCGGTCGGCGGCAGCTCCTGCGGGAAAAGCCGCTCCTGCACCTCGCGGGCGATCTCGAGCTCTCGGTTGAGACGCTCCTTCTGCGCGGCCTCGCGGGCGATCGCCTCGGTGAGCCGCGAATTTTCGAGCGCGAGGCCGGTCTGGACGGCAACCGATTTCAGTAATCGGAGATCGTTCGGCGTGTAGGGCTCTTCGGAACGCTTCGGGCTCAGGCTGATGACGCCGGCGAGCGAGTCTTTCGCGCCGATCGGCAGCAGGAGCTGCGAATTGAGCTCGCGGAGCTTTTCGCGCTCGGCCGCCGCCGCTTCTTCGTTGACCCACGAATCGGCTTCGTCCTGATAAACCGTCAGCGGCTCGTTGCGGCGGAGCTTTTCGACCGCCCGGTCGTCCTCGGAAAGGAGCACCGCCGGCGGCGTCTCGAACCCGAGCGCGTAGGCCGGCTCGAACTCGTTCCCGTTCCGGAGCAGAAGCGCGATCTGCGGCACGTGGAGCGATTCCGAGATCTTCGTCGAGACCGTTTCGAGGAGCGGCTTCGTCTCGACCATCGTCCGGACGTTTTCGCTCAGTTCGCTGAGGATCTGCTCGGCGTCGTAGGCGTCGCGAAAGAACTTGCGGTCGACCCAGACGCGCAGGTTTTTAGCGACGTAATCGATCAGCGGGATGACCGCGAAGCCGGCGGCGACAAAGCCGAGCTGCGCGGCGAAATCGAACCGGTCGCTGCGAAAGATCGAGATCACGCCGAGAATGACGAGCGTCAGCAGGATAAACTGGAGCGCCTTGACGCCGTTGCGGGCAAGCGCGTACTGCAGGCCCTGCCGGATCACGACGCCGACGTCCATCGCGCGGTGGACGACGATCACGTAGGCCATCGTCAGCGGAAAGAGCAGCACCATAAAGAGCGCGAAGACGGCGAACCACCACGGCACGAAATCGAAGAACGAGCCGGTTTTGCCGCTGAGCGCCGCGTAGAGGACGATCAGAAAGGCGGGCAGCATCGCGGCCGTCGTTCCGTACAGCGTCAGCCGCAGCCGCCGCCGGGCGTCCGGGTTTTCGAGCGTCGCGCTCTTGTGGGCGAGCGCCGCGAAAAAGACGCCGATGCCCGTCAGGTTGAGAATCGCGGCGATCTGCTCGTAGGGATTCGAAATGAAATCGAAATAGCGCACCAGATCGAGCCCGGTCATCAGCTTGAACTGCGTCAGCAGACCCATCGCGAGCTGAAACGAAAGCGGCGCGATCAAAATCCATTTGGCCCACGGGAATTTTTTGTCGAAGCTCCATCTTTCGGGGAAATAGATGCCGAAAAGGATCATCGACAGCGCCCACGTGTTGAAGAAAAGCGCCCGGAACGAGCCGCCGAGCGAGCCGCGGTCGTAATTTTCGAGCCCGTTGCTCGCGATCCCGAGCAGCACGAACAGCAGAATCCACGCGAGCGGGTCGCGCGGCCGCACGAAGACGACCCAGAACCCGAGCAGCACGCAGAACGTCGGGATCACGTAAATCCAGACGAGCGCGATGAAAACGCGCGAGTAAAACGCGAAATTCCGGTCGAACCGTTGCGGCATCACGCTGCGTTCGAGACGCTCGGTGCCGCCGTCCGCCGTCCGCCGCTCGATCATCACCGCGACCGGCTCGCCGTCGCGCAGCGTGAGCAGCACTTCGGCGTATTCGGTCGCGCCCTTGATCAGCCGGCCGTTGAGCCCGATCAGCCGGTCGCCGAGCTCGAAACCGGCGGCCGCGGCCTCCGGACTCATCGTCTGGACGCTGCCGTCCCTGAAAAACGGGATCTCGAATTCCCGCGAGAAAAGGCCGTACAAATTTCGGGCGTTGCCGAAATGGATGAAGAAAACCGAACCGACGAAAAGCAGCAAAAGCACCAATGGAATATATAGCGGCGTCGTTTTTTTCATAATTTTTTGAAAACTTTTGGCGGTATCTGCAACGTAGAAACAAAATAACACATCTTTTCGGTGTTTGATACAATCCGCGAAGATATTTTTTCAGAGTAATTTATGTCGAAAAAGATCCTGCTTTTGAGCCTCGCCGCGCTCTGCTGCGCGGTCGCCGCCGCCGCGCAGACGCGCCAGGTCGCGAGCGTCGTCCATACCCAGTACACGATCGAGTCGAAGGCGCTCGGCGAGACGCGGACGATCCTCGTCCGCGTGCCGGCCGATTACGAACGGACGAACGCGCGCTATCCGGTCGTCTATATGACCGACGCGCACCCGCCGCAGAACGCGATGATGGCCGGGCTGATCGAACAGCAGGCGTGGGGCGGGCAGATGCCCGAGATGATCCTCGTCGGCCTCCAGAACACGAACCGCGCGCGCGATCTGACGCCGGTCGACGACGGTCAGGGCGGCGCGGTCGGCGGCGCGCCGAAGTTTCTCGAATTCATCGCGACCGAGGTCGTCCCGCTGGTCGAAAAAAACTACCGCACCGAGCCGTTTCGCATCTTCGCCGGCCACAGCCTCGGCGGCCTCTTCGCGGTTTACGCGATGACCCAAAAACCCGATCTTTTCAACGCTTATATCGCGGCGAGCCCGGTTTTGGGCTATGCCGACAATTACGTGCTCAAACGCGTCGAGGAAATGCTGCGGACGGACCGCGAATGGCGCAAAACGCTCTTCGTCTCGATCGCCGACGAGCCGGATTTCGCGAAGGGCTTCAACGCTTTGCAGGATTTACTGAAAAAGGCCAAACCGAAGAAGTTCGACTACGAGTTTCGCGAGTTCAGGGACGAAACGCACGCGTCGAGCGTCCTGCCGGCCTATTACGCGGGTCTGCGGAAGATCTTCGCCGGCTGGCGGCCGTCCGCGTCGGGCACGGTCGCCGAGCTCGAAAATCATTACAAAAAACTGTCCGAGCGCTTCGGCTACCGGATTCCGGTGCCCGAGACGACGTTCAATCAGATCGGCTATCAGTTTCTCCGCGCCGGCAATTACGCCGACGCGCTCGCCGTCTTTAAGAAAAACGTCGAAAACCACCCCTACTCGGCCAACTGTCTCGATTCGCTCGCCGAAGCCGAGGAAAAAAGCGGCGATCTGCGGGCCGCGCGCGACGATTACGAGAAAGCTTACAAAATGGCCGAAGCGCACGGCGAAACCGGGCTCGCGCAGACCGCCCGCGCCAATTTCGAGCGGCTCGCCGCGAAATTAAAATAACGCGAGCTCGACGCAAGGACGGAACGCCGGCATCCTGCCGGCAAACGGCGCGCAAGCGGCGTAACAGCGTTTCATTTTCCTAAAATCATCGGGAAATGAAACGCTGTTTGCGTTTTTCAAACGCATTGCCGGCAGGATGCCGGCGCTCCGGGCGGCCGCGCTCCGTTTTATTTCCGATCCGCGCCGTCGTAAAAGCGCCAGTTCGTCCTGAAATCCTTCGCGAGCTTCTGCTTCGTCAGGATCGCGCGGATCATCTCGACCGGGATCTGGCCTTCGCGGAGTATCGCGTCGTGAAACTGGCGGTCGGTCATTTTTTTCGAATCGACGAGCTCGCGGTGGAGATTGTAGAACTGCAGGCCGCCCATCATATAGGCGATCTGGTAGAGCGGGCCGTAATCGCCGGAAAACGAGCGGCGGACCTCGGCCGTCGCGTTGTCGCGCTCGTGGCCGACGCGCTCGACGAGAAAATCGACCGCTTCCTGCGGCGTCATCTTTTCGAGATGGAAATTCAAGGAAAAGATGATCCGCGCGCAGCGGTGCATCCGCCAGAAGAGCGCGCCGACGCGCTGTTCGGGCGTTTTCTGAAAGCCTTTGTCCCAGAGCAGGAATTCCCAGTAGAGCGCCCAGCCCTCGATCGAGAACGGCGTCCGGAACGTCTGCCGGTACGGCCGGTAGCGGTCCGCCATAAAGCCCTGCAGGTGATGGCCCGGGATCAGTTCGTGAAAAACGGTCGCGTGCGAGAAAAAGGGATTGTTGCCGCGCATCGACATCATCTTCTGCTCGTGCGTCATCCCGCTCGTCGGGTACGAGACCTGGATCATCTCGCCGCCGAGGAAGAACGGCGCGACGAGCTGCCGCTCGGGCGTCATCATCTCCATCCGCCAGCCGTCGCGGGCGACCGGCGGAACCGTCACGAGGTCGTTCTTCTCGACGTAGTCGATCGCCTCGTAGGCGAGCTCCTTAATGAGCGCGGGCTGTTTGCCGGGCTCGACGTATTTCTGCTTGACCGCTTCGAGCGCGCGTTTCCAGTCGTCGCCGTAGCCCATCTCGCGCGACGCCTTCTTCATCTCCGCCTCGCACCACGCAAACTCTTTATTCGCGATCCCGACGAGCTCTTCGGGCGTGTACGGGATCATCTCGTAGTCGAGCTCGGCGACGAGCGCGGCGCGGCCGATCGGGTCGCCGATGATCGTCGTTTTGTCGTCGGCGCGGATGCCGACGAGCTTGTCCAGAAGAAACGTCTGGTAATTCTGGAGCGCGGCGTCGGCGGCCTTGTACGGCTCGGCGTTCCACCACGTAAAGAGCGGATCGTAGCCGTTGTAGAACGTGAACCAGCGCTGGAGCGTCTGGCGCAATGAACCGACGGTCCGCGCGGCGCGGTTGGCGACCGTGCGTTTGGGTTTCGGGACCGCGCCCGCTTCGACGTCCTTCTGCACGGCGGCGATCTGTCGGGCGAGCTCGTTGAGGCCGGCCGCCGCCTTCGCCGGATCGAGCGGCTCAAGCCGCCGGCGCGCGTCTTCGAGATCGCTGATCGAGCGCGCGAACGGGATCAGCGGCCGCATCTCTTCGAGCTGCCCGGCAAAGCGGTCGCGCTCGCGCTGCGCGCGGTTGAGATAATTGCGAAAGAGAATGTAGTCGACCTGTTCCTCGGCGTTGAGCGCGTCGAAGTTCTGCCGGTCGAGCAGCGCGAGCCAGTCGGCGTCGAGCTGTCTGAAGCGCGCCAGCCGGTTCGGCGAGGTCGGCGCCGAGTAAAAGCGGTCGAGGATGCCGTAATCCTCGTTGTATTTCTCGATCACGCCGCGCAGACGACTCGGCGAATCGTTGTAGGCGGCGAGCTCGTCGCCCGTCTGGGCGGAAATCTGGAGACAAAAGGCAAGCAGCAGGACCAGCGCAATCAGGCGTTTCATAATGAATGCAGTGTAGCGCAAAAAAACGCCGAAAAAAATTCGTCCGCCGTGACGATCGAAGAAGAATTTAATAATTTCCGATTTCAGCGGAGAATACGTCGCCGGCGAATATCGTCCTATCCGCCAGTTAATGTTATTTATTGACAATTATTGGCAGGATGATATGATTTTTTTGAGGTATTTTGTAATGGCGACAACGACGACGATGAATATTTCGCTTCCCGATACGATGAAGGCTTTCGTCGAGGAAAGACTGGCGAACGACGGTTATGGAACGATCAGCGAATACATCCGCGAACTGATCCGCGCCGACCAGAAACGCCGGGAGGAAGAAAAACTCGAGGCCCTTTTATTGCAGAGGCTTCAGGGCGATCAGGAGTTCGAGTTCGAGATCGATGCGGTCCGTACGGAGCTGGCTAAACGGCTCGGCAAAAAGAAAAAATAATGAAAGTGACCTATGCCGACGGCGTCTTCGAAGAACTCGTCGGACTCTCCTGTTATCTGGCGGAAAACGACGAGGAAATCGCTCAAAAGTTTCTCGACGCCTGCGATCGAACCTTTCTGTTTTTAGCCGCCAACCGTTTCGCCGGAGCTCTCAGACATTTTCAGAGCCCCGGACTCGCGGAAGTCCGGATGTGGCGCGTCCAGGGCTTCGAAAAATTCCTGATTTTTTATAAACCGTCCGACGAAGGCGTCCGAATTCTGCATATTCTTCACAGCGCGCTCGATTATAAACGCGTCTTCGAAGAGGATTAAGACCAATTCAAAATTCCTTTGAATCAATCGGGTTTATTTCCCGCCGATTCGAGAAATTCGCGGACCTTCGCGACGAGCGTTTCGAGGACGAACGGCTTGCCGAGAAAATCGATGTTCGAGGCCTTGAGATCGCTGAGCAGCGCGTTGCTTTCCGTGTAGCCCGAAGTGAACAGGATCGGCAGGTTCGGGGTGATCTCCTTGATCTTCTTCGCGAAGTCCATCCCGCTCATCTGCGGCATCACGACATCGGTGATGACGAGATCGATCCGGCCCTGCAGCCGGCGGCAGATCTCGAAGGCCTCCGCGCCGTTTTCCGCCGTGATGATCTTGTAGCCCTCGTTTTCGAGAATGGTCTGGGCGAGCTCGCGGACCATCGCCTCGTCCTCGGCGATCAGGATCGTGCCCGTGCCGCGGGCCGACGCGGCGTTCGCGGCCGTCGATTTTTCGGCCGGTTCGTCCTGATCGACGCACGGGAAATAAACCTTGAAGGTCGTGCCGTGCCCGACCTCGCTCTCGACGACGATCTCGCCGCTCGACTGTTTGACGATGCCGTAAACGGTCGCCAGTCCCAGTCCCGTGCCCTTGCCGATCTCCTTGGTCGTGAAAAACGGCTCGAAAACGTGCGAAAGATGCTCGCGCTGGATGCCGACGCCGGTGTCCTCGACCGTCAGCAGCACGCATTTTCCGTTGCGGACGCTTTCCGGGTTGATCGGGATCCGCTCGTCGTACAGAACCTTTTTCGTGCTGATCGTCAGGCTGCCGCCGTTCGGCATCGCGTCGCGGGCGTTGACCGCGAGATTGACGATGACCTGCGTCAGCTGGCCGGGATCGACCTCGATCGTCTTGACCTTCGGATCGAGCTCGATGTTGAGATGAATGTTTTCGCTGATCAGCCGCTGCAGCATCTTGAAGGTGTCCGTGACGAGATCGTTGAAGGGCACGATCTTCGGCTGGAGCACCTGCTGGCGGCTGAAGGCGAGAAGCTGCGAAGTCAGCGAAGCCGAACGCTCGGCGGCGCGGCGAATCTCCTCGAGATTGCGGCGCAGCGGATCGTCGCGCCTGAGTTTGAGCAGCGAGATGTCGCTGTAGCCGATGATCGCCGTCAGCATATTGTTGAAATCGTGCGCGATGCCGCCGGCGAGCCGGCCGACCGATTCGAGCTTTTGCGACTGCCGGAGCTTTTCCTCGGTCGCGCGCAGCGCTTCCTCGGCCTGCTTGCGCTCGTGAATGTCCATCGCCGAACCGATAAAGCCGAGAAAATTCCCGCTCGGCGTCCAGCGCGGGACGCCGATCAGCAGAATCCAGCGATACTCGCCGTCATAGCGCAGGTGACGGTATTCGACGCGGTATTCCTCGCGCTTGGCGAACGCGTTGTGATAGATCTCGCGCACGTGTTTGAAGTCGTCCGGGTGAATCTTGCGCCAGCCGCCGGCGACCTCTTCTTCGAGCGTGTGGCCCGAAAAATCGAGAAACGTCTTGTTGGCGTAGGTCAGGTATTTGTCGGGCCCGGCGATCCAGATCCAGACCGGCGCGGTGTCGGCGACGCTCCGAAAACGCGCTTCGGATTCGCGCAGATTGTCCTCGACGCGCTTGCGCTCGGTCACGTCGATCGCCATTCCGCGGACGATCGGCTCGGCCACGCCCTCGGTGCGGAGCGTGTTGTTGTATTCGAGAATCCGCGTCTCGCCCCGCCGGTCGATGACCGCCATCCGTCCTTTCGCAAAGCCTTTGCTGCTGATCTCTTCGAGATACTCGGAAAAACCGGCGAGACTCTGGGGCGTCAGGATGTCCCTCAGATTGAGCTTCGTGATCTCGCTGCGGCTGCGGCCGAGGACCTTCTCGACGGTCTTGTTGACCGAATGGATGTTCCCCTTGAGATCGTGGGTGCAGATGACTTCGACGCTGTTTTCGACGATGTCGCGGTAGTTGTCTTCGCTTTCGCGGAGCGCCGTCTCGATCTTTTTGCGCTCGGTGATGTCGCGGAAAAACCAGACGCGGCCGAAATAGTTGTTGCCGGCGTCCTTGATCGGCGACGAGTAGCGCTCGAAGGTGCGGCCGTCCTTGAGCTCGATCTCGGTCTGGTTCGTCTCGCGCGAATTCTCGTAGAGATATTTGATGATGTCGAGAAATTCCTGCGGGTTGACGAGGCTCTTGATGATCGAATTGACGGCTTCGTCGTCGGACGTCGAGCTCATCAGCTCCTGCGGGATTCCCCACATTTCGAGAAACCGCTGGTTGTGCGAGATGATCTTGCCTTCGTTGTTGACGGCGAGAATTCCGTCCATCGAGGCTTCGGTCTGCGATTCGAGCAGGGTTTTCTGCAGGTGCAGCGAGGCCTCGAACTTTTTCTGATCGGTCACGTCGCGGGCGGTCGCGATGATCGCCGTCGGTTTATTTTCGGCGTCGGTCAGGACCGCGCGGTTTTCGCGAATCCAGCGCCAGCCGCGATGCCGCGTGTTCAGGCGATATTCGATGCTGTGCTCGCGCCGCGCTTCGGACGCTTCGTTAAAGGCCTTTTTGAGCGAGCCTTTGACGGCTGCCAGATCGTCCGGATGGACGAGCGAATGCGTAAACTCGAAGCCGCCCTGCGTGAAATCCTCCGGCTCGCAGCCGGTGACGGCTTTGGCCGCGCTGCTCACGTAATCGAATTTTTTGGTTTTGAGATTGATCTGGTAGATGATGTCGAGCGAATTGTCGAGAACCAGCCGGAATTTCTCCTCGCTGTCGCGGAGCGCCCTCTCGGATTTCCGGCGTTCGGTCACGTCGCGCGAATTGATGACGGCGACGAGGCCTTTGGTCGGATGCTCGATGATCCGGCCGACGGATTCGAGCGACCGCCATTTGTCGTCGCTGTCGCGAAAGCGATACTCGATCGCCTCCGTCCGCTCGCCGATTCTATTCGCGTATTTGTAGAACGTCTCGACGATCCGGCCGCGGTCGTCGGGATGGACGAAATCGAAGGCGTTTTTGCCGACGATCCGGACCGGCCGAATCCCGAGAATCTGTTCGACCGAGGGACTTTCGTAAAGGATCGTCCCGTCGAAGCTGAGAACGCTGATGATGTCGCCGACGTGGTCCATCAGCGAGCGGAAATAGTTTTCGTCCTCTTTCAGAAGATCGCCGGCCTGCTTGCGTTCGATCAGCCGCGCCGCGCACGCGAGCAGTTCGAGATCGCCCGCCCGCGCCTCGACGTAATCGTCGGCCCCGGCCTCGAGCGCTTCGATGACGCCTTCGCCGGATTCCGCCGCGCCGAGCACGAGAATCGGCGTCGCCGTGTAATTCGAATTCGCCCGGAGCGACCTCAGCAGATTTTCCTTTTCGGCCTTGAGCAGCGACAGGTCGGTCACGATCAGATCGATCTTCCCGGCCGAAAGGAATCGCCCCGCGTCGGAAAAACCCGGCGCGACGATCGTCCGATAACTCTTTTTCGAAAACAGCGTTCGAATGGTTTCCGCCTTTACGGAATCATTCAAGACAACCAAAATCACTACAACCTTTCGTGGATGCATATTTAATTGAGATTGGAAGTTATTTTTAAAATGCAGGGAAATAAAAACGCTGACCTGTTTCTATTATATCGTGATTATCTTTTATGTCTATTGAATTTAATCCATTTTCGCGGATGCGCCGGATTTATTTTCGCGGGCGCCGGCCGGACAAAATCCGGTTTTCCGGATTATTTTTCGGGAAAACCCGCATTCTCCGGGCAAAAAACGAAATTTTCGACCGTCTTTAATATTGGAAGGAAATTTTCGCAGCACCTGCTGATGATCAAAAACAATGGTTCGAGAAAAGGATTTTATGATTGGTATGCAAAACATTAGATTATTTACCGCCCTGCTGATACTGGCCTTCACGATGTTCGCCGCCGCCTGCGGTTCGGGCGCGCCGCCGACGGCGCAGGCGCCGCGCCCGCGTCCGAGCGAATCGCCGACGCCCGAATACAAACCGCTCAAGCGCGTCAGCCGCGACGTGATCAAGACGGAAACCCGCGACGAAGAAGTCGTCAAGGTCAAATCCAAACAATAAATTCGCCCGCGATGCCCCCTTAAAAACACGGAGCCCGAACGTTTTTCGGAACGTTCGGGCTCCGTGTTTTCACGGCCCTTCGACGCCCCGGAAAAAAAATTTCCGGGGCGCCGTCTTTTAGAGGAAATTTCCCGCACTGTATCGACGTAACGAGTTCGGACTGGATATCCTAACCCGCTAAACAAGCCAAACGAAGCATAAAATCCCCGCGTCGAGACGGCCGTCAATTCGGTTCCGACAGATCTTTCGGTCCGGTTTACTTGTTACGAGTTCCAGCAAATAAAAAAAGACCAGGAGAAAGAAATGTTTTTAACCAAGTTGAAATCGGAAGTATTCAAGGGCATCAGCGGCGCGGATTTTATGAAAAGCGCATTCAAACCGGCGGGCACGGCGTTTTCGATCGCCCTGCTCGTCGTTTTCACGATCGTTTTCGCGATCTCGTCGAGCGCGCAGACGGCGGCCGTCTACGGGCAGCTCGGCAATTTCGACGTCATCAATCACACCGGCCACGACGGCCACGGCTTCGAGATCGAGCTCGAAGGCATCCAGCCGCAGGAAGTCGTCTATCATTTTTCGTACCAGCGCTACGGCGCGGCGCGCATCACGCCGACCGCGACCGGCACGCTCGTCCGCTGGGAAAGTTCCTACAGCGGCGGCGCGTTCACGGCGACGACGATCCCGCACGCGCCGAACACGCCGTTCGCCGGTTCGTGTTATATGGGCGGCGCGAGCTACGACACGAGCGGCTGCGAGCATTTCGGCGTGTCGCTCTCGGCGACGCCGACGCGGGCGCAGTATCGGTGGCTGATCGAAGACGCGGCCAATCCGGGCACGCTGATTCCCTTTAACCCGCCCGCGCCGGTCGTGACGCCCGTTTACGTCGTCACGCCGCCTGTCCGCGAAGGCGAAGCGCCCGTGCTCGAAGCCGAGATCGAAGCGCCCGAGCCGGCCGAAGCGCCCGAGCTCTACGGCGACGCGCAGTGGGTCAAGGTCTTCAAGACGCAGCTCAACCGCGAAGTCGGGCTCGACGAGCTCATCACGACCAACCCGATCGTCCCGCAGGACGCCGCCCACACCGAAGTCGAATGGGAGATCGTCCAGACGGAACCGGCGAGCAACAGCAACGGCAACCGCCGCCAGCGCCGCTCGAATTCGGCGACGCTCAATTTCGACACCCGCGCGATCGTCCGCCGCTACGAAGTCTACGCCTACACCGGCGCCTACGATCCGGTCACGCACGAAGCGCTCTGCGCCGATCTGCTCTGCAACGCGCCGGGCGACGGCGAGCTGGGCGAATTCCAGAGCGCGCAGATGACGGCCGCCAACGTTCAGGTCAATTCCGTGACGGTCGCGAAGACCGGCTCGGGCAGCGTCTCGTCGGCCGACCGGCTGATCAGCTGCGGCAACAAATGCGCGGCCGGCTACAACGCCGGCGCGGCCGTCACGCTGACCGCGTCGCCGTCGTCGGGCTATCTGTTTACGGGCTGGAACGGCGCCTGCGCCGGCAATCTGCTGACCTGCGTCGTCAACGCGACCGACGCGCTCAACGTCACCGCGAACTTCGCGCAGGCCTTCAGCATCTCGGCCAAAACCGCCGGCGGCAAGGGCACGGTGACGTCGAATTCGGGCATCAACTGCGGCAAGACCTGTTCGTCGACGGTCGTCCGCGGCACGAACGTAACGTTGAGGGTGACGCCCGATCCGGGCTTCCGCTTCGTCAACTGGTCGGGCGCGTGCTCGGGCACCGCGACGACCTGCTCGGTGACCGTCAACGCGACGAGCTCGGTGCAGGCGAATTTCGCGAAATAAACGATCCGGCGCTCCGGCCGGACAGAGCGGCGGCGAAACCCGGGTTTCGCCGCCGCTCTTTTTTCGCGAACGCCGCCAGTCCGAAGTCCTGAATCCGGAGTCCGGGTCTGAAACGACTCAGGACTCGAGACTCAAGACTTAAGACTGAAATTCTGCTAGAATCTTCCTGTTCATACCCCCTTCGTCGAATAATAAATAAGGAGAAGCAGAAAAATTATGCCGGCCTGGAACCATACCAAGACCTGGACTCCCGGTTATTACGCCGATTACCGGAAATACGTGAAATTCAATGCCCCGACGATGAAGGGAAGGCTCGAAGACTGCGCCGATCTGTCGATGGCGCTGATCGTCGATTTCGCCGCCCGCGAGGGACTGCCGCTGACGTTTACCGACAACAGCGACATCCGCTACAGCTCGTGGGCGAACGGCCAGAACCCGGCGAGCGGCATCCATATGCAGTACGATCGGATCAACGTCCCGACCGGCGGCGTGACGATCGGGCCCGGCGGCCAGCCGCAGTGGATGACCGCGCCCGTCGAAATTCCCGGCGTCAGCATTCATTTCGGCACCAACTACACGTGGAGCAACAAGGATCAGTTTTACGACGCCGTCAAAAACCGGATCAACGCCGAAGCGCTCTTTAATTACAACACCGAGGCGAGCTCGCTCGGCCCGCAGTCGGGCGATCTGCTGCTGAGCAGCGAGCACGCCGGACTCGTGATCGACGCCTTGCCGGCCGGCGTGCCGCATCCCAAGGCCGCCGACATGACGATCGCCTCGTGGGTCGATCCGGCGACCGCGCTCCGGCAGGTCAACGTCCTCGAATATTTCCGCGACAATCACGGCAACATCAACGACGAAAACCGGATCTTCGTCCATTTCGACTATCTCAACCATCGCGGCAGCCAGAAGCCGAAGGCCGAGCTGATTTACTTCCGCCGCGCCGTCGACGCCGTCAATGACGGCTTCCAGTTTCGCCGCTACAGCGCGAACGTTTTGATGTAAGGCCGGATGACCTTCGAAGAGCTGCACGCGCAATGGGACTGGCGGCCGATCCGCAATTGTCCGGGCCGTTTCGTCCGGCGCGGCGGCGCGTCGACCGCGACGCCGGCCGAGATCGTCGGCGAGGATGTCGAATTGCGCGAATTCCGCGTCGCGAACGCCGTCGATCCGGTCGTCGTCATCCGGTTCGACGACGGCGGCGGGCTGATCTCCTACCAAAAACCGGACGGCCGCTTTCTGCACACGCTCAACACTCCGGAAGGCTTCGCCCGCAAGCTCGCGCAGTTCGGGATCGAGTTATGACGATGAACTGGCACGAGCTCGCGCTCAACCCGGAGGCGCTCGAAAATCTTTACGAGACGGTGCCGCCGCTCGACCGGATCCGGGTGTTTTCGCTCCGGCTCGGCGACCGCGGCGAGCTTTGTCTCAGGCTCGATCTGCCGGTCTTTCCCGACCGACCGCCGCGCCGTTGGCCGCGGGAAGCGAACACGGCGCAGCTCGTCCTGACGTTCTGGGAAGTAAGGAATTACACGGGCCGCGGCTGGACGAACGGCGGCCGCGCCGCGCTCGGCATCACGCGCGCGGACGGATCGCTCAGAGTCGCGCTCGACGGCATCGACGAGGATTTCCGGCACGATTTCGCGGCCGGCTTCTTTCGGATCGACGGCGTCGAGGCGTATCGAAACGACGAAGGAGCGGACAATCGGTAGAGCGATCGTGCCGTCCCGTTTTTTTGCGGCGCGAAAGCGGATTGGAGCGCAAGCGTCCCCGCTTGCCATACGTTTGAAAAACGCACCGGCGTTTCGCTTTCTGAAAATATCGAATTAAGGCGCGGCGTTCGTTCGCGCTTTCGCGCTCATAGCCGGCAGGATGCCGGCGCTCCGGTTTGCTTGCGCGTCTTCGGCCCGGATCAGATTTCGTCGAGAAAGCTGACGCCGTCGGCGAGCTTCAAACCGTAATTTTCGGCGATCGTCTGGCCGATGTCCGAGAGCGACTGGCGCGTGCCGAGATCGACGCCCGAACGCGCCTGTTTGCCGAACACGAGCAGCGGCGCGTATTCTCGGGTGTGGTCCGAGCCCTTCATCGTCGGGTCGTTGCCGTGATCGGCGGTGATGATGAAGAGATCGTCGTCGCGCAGGGCGTCGAGAAGCTCGGGCAGCCGCCGGTCGAAATGCTCGAGCGCGCGGGCGTAGCCCTCGGTGTCGCGGCGGTGGCCGTAGAGCATATCGAAATCGACGAGGTTCGAGAAGATCAAACCGCG
Source organism: Acidobacteriota bacterium (assembly GCA_018269075.1). Lineage (GTDB taxonomy): Bacteria > Acidobacteriota > Blastocatellia > Pyrinomonadales > Pyrinomonadaceae > JAFDVJ01. Next base: position 71,205 of record JAFDVJ010000048.1, read on the forward strand.
CGTGTCTTTGGCGAGCGCGCCGATCGTCACGTCGATCGTCTGGTCGTTGTTCTTCGCGGTCAGGTCCTCGGTGACGCCGATCGAATCGTAGATCGAGGCGATCTTGCCGATGCAGACGACGTCGAGCCCGGCGTCTTTGAGAACCGGCAAAAGATTGCCGGCGGGCGGCGCGACGGCGTAGTCGTGGCGGTTCTCGGTCCGTTTGAAATCGGCCGCGTTCGAGCCGACGAACGGCCGCGCGATGACGCGCCCGACCTTGTCGTCGCCGTCGAGCAGCTCGCGCGCGATGTGGCAGATCTCGTAGAGCCGGTCGATCGGGATGATCTCTTCGTGGGCGGCGATCTGAAAGACCGAATCGGCCGAGGTGTAGACGATCGGCTTGCCGGTTCGGATATGCTCTTCGCCGAATTCCTTGATGATCTCGGTGCCCGAGGCCGGGACGTTGGCGAGCACGCCGGGGACGCGCGCCTGCCGGACGAACTCGTCGATGATCCGCGGCGGAAAGCCGTCGGGGAACGTCGGAAACGCCTTTTTGAGAATGATCCCGGCCATCTCCCAATGCCCGGTCGTCGTGTCCTTGCCGTTCGATTTGAGCGTGCATTTGCCGTAATTGCCGAGCGGTTTTTCGAGCGCCGCGAGATTCGCGAGCGGCTTGATGTTGCCGAGCCCGAGCGCCTGCAGATGCGGCAGCGCGACCGCGCGCGACGCGAGAATATGCCCGAGCGTGTCGCTCCCGGCATCGCCCCACCGGGCCGCGTCCGGCATCTCGCCGATCCCGGCGCTGTCGAGAACCATCAGAATCATTCGATTGAATTTCGTGTCCATAACTTCCTTTTATTTTACTTCACCCGCCGCGCCTGTCGCCACCCGTCGGATTTCGGATTTCGGATTGGCGGCACGGAGCGCCGCTTCAAATTCCGGAAACGCGGCGGCGGGCGGACAGTTCCCGGAGCTGGGCGGCTCTATTTGACCGGCGCGGTGTAGCCTTCGCGGGCGCGGATTTCGGCGCCGGGCGGGACGTTTTTGAGCTCGATTTTGATCTTCCGGTAAGTGCCGTCGCGTTTCTCGTTCGACGAATAGTAGCCGAGCGAGTATTTCGTCCCGATCTCGTCGGCGACCGATTTGAAGGCGCTCCGGGCTTCCGCGAGATCGGCGACCGGGAAGACGCGGCCGCCCGAGCCTTGCGCGAGCTCGTTCATCTGCTTGTCGGCCAATTCGTACAATCCCTTGCTGATCGCGAGCCGCTCGAAATCGCCGAGCGCGCAGAAGTTGAACGTCTTTTCGACGTTCGAACGCGGGTAGTAGACGCGGTAGTAGCGGCGGATCTGCGCGACCGAGAAATGAATCGCGGACTGGCAGTCGCCCAGCAGATTGTCCTCGAAGAAATCGCGCGTGTTGACCTGGATGAAATAGCAGACGATGCCCGCCTTTTCGAGCGTTTCGCGGACCTCGTCAAACTCGGCCGCGCTCACCGAATCGACGCCGTCCGTGAGCGCGACGAGCGCCCGGCGGCCGCGCACCTCGTCGCGCGGCTTTTCGCCGAAAACCTTTTCGGCGACGTCGAGCAGGCTGTCGTAATACGGCGTGCCGTTGCTCGTTTTGACCGCGTCGAGCGCGTTTCTGAGACTGGCGCGGTCGTCGGTCAGCGCGTTCAGCACCTCGCTCCGGGCGGTGTTCTGGTCGTTGACCCGGGCCGTCCGGTAAGCGACGACGGAGACGCGGTCGCCCGGCCGCAGCGAGGCGATGAAACCGGCGGCGGCGCGCTGGATCAGCGTCAGGTCGGCGCGCGTCGAGCCGGAAGTGTCGAGCAGCAGCGCGACCTCGAACGGCGCGTTCGTCGCGGCGAATTCGGCGATCTCCTGTTTCCGGCCGTCCTCGTAGACGACGAAATTGTTCTGCCTGAGATTGAGCAGCGGCTTGCCGCTTTTGTCGGTCACGACGAACGGCACGTCGACGAGCTGCGTATCGACGCGGATCGGCTCGTCATCGTCCTTTTTTTCGGTCTGCGCCGGCAGGTTAAAGGCCGAAATCGAAAGCCAAACAAACAGTAAAACAAATCGTGCCGCCTTCATTTCAGATAAAATTCTCTCCGTTCCCCAGATTTTACCAGAAAAAACTTCCTTTCCGTTAATTTTCTTTGAATTTGGCCCGCGGGTGCTTAACGATTTCCGACTTTTCTGTGATATTCTTAGTCAAAATTGTAGATTTGCAAATTAAGCCCCTTTCACCAGCGCGAGTGTCTTCGAATGCCAGCGCGGACAGCTTTCTATATATTTGAACTATATTAATTTCAATACTTAAGAAGAGGAGACTAATGAACAGAAAATTTGCTTCAGGCTTTTTGTTTATCTTTGCGATAATCACGAGCGTGTTTTTTTTCAACGCCTCGGCGAGCGCGGCTTCGACGACGCTGGTTCTGAGCCAGGTTGACGGCGGCGGCGGCGGCAGCACGGGAACTTATCTTTTCGACTACGTCGAGATCAAAAACATTTCGAGCAGCCCGCAGTCGCTGAACGGTCTGTCGCTGTACTACGGCTCGGCCGTCGGCAACTTCGCGAGCACCGCCAGCAACGCCTTCGCGCTGCCGAACGTGACGCTCAATCCGGGTCAGTATTATCTCGTCCAGCTCGGTCCGACGGGATCGGCCGGCGCGGCGCTCCCGACACCCGACGTAACGACGACCAACCTGACGATGTCGGCGGCGAGCGGCAAGGTCGCGCTCGTCAACGGCGCTTCGCTCCCGATCAACACCTGCGGTGCGACGGCGACGCCGTGCAGCGCGGGTCAGCTCGCGGCGATCGTCGACTGGGTCGCCTACGGCGCGGCCGGCAACGGCACGGCCGGCAACGGCGAGGGCGGCACGTCGGTCAACAACAACACGGCGATGACCTCGACGCAGGGCGCGGTCCGCAAGAACGGCGGCTGCACGGACACCGACAACAACAACCTCGACTTCGACGTTGTGACGGCGCCGGTTCCGCGCAACACCTCGACGACGACGCCGTGCTCGGCGACGCCGGCGGACGCCGTGCTCGATCTCAACGGCGACGGTAAAACCGACTTCGGCGTCATCAGAAACGTCGGCGGACAGCTTCGCTGGTTTTACAACCTGAACGGCAGCGGCTCGACCGCGGCGGCCGATTGGGGCGTCGGCGGCGACACGGCGGTGCCCGAAGATTACGACGGCGACGGCAAGGACGACATCGCGGTCTGGAGAGCCGGCGCGCCGTTCAATTCCTTCTTCTACATTCTGCAGAGCCAGTCGAACACGGTCAGAGTCGTGACCTTCGGCCAGACGGGCGACGATCCGTCGGTCATCGGCGACTACGACGGCGACGGCAAGGCCGATCCGGCCGTTTACCGCGCCGGCGCGTCGAGCGTCTGGTATTATCTCGGCTCGAACAACAACCCGTCGGGCAACATCACGTTCGTGCCGTGGGGCACGACCGGCGACAAACCCGCGCCCGGCGATTACGACGGCGACGGCAAGAACGATTTCGTCATCAGACGCAACGACGGCTCCGGCCGCGGCCAGTTCTGGATGAACCGGACGACGGCGGGCGTCGCGGTCACGCTGTTCGGGACGATCAACGATCTGGTCGTGCCGGGCGACTATGACGGCGACGGCAAGACCGACCTCGCGGTCGCGCAGGGCATTTCGGGCGTTTACAACTGGTTCTATCTGGGCAGCGCGACGAGCACGATCACGCAGATCCCGTTCGGCAGCACGGCGACCGACTTCCCGGTACAGGGCGATTACGACGGCGACGGCAAAGCCGACATCGCGGTCTGGCGCGACGGCGTTTTCTGGATCAGAAATTCGAGCAACGCGGCCGTTCAGAACTTCCAGCTGGGAGCCTCGGGCGACAGCATCGCGCTGCGGTACAATTACCACAACTAAACCGGTTCGAAACCAGAGAAAAAAGCGGGACGAAATTTGATTTCGTCCCGCTTTTCGTTATGTGTCGATCGACACGCTCTCAGGCGCGGCCGCGCATCATTCCGTGCCAGTAAAGCTGCGGCAGGACGTAGCGTTTGACGAGATACATCGAATAGCGCTCCTTGTTCTGGTCGAACGGAAAAGTCTCCTGCGGCTTCAGGTCGTAGCCGAATTCGGCCATGATCAGGCTGTCGTAGCCGGTCACGAGCGGGCACGACGTATAGCCGTCGTATTTCGCCGTCAGCGGCTCGCCCCTGAGCGCGTGTTCGAGATTTTCGACGAGCACCGGCGCCTGTTTGCGGACGGCCGCGCCGGTCTTCGAGGTCGGCAGGCTGCTCGCGTCGCCGAGGCCGAAGACGTTCGCGTATTTGACGTGCTGAAGCGTCGCCTTATCGACGTCGAGCCAGCCGGCCTCGTTCGCGAGCGCGCTTTGCTTGACGAAATCGGGCGCGCTCATCGGCGGCGTGACGTGGATGAAATCGTATTTTTCGATCAATTCCTCGCCCGTCTCGACCTGCGTGAAGACCGCTTCTTTGGCGGCCGCGCGGATCTCGGTGAGATTGTACTTGAAGGTCGTCCGGATATCCGCGTCGGCGCAGTGTTTCGTGAGCGTCGGCGCGTAATGCGGCGAGGTGAAAATCGTCGGCATCCCGCTGATGAATTTGAGCGTCGATTTGTCGCGAAGCCCCTGTTTGCGAAGATAATCGTCGACCAGATAGGCGATCTTCTGCGGCGCGCCGCCGCATTTGATCGGCGTGTTCGGCTGCGTGAAAATCGCCGTTCCGCCCTTGAAGGCGCGCAGGAATTCCCACGTTTTATCGACCGTCTGATAGGAATAATTCGAGCAGACGCCGTCTGTGCCGAGCGCTTCGGGCAGGCCTTTGACCTTTGCCCAGTCGAGCTGGATGCCGGCCGCGACGATCAGATAATCGTACCCGATCTTTTTCCCGCCCGCGGTCAGAACGGCGTTCTCGTCCGGCAGAAACTCGGTCACCCGGTCTTTGATCCAGACCGCGCCGGCCGGGATGTAGTCTTTTTCGTCGCGCTCGGTCGCTTCTTTCGCGACGACGCCGCCGCCGACCAGCGTCCACAACGGCTGGTAGTAATGCTTTTCGGAAGGCTCGATGATCGCTACTCCCGAGTTGTTTCGACACAGCCGCGCCGCGACGGAAATCCCCGCCGTCCCGCCGCCGACGACGACGATCCGATATTTCTCACTCATTTTTTATCCTCCGTTTTTTAGTCTTTTTTTCTGGTTGAAATTCCGAGCGGCAGATAAAGCGGGCAGAAGCCGATCAGACTCGTGAGGACGAACACGGCCGCCAGAATCCCCAGAACAATGGCGACCGTTCCGCCGATCTGCCCCGTAAAATATAAAACCGCCACCAGGACCGCGAAGATTACGCGAATCGCGCGGTCGATCGATCCCATATTGACCTTCATTCCGATTGTTCCTCCGTTTCAGGCTCCGTTTTGGTTGTTTTTCGATGTCGCGACCCGACATCGCACGCGCCGCGCATTCAGGTCGAAACGCCGAGCTTCGGCAGGATCACGAGCTGCAGGAGCAGCCAGATGCCGATAATCCCGACGAGCCAGTAAATATCGTTCATAAAATCATTTCTCCAGCGGCAGATTCGCCGCCGTCCACGCCTGCGTTCCGCCGGTGACGTTGTAGATCTCCTTAAAGCCCGCGTTTTTCAGGGTCTCGGCCGCCTGCTGCGAGCGGCGGCCGCTCCGGCAGATCAGATAAACCGGCTTTTCCTTATCGAGCGCGGCGGATTCCTTTTCGATCACGTCGAGCGGGATGTTGACGGCCTTCGCGGCGTGACCGCTTTTGAATTCGTCCGGCGTCCGGACGTCGACAAACTGGACGCCGGCGCGGCCGACGGCCTCGTTCGCCTCCTGCACGGAAACCTGTTTGATGTCGGAAACCGCTCCGCACGGCATCGCGAAAACATTGGCGAAGGCCAGCACCGCAATCAGCAGCAAACTCTTCATAAAAACTATCTCTCCGTTTCCAGACCGGCCATTTTCCACGCAACGGTGCCGCCGGTGACGTTGTAAACTTCCTTAAAACCGGCCTCGTCGAGAATCGACGCGCCGCGCAGCGAGCGCATCCCGCTCTGGCAGATCACGTAGGTCGGCTTGCTCTTGTCGAGCCGGTCGAGATCGCGCGCGAGCGTGTCGAGCGGGAAATTGGCCGCTTTTTTGGCGTGGCCGCTCTGGTATTCGCCGGCGCTCCGGACGTCGATAAACTGCGCGTTCTTATCTTTGACAAACTGCGCGGCCTCTTTGGCCGAGACGTTTTTGACGCCCGCGCTTCCGCTTCCGAAAAGCGCTCCTAAAATTTCTTTCAGCATAAAATTTCGAAAAAGCGGCGGGCGCGCGAAACCGGCCCGCCGCGATAAAAAAACTACCTGGTGCTCGCGCAGGCCGAGGCCGAAACTTCGGTTTCGAAACCGGCGTCGATCCACGCCTTCGTGCCGCCCGTGACGTTGTAAACCGTTTTGAAGCCGGCGTTTTCGAGAATGCTCGTGCCGACGCTCGAACGATAGCCGGTCTGGCAGATGACGTAGGTCGGAACGGCCGGATCGAGCCGGTCGATCTCTTTCGGGAGCGCGTCGAGCGAAATATTCAGCGTTTGGACGGCGTGGCCGGCGGCGTGTTCGGCGGGCCGGCGGACGTCGACGAACTGGAAGTTTTTACCGGCTTCGATTAGCTCTTTGACGGCGGCGGCCGGCACCTGTTCGACCGTTTTCTTTGCGCCTTCGTAGTCTTTGTAAAGAATAAAGCCCTGCACCGTCTCGATGCCGACGCGGGCGAGCCGCATAAAGGCCTCGTCGACCTGTTCGGCGGTGTCGGCGACGACGGCGACCGGCGTGCCGATCGCGATCAGCGTGCCGGCCCAGCTCGCGAACTGGCCGCCGAGGCCAATGTTGATCGCATTCGGCACGTGGCCCGCGCCGTATTCGAAGTTCTGGCGGACGTCGACGACGACGCCGTCGAAGGCGAGAATCTCTTCGGTCGAGAGCGCGACGGGTTTCGGCAGGTCTTCGAGCGCCGGCGAGCCTTCGAGATTTTTGGCGGCGCTCTTCGGGAAATAGGCCGGCACTTCGGGCTGGTTGGCGGCGACGATTTTGACGAATTCGTCCTTCGTCATCGGCTGGAGCGCATAGTTGAACTGTTTCTGAACGCCGAGCGTCGACCAGGTTTCCTTCGACAGCGATTTGCCGCACAGCGAGCCCGCGCCGTGGGCCGGGTAAACTTCGGTCTCGTCGGGCAGCGGCAGGATTTTTTCATAGAGCGAATCGTAGAGCATCGCCGCCATCTGCTCGGCCGAAAAGCCCTTCGAGCCGACCAGATCGGGACGGCCGACGTCGCCGATAAAGAGCGTGTCGCCGGTGAACATCTTTAAAGGCTCGGCCGGGTCTTCGGTGTTTTCGGCGAGGATCGTGATGCCCTCGGGCGTGTGACCGGGCGTTTCGAGAAATTTGAGCCGGATCGCGCCGAGCATCAATTCTTCGCCGTCCTTGACCTTATGCGTCGGGAAAGTCGTGTTCGCGCGTTCGCCGAAAACGATCTCCGCGCCGGTTTTTTCGGCCAGCTCGATATGCCCCGAAACGAAATCAGCGTGCGAGTGCGTTTCGATGATGTATTTGATCCGCTGACCGTTGGCCGCGGCTTCGGCGAGATACTGCTCGACGTCGCGCTGCGGGTCGATGATCGCCGCTTCTTCGCCCGAACCGATGTAATACGACGCGTGCGCCAGGCAGCCTAAATAAAATTGTTTGAACTTCATAGTCTTTACCTCCGGAAAATTTTTTTTAGCCCTTAATTTAATTCTAGAATAAAACCGTATAATTCTTCACAAATAAAAACACCGAAACGGCCAGAACGAGCACGGCGAAGAGCGTCTGCAGGCGATGCGCGGCGATCCGGTGCGAGAGGATCGTCCCGACCACGGCGCCGCCGACCGCGAGCAGCATCACCTGTCCGGTCAGGCTCCAGTCGAAATGATTCTGGCTGGCGTGGCCGATCAGACCGGCGACGCAGTTCAGAAAGATCACGAACAGCGACGTGCCGATCGCTTCCTTCATCGCGAGCCCGCCGAACATCACGAGCGCCGGCACGATCAGAAACCCGCCGCCGACGCCGAGAAAGCCGGTCAGGACGCCGACGCCGAAACCGGCCGCGAGCGCCTTCCACAAAACCTGCTGCCGCGGCGCGTCGGTCTCGGAATAATTTTTCCGCCAGAGCATCGAGACCGCGACGACGAACATCAGCGCGCCGAAGATCAGGAGCAGGATGTTCGGCGCGACGCGTGTCGTCAGCGGCGATCCCAGAAACGCCCCGACAATGCCGGCAATCCCGAACAACAGGCCCGCCGGAAAATTCAGATTGCCGCGCTTGAAATGCAGGTACGAGCCGAAAACGCTCGTCGCGCCGACGACCGCGAGCGACATTCCGACCGCTTCGTGGGCGTCGACGCCGAGAAAATAGACGAGAATCGGCACCGTCAGAATCGAGCCGCCGCCGCCGATCAGGCCGAGCGAAAGACCGATTGCCGCACTTAAAATTAAACCGATGACGTACATTGCCGAAAGATATCGAAATTCGGGACGGCGAATTTCATTGAATTCCAAATTTTCGGCCGGCGGCTCCGGATTTTTGCAGATCGCCGGAACGATCGTCTTTCGCCGACGGGAAGATACCGCATCCCGGCCACCCGACCTAATGATATAACCATATAGTTATATGATACTCAAAGTCAAGCCGAAATCTCGTTTTTTAAAAATTTCCCTGATTTTTTGCTTAAGCGGGGCTAATAAGCGACGGCGTGGAAATCGTCCGGTTCGGTGAGGACTCAGTTCGACGAAAAAATCTGGGCCTGATTTTTCAGTCGGGTTTCGAGCGAATCGCAGACCAGCTCGCACAGCGTAAAGATGCTGCCGTCGGCGATCGCGTAATAAACGGTATTGCCCGTCTGGCGGCGCTTGACGAGCCCGGCGGTCTGCAAAATCTTTAAATGTTTCGAGACGTTCGGCTGGCTGGTCTCGACCGCTTCGGTCAGCTCGTTAACGCTTTTCTCGCCGTGCTGAAGCGATTGTAAAATCCGCAGACGCAGCGGTTCCGACAAGATCTTGAACCGGTTGGCGATCATTTCCAGGGCGTCAGTCGATAAATTTTTTCCGTTCATCTTGCCATAAGAATATGTCAAACCGTCGATTTTTTGCAAACTTTTAGGCCCGTTTCCAATCCAACGGTTCTGGACTTTTTTCGATTTTGGTGGTTAAATCGGTTTGTCTTACCTATTATTATTGGAACCCCAAAATTTTTTGATTACGGATGAAGCCTGGCGCACCAAAGGTAAAACTGTCTAAACGGATCACTTCGGCGATCGGCTCGGAGAAACCGCTCCGCCAGCTCGCCGGAAATCTGTCGCAGTTCGCCCGCTACGCGCTCGCCGAAGCGAGCAGCCTGTCGCTCGAAAAAATCGAGATCAGGCTGCGCCGGCTGCCGAAAAAACTGGACGGCTTCCGGCTGATCCATCTTTCGGACATTCATCACAGCCCGTTCACCGGCCTCGAACACATCGAGCGCGCCGTCCGCGTCGCCAACCGGCTGAAGCCCGATCTGTTCGTGCTGACGGGCGATTACGTTTCGCACGAGCCGGAATACATCGAGCCGGTCGCCGGGGTTTTGGGAAGTCTGAGCGCCGAATTCGGCACGTACGCCTGTCTCGGCAACCACGATCACTGGACCGACGCCGCGCTCGTCACGGATTCGTTCCGCCGCGCGGGCATCGAGGTTTTGATCAATCAGGGCTTTCGTTTCACGGCGCGCGACGCCGCTTTCTGGCTCTGCGGCGTCGACGATTATATGGTCGGCAAGACCGATCTCCGGGCGGCGCTCCACGGGAGCTTTCCCGACGAGATGAAGCTGCTGCTCGCGCATAATCCGGTGATCGTCCGGCAGGCCGCGCGGCTCGAGGTCGATCTGATGCTGAGCGGCCACACGCACGGCGGCCAGGTCAAGCTGCGCGACGAAGACCGGCGGATCCTGCCGCCGCGGCGTCTGAAAAACGGTCTCCACCGCCGCAAATCGACGCAGATCTACATCACGCGCGGCATCGGCACGGTCGTCTTGCCGATCCGTTATCAATGCCCGCCGGAAATTTCTCTGATCGAGCTCAAATGCGCCTGATTTTGCGGTTGACGGTTTGCAATTTGCAGCCGGAAAGCGATAATAATTCCTTTGTTTGTCACGAATTTTCCGGTTTCGGCGCGACGGCCGGAACGATTTTCAAGTCGATCCGCCGGCCGCCGGCCGCCAGTCGCAAACCCTGAAATGGCTTCGAACGTTGTCACCATCCCGAATCTCCTGACCTTTGTGCGAATGGCTCTGATTCCCGTCTTCGCGAGCCTTTTGTTCTACGGCTACAGCGGCTGGGCGCTGTTCGTCTTTCTCGTCGCGGGAATTTCCGACGGCGTCGACGGCTTCGTCGCGCGGCGCTTCAACCAGCAGTCGGAGCTCGGCACGATCATCGATCCGATCGCCGACAAGCTGCTGATGACGGTCGCTTTCATCGTGCTCGCGATGCCGAACGTGCTGGAGACGCACGTCCGCCACCTGCCGGTTCCCTTCTGGGTGACGGCCGCCGTCATCGGCCGCGACGTGCTGATCGTGACGGTCGCCGGCGCGATCAACATTATGACCGGCTTTCACGGCTTCAAGCCGTCGTGGCTCGGCAAGCTGAGCACCTTCGTGCAGGTCGTCGCCGTCGCGCTGATCCTGCTGGCCGCCTATCTCGACTACAGCTTCTATCTGCCGACGGTTTACTTCGTCGTCGTCCTGCTCGCCTTCGCCTCGGGCATCCACTACATTTTTCACGTCGCCAAACTGATGAAGGAAGATGAAAGAGTGGAGAGTGGAGAGTAGCGAGAAAAGAGTGGAGAGTGGAGAGTGGAGAGTGGAGAGTTAAAAGAATTCCCCGAACTCTCCACTCGCTACTCTCCACTCTCCACTTTAAAGAAGATTTTTTTGACCGTCGCGAGGAGCTCGTCGTAGTCGACGGGTTTCGCGAAATGATCCTGAAAGCCCGACGCGAGCGCGCGGCGGCGGTCGTCGGACGAGGCGTAGGCCGTCAGCGCGATCGCCGTGATGAAGGCGTTCTGCTCGGTCTGCAGCTGGCGGACGCGGGCGAGCAGATCGTAGCCGTCAGCGACCGGCATCCCGATGTCGGTGATCAGAATATGAAAATTTTCGCGGGCGAGCTTTTCGAGCGCCTCGCGGGCCGACGTCGCGAGGACGATCTCGGCTCCTTCGCGTTCGAGAAAAACCTGCAGCGGCACGAGGCTCTCGGCGTCGTCGTCGACCAGCAGGATCCGCGCGCCGTCGAGGGCCGATTCGGCCGCGGCGGCCGCTTTGCCGGTCGCCGTCGATCTTTCCAGAAACTCGCGGGTCAGCGGAAATTCGACCGTGAAGGTCGCGCCCTTTCCGGCGCCGTCGCTTTTCGCCGTGATCACGCCGCCGTGCAGTCCGACGAGATTGCGGACGATCGTCAGACCCAGGCCGAGACCGCTGTAGACCCGTTTGGTCGAAGAATCGGCCTGCTGGAAACGCTCGAAAATATGCGGCAGAATCTCCCCGTCGATCCCGATCCCGTCGTCCCGGACGACGAGCCGCGCCAAATCGCCGCGGCGTTCGAGGAGGATCTCGACCCGGCCGCCCTCGTCGGTGAACTTGACGGCGTTCTGGACGAGATTCGTCAGGATCTGCTGCAGCCGGGTCGCGTCGCCGTGGATGATCAGCGAGGTTTCGGCCGTTTCGAACTCGAAGCGGATTTTTTTCTGGGCGGCGACGGGCCGCAGATTTTCGATCGTGTCGCCGAAAATGCCGACCAGATCGACCGCCTCCTTCTCGATCCGCATCTTGCCCGAGATGATCCGCGAAACATCGAGCAGATCCTCGATCAGATTGTTCTGCAAAAGCGTGTTGCGCTCGATCACCTCGACCGCCTTCCGCGATCTTTCCTCGTCGAGCACGCCGGCGCGCATCATCCGGATCCAGCCGAGCATCGAATTGAGCGGCGTCCGCAGCTCGTGCGAGAGGACCGAGAGGAATTCGTCCTTGGCGCGGTTCGCGGTCTCGGCCGCCTCGCGCGCCTCGGCCTCGACCTGCAGCAGCCGGACGTTTTCGATCGCGACGGCCGCGAGGTTGGCGACCATTTCGAGCGCGATGATATGCTCGTTCGTGAAGACGCCTTCCTCGTAGGCCTGCACTTCGAGCGTCCCGATGATCCGGCTCATCACCTTCATCGGCACGACCAGCGAAGAATTCGGATTGAGCCCGTTGTCCTGCAGAACGACGTGCGGGCGGTTCTTCATCAGATCCCAGTAACGATTGACGACGACCGATTTTTTCTCGAAGATCGCCTGCGAATTCGGCCCGCCGTCGGCGGTCAGCGGCATCGGCGGTAGGAGCGAGATGTCGACCTCGCCTTCCTCGCCCCACGCGTAGGCGGCCGTCCGGAGGCTTTTTTCCGGATTGTAGAAGGAGACGAAAAACGCCGTGCACGGCATCGTCGCCCGGACGAAGTCGTGCAGCGCACGGTAGATCGAGAGCAGGTCGCGCGCCGTCCCGAGCGTCTGCCCGACCGGCACGATCCGCGACAGCAGCGCGAGATATTCTTCCGACGCGCGGCGCTCGGCCTTGATCAGCGCATCCTCGGTCTGTTTGAGGTCGTGGATGTCGGTCGCCGTGCCGTACCACTTCAAAACCCGGCCCTGCTCGTTGAAGACCGGAATCGCGCGGCTCAGATGCCAGCGAAAACCGCCGTCCTTCATCTGAAGCCGGTGTTCCTTGGCGTAAACAGTCTTTTCCGCGACCGATTTTTCCCACTCGCAAACAGTTGCTTCGAGATCGTCGGGATGGAGAACCGGCTGCCAGCGCCACGTTCCGTCGACGCCCTTTTCGATGCCGGCAAATTCCGAGGCCCGGTGGTTGTAATAATAGACTTCGCCGTTTTCGTCGGCGATCCAGACGACCTGCGGCATCGCGTCGGCCATTTTCCGGAGACCGCTCTCGCTCTCGCGGATCGCTTCCTCCATCCGGCGTCTTTCGCTGATGTCGGTGACGGCCGCGACCCAGCCGACGACCCGGCCGTCCTCGTCGAATTCCGGCGCGTAAGAGCAGTGCATATAATGATTGCCGATCTTCGGATACGGGATTTCGAGCTCGAATTCGACCGGCTGGCCGGTCAAAACGGTCTCGACATAACGGTCGATCAAACCGGTCGTCCGCTCGCCGATAATCTCGGCAATCGGCCGGCCGACGCAGTCTTCGGGCCGCAGACCGAACCGCTCGGCATATGCTTTATTGACGAATTTGAAGCGCCGCTCGCTGTCGCACTGGGCGATGTAGACCGGCGCGATGGCGGTCACGAGCGCGAGCTGTTTGGCGCTTTTCCGGACGATTTCCTCGTTTTTCCGGCGTTCCGTGATGTCGCGGACGATGCTGATCAGCAGCCGTTCGCCGCCGACGTCGGCCCCGACCGAAGTCACTTCGACGGGAAACGTCGAGCCGTCCCGACGCCGGTGAAGCGTCTCGAACTGGGTTCCGCCGTCGTCGGCGCGGGCGAGCTGTTCGTCGATGACCGTCAGCGTTTCCGGCGCGCGCAGATCGTGAATGCTCATTTCGAGCAGCTCGGACTGTTCGTAGCCGTAGGTTTCGACCGCCAGCCGATTGGCGTCGACGATCCGCCCGTCCGGCCGGAAAAACAAAATGATGTCGCGCGCGCGCATCGACAGCAGCCGGTAGCGTTCGGAGATTTCGGCCGCTTTCTTGCGCTCGGTGATGTCCTGGATGACCGTCAGCGCGCACGGCTCGCCCCGGATTTCGAGCTGCTGCGCCGAGAGCAGGCCGACGATCTCGCGGCCGTCGCGGACGCGGAAAACGTATTCGAGATCGCGGATCTCGCCGTTTTTCCGGACGAGCCCGAGTTCCTGCTCGCGATCGCCGGCGCGGGCCCAGAGGCCGAGCTCGTCCGTCGTCCGGCCGATCGTTTCCTCGCGCGTGTAGCCGGTCGCCGTGACGAAAGTCTCGTTGACCTCGATGAGCCGGCCGGTTTTCAGCGACGTGATCGTCAGAACGAGCGGGCTCGAATTGAAGGCCTTGGCGAACCGCTCTTCGGATTCGCGCAGTTTTTCCTCGGCCTTTTTGCGTTCGGTGATGTTGTTGAAGATCAGCGCGACCCGGCGGCTTTCCGCGCCGCCGACGCGGACCGCGTAAACGTCGAACCAGCGGCCCATCGCTTCGGACCGTTCGGTAAACCGGACGGCTTCGCCGGTCAGGGCGACCCGGCCGTAAGTCTCGACCCAGTGAAGCTCGAGATTCGGGATCATTTCGAGCGCGGTCCGGCCGACGGCGTTTTCGAGCCCGGTCATCCGCTCGAAGGCCGGATTGACCTCGAGAAAACGATAATCGGAAGGCCGACCGTCCGCGTCGAACAGCATCTCGAAGATGCAGAAGCCCTCATCGACCGACGTGAACAAGGTCCGGTAACGGTCTTCGGATTCGCGCAGCTTGTTCTCGGTCGCCTTGCGCTCGGTGATGTCGCGCGCGATCTTCGACGCGCCGATGATCTGTCCCGACTCGCTCCGGATCGGCGAAACGGTCAGCGAAATGTTGATCAGCGTGCCGTCCCGGCGCTGCCGCCGCGTCTCGTAATGCTCGATCGATTCGCCGCGCCGGATGCGGCCGAGGATCTCGGTTTCTTCCGACAGCAGCGGCGGCGGGATCAGCATCGTGATCGAACGGCCGACGGCCTCGGCCGCCGTGTAGCCGAAAACTTTTTCGGCGCCGCGGTTCCAGCTCATAATGACGCCGTTCAGATCCTTGCTGATGATCGCGTCGTCGGACGATTCGACGATCGCCGCGAGATGCGCTTTTGCTTTTTCCACTTCCTTCTGCGCGGTCACGTCGCGCTGCGTTCCCCAGGCGCGCACGACGGAGCCGTTTTCGATGATGCCCGTCAGGTTGTTGAGAAAGATCTTCGGCCGGCCGTCGCGGTCGATTTCGCGGGACTCGGCGTTTTCGAGCCGGTAATTCGAAGCGATAAAGGCCCGCAGGTAATCGATGTTGTTCTGATCTTCCGGCGGCAGCAGCTCGCCGAGCCGCGCGCCGACGAGCTCGCCGGCGGCCGCGAAACCGTACATCCGGGCCATCGCCTCGTTGCATTCGGCGAGCACCGAATATCTGAAAAACAGTTCGATCTGCTCGTCGGCCGGAAGATCGACGGGCACCGGCCGTTCGAGCTCGATGCGCCACACGCCTTCGCTGCTCTGGGTCACGAAAGCGAAAAAACGCTCTTCGTTCGCCGGCGAATTTTCGTCGATCATCTGGTATTTGGTATTGTCCCTAAACATCTGTGAATTCCCTTGCTCGAAAAAGTCAACGCTGAACTAACGAGATTTTACACCAATTAGCCGCCGACTTACAGCATTTACCGGGAAATTATCCGGCCCGGACGGACGGCGCGCGAACCGATCGAAGCGCCGAAATTTTTCTGCATTCGGCGATTGAAATAAACTTGACAATAACACACTCATATATTATTCTATGAACACATTCAACCTGTCGTTGAATTTTGCGATCAACGGCTTGGGAAGCAGGTATCATAAAGAGTTTTTAAGGAGAAATTAATAAGATGAGTAAAATTATCGGTATTGACTTGGGAACGACGAATTCGGTGGTCGCCGTTATGGAAGGCGGCGAGCCGGTTGTCATCACCAATGAAGAAGGCGGACGCACGACCCCTTCGGTGGTCGCTTTTACCAAAGACGGCAACCGTCTCGTCGGCCAGGTCGCCAAACGCCAGGCCGTGACGAATCCCGAGAATACTTTGTATTCGATCAAGCGCTTCATCGGACGCCGCTTCGACGAGGTTTCGGGCGAGATCAAACAGGTGCCGTTCAAGGTCGAGCGCGCCGGCAACGGCGACGTCCGCGTCGACGCGCAGGGCAAGCAGTACAGCCCGCCGGAAATCTCGGCGATGGTGCTGCAGAAGCTCAAGAAAGCCGCCGAAGACTATCTCGGCGCGAAGGTCGACAAGGCCGTCATCACGGTCCCGGCCTATTTTAACGACGCGCAGCGGCAGGCGACCAAGGACGCCGGCAAGATCGCCGGTCTCGAAGTGATGCGCATCGTCAACGAGCCGACGGCGGCCGCGCTCGCTTACGGTTTGGACAAGAAGAAAGACGAGATGATCGTCGTTTTCGACTTCGGCGGCGGCACGTTCGACGTCTCGGTCCTCGAAGTCGGCGAAGGCGTCGTCGAGGTCAAATCGACCAACGGCGACACGCACCTCGGCGGCGACGACGTCGACGAAGTGCTCATCAAATGGATCATCGACGAATTTAAAAAGGATCAGGGCATCGACCTGACGACCGATAAAATGGCGCTCCAGCGGCTCAAGGAAGCCGGCGAAAAGGCGAAGATCGAGCTCTCGAGCGCGATGGAAACCGAGATCAACCTGCCGTTCATCACGGCCGACGCCTCGGGGCCGAAACATCTCGTGATGAAGCTCACGCGCGCCAAGTTCGAAGCGCTCATCGAGCCGCTTCTGAAACGGTTGATGCCGCCGGTCGAACAGGCCATCAAGGACGCCGGCCTGACCGCCAAGGACATTCAGGAAATCGTCCTCGTCGGCGGTTCGACCCGCATCCCGAAAGTGCAGGAGATCGTCAAGGAATATTTCGGCAAGGACCCGAACAAGACCGTCAACCCGGACGAAGTCGTCGCGCTCGGCGCGGCCGTTCAGGCGGCGGTGCTCGGCGGCGAAAAGACCGACATCCTGCTGCTCGACGTGACGCCGCTGACGCTCGGCATCGAAACCTTGGGCGGCGTGTTCACGCAGATGATCCAGCGCAACACGACGATCCCGACGCGCAAATCCGAGATCTTCTCGACCGCTTCGGACAACCAGACCTCGGTCGAAGTCCACGTTCTGCAGGGCGAGCGCCCGATGGCGGCCGACAACAAGACGCTCGGCAAGTTCCATCTCGTCGGCATTCCGCCGGCACCGCGCGGCGTCCCGCAGGTCGAGGTGACGTTCGATATCGACGCCAACGGCATCGTCAACGTCTCGGCGAAAGACGTCGGCACCGGCCGCGAGCAGAAGATCACGATCACATCGAGCTCGGGTCTTTCGAAGGAAGAGATCGACAAGATGATGAAGGACGCCGAATCGCACGCCGGCGAAGACACCAAGCGCAAGGAAACGATCGAAGCGCGCAACCGGCTCGACGGCCTCGTCTACTCGGTCGAAAAAACCTTCGGCGAGAACAAGGACAAACTCGATTCGGCGGCGGCCGGCGAGATCGAAGCGGCGATCGCCGAATCGAAGACGGCGCTCGCGGGCGACGACGCCGACGCGATGAACAATGCGTTCAACCGTCTGCAGACCGCCTCGCACAAGCTCGCCGAAGTGCTTTACAGCCAGGCGAGCACGGGCGCGGGCGGCGCGGCCGGCGGCGACGAACAGGCATCGTCGGCGACGGCCGGCGGCGGCGACAGCAGCTCGTCGGGCGGCGACGACAATGTCATCGACGCCGAATACGTCGACGTCGACGAACAGAAGTAAGGCAAAACAAATAAGGCAAAGGGCGAAAATCCGAACGCCTGAAATTAATCAGCCGTTTGCCTGTAAATTCTTGCAGGCAGCGGCTGATTTTGCGATACTTCAAAAGCCGTGATGAACGGCGCTCGATTTTGAAAATCCGTTCGTGGTTCGCGGTTCGTCGTTCGTTGAAAATCATAAATGCAACGAACGACGAACCGCGAACCGCGAACCAGCAAAAATGGCAAACAAAGATTATTACAACATTCTCGGCGTCAAGAAGGACGCGAAGGCCGACGAGATCAAGAAGGCTTACCGGCGGCTCGCGCGCAAATATCATCCGGACGTCAATCCGAACGACAAGGCGGCCGAGGAAAAATTCAAGGAAGTGCAGGAAGCCTACGACATTCTCTCGGACGAGAAAAAGCGCAAGGTTTTCGACCGCTTCGGCTATTACAGCGACAATCTCGATCCGGATTCGCCGTTCGGCGCGGGCGCGTCGAGCGCCGGCCGCGGCGGCGGGACGGGCGGCTTCGATTTTTCGGGCTTCAATTTCGAGCAGGGCGGATCGGGCTCGAGCACGTCGAGCTTTCGCGACATCTTTTCCGATCTTTTCGGCGGCGGCACGAAACGCGAGCCGGAACCGCCGCGGCCGATGCCGAAAAAGGGCCGCGACATCGAGATTCCGCTCGCCTTGAGCTTCGAGGAATCCTTTAACGGCCTGACGACGAACATCACCGTCAACCGCAGCGAGCAGTGTTCGCGCTGCCAGGGCGCGGGCGACACCGGCGGGCCGGTCGTCGTCTGCCCGACCTGCAAGGGCACCGGACAGGTTCTGAAAAGCGGCGGACGCCTGCAGTTTTCGCAGACCTGCGCCGACTGCGAAGGCACCGGCCGGCGGCGCCAGCCGTGCTCGCAGTGCAACGGCAAGGGCACGACGCCGAAGACCGAACAGGTCAAGATCCGGATTCCGGCCGGCGTCGATACCGGCTCGCGCGTGCGGATTCCGAAAAAAGGCCACGGCGGCCGGCTCGGGGCCGAGCCCGGCGATCTCTTCATCATCACGAACGTCGGCAAGCACCCGCATTTCACGCGCAAGGGCGACAATATTTACGTGACGATCCCGATCACTGTCCCGGAAGCGGCGCTCGGCACGAAGATCGAGGTGCCGACCGTCGAGGGCAAGGCGCAGCTTAAAATTCCGCCCGGCACCGAATCGGGTCAGAAATTCCGGCTCCGCGAGCGCGGATTTCCCTCTTTGCGCAATCCGACTCTGCGCGGCGACCAGTTTATCGAGGTTCAGGTCAAGCTGCCGCGCGTGATTTCCGAGGAGACGAAACAGATTCTCCGGCAGTTCGAAAAAGCGAACCCGGAAAATCCGCGCCGGACGATGGGACTGGAATGATTTCGGATTTCGGATTTCGGATTTCGGATTTTTTGTAATCGGAAACCGAAGATCGAAGGCCGAAGATCGAAGAACAATGAAAAAGAAGACGAAAACCTATACGATCAGCGCGGTCGCGGAGCTTTACGAGATTCATCCGCAGACGCTCCGGCTGTATGAGCGCGAGGGGCTTTTAAAGCCGTCGCGCTCGGACGGCAACACGCGGCTTTACACGGACGCCGATCTCGAACGGCTCGAAGTGATTCTCTCGCTGACGCGCGAGCTCGGCGTCAATCTCGCCGGCGTCGAGATCATTCTCAATATGCGCGAAAAGATGGACGCGATGCAGAGCGAGTTCGAACGCTTTTTCGAATATCTGCGCAACCATATGGGCGAGTTCACGCCGCCGGTCGAAAAATTTACCGAATCCGAGGCGCTGATCCCGATCTCGCGCTTAAATGTTTCCATCAAACGAATTAGAAACGACGACGAATAAATCCCTGCGTCTTCAAGCCTCCCGAAGCCCGTCTCCCTTTACAATCTCGCCGTTTTACGCAAAAATTGTCATTCACCCTTTATACCGAAATAACCAGGTATTATATTTCGGACAAATGACCATAACTCATTTGTAAGCGTTAATTTCATAACCAAAAGAATTTATTTGTAATAATACGCCCCGATAAATGGAGAGAAGAAAATGAAAAGTAGTATGGGAAGACTCCCTTTGTCTTTCATCTTTGTAATTTTATGCCTGATGGCTTTTAACGGCCCGTCGTTCGCGCAGGATCTCGACAACGTCACGATCAGCGGTCAGGTCGTCGATTCGAACAGCGCGCCGATCGTCGGCGCGAGCGTCACGGCGAAAGAGACGAAAACCGGCGCCGAGCGCACGGTCGTCGCCAACGAAGAAGGCCGCTACCGGCTCGTTCAGCTGCCGCCCGGAACCTATACGATCAAGGTGACGATGCAGGGATTCGCCCCGCAGGAAAAAACCAATCTCGTGACCGTTTCCGGCCAGAACGTCCAGCTCGACTTCAATCTCGCGCCGGCCGGCGTCGCCGCCGAACAGGTCATCACGCTCGAAGGCGACAACGAGCCGGTCATCGACACGTCCCGCACGGTCGTCGGCGGCACCGTCACCGAACGCGAGATCGAGGAAATTCCGAATTTCAACCGCAACGCGCTCGACCTGGTACTGACGCTCGGCGGAACGAGCGAGGAATCGCTCTCGACCAACGGCCTCGCCGAAGACCGGCTGTCCAACGCGAGCTCGACGCCGCTCGAACAGGGAAATTTTTCGCTTTCCGGCGGAACCGCCTATTCGAACAACCTGACGATCGACGGGCTCGACAATAATGACGACCGCTCGTCGCGCGACCGTTTTCAGCCGTCGCTCGAAGCGATCGCCGAAGTGCAGGTCATCACCAACCAGTTTTCCGCCGAATACGGACGCGCTTCGGGCGGCCGCATCAACCTGCGGACGCGCGCCGGCGGCAACAACTTCCGCGGCCGCGCCTTTATGTTTTTCCGCGACGACAACCTGAACGCGAATACGTGGTACAACAACAGCCGCGCGATTCCGCGCCCGTCGCTGACCGATTACAACCCGGGCTTCACTTTCAGCGGCCCGGTGATTCTTCCCTATTACAGCGGCCGCAACCGGACGTTCTTCTCGGTCGCGTACGAATACGACAACCTGCAGGACACGACGCTGATCGACGCCTACGTGCCGGTCGGCTCAAACCCGCGTTTCGCGCTGCCGACGACGACCGGCGGCGACCAGACCTGCGACAACAGCAGCGCGGCCGCCTGCACGAGCGTGCCGCCGACCGCCGCCTATGTCCAGCCGTACCGCAAGCTTTTCGCAACGCCGAGCAAGAGCCACATCCTGACCGCCCGCATCGATCACAAATTGTTCAAGAACAACGATCTGACGTTCGGTCTGCAGTACGGACACAAAAACAACCTGCGGACGACCGGCGCCGCGACGACCCGCATCGAAGACGCTTTTCAGGCGCGCAACAACAACACGCGGGCGTTCAATCTGACGGACAATCAGGTTTTCGGCTCGAACGTCGTCAACCAGTTCCGTTCGCAGTATTCGATCTACGAACCGAGCTACCAGACGGTCGCGCCGCTCGATCCGGTCGTGCTGATCAGCTATCGCGACCCGGTCAGCAACAGCGTCAAAACGCTGATCGCCGGCAACTCGACGACCAGCACGAGCCAGAATTTCGCCGATTCGCGCAAGGAAACGCGCTGGCAGTTTCAGGATTCGCTGACCTACATCTGGAAAAATCACTCGTTCAAATTCGGCGCCGACGTGCAGAACGTCCGCTCGGAAACGCTCGGTCTCGGCGACGCGACCGGCACGTTCAACTTCGGCAGCGTGCTCAACTTCCAGAACAACGTGATCTCGCGCTACCGCCAGAATTTCGGCACCCAGCAGGACGTCAAAAATACTTACTGGGGCATCTTTTTCAACGACGAGTTCAAACCGCTGACGAACGTCACGTTCAGCTACGGTCTGCGCTATGAACGCGAAACCGCCGTCTCCGACAACAACAACTTCGGCCCGCGCATCGGGCTCGCCTGGGATCCGTTCAAAAAAGGCCGCGGCGTGATCCGTTTCGGCGCGGGCATCTTCTACAACCGCGTGCTGCTCCGGACGGTCGGCGATTCGATCCAGAATCAGAATTCCAACCTGATCTCGTTCGATTCGAACACGATCGGCACCGGCGCGACCGACGTCCGCCGCGTTCCGATCCTCGCGGCGATCGCCAACAACTTCCCGAACAGCTACGCTTCGACCACCGAACTCCGGAATCTGATCACGGCGACCTGCGCGACGATCGTCACGACGCTGCCGTGTAATTCGAGCACCGGTTTCGTGACCAACGTGACGAGCGCCGGCAACCCGCTCCGCTCGGTCGAGCCGAACCTGAAAATCCCGGAAAGCTACCAGTTCAACATCGGTTTCGAACGC
Organism: Acidobacteriota bacterium; assembly: GCA_018269075.1. Lineage (GTDB taxonomy): Bacteria > Acidobacteriota > Blastocatellia > Pyrinomonadales > Pyrinomonadaceae > JAFDVJ01. The sequence continues at coordinate 93,133 of JAFDVJ010000048.1, forward strand.
GAAATCTACAAGGGACTGGTTTTCGAGGTCAACTACACGTGGAACAAGACCGTTCACCTGTGGCGCGACTATAACCCGAACGCGCCGGTCCTGCCGGCCGGCTACTCGGACTGGACGGCTTACCTGCTCGCCAATCCGTTCCAGCTCTCGCCGACGCGCGCCTACACGTTCTATCTCGGCGCGACGAACGACGGCAGCGGCATCGCGACCGCCGCCAACGGCACGACGACCTGCACGACGACGACCGTCAACTGTTTCGTCAACCTGAACACGACGAACACTTCGACGACCGCGCCGCTTGTCGCCGTCACCGGTCAGAACAACAACGCGACCGGCGCGCCGATCGGCATCGCGCTCGCCGCGATCGCCCGTTTCCGTCCCGACTCGACGGTCGAGGAAACGTCGCGCATCGGCTCGCGCGGCAACTCGTTCTATCAGGGCCTGATCTTCGAACTCCGCAGCCGCTACCGCAAGCTCGGTTACGGGTTCGGCTCGACGGTGCGTTTTAACTACACGCTTTCGACCACCAAGGACGACGGTCTGAACAACACGGCCAACGCCGAAATCAACGGCGATTTCAGCCGCGAATGGGCGCGCAGCCTGCAGGATCGCCATCACCGCATCGCGTTGTCGGCGACCCTCGACACACCGTGGTGGTTCGGCAAACTCCGCTTTTCGCCGCTCTTCCGCTACGGCAGCTCGGCCCCGTTCAACCTGAGCGGCGGCGGCAGCGACCGCAACCTCGACGACGTCAGCACGGATCGCCTGAATTTCAGCGGCAATCTGAAGGACATCAAATACCGTGAACCGGGCTCGCCGTTCCCCGACGCGCTGGCCTCGCAGTTCTCGCTCCAGCCGATCGGCGCGAAAAGCGGCAATCTGGGACGCAACGCCGGAATCGGTCCGAGCTTCTACACGTTCGACCTCAGCGTCACGCGTGAATGGAAGCTCGGCGAACGGATGAAGCTGCGCCCGGTTCTCCAGTTCGATAACATTCTCAACGCCGCGGTTTTCAGCTACGGCGCGGAATTTATCAACTTCACGGGATTGAGCTCGACGGCGACGGCCGCGCAGATCCAGACCTTCAAGGACACGTTCCTCGTTCCGACGCGCACCTATCGCCAGCGCCAGATCCGCGTCGGTCTGCGGTTCGATTTCTAAGTTGAATTATTGTTCGGCTTAACACTCCCGCAAACCAATTCGAAGCCCGCCGGCGACCGGTAAAATCGGACCGCCGGCGGGCTTTTTCGCGGCCCGCGATTTTTCTTTTCCGCCGGATTCCGCCGAATCCGCTCAGATTCGCCCGTAATCCAGACCACGGCGAGCAGCGGGCGTTCCTTTTTTCCCGGACACGGGTAATGCCTCAGACTTATGGTCTTTGAAAATTAAATCCGTCAATAAAATATTCCTTAAAAGCCCGTGAAACGGGCGCCGGATAATAGCCACGGGTGTAGCCCGTGGTCAGGTCGAAACATTGACCCGAGCCCGTGAAACGGGCGACAGCGGCGCGGCGCATTCGTTTTCTGTCGCCCGCTTCGGGGCTTTAACTCGTTTGGGCGCGCTTTCTACAGGCTTGCGCCTGTAGCTAAAATCTGCCGCCTGTTCCACAGGCTCAATTCGGAATGATTGTCGGATTTATTTTTCAAAGACCATAAGTCTTGAGTCTTAAGTCTTGAGTCTTGAGTCCTATGACTGCCCGATAGAAACCTCCGACCTTGCCGGGGCCGGAACTTAAGACTCAAGACTCAAGACTTAAGACTGGGTCATTACGGACACCGTAAAAATTTTGATGACTTTTCGTAAAATAATGTGATAGTTTTAAAAGGTTGAACAAAGTTGTTCAAAAGGGTGAATTATGAACAGAACTTACGATAAACCTTCCATTCCGGTCAGCGAAGTCTCGATCGAATCGGTGCTCCTCGACGCCGATCTTTTCGTCAAATACCGCTCGCCCGACAAGGCCTTTCAGCTGCTTCACGAATCGATCGAACGGAGCCCGCGCTCGATTTCGCTGCGCGAGAAGATGCGCGACATCTGCATCTCGCAGAAGAATCTCGACGAGGCCGCGCGCCAGTGTCTCGCGCTCGTCAATCTCTACATCGGCCGCGAGGAATTCGATCTCGCCTACGACCGCCTGCAGGAAGCCAAACTTTTGGATCCGCGCATCTCGGTCGCGCCCGGCCTCGAAGCGATCCGCCGCGCGCGCCGCCCGGAATTCGCCCAAAATCGCGACAAGACGCCGCAGAAGGTCCGCACCGACGTGACCTTCGCCGGCAATCTCGCCTATGTCTCGATCTTCGACGCCGTCCAGGTCATCGAAAGCGCGAAGATGACCGGCCTGCTCGTCTTGAAATCCGATCTCGCGCTCGCCAGCGTTTCGTTTAACGAGGGCAAGATCGTCGATGCCGAATGCAACGGCCAGAACGGCGTCACGGCGTTTCGCCAGATCATCGAGATCAACAGCGGCACGTTCGAATTTTCGACCTCGGAAATCGAATTCCCGGTCGTCATCAGCGTTTCGAGCAACACCAACTTCCTGCTCGACGTCCTGACCGAGCTCGACAACGAGCGCGCCGAAAAACAGGGTTTGCGCAATCTCCGCGATGAAGATTTCTAAAGTATAAAAGGGAAAAAGTTTAAAAGGGAAAAAGTTCGCTTCGCGCGGTCGAAGCGAATTTTTTTCATTTGGAAGATTCCGCTTTTTCACTTTTCCACTTTTCCACTTTTCCGCTTCTCATTTGACTTAGCCCCGCGAAATCCCGAAAATATAGTGCTAACTCTACCCGAAAGCGCTAAATAATGTTCAAACTTCAACGTCTCGAAATCACCGGCTTCAAATCGTTTGCCGACTATACCGAAATCGTCTTCACCGGAAACGGCATCACCGCGGTCGTCGGGCCCAACGGATGCGGCAAATGCGTCAGCGGCGATACGCTTGTCACGTTAGCCGGCGGCGAAGAAAAACCGATCCGCGAGCTGGTCGAAAACGCACTCGAAAACTGTTTTCTGACCGAACAGTTCGACGACGGTTTTCTAACGCGCGAGAATCCACAGGATGTCGAAATTCTCTCGCTCAACCCGCAAACATTGAAAATCGAGCGGCGAAAAGTTTCTGCCTTTATCAAACGCGAAACGCCCGGGAAATTATTATACGTTCGGACACGCGCGGGCCGCGAAATCAAGGCGACGCCGTATCATCCGCTGTTCACGCTCGAACACGGAAAACTGCGCGCGCTTCGTGCCGACGAGTTGAAAAAAGGCTTAAAAATCGCCGTTCCGCGCGTTTTAAAAACCACCGAGCGTCAAGTCCGTTTTTCACTCGACAATTATTTCAATTCCTTCAATTACGCCGATAATGTTTTCATACCTTACTCTGCCGAACTCAGGAAGTGGACGGAAAAAGGAAAACGACGGTTCGGAACCATCGAAAAATGGACAAATCAAGCCGGTGCTCAAAAAACATCGGTTAGCGGACTAAGAAGCAGTCAGTCTATTAACATTTCCGAGTTAAAAAAGCTGTCAGATGCTTTTGAGCCGCCACCGTTTGAAAATCGTATTAAATCTAAGGGAAACGGAAAACTTCAGTTCCCCAACGAATTTTCCCCTGAACTAGCGAGGTTTCTAGGCTTGATAATTGCTGAAGGACGAAACTCCGGTTCAAACGCTGTCTGGTTCGTTAATTCGGATGAAAAAGTTAATCAATATTTCGAAGCAGTAACCGAAAACCTTTTTGGTTTGCCCGTCTGCCAGAAAAACTATAAACCCACGGCAACAGACAGTTTGATTTTCTCGAAATCTTTATGCCAAATACTTGAAAAGTTTTTCAATTTTTCGATCGATTCAAATTCCTTTGAAAAAGAAGTACCGCCACAAGTGTTTCAGGCGAACGATGACATAAAATGGGCTTTTCTTTCGGGGCTTTTCGAAGGAGATGCCTATATCTGTTCGCGCCCTCAGAAAAGTAACGGCAAGTTATTGAACTATATCGAATATGCAACGGCGAGCGAAAAACTTGCAAAGCAAACAATTTCCCTGCTTTTACAGCTTGGTTTTTTCGCCTATTTACGGCCTAAAAGAAAATACGCGTCCAATACCGAAAAGAAAAATATTCGCACTTATTATTCGGTTTTAATTTACGGTTCGAAACAACTGGCCAATATTTCTAAAAAATTAACATTTGTCGGAGAAAAACAAAAAGCTCTCGAAAAATTACAAAATATTGCTGTTTCCGATAATCCAAACCGTGATCTGGTACCGACTGCGGCCGAGCTCGTGCGCAAAGCGACAAAGCTGGCAAAAGTAAAAGTAAAACCGAACAAAAAGCAGTTTCCTAAATTAGCTGCCTACAATGAAAGTAGTTGTGAACCTAGCAGACAGGGATTAACGGAAGTCGTCTCACAAATCCGCCGATTAAGCGAAAATTCGCAGCCTGCCGAAGAATCTCTGAAAGAAATATTAAACCTTGCCGGCTCCGATATTTTTTGGGACGAGATCGTCGAAGTCAGGGAAATTGAGCCGACCGATGCGTATGTTTATGATCTGAGCATCGACGAGACGCATAATTTCGTTGCGGGGAATATAGTCGTTCATAACAGCAACGTTTCGGAAAGCATCGCCTGGGTTTTGGGCGAGCAGCGCGCCAAGCAATTGCGCGGCGCGGAGATGAAGGACGTCGTCTTTCAGGGCACGAACAAGCGCAAGCCGTCGGGGATGGCCGAGGTCGTGCTGCATCTGGTCCGCAGCGAGGACGTCTTTTTTGGCTCCGACGAGGAAGATCTGAGCGGGATCGACGAGGCTTTGAGCGACCTCGACGAAAACGCGGTCGAGGTCGCCGATTTCGAGGCACGCGCCGAAACGGCCGTCGGCGAGACCGAAGAACTGCGCGCCGCGGACGCCGGAGAAGTCGAAAAAGTGCAGGCCGCGCAGGTCGGCTCGGTGCAGACGATCGAGAAAAAGGCGAAACCGAAACGCCACTGGCGGCCGCGCTCGTTCGCGCTCGATTTCGCTCCGGGCGAGGCGATTTCGGTGACGCGGCGGCTGTATCTGTCGGGCGAGAGCGAATATCAGCTGAACGGCAAAACGTGCCGGCTCCGCGACATTCAGGATCTCTTCGCGGGAACGGGCCTCAGCGGCGCGCATTACGCGATCATCGAACAGGGCCGCATCGGGCAGATCCTGTCGGCCAAGCCGTCGGACCGGCGCGGGCTGATCGAGGAAGCGGCCGGCATCTCGAAATTCCGCACGCGCCAGCGCGCCGCCGAGGCGCGGCTCGAAGCCGCGAAGACCAATCTGAGCCGGATCTCGGACATCGTCACCGAGATCGACAAACAGGCGAACGCGCTCCGGCGGCAGGCCGCGAAAACGCGCCGCTACAAGCTCCTGCGCGAAGAATTCCGCGTGCTCCTGAAAAATCTGTTCACGGCCGAGGGAAAATATCTGACGGCGCTCGTCAATGAGCTCGACGAAAAGCTGACGGAAGCGGTCGCGCACGAACGCGCGAGCTTCGCGAAGGTCGCCGAAAAGGACGAGGAGTTTCGCGACGCGACGCACCGCGCGCGCGAAGCCGAGGAAAATCTCGCCGAGATCCGCGCGCGCCACGCCGAAAACGTCCTCGTCCGCGACCGCAACGCGCGCGAAAAGACCTACCGGCAGGAACAGGTCGAAGCGCTCAGAATCCGCTACGGCGTTTTGAAAAACGAGACCGAAGCGACGGCCGAGCGGCTCGGGCTTTTCAAGACCGAGATCGAACGGCTCAAAAAAGACGAGCGGCAGGAGCTCGCCGAGGCCGAAAAGAACATCCTCGAATTTCAGGCCGCCGAGAAGAAATATCAGGCCCGGCTGCAGGAGCTGCGCGAGATCGAAGCCCGGCTCGAAACGACGCGCGGCGAGGTTTTCCGGCACACGACCGCCGTCGAGCGCTTCGCCGAGATCGACCGCCAGCTCGAAAGCAGTCTCGAACGTTTGAAAGAGCGCGGCGAAGGGCTGCGGCGCGAAAAGGTCCGCGCCGAGGAGACGCACGCCGGCCACGCCGAGGAAGCCGTCAGGCTCGAACAATCGCTCCGCGAAAAACGCGAAAAGGTCCGGGAGCTGCACACGGAAAAGCAGCGGCTGCTCGGCGAATCGGGCGCCGCGCGCGGCGCGCTCCAGACGGCCGAAAAAACTTTGCGCGAGCGGCAGACGGAATACGCGCGGCGCAAAAACCGGTTCGACACGCTCCACGAGCTCGACGAGAAACGCGCCGTCTACGCGCCGGCCGTGCAGAAATTGTTCGCCGAACAGGCGAAGATCGGCGTCAAATTCGCGGGCACGCTCGCCGACCGCTTCAACGTCGACGAAAAAGCCGAAAAGGCAATCGAAAATCTCTTCGGCCCGTTTCTGCAGACCGTCCTCGTCGATTCCGAGACGGACGCGCAGAAAACGGTCGAATATTTGAAAAAATCGAATCTCGGGCGGATCGCGGTGCTGGTTTTTAACGCCAAAGCGCAAAAGCGCAAAGACGCGAAACAAAAGGCTGCTCATAAATCGCAAATCGCCGGGCTGATCGGCGTTTCGGACGAGCTGGCGGAAGTTTTGAGCGAGGTTTTCCCGCGCGAGACGGCGCTCGAGCTGACCGCCGATTTGAGCGGCGCGAAAGGCGCTTCGAACCTCGTCGACGCCGACGGCGATTACGTTTACGGCGGGCGCTTGTTCGTCAGCGGCAAGGCGCAGGCGAACGAGAAGAATTCGTCGCTGCTCGCCTTTAAGCGCGAGCTGCGCGAGCTCGAAGCGGCGCTCGGCGCGCTCGCCGAAGAGACCGAGGCGGCCGAAAAGGAAACCGAAAAAGCGCGCAAAGTATTGGCCGAAAAGGAAGAACAGATCCTCGATCTGCAGTCGCTGATCGTCCAGGTCGAACGCGATCTGCTCGGTCTCGAAATCCAGGAAAAATCGGCCCGCGCCGAAACCGAGCGGGCCGAGCGTCACAAACGGGTCGTCGGCGAGGAAATCGTCCAGATCGACGCCGAAACGGTCGAGCTGCGGAACCGCCAGCAGGAAGCCCGCGCGAGCGCCGAAAAGGCCGGGGAAGCGCGCGGCGCGGCGGCCGCCCAACTGGCCGCGATCTCCGACGAGCTGAACGAAGCGCGCGCCCGCACCGAAGCGGAAAACGCCGCGCTCAGCGAAAAACGGACGCTCGCCGCGACGAGCGAGGAACGGCGGCGGTCGGCGCAGAGCGCGCTCCGGCGCGTCGAAAACGAGCTCCGCGAGCTCGATTCGCGGCTCGCGCGGCAGAATCTCGAAATTCTCGAAACCGAGGGCAAACAAAAGGAGCTGGCCGATTCGATCGCCGCCATCGACGAAAAGATCGCGCTCGCCGAAAGCGAGCAGGCAGCCGAACAGAACGAACTCGCCGAGGCCGCCGAGCATCTTAAAAATGCCCGCGAAACGGCCGACGCGATGAGCGACGAGCTCGCCGAATTGAACAAGCGCTCGGCCGAGGCGCGCAACGAGCGGGCGGCGCTCGAAATCCGGCAGACCGAAGCGATCACCAAGCTGCGCGGCGTCAACGAAAACTGCGCGCACGAATTGAATCAATCGCTCGTCGAGCTGGTCGAAACGCACGAGGTGCCGGCGGATTTCGAGCTCGAAACGGCGCGCGAACGGGCCGAGGAGCTGCGCGAGAAATTGGAAAACTTCGGCGCGATCAATATGCTCGCGCTCGAAGAGCTGGCCGAGGCCGAGGAGCGGCTGCTGTTTCTGACGTCGCAGCGGCAGGACATCATCGACAGCATCGCGGCCGCCGAAGAGGCTTTGCGCGAGATCAAGGAACGCTCGCGCGCCCGGTTCAAGGAAGCGTTCGAGGCGATCAACGCGAATTTCATCGAGTTTTTTCAGGAGCTTTTCGGCGGCGGCCGCGGCGAGATGACGCTGCTCGAAGCCGAAGACGTGCTCGAAGCCGGGATCGAGGTCGTCGCCCAGCCGCCGGGCAAGCGTCTGCAGAACATCCTTTTATTGTCGGGCGGCGAAAAGGCGATGACGGCGATCGCGCTCGTGATGGCGATCTTCCGCTACCGGCCGTCGCCGTTCTGTCTGCTCGACGAAGTCGACGCGCCGCTCGACGACGCGAACGTCGGCCGGTTCGTCGACAAGATCGCGCAGATGGCCGAACAGACGCAGTTTATCGTCATCACGCACAACAAGCGGACGATGGAAGCGGCCCGCGCGCTCTACGGCGTGACGATGCAGGAAGCGGGCGTCTCGAAGGTCGTTTCCGTCCGGTTCGAATAAGGTTATGAAGAAATTTTTACTGGCAGTTTTGATTTCGACGACGATCGCCGGCCTCGCGCTGTCGTTCACGGCGCAAACGCGGCCGCCCGTCAAAAAGAACGTCCGCGAAACGCCGACGCCGACGCCGACCGCGACGCCGGCCGAGGCCGTCACGGTCAAGACGCCGCCGGCGAAAAAGAACGAGCGGCCGACGAACAATAATTCTTCCGACTCTTCGCCGCAGACGGATTACACGCCGACTTATTTTTACGAATTTTCGCAGCCGGCCTTCACGGTTTCGAAGATCCTGATCGAGCACGACGAGCGCGGCCGCGGCAAGATCTCGTTTATGAAGAGCGTTTCGAACGAGCTGATCACCGATCCGCTGCAGGTTTCGGAGGCCGCGCTCAAACGGATCGACGACGCGCTGACGGCGCTCGATTTCTTCAACTCGACCGAAAATTATCAATACGAAAAAGATTACCAGCACCTCGGCAACACGACCTTCAAAATCACGAAAAACGGCCGCACGCGCGAGACGAAGTTCAACTGGACGACCAACCCGAACGCGAAAACGCTGGCCGACGAATACCGCAAAATCGCCAACCAGGCGATCTGGATCTTCGATATGAATCTCGCGCGCGAGAACCAGCCGCTCAACGCCCCGCAGATGGTCGACGGCCTCGACGGCTATCTCCGGCGCGGCGAGATTTCCGACCCGGCGCAACTGCTCCCGTATCTCCGGGAAGTCGGCAACGACGAACGGATCCCGCTGATCGCCCGCAATCACGCCAAACGGATCGCCGAAAAGATCGAGAGCGAAAAGAAATAAAGGTTTCCGTATGCGGAAACCTTTCCCGGAGGCAGTTTCGTCCGCGCTTCCTACGGCACGAACGCATTCGGCACGATCTGATCGGCCGGCAATCCGAAGTTCTGAATCAGGACGCCGGCGGTCGTGCGGTTGACGAACCACGTCGCGCCCGCGGGCCGAAAAACAGTCGCGTCGAACAGTCCGTCGCCGTCGTAATCGCCCGGCGCGGGCACATCGCCGTTTTGTCCGAACGGGAACGAAAAGAAAGTGTCGTTTTCCGAACGCAGGACGAACCATTCGCCCGTCGACGGCCGCCAGACCGCGATGTCGGCCTTGCCGTCGCCCGTCCAATCGCCCGGCACGGGACGATCGGTCGCTATTCCGAAAGGCATCACGGTCACGCCCGCCGTCGAAAGGCTGATCCACCAGACGCCGGTCGCCGGTCGAAAAACTGCAATATCGGCCTTGCCGTCGCCGTCGTAATCGGCCGGTACGGGTTTGTCCCCGTTAGTCCCGAACGGATTGAAAATGTTTTGCCCGTCGCTCGACCTGCGAATGATCCAGACGCCGGTCGCCGGCCGGAAAACCGCCAGATCGGCCTTCCCGTCGCCGTCGTAATCGGCCGGCGCGGGAATATCGCCCGCCTGACCGAACGGGATCGAATAATGCGTGTTGTCTTCCGAGCGCAGAACCCACCATTCACTTGTCGACGGCCGAAAAACGGCGATGTCGGTTTTGCCGTCGCCCGTGAAATCGGCGGGCATGATCTTGTCGGCGGCCTGACCGAAGGTAAAGCTCGGCACCGCGCCGTCGGAGCTCCGCTCATACCACCATTGGTTATTTGACGGTCGAAAGATCGAGAGATCGGTCCGGCCGTCGCCGTCGAAATCGAACGGCGCGTCGAAATTGGCCGTGTTGCGGCCGCTTCTCAGGCGGGCAAAGCCGATCCGCGCCGTGCCGTAGGCGTTGCCGTAGGCTCTGAAACCGCCGCCGACGATCGTTTTGCCGTTCGATTGAAAGGCAACGGCTTCGGCGCTGTCGTATAAACTCGCATTAAAATTCGGATCGATCGCGCCGGTCGGTCCGATCCGGACGATCCGATTGCGCGTCACGCCCTGATATTGAAAAAAGCCGCCGACAACGACCATCCCGCCGTTGGGATCCAAAGCCAGACTAACCGGCGAAATATTCGGGTTAAATCCCGCGCCGACGGAAAAGGTGCCGTCGAGAGCGCCGGTCGTTTGGAGTCTGGCGAGTCCGGCTCTCGATGTGCCGTTAAAATTGCTGAAGCCGCCCGTAATCAGAATTTTGTTGTCGGCGGGTTGAATATCTATGTCGTTAACAATTGAATCGAAACCCGTTCCGCCGGCCGTGGTAAACGCCGCGTCGACCGAACCGTCGGCATTCAGGCGAACGAGATTATTGATGCCGCTCGTCCCGTTGAATTCGTTGAAATAACCGCCGACGAGAATTTTCCCGTCCGCCTGCACGGCGACTTTCAAAACGCCGCAGTTACACGTATTTCCGGTCGCCGTAAACCCCGCGTCGAGCGTGCCGTCGGGGTTCAGGCGCGCGATGCGATTATGCCCGGATTGGCCGTTGACCATCGTAAAGAACCCGCCGATGACGATTTTGCCGTCCGGTTGGACAGCGATCGAGCTGACGCCAAGCGTTTCGGCGTTAAAGTTCGCGTCGAGACTGCCGTCGTAATTGAGCCGCGCGATGCCGGCATGCCCCGCCGCGCCGCCGTAACTCGGAAAATCGCCCCCGATCAGGATTTTGCCGTCCGGCTGCACGGCAATCGCCGAAACCGAGTAATCGGAGAGCGCGACATCCGCGCCGGGATTGAACGTCGAGTCGGTCGTCCCGTCGGGATTCAGGCGCGTCAGTCGCGGGCGAAGGCTGCCGTTGGCGCCGTAAAAATCGCCGCCGAGAAGGATCTTATTATCGGGCTGGACGGCGATCGCCTTGACGGTTCCCGGCTGACCGACGACCGGCGTGAAATTCGTTTCCAGATCGCCGTTCGTTTCGAGCCGCGCAAAACCGAGCCGCGCTTTATCGTTAACCGCCGTAAAACTGCCGCCGAGCAGAATTTTGCCGTTGGTTTGAAGGAACATCGACGGAAGCCCGACGCCGTTCGCGCCGGCCGCACCGATGTTGAAGGTCGCGTCGATCGAGCCGTCCGCCTGATTCAGCCGCGCCACATTGCTGCGCTGAGTCGTGCCGTCGTCAAAAAACAACTGTCCGCCCGCAACGAGAATTTTACCGTTCGGCTGGATGACGACCGATTCGACGGTTTGCGTGTTGCTGACCGGCGAGCCGAATCCCGCGTCGAGCGTTCCGGTCGCATTAAGCCGCGCCAGATTGAGTCGCGACGCGCCGCTAAACTGGATAAAAGCGCCGCCGATGACGATTTTGCCGTCCGTTTGAACCGCGATTCCGCTGACGCCGTAAACCGAACCGGGCCCGATTCCCCCGCCGGTCGCGGTCGAAAAAGCAGTATCGACCGAGCCGTTGGCATTGAGCCGCGCGAGACCGTGCGAGGCCGTTCCGTTGACGTTGAAGAAAGCGCCGCCGACCAGAATTTTGCCGTCCGGCTGCAAGGCGATTTTTTTCGTCGAATTGTCAAAGCCCGCGCCGAGATTGTTATTAAAAGCCGTGTCGAGCGAGCCGTCACTGTTAAGCCGCGCAAAATATCCGACGGTCGTGCCGTTATACTCTGTCATATTAAAACTCGCGATCAGAATTTTTCCGTCCGGCTGCACGACGATATCGTCGACAATTCCGCTCGGCCCGGTCACATTAAGACCGATAAATGAAGTGTCGAGCGTGCCGTCCGGATTGAGCCGCGCAAGCCTTCCGCGAAAATCGGGCGAACCGTTCGTGCCGAACGTCGAAAAATCTCCGCCGACGAGGATTTTGCCGTCGGGCTGCAGAGCGACGGCGTTGACGGCGCCGTTACAGGCGATGGTCTGACCGAGCGACGCGCCCAGGCCGATATTAAAGGACGCATCGAGCGAGCCGTCCGCGTTGAGCCGCGCCAGACAATTCATAGACCGTCCGTTGACGACCGAAAAATTTCCGCTGATGATTATTTTGCCGTCCGTCTGGACGGCGGCGTCCGTGACCGTCGAACCGCGCCACGTGACGCCGGCGTTGAAAAACGCGTCGAGATCGCCGTCGGCCGCCGCCGCGCCGAAATTTGCCGCCAGCAGCATCGTCAAACCGAAAAACACGCTGCGCATCCTGCTTAAAACTGTCATCTGTCTCTTTCTCCTTGGATAAATTCGAACTTTTAGCGAATTTTGACCTGACCCCGTTTCAAAAGTCTTCAAAACTGCAATCATAACTTTTCAAAATTTGGTAGTGAACCATAAGTAATGCCGGTTTGAGGGGTTTTGATCAATTGCCGCCAGCTTCAGCTGGTGGGAAAGGTGAATCGTTGCCAAGGCTTTAGCCGAACAGGAGATTTTTAATAATTCCTCAGAGCTTTAGCTAAAGCTTTAATGATTGATATTTTATTTCGATTTCGGCTCAAGCCCGGCACGATTGACCATCCGTTCCACTAGCTGAAGCCAGTGGCAATTGATCAAAGCATTACTTTTGGTTCACTACCCAAAATTTTTCAAACACCATAATTGAGCCCGTAAAATCGGGGGTTTACGAGTTCGAGTAATTCCGGCTCGACGCGCAAAGACGCCGAGGTTTTAATGATGATGATTTGCCGGCCGGTCAATTTTCCGCGCCGGCCTCGAAATCGGCGTCCGTCACATTGTCCGCCGCCGTGACGAACCGCGACGCCGGCTTGAAGAAATAGCGCTTGTGTCCGATCGCGATCACGTAGGTTTCGCCCGCGGCCAGATCGTCGAACCGGTAATAGCCGAACGAATTGGTCCGCACGGCCCGCGTCGCGCCGTCGGGCGCGGTCAGCGTGAGGCCGGCGCCGGCGATCGCGCGGCGGCCGTTCAGGGTCACCCGCCCGCCGACCGAAACCCGCGCGGCCGTCGGCGCGAGCGGCGCCAGCGTCCAGTCTGAAAAGCCGGTCACGCCGACCGCCGAAACTCGGTTCGCGAAGGCGTTCGCCGTTCCCGCGAGCATCGTCGCCGCGCCGCCCGCAATGCGAAACGCCTTGTAGGCGTTTTCGTCGCCCGGCGCGTCCGCCGGCCGGTAATTGAAATATATATCCGCGCCGGTCACGCCGCCGCCCGGATTGTCGATCCGCCACCAGCCCGCCAGCCGCGTGGCGGGCAGACCGCTCGCCGGGCCCGAATACGCGCCCGGATTGGCTTTGACCGAAACATTGCCCGCGCCGGAAACGCCCTTGATCGTCACCGGCGAATAACCGTTCGCCGTGCCGACTTCGAAATTATAGGTCCGGCCGCCGCTCACGCAGCGGTTGAGCGCGGCGCGAACGTAGGCCGTCGGCCCGCCGCCGCTTATTCCCTCGGGCGCGCAGTTCGCGATCACGACCGTCCCGCCGCCGTCGATGACGCCGCCGTTCAGGCTCAAAATCCCGTTGATCGTCAGCGTCCGGCCCGGCCCGACCGTCACCGTGCCGCCGTTGAGATTGAGATCGTTCAACACGACGTCCGCCGAAGCGATGTCGATCTGCCCCGCGCCGTCCGGGATCACGGCGTTGCCGTTGACGGCGGGCGGCGCGCCGGTCGTCCAGTTCGCGCCGTCGAACCAGTCCGTCGTCGGCGACGGCGTTCTCCACTTTTCGAGATAGATCCGGGTAAAAAACAGCGCGACGCGCCCGCCCGCCGCGCGGAAATTGCCGCCGACGTAGAGCTCGCTGCCCGACTGCACGGCCGCGGCCGCCGCGAGCACGTTGCTGCGATCCTCGGTCGTGCCGCCGATCTCGGTCCAGGTTTCGCCGGCCGGATCGTAAGCGGCGATCCGGTTGAGATCGATGAAATTGTCGTGGGTCCGGAGGAAATTGCCGTGAACGACGACGCGGCCGTCGGAGATCGCCAGTTTCTTGACGGCATTGTTCAGGCCTTCGTCGGCGAGCGGCAGCCAGGTGCCGGACAAAAGATCGTAGCGGGCGATGAAGAACAGATCGGTCGAATTGTCGGCGGTGCGCGAAAAACTGCCGCCGGCATAGAGATCGTCGCCCGTGACGGCGAGCGTTTCGACGGTGCTGTTGAGCCCGTTGTTGGCGAGCGGCGACCACGTCCCCGTCGTCACGTCGTAACGCGCGATGCGGTTCAGATTCGTCACCGCGCTGTCGAAGGTCCGCGCGAAAAAGCCGCCGACGTAAAGATCGTTGTCCTTGACCGCGAGCGCGCTGACGACGCTGTTGAGGCCGTTGTGGCTGAGCGGCGACCAGCTGTTCGTCGTCAGATTGTAGCGCGCGACGCGGTTCAGCGTGACCGAGCCGTCGAAGGTCTGCGTAAAGACGCCGCCGACGTAGAGATCGTCGCCGATGACGGCGAGCGACGTGACGGTGTTGTCGAGGCCGCCGGCGGCGAGCGCCGACCACGTCCGCGTGACCGGATCGTAACGGGCGATCCGGTTGAGGTTCGTCACCGCGCCGTCGAGCGTCTGCGAGAAATTGCCGCCGGCGTAGATGTTGCCGGCCGCATCGACCGCGACCGCCTGCACGTCGCGATTGAGCGCCTGTCCGCCGGTCGCGCCGAGCGGCTTGAAATCGTCGAACGCGGCGGCGCGGTTTTTGGCGAATGAAATGCCGGACCCGGCCGGCAGGCTCTGCAGGCGGGCGATGCCGTTCAGCGACTGCGCGGCATTGAAGGACTTTCTGAATTTTCCGCCGACGAAGACGTCGCCCGTATCGGCCTTTATCGAATAAACCTCGTCGTCCAGCCCGTTGCCCGGAAAGGCCGTCCACGCGTTGGCGGTGAAATCGAACACGCCGGCGCGGTTTAAGGTATTGGCGCAGAGGCAGTGACTTGTTCGACTGAAAGCTCCGCCGGCCAGCAGTCTTGTCGTCCCCCCGGCAGTGGTGATCAGATCGAGCGCATAAACCGGCCCGTCGAGGCCGGCGTCTGGAAACTGCTCGTCCAGCGTCGTCGGCCAGTTGTCGGAAACTGCATTATATTTTGCGATATTGTTCTTTTCGAGCCCCGGAAACGCGACCGTCCCGGTAAAGCTGCCGCCGATATACAACACATAGCTGTTGTTCGCAAATTTGTAGACCAGCGCATTGACTTCGCCGTTGAGCCCGTTTTCCGCCAGCGGCTGCCAGCTTCGCGAATCCAGATCGAACGCCGCGATCCGGTTCAGCGTGACCGGCGTGCCGCCCATCGTCTGCGTGAACCGTCCGCCGACGTATAAACGATGCGCAAAGACTTCGCTGAATAGCTCGAGCGCGTTGACGTCGTCGTTGAGACCGTTTCCGGGCAGCGCCGCCCACGTGTTGTTCAGCGTATCGTACTCGGCGATCCGGTTGAGCGTCGTCGAACCGTTGAAGTTTGCCGTAAACGCGCCGCCGGCGTATAAAAAGACGCCGGAGCTTTTGAGCGCCGTCACTTTGCCGCCGAGGCCGTTGCCCTGAAGCGGCGACCAGGTTCCCGCTTCGACGGCCGACGGCGAGCCGTCGCCGATGTCGTAGCGGGCGATATTGTTGAGGTTCGGGGTCGAAGCGTCGAAGGTCCTCGTGAAGGCGCCGCCGACGAACAGCCGGTCGCCGACGATTTCGAGCGCGCGGACCTCGGTCGGGAAAGCCCCGTCGAGGCCCTTGCCGCGGAGCGAGTACCAGCGGTTTTCGACGCGCCGGTAAAAGGCGACGTTATGCGCCTCGACATCGCCGATCGTGTCGAAGCTGCCGCCGACGAAAACGTCGCCGGTCCGGGGATCGACCGCCGTCGCATAAACCGTCAGCGGCCCGTAAAAGGCGTCGCCGTTCGTTCCGAGACCGTAAAACCGCGTGTCGAACACCCGCGGCGGCGGCGCCGTCGTCGTACAGCCGCCGATGTCG
This sequence comes from Acidobacteriota bacterium, assembly GCA_018269075.1. Taxonomy (GTDB): domain Bacteria; phylum Acidobacteriota; class Blastocatellia; order Pyrinomonadales; family Pyrinomonadaceae; genus JAFDVJ01. Next base: position 109,125 of record JAFDVJ010000048.1, read on the forward strand.
AAGCCGAAGGTCAAAAAAGCGAGCGCGGCGAGGGCCAGGCACCGCGCCAGAATCCGCGAACGGCTTCTCCGGCCGCCGGGCCGTCCGAAAAGATGAAGATTGAAAAAACCGTCCGATTTTGCGTTGCGCTGCGTCATTAAAGTCCTCCCTGCCAAACAATTCCTGCATTTCGTTTAGTTTTGCTTGACCAAACTTCAAAAATCTTCAAAACTGTTATCAAAACTTTTCAAAATTTTTCAAAAGGTATGATTGAGCTCGAGGAATCGGGGATTTACGAATTCGAGGAATTCCGGCTCGACGCGAAAAGACGGCGTCTTTTTCGAAGCGGGTCGGGCGAGCTCGTGCCGCTCACGCCGAAGGCCGCCGAGGTTCTGATTTATCTGGTCGTGAATGCCGGCCGGGTTCTGTCGAAGGACGAGCTGCTCGAAAAGGTCTGGGAAAATTCGTTCGTCGAGGAATCGAATCTCTCGCAGACGATCTTCGTCCTGCGGAAAACGCTCGGCGAGGACACGCGCAACCCGCGCTTTATCCTGACCGTGCCGAACCGCGGCTATCAATTCATCGCGCCCGTCCGCGAGCCCGGCTCCGGCGACGAGATCCTCGAAGAAGCGATCATCGCCGAAGAGACGCCGCCGCCCGCCGCGCCCGCCGCCGTCCGCAAATCGCCGCTGCGCCGGCCGGCCGGCCTGCTCGCCGTTCCGCTCGCCGCGCTGGTCGTTTTCGCCGTCTACTGGTTTTACCCGCGTTCAAAACCGGCCGGGATCGGCGGCATCCGGACGATCGCGATCCTGCCGTTCGAGGACCTCAGCGCCGAACAGAACGACAAATATCTCGGCATCAGTCTGGCCGACGCGCTCGCCGAAAAATTCGGCGTGATGAAGGAGCTCACCGTCCGGCCGACGCGGTCGGTCCTGAAATACGCCGAAAGCCGCGACGATCCGGCCGCGATCGGCCGCGCGCTGGAGGCGGACGCCGTCATCGACGGCCGGATCCAGCGCGCCGGCGAGCGGATCCGCGTCAACGTGCAGCTGATCCGCACGGCCGACAACGCGACGCTCTGGACGGGCAGCTTCGACGACCGCTTCACAAATTTTTTCGACGTGCAGGACGCGATCAGCCAGAAGGTCGTCCAGACGCTCGCGCTGCGTATGAACGACCGCGAGCGCGAACGCTTCAACCGGCGCGGGACCGAGAACGCCGAAGCTTATCAGGATTATCTGCGCGGGCGCTTTCACTGGAACAAGCGGACGCTCGACGGGCTGCAGAAGGCGATCGCGAGCTTCGAGGACGCCGTCCGGAAAGACCCGAACTTCGCGGCCGCCCACGCGGGACTCGCCGACTGCTACGTCCTGCTGCCCGAATACAGCGGCGCGACGACGCACGAGGCTTTTCCGAAGGCCCGCGCGGCGATCGGCAAAGCGCTCGAACTCGACGATCAGCAGGGCGGCTTCTACGCGACGCTCGGCTACGCGCAGGCCTTTTACGACTGGGATTTCGCCGGGGCCGAGCGGTCCTTCAAACGCGCCGTCGAGCTCGGCCCGCACGACGCGACCGCGCGTCAGTGGTACGCCGAGTTTCTCGGCAGCACGGGCCGCTTCGACGAATCCTACGCGCAGTTCGCGCTCGCCGTCGAAAGCGATCCCGTCTCGCCGATCATCCTGACCGATCTAGCGACCAATTATTATCTTCAGGAACGCTACGACGAAACGATCGACCGGACCCGCAAGATCATCGAGCTCAATCCGAACTTCGGCTACGCCTACTACTGGCTCGCTCTTTCCTACGAGCGTCAGGGGCGCGACGCCGAAGCGGTCGAGACATTCTGCAAAACGTCTTTGCTCTTCGGCGAGCCGCCGGCCATGGTCGAGCAGACGCGGGAAGCCTTCAGAAAAAACGGGCTCCGCGGCTGGTGGCAAAAGCGGATCGAACAGATCGAGGGCCTCGCGCCCTATCCGGCCTATCTCAAGGCTCTCGCCCACGCCCGCGTCGGCGACAGGGAAAAAGCCCTCGTCTATCTCGCTCAGAGCGTCGAGCAGCGCGAACGCTTCGTCGTCGCGCTCCGGCTCGTCAAAGATTTCGATCTGCTGAAAAACGACCCGCGCTATCAGGAGCTCGTCCGCCGGATCGGCGCCTGACCTTTTACCAGGTTCAATAAAAAAAGCGGCGGTTCCGCTGTTGAACCGCCGCCATCGCTTCGAAAAATAAACCGACAGATTTACTCGGACGCGGTGAAATCGATGTCGAATTGTTCCTGATCGACGGTCAGGACGCGGGTCGGGTTTTCGATCCGGAGCCGTTTGCTCTGCGCGTTGACGATCAGCGTCTCGCCGGCCGGAACGTCCTTGAACCCGTAAAATCCGAAGGAATTCGTCGTCGCCGTCCGCACCGCGCCGCGCGCGTCGGTCAGCGACACGCGAACGCCCGTGAGGCCGCGGCCCTTCGCGTCCGTCACCCGGCCGCCGATCGCAACGCCGGCCGCCGTCGGGACGAAATTCGAGACGATCGCGCTGCTCCGCGCCGGCACCGTGACGGTGATCGTGCCGCCCGTCACCGTGTAGGTCGCCGCCGGCGCGAAATTATTGCCGCCGCCGCCGATCACGTCGTTCAAAACCGTGCCGTCCGCGAAATACGCGCCGACCGGAATCTGGGCCGTGTTCGCGGTCGTGCCGTTGTTCATCACGACGACGATCTTTTCGTTGGCGTTGTAGCGGACGAAGGCGAACGTGTTGTCGTCCGTTCCGCTGGCGGTCGTGTCGCCGGTCAAAAGCGTCGCGTAATTTCCCGTCCGCAGCGCCGGGTGACCGCGCCGGAGAACGCCGAGCGCCGCGTAAAAGCTGATTAAACTCGAATCGGCCGGCCCGTAAACGCTCGCGTCGCCGGCCTCGTCGGCCCACGGGTACGGCGCGCGGTTGTACGGGTCGTCTTCCGGCAGACCGCTGCCGTTATTGGCGAGCGACGGCGCGTTGATGCCGGCCTCGTCGCCGTAGTAGACCATCGGCGCGCCGATGTAGGCGAACTGGAAGACGGCCGCGAGCTTGAGCCGGTCTTTGGCTTCCGACTGCGATTCGAACGAGTTTTTGAGCGTGTAGAGCGCGCGGTTCGTGTCGTGCGAGTCGATCAGGTTGAGCATCGACTGCTGCGCCGGCAGCGGGTAGTCTTCGCGGATCGCGAGCATCGCGCGGTCGAACTGCGACGGCGTCAGCCCGGCGATCTTGTTGCCGCCGCTGTTGTCGTTGTCTTCCCAGTCGAAGCCGCGCGCGAAACCGAGCACGTTTTTGCGGAAACGGTAGTTCATCACGCCGTCGAGCTGATCGCCGGCGAGATACTGGCTCGCGTCGAAAAAGATCTCGCCGATCAGCGGGCCGTCCGATTTGTAGGATTTCGCGTAGCCGCGATATTCGTTCCACCATTGATGCGAGATGTCCGGCGCGACGTCGAAGCGCCAGCCGCCCGCGCCGCGGTCGTACCAATACTGCGTCACGTTGGTCGTCGGCGTGCGGTAGAAAAAGTCCTTGACGGCCGCGTTTTCGTTAAAGGCCGGCAGACCGCCGAAGCCGAACCAGCCCTCGTAATCGGCCGTCGTGCAGGGCGCGTTGCTGTTGTAGAAATTGAACCAGCTGCGGTACGGCGAGGCGAGGCTCTCGCACGCGCCGACGACCGGCGAGCGGCCGTAGTAGTCGAAATATTCGCTGTCCTGCGACATATGGTTCCAGACGCCGTCGAGGATGATCTTCATCCCGCGCGCGTTGGCCGCCGCGACGAGCGACTGAAACGCCGCGTCGCCGCCCAATTGCGGCGCGATCGCCAGATAATCGTCCGTGTCGTAGCCGTGATTCGAGCGCGCCTTGAAGATCGGGTTCAGATAGATCGTATCGAAGCCCATTCCCTTGATGTAGTCGAGTTTGTCCTGGACGCCCTTCAGGTCGCCGCCGTAAAACTGCGCGCCGTAGGCGTTGTTGTTGCCGGTCGCGCGCGGATCGACCATCAATGTGTTCCAGACGCCCTGGAAGATATTACTGGCCGGCGCGCCGCCGTAGAGCGACGGGCAGCCGGTCGTCGAGCCGGGACGGCACCAGTCGTTCGTCTGGTCGCCGTTGCGGAAGCGGTCGGGAAAAATCTGGTAGACGGCCGCGTCGTGAATCCACGCCGGCGTCGTGAAATTGGCGTCGTAAACCGTCAGCTGAAACGCGTCGAACGGCTCGCCGGCCGACGCCGCGCCGGTTCCGCCCTGCTTGAGATTGTCGTGATCGTCCAGATAATCGTCGCTGTAAAAGGCGGTCGCCGTGCCGTCGACGATGCGGAATTTGTAGTAGATGATCGACGGCGTCGCCGGCGCGGCGTAATTGACCGAATAGATCGCGTAAGTGGTCGCGCCTTCGGTCCGGTTTTCGAGAAAGGCCATCGGATATTCGACGGCCGGGTCGGTCGTGTTCGTCTGCGGGTTGTATTTATAAACTTTGAGATAGACGTTCGAGACGTCGAGCAGCGCGGTCCGGAATTTCAGATTGACGGTCGAGCCGGTCGTCACCGCGCCGAACGGCGAGCGGTAATAACCGTCGAAAGTGTCGTGTTTGAGGCCGGAAAACTGGATGTCGTCGCTGCTGATCGTCTGGTCGAGCGAGAACGGTTTTGTGCTGGTCGTGTCGTTCGTGTCGACGACCGCGAAATAACGATTCCAGTTTCCCGGCGTCGTTCCGCCGGCGTTGCCCGACGGAACCTGTCCGTAAATATAGCCGCCGCCCGAGCTCAGATAAGCCGTAAACAGAAACGACGACGGCCGGCCGCCGCCGGTGATCGTCGACCACGGGATCGCAAACTCGCGGACGTTGCCCGCGCCCGACGCGTAAGCGCCGAAGCCCGACGCGCCGAAGTTCCAGCCGTTCGCGCCGTTCGCGGTTTGATAATCGCGGTAGCCGTCCTTGAAATACGCCCGGAAATCGGCGCGAAACGGAAGCGTCCCGATCGCCGTCGAATCGTAGTTCAGCGCGTTCAGCGTGCCGTCGGCGTTGGTTCCGCCGTTCGGCGGCGAAACCGGGTTGCGGTCGATCGCGAGGACCGCGCCCTCGGCGAGATTCGCGTTCGTCACGGCGACGTAGAGATTCGTGTTGTTCCACGTCAGATACCACGTCTGCCCGCTGCCGGTTCCCTGCTGGTTCTGCCCGTCGATATGCACGCCGTATTCGTTCGGCGAGATCACGCCGTCGACGGCCGGCGTGCCGAACTGCGCTTCGGCGGTGCCGAAAATGAAAAATAAAGACACGACTGCGACTAAAAACTGGACTGCTTTGCTCATAAATTTCAATTCGAAGAAGGCTTTGTTTGGATTTACTACAAAGTTTATAAGAATTCGCCGCGAATTACAACCGCGGATCGTTGTCCGAAGCGGCTAAAATAAAGAATGAGTAGTGATAATCGGAATTTTTTATCGACGGAAAAAAGAAACGGGCCGCGGGCGAACGCGGATTCGACCGATTATCGCAGATTTACCGTTCAGGCAATCAGCGCAAATCCGCTCGATCCGCGTCCATCAGCGGCCCTTTTGCCCGGCTTGATTCACATTCCAAACAAAAAAGTTTGGGAAGTTTGGGATTTACGTACGGTCGGCTGTCAGCCGGCCGCGGCGCCGCGCGGGTGTGAAGCGTTTCTACAGGCTGTCGCCTGTCAACAGTCTGACAGACTGTTGGACGTTTTGTACGGCGGGCTGTCAG